>JAFXFN010000011.1 GCA_017520505.1 Clostridia bacterium
AAACCGTCGCGAGAGTTCAAATCTCTCCTTCTCCGCCAACAAAAAAGGAACTTTTGTCTATCAAAAGTTCCTTTTTTGTTTATCCAAGCCGCAGGCTTGGCATATCATCGCCGCGCGAAGCGTGGTGCATATCATCAGCCCCTACGGGGCTGTATCTCATCACGCGCCAGCGTGCATTTTGCCTGCGGCTTGATGATATGCAATGCTTCGCATTGATGATATACCGCAACAAGTTGCGAATGATATACACGCCTTCGGCATGATTGGGATGCGAGTTGGTGGAAAGCTCTTGAATTGCCTTGCAAGATATGATATAATACCCTCGAAAGGGAGTGATTGTATGGCTAAAAACTATTTATTGATCTATTCGGAGCAACTTGCGACCGATATAGAATTACTTTGTCAAAATATAAAAGCTCCTTCCAACACTCTTTTTCAAATTCGCAAGAGTTCAAGTAGTGTGTACGCAAATATTCGGGAAGCAAATTACGGACAGAGCAAGGCGGATATGCTTTCAAAATTTGAAATAGCTCTCAAAGAATGTAGTGAAACCGAAGGCTGGCTACAATTGTTGTTCAACACAAATGGTATTGACGAAGAAACATATAAAAACTACAGAAATCTTTGTGGGCGTATCAGACGAATGTTGATTGCGAGTTGTAAAACGCTGAAGGAAAATGAGAAATGAACAATACAAAATGGACAGAGATATTCAAAGAATTTTATTATGGCATTGAATGTGCAGAGGATGAAAATTTAAGTAACATACTAATTCCATGGACAACCAAAACGACAAATGGCTATATATACTCTGATACGACATGGACGCATTTTGGCGTTGGTATGGGAAATTCAAAGGAGATAGAATGGTTAAAAATTGATTTAACTCCTATAAACACAGAAATTGTGCTTGATATTTTGAAAAAAATTCATGTTCCCGGTGAGGTATTCGACGATTGTGTTTATGTATACGGTTATCGAACAGATGTTGACTACATAAAATAATATACAATTCATTTGGACACCTTTTGTTCGCAATTACCCCTGCTTGGACACCTTTTATCACGTTTAAGGCAACAAAAAACGCACTTTTGTCTACCGACAAAGGTGCGTTTTTTGAATGATGTTTGCCTGTCACGCAAATGATGTTGGCTACGCCAATGATGACGGCTACGCCTTGATTTGTTTACAAAAGTGTGGTATAATATGACTGATAAACCAGAATATTACGGAGGTTAGTAATATGGCAGACTACATTCTCTCTGAAGAAAATGTGCAAAAATTATTTGCATATTTGGAAGATCAATTGGATGCTTGTGGTTGTGATAACACTCTGCGCTGCACAGAACAATGGCTTAAAGACAATATTTCATCGGAACTGCATGAAAGTGTAATTGCCGAAATTACTGATATGGGTGGCTATTGCGACTGCGAAGTATTGCTCAATTGCTATGAAGATTGTGATATAGAATAAGTAATTTTCAAATTTCCGTAATAAATACACAAGCGAAAATCGCGCACCTTTTTTGCGTTTTTACCTACACCTACGCACCGTTTGTGCGTTTCTTCGCAACAAAAAACGCACTTTTGTCTACCGACAAAGGTGCGTTTTTTGAATGATGTTTGCCAAAGTTCGCTTTGCGAACTTTGCGGCAAAATGATGACGGCTACGCCTAATGATGTTTGCTGCGCGAATGATGCGTGGCTTCGCCACATTTTATGGCAAACATCGCATCATTGCGGAACGAAGTGGAGCAACATCATATTTGCGAAGCAAATGCATCATATCGCCGTAGGTGATGCATCATTTGACAAGCATATGAATTTATGATATAATATTGGAAAAGGAGGTGCGACTATGAAAGAAAATAAACTCGTCGAACTTTCAATGGATTTCTCCGTTGATATCATAAACCTTGTTAAATATCTGAAAGCAAACCACGAAACGATTATATCCAATCAAATCGGCAGAAGCGGCACCTCTATTGGAGCGAATATCCACGAAGCACAATATGCGCAAGGAACAAAGGATTTCATTTCTAAATTTGAAATTGCCCTTAAAGAAGCAAGTGAAACAGGATATTGGCTTGAATTGCTTTATCGCACAAAATATATTGACGAACAAACCTTTAAAGCTCTTTCTTCAAAATGTACCTCGTTGCGAGTTATGCTGATTGTATCTTGTAAAACTGCAAAGGAGAACTCCAAATGAAAAAGAAAAATAAAAACACAAAGACGGGGTTGTTGTCCTTATTTCTTCAAATTCTCGTAGTTCTTTTTATAGGCTTTTGTATTTGTAGCGTTTGGGGTACTGTTATCCGCTGTATATTCAACGGATTTGATGATTTTTTACTTAAAATCATTGACCTGCCCTATTTACTTTACTTGTTTTTTTCGCTGATCATATCGTTAATTCTAATTTTCGTAATACGCCAAAAAGCAAAATAGTGCAAATTTTAATATTTACGCACCTTTTTTGCGTTTTTACCTACGCTTACGCACCGTTTGTGCGTTTCTTTGAACCAAAACCGTGAAAGTTCGAATTCATACGCAAAACTGTCTAAAATATCTTTTTTTTGTAGCTATAGCCATAAAAAGCACACATTTGTTATCATGACAATGTGTGCTTTTTCTCATTATGACAAATTACGTATTTACAAATGATATAGAAAAATAGTACAGATACGATATGTTTATCAAATCACGCATTAAACTTTAAACACACCCTTGAACTTTCTGTTTGGGTAGTGTAGAATTATATGTGAATATTTATATCAATTTACAAAACACGTAAATAAAATTATTTAAAAATAAAAACTGATTAGGGGCTTTTGTTTAATGCCAAAAATTATTTGTAAAATCGCCGATATAGTTACAGCAGTGCCTTCTTCCGGCGGCTTTTATCTGCATTCTTCGGCTGTGGAGCTTGACGGTAGAGCTTATCTTTTCTCAGGCAAAAGCGGTGTAGGGAAATCGACTCATACACGTCTTTGGCAATAGCTTTTCGGCGACGGTTGGCGCTTTGCAACACACAAAAACGGTTTTTGTTATGCGATGTCGGGAAGAGATGAATTTATATTTGTGTTTTCCCATTTTGTCAAGCATTACCGTGACAGCGGTATAGGTTGCCGCCACGTTACCGATCTGTGGGTTTTAGCCTGCTCGATGATGACAGCCGAGAGTATATTTCAGGTGAGCTTAAAAAGCTTCATCTTGACCGTTTTTACGAAAATATGATAAGAGTTATTAAAAATTGGTTTGAGGATGGTGAGCCTGACGACATCACAGAGCGTATAACCCGATTTATATTTGACAGCGGAAATTGGGGAAGTGCAGGTACTCACGCATTGGCACGAGAGGTGCAAAACTCCGATACAAGCGAACCTGAAAAAATGCGTACAAGAATGCTTTTGAAGGATATATTTCCGCCAATAGAGTGAATAAAGGGTGAGCATCCTATCCTTGAAAAACTGCCGATTGTCTTGCCGTTCGTCTGGATATGGAGGCTTATAAGGATAGTTTTATTCCGCAGAATCAGCGTACGCCGTTCTTTAAAAAGGGCATCTGTGCTCGATAAAGATGCGGTAAGAAATTTTCAAAACAATCTTGAAGCAGTAGGCCTTGAAGTCAATACAAAGGCTGATTTGAAATAAAATAAGGGTAACCTGTACTATCATACGTACAAGTTACCCTGTTTTTATGCGATTTTTAGGAAGCCTTTATAGCAATATCGGTCATAGATGTATTTGCTCTGTATGACCATACACCGAAGTAACCGTCTTTGTTGACTACTGCGGAGCCTGAATATACGATTCTGTTGTTATGATCTCTTACAACAGCCTGGTCGTATTCCTCACTCAAATGTATACTGCAGATCATATATCTGTTGCCGTCTGATGAGTCCATATAATACTTTATAACATCGCCTGCATCAACAACAACGAGCTTGTGAGCTGTGGAGAAATCCTCGGGGAGTGTAACGAATGACGGTCTGTAGTTCCAGGAATATCTGTCGCCGCCTCTGCCGAAGAACAACGATGCCTGCTTTGTTCCGTTGAAAGCAAGATAAATACCGCCGGGATCTCTTGCAGTCTTACGTTTGTCTGTGATTCTTACACCGACGAAGGAAGCCTCTGTAGGCTCTGTTGAGCCTGCGATCTCACTTGTTGATTTAAGGTTCAAATGGAATTCGTACTGGCTGTATTCTTTTCCGGGTTCGTATTTGTGGCTGAGAGCAAGTGTGCCTTCCTTTGATGGCTGTTCGAATATAACTGTGGAATTTTCTGCAATAACAGCCTTGTCTTCAGCCGGAGCTGTGTAAATATCAAGCATTGCGGGATTAGGCATCTTTGCGGGGTTAGGTCTGTAAGCACGTACAAAATTGCCTATCGGTTCAGTAAAGGGCTGAGGACCTTTTGTGCCGTTGATTCTCTCGTTTGAGCCGCCGTCATATCTTTGGTTCAAGCCTGCACACATAAATACGTGTCCGGGGTTACCCTTTGAGTCGGGGTTTACAAATACGATGTCGCCTGCTTTGACGTTTCTCGTGCTTTCGATAAGCTCAAAATCGTGCTCTTCGAAATATCTGTAAAGGTTAAGACCGTGACGGTAATCCTGATCGATAAATCCTGCACGGAAAAGTATCCACGATACCATTCTGTCGCAAGCAACGATTCTTTCCTTGGAGTTTATTGCTTCCTTTACATTGAGTGTACGCCAGTTGATTGCGGGGTTTATTTCCGCATCGCCGTATATAAAGTTGTTGTCACGTATGAAGTCGGCGATGACCTTGCCCTCTGTCATAAGTCTTTCTACAAGCTCCTCGTATGTAGGGGGAGTCCACTCATCAACAACCGTATTATTTTCTTCGGTTGTAGGCGATGTTTCTTCTGTTGCAGTATCTGTGCCTGACGGTGCGGTGGTGTCAGTATTGTTTCCTGCACAAGAAAACATTGACAGAGCACATATCAAGCAAAGCGTGCGTAATAATAATTTTTTCATTATGTGTCATCCTTTGTGTTTTATTGGGTGATACCCTGAAAAAATTATATACTATATAAAAAACTATGTCAATAACAATGTTTAAATAATTTTTAACATAAGTGTATGTAAAAACGGTCACATCATTAAGATGTGACCGTTTTATAAGCTTAAGAAGCCTTGAGTGCAATGTCGGTAGTGGTTGTATTTGCCTTGTATGACCACACACCGAAATAGCCGTCGTCATTGACTATAGCGGAGCCTGAATAAACGATGTTTCCGTCGTGGTCACGAACGACCGCCTGGTCGTATTCCGCACTCAGACCGATTGAGCATATGAGATATTCTTCGCCATTTTTTAAATACATATAGCATTTGATGACGTCACCTGTATCAACAACAGCTATTTTGTGAGCTGATGAGAAGTTTTCGGGAAGTGTGATGACAGAGGGGGTTTCATACCAGTTGTATCTGGCTTCATCGCGTCCGAAGTAAAGACCTGCTTTGTTTGTACCGTTGAGGGAAAGGAATATACCGCCTGCATCTCTTGCGTTCTTGCGCTTGCTCGGAAGTCTTATGCCTACAAATGATGCTTCGCTTATCTCATCAGAACCCGATTTTTCACTTGTCGATGTGAGTGACAAATGAAGCTCATACTGACTGTATTCTTTTCCGGGGGCATAAAGATGATCGATAGCAAGTGTGCCTTCTGTTTTGCCCTGCTCATATATTACGGTTGAATTCTGACTTACGGATGCAACATTATCCCCGGCAACATCGTAGATCTTCAGCATGGAGGGATTGGGCATTTTTGCGGGATTCGGTCTGTAAGCATAAACGAAGTTGTTTACAGGCTCAGAAAACGGCTGAGAGCCTTTTAAGCCGTTGATTCTTTCGTTAGAGCCGCCGTCATATCTTTTGTTAGGGCCTGCGCACATAAATACGTGCAGGGGATTGCCGTTTGCATCGGGGTTAACGAAAACAAGGTCACCCGCCTGAAGAGATCTTGTGCTGTCTATTCTTTGAAAATCGTGTTCTTCAAAATATTTGATAAGATCGATTCCGTGACGGTAATCCTGATCGATAAATCCGCCTCTGAAAAGTATCCACGATACCATTCTGTCGCAAGCAACGATTCTTTCGTTGGTATCGATCGCTGTTTCAGGGTCGAGTGTGCGCCAGTTGATAGCGGGGTTTATCTGTGCATCGCCGTATACGAAGTGGTTTTCACGAATGAAATCAGCAATGACCTTGCCCTCGACCATAAGCTTTTCAACCATTTCCTCGTATGTAGGGGGAGTCCATTCGACAACGTTGGGGGATTCGGATTCCGTAACGGCATCTGTTTCGGTGCCGCTTACTTGTCCGTTTGTTGTATCTGCGTCGTTTCCTCCGCAGGAAAGCATAAAAACAGCGCACAGTAAGCAAAGCGCTCGCAATAATAATTTTTTCATTTGCATATATCCTTTATCTGAAATTTGGGGATACCCAAGAAGATTATATACTACTTCATATCATTTTGTCAATAATAAATATTTAAATTTACCATATACAAAACGTGATGCCGAAAAGACTCCTTCTCATAAGGATGTTTACTCGCAGGGACGACCATTGTGTCGCCCCTGCAAACAAATTACGGCAGAGATGTTGTTTTCTCTGCCGATTTGTGTTATAATGGAATCGTAACGTAGGGCGGGGGCTTGCTCCCGTAATGAACGCCTTGAATCGAAAAAGGCGGCGGGAGTAACCCCCCGTCCTGCAAATGGGTATGGACTTTGCCCGACGTGTTTGTAAAACAAAGGCGAAACCGGCGATAAAACAGAACGATAAATAAGAAGTTGGTGGAGGTTTTGATAAAAAGAAATGAGTAGTACAATTAAACGAAATAGTGTATTGGCAGTGATACTTTTTATAGTGTATTTGAGCCAAAATATATTAAGAAATATTTTTGTGAATATGCTTGCGATTAATGAGCTTATTGCTACGTTGATTACGGTTATGGTTTTTGGTGCTTTAGCAATATTTCTTGTAAAAAAAGATAACTATTTTAAAGTTAGATGTACAAGTAAAACGTGCATTACATATATTATTATTGTTACTTTGATATTGAGTGTTATTAACCTTTTTCCATTCGATTTATCAATCGGAATAACAACATTATCTGTTTTATTCACGATGCTTTTCGTTGGATTAATAGAAGAACTTATCTTTAGAGGTTGTATATATAAAATATGCGACGAAAAATGGGGTGACCAAAAGGCTGTTATACTTAGTAGTGTTCTATTTGGGCTTATACATATAATTAATGTCTTGAATGACGATATATTAATGGTAGTGCTACAAATGGTATATGCAACCTGCATAGGTATTGTTTATGCTATGTTGATGTACAAAAAGCAAGGGATAATCTTATGCATTCTAGCCCATGCAATTATTAATATTGCTGGAAATCTTGGTGCGATAGAAACAGTATGTAAAGAAATTATCTTCACTATTATTTGTGTTGCGTTTGCAATTATAATGATTTTTAGGTTTGATTTATTAAAAAAAGCAAATAGGAATTTCTAGTGTTGTAAGCGTAAAATTTCAGTTTGGCTGTTAGACCAATTCCAATTTGTCTAACTGAATGAATTAACCCCGGCAGATTTTGAAAAATCTGCCAGGGTTATCTCTTTGTTTTCTGCGGATCAATTTTGTGTTTTAACGGGTCGCCGAGAATGTCCGCCCCCTTACAAGAAATATTCAAACTTCCTTATGAGAAGGAGCCTTTTCGGCATCACGTTTTAAATTTACAGCTTAAGTTGCTTTCTTTATCGAAATACTCGTTTGGTTTGTATTTGTGTAATATTCCCAAGTGCTGAAATATCCTACAGATTCGTATGTACCTCGTCCTGAGTAAATAAACTTGTTGTTATGGTCACGCACCGATATTATATCGTACTCTGTGTTGATGTTTATACTGCATATCAGATACTCAACGCCCGCTGACGTGTACATAAAATATTTTATCGTATTACCCGAGTCGACAACGACTATCTTGTGAAGTGAAGCGAATGATTCGGGAAGTGCGATCTGTGCAAGAGGCTTGTACCAAAGCAAGCCTTCGCCGTGGTTTTCTTCCGAACATCCTATACCTGTGTAAAGATATGCGTACGGTTCATTACGGAATCCGAGCCAAAGGCCGCCGTATTCTGTAGGCGAATGTCCTGCCTTGGGGAGACGTGCGCCGACATACAGACAGTTTCCTGCGTTCAGTGAATCTGCTGTTGCGGAAGCGTTCAAATGGAATTCATACTGTGCATTGAAGGGGTTGTATCTGTAGTTTGCCGCAATGTTTCCGTTGCTGTTTGCAGTTGTGTAAACTGTTGTTGTTGAAGCGGCGGGACGTGCAATGTTTGCTGTGGGTGTATTGTATATTTCCTTCAAAGAGGATTTGGGCAAGCCTGCGGGATTGGGACGCCAAGCGTACGTGAAGCTTGAAATTGCCTCGCGGAACGGCTCTGTTGTTCCGTTAACGTAGGAATATGCGCCTGTTCTCTGTATTCTTTCGACTGAACCGTGGTCATATCTGAGGTTTGTACCTGCGCAAATGAACTGATGCTCACCGTTGAGAACGAGAACTATATCGCCGCGGCGTACATCGTTTACGTTTGTTATTTTTTCAAACTTGTATCTTGCGTAATCTGCGTCATTGAATCCGCCTCTGTAGAATCTCTGGTCTGTATAGCCTGCACGGTGATATGCCCAGCTTACAAGACGGTTACATGCAGAAGCTCTTTCGCCGTCGATCGTTTCGTTGATATTGAGATTCAGCCAGTTATATGCGGGATTGAGCTGTGCATCACCGTATATAAAATTGTTATCATCTGTGAATTTAACTATCTTTGCTGCTTCTTCGATGATCTTTTCAACGAGCTGGCTGTATGTAGGAGCATTTTCATCGCTGGGGATCTCGCAATGCTCACCGTAATAATTACGGAGTGCGATTATGTCGGTTCTTGTAATAGAGCCGTCTCCGTTTACATCTACTTTTGCATCATAGGGGAAAAGTGCGGGCTTACGTATATATTTCATAATACGTACAGCATCCTTACCGTTAACTATGCCGTCACGGTTGACGTCGCAATCTGCTACCACAACAGCCGCAGACGTTCCGAAAAGATTCGGAAGCGATACTGCACCGACTATCATAAGCGCTGACAGACATATGCCGATGATCTTGAAAAATTTGCTGTTTTTCATTTTAGTGATTCCTCGCTTTTGTACTGATTAGATCGTTTGCACTATGTAAATGTTCGGAAATACCGATATATTTCCTTGCAAATATATGCAATAACACCTCTTTACAGTATACACATCAAAGCTTGTTTTGTCAACACTATTTAATGTAATAAATATTATTTAATATTTTTTTGTGCTTTTTGCATAATAATTGTACGGTGTATATGTTGATAAATACAACAAAGGTCGGTGCTGTACCGACCTTTGTTAAAAGCTATCAAGTTATATTATGATTATTTACCGAAAATATCTCCAAGATCGATGGTATCATCGCCAATGTCTATATTTCCGTTGTTATTGTCATGCTCTGCCTTTGCTTCGTTGTACCATTCTATGAATTTGCCAAGTGACGGGAAGTTTTTGATAAACTCCGTCTGTTCATCGGGTGTCATATTTATGTAGTCTTCATAAGTATATTGGCTTGCATCAAATTCATCGGGAACAGTATTCGGGGCGGTTGTTTCTTCCGGTTCTGTTTCGGGCGGCTCTACTTCAATTACAGGGTCATCGAGTGTTTCACATTTCCTCGATTTACAAAAAATATAACAAATTATTTTGCCTTTATTGCAATGTCAGAGGTTATTGTCTTTGCTCCGTGTGACCACACGCCGAAATATCCGGAATCGTTTACAACAGCTGTGCCTGCGTATATGATATTGTTGTCGCTGTTGCGCACTACGATCTGATCATATTCAGCGCTGACACGTATCGTGCATATCAGTATTTCCTCACCCAAGGCCGTATACATATAATATTTAATAACGTCGCCCGTGTCTACAACGACTATTTTGTGTGCCGTTTTGAAATTTTCGGGTAATTTGACAGATGCAACAGGCTCGTTCCATATCTTCGCCTTTGCACCGCATCCGACGTACAGGCAAGCCTCATTTTCACCTCTCAAAGCGATAAATATACCGCCGGGTTCTGTTGCGTTTTTGCGTCTTTCCGGAAGTCTTGCCCCTACGAATGATGCCTTCCACGGACTGTCGTCATTGACCTCTGAATACGACGTGAGATTCAAATGGAATTCGTACTGTCCGTATTCTTTTCCCGGCTCATACGATTTTGATATCGTCAGCGTTCCGTCCTTTTCTCCGCTTTCAAAAATGTTTGTCGCATTTTCAGATATTTTTGCAGAGCTTTCGTCGGCAGGCTCATATATTTCAAGCATTGACGGGTGGGGCATAAAATCGGGGGAAGGTCTGTAAGCACGAACGAAATTGTTTACAGGCTCGTTGAACGGCTGAGGACCTTTCGAGCCGTTTATTCTCGCATCGCTTCCGCCGTCATATCTCAAATTCTTTCCCGCACAGATAAATACGTGACCGGGAACACCGTTTGCATCGGGATTGACGAAAACGATATCTCCTGCCTGAAGATCATTTACCGAGCGTACCTTTTGAAATCCGTGTTCGTTGAAATAATCCTCAAGATTTATACCGAAATAGTAATCCTGATCGATAAATCCCGAACGGAACATTACCCAGTTTACAAGTCTGTCGCAGGCGACTATTCTTTCTTCGGGCTTTATTGCATCCTTCGGGTCAAGCGTGCGCCAGTTGACAGCGGGGTTGATTATTGCGTGTCCGTATATAAAATCGTTGTCACGTATAAAGTCCGCAACTATCTTACCTTCACGCATCATTATTTCAACAAGCTCCTCATACGTCGGACGCTTCCACTCGGCAACGTCATTGTTATCGGAGGCGGCAGTATCTTGTGCGGTTTCAGCAGATGCTGTATCGCTTTCCGGGGCAGATGTTTCCGTTTGATTGCCCATGCACGAAAAAAGAGACATTGCACATAGCAGGCAAACGCATTTTAGTATGATTTTTTTCATAAATACAAGTCCTTTGTGATATTTTGATTTATTTTATATAAGTATACACTTAAATTGTCATTTTGTCAATATGTGCAATATTGCTTGATGTATCCGTATTTTATTCAAAAAATAAAGGTCGGCGTTACCGCCGACCTTTGACGTTATTTTTTAGCACACTGTATGGATATATTGGACTGGGTTGAATTCGAAAGGTGAGTCCATACTCCGAAGTATCCCGTATGTCCTATATCGGTAATACCGGAATACAGGAAGTTTCCTGAGTTATCACGTATGCAGATCATATTATAATCGGGATTTACCCGTATACTGCATATCAGGTAGGTATCTCCCGGATTATGCGTCACCATATAGTATTTGATGACGTCACCCGTATCTACGACCATTAGCTTATGCTCAGATGCAAGTGATTCCGGAACACGTGTCGAAGCAAGCGGCTCGAACCAATCGTTACCGTATCCTCTGTTGCTCTTTGAACAGCCTGTGCCTGTGTAGAAGTATACGTAACCGTCATCACGCAAAGCTACCCAGATACCGCCTCTGTTTGTGGGGTTCTGATTGGGATAAGGCAAACGAACGCCGACGTATGTTGAGCTTGACGGGCTGCGGTCGCTTGACGAGGGTGAGGATGAGATATTCATATGCAATTCATAGTTTGCATTGTAGGGGTTGTAAGCAAAGTTGAACTGTCTTGAGCCGGAACCGTTAGCTGCTGTGTAAACAGTATCGGTGCTCGGTGAAGGACGTGCGATGTTTGCCGAGGGAGTTTTATAAATATTTGCAACCGATGTTGCGGGAAGTCCTTCTGGATTGGGACGCCATGCGTAAGAGAAGTCACTTATAGGCTCGCTGAAGGGCTTATCCGTGTTATCTACGTATGCAAATGCACCTATACGCTGAATACGTTCAACGCTTCCGTGGTCATATCTGAGGTTGGGACCTGCGCAGATAAACTGGTGAAGCGTGTTGTTTACAAGAACTATATCGCCGGCTCTTACATCGTTGACGTTTGTTATCTTCGTGAACTTATATCTTGCGTAATCTTCATCGTTGAATCCGCCGTAGTAGAATCTCTGGTCTGTGTATCCTGCACGGTGGTAAGCCCAGCTTACAAGACGGTTGCAGGCTGAACGTGTACCTGTTACAAATGACTTGTCAAGTCCTTTGTCATAATCGAGATCAAGCCAGTTGTACGCAGGGTTGATCGTCGGGTCACCGTAATTGAATCCGAGGTTGTTGGTAAATACAGTGATCTTTTTAGCTTCTTCAAGTATCTTTGCAACGAGCTGATCGTATGTAGGTCTCGGCTGTTCTACTTCGATCACACGGTCGGGGATTATTTCGCACGTCTGACCGTAATATGAACGTATTGCCGTAATGTCATCGGAGTTGATCGCTCCGTCGCCGTTTACGTCAGCCTTGTCGGGAAAATAATAATCATTTGTGTGAATGTATTTCATTACACGGATAATGTCCTTACCGTTAATGATACCGTCGCGGTTAACGTCACAGTCGGTAACTTCTACGGCTGCCGAAACACCGAAAAGATTCGGTATTGTGACCGCACCGAAAATGAGCACCGCAGAAAGGCAAAGACCGATTGCCTTATAAAGTCTGCTGTTGTTTTTCATAAGCAGTATTTCCTTTCGTCTGATGAATTTTGCATCATCTTTTTTCTATTCAATTTTACCTTAAAAAATAAAATTTGTCAACTTTTTAAATATATTGTTTAAGCATATAAACACCAAAAATTTATACAGAATATGAACTCAACAAACAAAAATACATATATTATTGTTATAAATGCACAAATATACGTAATTTGTTTGTATGTAATTGACGAAAATAATATTTTTGTTTAAATATCGGAGAAAAACACCGTGATTCTGTACTGAATTATTCAGTCAAGCTGTTTTTGTATTCTGCGCTTTCTTGTTTACATAAAATCTATTGACAAAGAAAAGTAAAAAGTGTATAATACACGGGAAAATAACGCAAAAAAATATGGAAAGGAGAGAAAAATAATGGAACGAAAAATTAAAATGTCACCGTCTATTTTGTCGGCGAACTTCAATAATCTGCTTGCTGATGTAAAGGCAACGGAAGAAGCAGGGGCGGAATATCTGCATATCGATGTTATGGACGGTATATTTGTACCTAACATATCATTCGGTAAGATAGTACCGCAGACACTTCGTAAGCACTCAAACCAGGTGTTTGACGTTCATCTGATGATAGTTGATCCTATGCGCTATATCGATGATTTTGCAAAGGCGGGTGCTGATATCATAACGATTCACCACGAAGCGTGCCACGACAGAATAAAGGTGCTTGAATATATACGTTCTTTAGGCATAAAGCCGTGTATTTCAATAAAGCCCGACACAAATCCCGCTGTGCTTGAGCAGTACCTGCCGTACGTTGATATGGTGCTTATAATGTCTGTACAGCCCGGATTTGGAGGACAGAAATTTATTCCTTCTGCGATAGAAAGCTGCAAGGTCGCACGTGAGCTTATCAAGAAATCCGGACGTGATATTGATATTGAGGTTGACGGCGGACTTTATACCTATAACGTCAATCTTGTAACAGAGGCAGGCGCAAACGTCATCGTTGCAGGCTCGTCAATATTCGGGGCTGAGGATATCGGCGGCGCAGTTGTCGAAATGACAAAGCGTGCCGAGGAAACTTTCATCTGGTAAAATTATTTTACCTGTTGTTTTAAAAATTGGTATTGACATTATTGAAAATATAATGTATAATTCACAAAAATACTCTAAAGGAGAAACTTTATGAAAAAAATATTTTCTTTGATTTTGACAGTTGTTATGACACTGTCTATGGCTACTGTGGTTTTCGCTGAAGCTGAAAAAGAATTTAACACAGAAGGAACGGAAGTCAACCTTGATGTTAAGTACAACAAGACAGCTCCGAAAATGGATGGTAAAATTGCGACAGGCGAATACTACGAATTGACATTTGCAGATTACAAGCAGTATTTCAACCTTTTGAAGGGCGAGCAGATCACAGAAAGTTTTGAAGATATTGCGAATTATCTTAAGAACGATATGAAGGTTTATATGACTTGGAACGGCAACGATTTTTATGTTGCACTTCAGGGCAAGGCTCCCAAGTCCGAATACAACTGCGAATTTTCCGGCAACGAAGTTTACCTTTTCCGTGCTTGGTCATTCCAGGCTGCTATCACAAGCATCGAAGCTGAAAATCAGGACAGAGCAGAAGTAGGTATCGGTTTTGACCCTGCTTCAGGCGGAAATATGATCTCCTACACAATGTGGGGAACAAGAAAGAACATCAAGCTCAAGGCAGGCGAAAACTATGCGGCTGACTGGAACAAGGATGAAGAAGTTGTTACATACGAAATGAAGCTTGACCTTTCCTCGATTCTCGGCGGCAAGGCACAGAACGACAGCCTTTTCCGTTTCGGCTTCTGCTTCAACAGAGGTGACGGCGATATCGCAACAGACGACAGACAGAGACAGATCGAGCTTGGCGGCGGCATCGGTTCTTCCAAGCAGGTTGAAAACCTTGCAGTTATCGCTCTTACAGGTAAGAGTGCAAGTGACGGAGACATTGACGTAGACGTTCCCGTTGAAACAACTCCCCAGGAAGAGGAGCAGGCAGGTTTTGACGCCGCTGACCGTTTTGACGTAGCAGGCGCCGCAGAGCTTTTCGATATCACAAACGGCTCACTTGAAGCTAAGGATATGGACGAAAACGGCGAAAAGTTTGTAAGACTTACAGTTACAGGCGAAAACCCCATCATCGGTTCAAAGCAGCTTACACAGGGCCTTAACATGGACGCGCAGGGACTCTTCGTTGCAATCAAATACCGTTCTTCCAGTGAGAAAAAGAATACGATGGCGTTGAACTTCACTAACTCACTGCGCCCCACTCTTAACAGAGATGATGACTGTGATTCGTATCTCGGTCTTAAGTTTGACGGTGAATGGCATACGATGGTGTTTGGTGAGATGACTGATTACGACGGTTGGTCACAGTTCATTTCCGAATTTTACCTTTGTCCCTTCTTTGGAGGCGAGGACCTTATCGGTGAAACTATAGATATTCAGTGGATCAAGTATTACTCTGAATCCCCCGTGTTTGAAGATGAGGACTACGAATCTATCAGAGGTAACGATGACGAAACGTCTCCTGAAGTAACAGAAGAAGCGCCCGCTGAAGATACAGCAGCAGAAACAGCAGCTACAGAAACAAAGGCAGATACAACAAAGGCAGACGCAACAACAGGTACAGATAACGAAGGCGGTTTCCCCGTTGGCGCTATCATCGGTATCGTTGCAGCGGTTGTTGTAGTTGCAGCGGCAGTTGTGATCATCATAATGAAGAAAAAGAAGGCGTAAAGCTTAAAATCAATTGCCTCCCGAAAAATCGGGAGGCAATTTTTGAAAGGTATTATTATGAAAAAAGCATTTATAAAAACACCTATTGCGTCCCTTTACAGAAAGCCCGATTCAAATATTTCACTTGAAGACGAGGTGCTTTTCGGTATGGAGGTTGAAGCACAAGAAGCTGAAAACGGATTCTTTTTTGTAAAGACTCATTACGGTTATACAGGATATGTTTCCAAAAAGGATCTTTTGTTCTGCTCACGCCGTGTCAAAAAATTCTCCGAAATGAAAGATAAATATAAAGTGATAAAAAAATCATTTTGTGATATTTTGAGCGAGCCTAAAATGCAAGGAATACGCCTGATAACGCTTCCGAGGGGAAGCCGTGTGGCACTTACGGAAACGCTTGAAAATAATTGGGTGCGTGTTTATCTTTGCGACGGTACAGAGGGCTATACGAGAATAGAGCATCTTGATGACTATAAAACGACGTACGGCGTAAACGATGAAGACTTGCGCGATGCGCTTGTCAAAACTGCCGAGAGCTATCTTGGTACACAGTACCGCTGGGGCGGTAAAACGCCGTCAGGTATTGACTGCTCGGGGCTTTGCTCAATGGCTTATATGCTGTGCGGTATCATAATTTACCGTGATGCAAAGCTTATGCAGGGGTATCCCGTCAAGGAAATACCGTATGAACAGCTCAAACGAGGCGATCTTGTCTATTCCCCCGGACACATAATGATGTATATCGGTGACGGTAAGATCATTCACTCCTCGTCTTCAATGTGCGGTGTTTCGTATTCATCACTTCCCGAAAAGGACAAAATAACAGCCTGCGGAAGTATTTTCGCCTGATTATAAAAATTTATTTTTATGCATAGATTTATAAATGATTTTTGCGTATAATAATATTATATACAGTTAGTTAAGGAGGAAATACATATGGGCTCTGTATGGATCATATGGGCATCGCTTCTGGTGATGTTTGTCATAATTGAAGTGGTGACACCTCAGATGACGACTATATGGCTTGCTCTCGGTGCGCTCGTTTCGCTTTTGATATGGTGTGCTTTTCCGAATCTTGTGTGGGTTCAGATCGCGGCGTTTGTGGCGGTATCAGCCGTTTCGCTTGTACTGACAAGGAAATTTGCACGCAAAATTATGAATGGCAGCGCCGAAAAAACGAATGCCGATAGATGCATAGGCCAAGAGGCGGTCGTTACAGAGGAGATAAACAATCTTCTCGGAAAAGGTCAGGTTAACGTAAAGGGCATTATCTGGACGGCACGTGCTTTGTCGGATGATGTCATTTCGGAAGGCACGCTCGTTACGGTTGAAAAGATCGAGGGCGTTAAGGTTATTGTAAATAAAAAATAAAGAAAGAGGTTTGTATTATGGAACCGATATACATTTTAATTGCACTTGTTCTGTTCGTCATTATAGTGGCAATATCCAACATTAAAATAGTTCCGCAGTCAAAAGCATTTGTTATTGAAAGACTCGGCGCTTACCACACAACATGGGATACGGGACTTCACATAAAGCTTCCGTTTCTTGATAAGATACAGAAAATGGTATCGCTTAAGGAACAGGTAGTTGACTTTCCGCCTCAGCCCGTTATCACGAAGGATAACGTAACGATGCAGATAGACACGGTCGTGTTCTTTCAGATAACAGACCCGAAGCTTTATGCTTACGGTGTTGAAAATCCTATGGCGGCAATTGAAAACCTTACGGCAACAACACTCCGTAACATTATCGGTGATATGGAGCTTGACCACACGCTTACTTCACGTGATACGATAAATGCACACATAAGAGTTATACTTGATGAAGCAACAGACCCTTGGGGAATCAAGGTAAACCGTGTTGAGCTTAAAAACATCATTCCTCCGTCCGAGATCCAGGATGCGATGGAAAAGCAGATGAAGGCAGAGCGTCAAAGACGTGAAGCAATCCTCAAGGCAGAGGGTGAAAAGGCAAGTAAGATACTTGTTGCGGAAGGTCTTAAGGAAAGCCAGATACTTGCAGCACAGGCTGATAAGGAAGCTCAGATACTCAGAGCAGAGGCTGTCAAGGAACAGAAGATAAGAGAATCCGAGGGTGAAGCGCAGGCTATTCTCGCTGTTCAAAAGGCTATGGCAGAGTCTATCAGAATGATAAACGAAGCATCTCCCGAAGACGGCTACCTCACCATCAAGAAGCTTGAGGCGTTCGCAAAAGCCGCTGACGGTCAGTCGACAAAGATAATTATACCCAGTGAGCTTCAGTCGCTTGCAGGCCTTTGCGCAGGCGTAAAGGAAATAGTCACAGATACAGAAAATAAACAGTAAATATAAAATCCCTTTGCGGAACACTCCGCAAAGGGATTTTGTTTATTCTTCCTCGTTTTCAGTTTCGGGCTTTTCGTTTACACGTACGGAAATTTTTTCCGTTCTGTGAATGTCCATTTCAAGTACGGTGATATCAAGATGCTCGTATGAGAACGTGTCGTTTACGTTCGGCACGTCACCGAGATTTTCCATTATCCAACCGCTGAGAGAAATGCTTTCTTCGTCGGGCTTGAGCTCAAAAAACTCGAAAAATTCTTCCGTTGTTACAGAGCAATCGACGGTATAAGTGTTGTCACTTGTTTTTACGAAGCTTTCAACGACCTCGTCGTGTTCGTCCCAGATTTCACCGACAAGCTCCTCTAAGATGTCTTCCATCGTAACGATTCCGAGCGTTCCGCAGTATTCATCAAGCACCACGGCAACGTGGGATTTTTCTTTTTGAAGTGTTTTCAAAATGTCGTTTATCTTATCAGACTGCTGAACGAATACAGGGGCTGACATTATTTCAGATAAACTCTGTGGAGCGATAGCACCGTCTATGTAAAAATCCTTCTGGTGGATAACGCCCACGATGTTGTCAATGCTGTTGTCATAAATAAGCAAACGTGAGAATTTCGTCTGCGAAAACTTTTCGGCAATTTCCTGCTTGTCGGCATCGATCGAAACTGCTTCAAGGTCCATTCTGTGTGTGAGAATTTCTTCTGCTTTAAGATCACGGAACTCTATTGCGCTTCGTATAAGCTCACCGCTGTTGTCATCGATGTTTCCGTCCTGCTGAACCTCATCAACGATCATAAGCAGCTCTTCCTGTGATATACCCTGACTTTCTTCGATTTTGAATAACTTTGAAAGTAGCTTCTTCCATTGTGAGAAAATGAAATTAAGAGGTGTCAAAATCACTATAAGCACACTTATAAATGGGGCAGAGAACATTGCAAATTTTTCGGGGGAATCCTTCGCAAGACTTTTCGGTGATATTTCGCCGAAAATAAGAACCACGACCGTAATAACTGCTGTTGAAATCGTTGCACCTATGTCACCGTACAATGAGATGAACAAAACTGTTGCAATCGATGCCATGCTGATGTTTACGATGTTGTTGCCTATCAGTATTGCCGAAAGAAGCTTGTCATATTCATCAGAAAGCTTCAAAACGAGCTTTGCACGCTTGTTTCCTTTTTCAACAAGGGTTTTTATTCTTGTTTTGTTAAGGGAAGAGAATGCTGTTTCTGTTGCGGAAAAATATGCGGAAAATAATACCAGAATTACCAAAATGATAATTTGCGGTATACTGTCGGTGGTCATAATAAACTCCTTTTTTTATTTGAACTCGCAGGGCTTTACAAACGCAAAAAGGCATGCCTGCAAACAGAATTTCTGCGTGCAGGTATGCCTGATATTACATTTTTAAAAAACTACAATCGCCGTCGGCTGAGTCCATAATTAGTAAAAAATCCTCAATTCATTAAATTAATTGTTGTGTTGATGCGCATTATATCATAAAATATATGCTTTGTCAACTGTATTTAAAACAGTTAATTAAAAATTTACTATTTTATACAAAGCGGCTTTGTGTATAACGCTTATTTGCAAGCGTCGGGCATATATTTTCTGAAATATGAAAGCTTTACGCAGATGCAAACGATATGTATTGCAAGTGCCAATTCCTCGTCAGACGGATATGTAGGCGCAAGACGGAGGTTTTTGTCAGATGGATCTACACCGTAAGGGAATGTCGAGCCTGCTTTTGTAAGTGTAACACCTGCTTCTGCTGCAAGGTCATAAGTTGCCTTTGCAAGTCCGTCAGCTGTGTTAAGGCTGATGAAGTAACCGCCCTTCGGTCTTACCCAGCTTGCAATTCCTGTGTCGCCAAGCTCCTTTTCAAGGGATGAAAGAACGATTTCAAACTTCGGACGGATATGACGTGCGTGAAGCTTCATGTGGTCAAGAATTCCCTCAGCGTTCTTGAAGTACCACACGTGGCGGAGCTGGTTTATCTTGTCGGGGCCGATAGTCTGAACTGTAAGAATGTTCTTTATCTGCTCACGGTTATTGTCGCTCAAAGCCATAAGTGCAACGCCCGAGCCGGGGAATGAAATTTTCGATGTTGAGAAGAACATAAACAGCTTATCTTCATTTTCTGTACCCTTGATAAGCTCGAAAAGATTGAGAAGCTTGTCGCCTTCGTCTTCTATGTCGTGTACCGCATACGCATTGTCCCAGAAAATTCTGAAGTCCTTTGCGGCTGTTTTGAGATTTGCAAAACGGCGTACGGTTTCATCGGAATACGTAATACCGTCGGGGTTTGAATACTTAGGCACGCACCAGATACCCTTGATGGATTCATCTTCCGCTACGAGCTTTTCAACCATATCCATATCGGGACCTGTGGGTGTCATAGGCACGTTTATCATTTTGATTCCGAGAGATTCACAGATTGAAAAGTGTCTGTCATAACCGGGAACGGGGCAGAGGAATTTCACCTCAGGCAAACGGCACCAGGGAGTTTCAGAGCCGTATACACCGTAAAGCATCGCTCTTGCTATTGTGTCATACATCATATTAAGGCTGGAGTTACCGCCGAGAATGATGTTAGCTGCAGGAATGTCAAGAAGCTCTGCGAACATCTGTCTTGCTTCGGGAAGACCGAACAGAATACCGTAGTTTCTGCAGTCTGTTCCGTCTTTTGCACGGCATTGCTCACTCTTGCTGAGCACCCCGAGCAGAGATTCTGTCAAATCAAGCTGTTCTGCGTTCGGTTTGCCGCGGGACATATCCAATGAGAGCTTTTTTGTCTTTATTTCTTCGTATTCTGCAAGCAGGGCGTTATATTCCTTGCGAGCTTCGTCATTCGTCATATCGATATATTTTGCCATATCCGTATTTGAGCCTTTCATTTTTTATATTTAAATATATTAGTATGTTTAATCGTTTATTCGACTTTATATTATACATTATATATATGCGTTTTGCAATACCTAAATTTAAAATTTTTGTCAAACTGCATATTTTTTTATTGCAATATGCAAAATTCACATTGTGCATCCTGCATTTCGTTTCATTACCAAAACATTTCCGACGAAATTGCGATAATTTTTTCAAAAACCTCTTGACAAACCGATACAAATGTGATAATATATTCGGGTAAGGTCGAAAGTACCTATGCGAGTGTAGTTCAATGGTAGAATTCCAGCCTTCCAAGCTGGTTACGTGGGTTCGATTCCCATCACTCGCTCCATTTTTATGTACCCATAGCTCAGCCGGATAGAGCAACTGCCTTCTAAGCAGTAGGTCGGGGGTTCGAATCCCTCTGGGTACGCCAGATGGTGGATATAGCGCAGTTGGTCAGCGCGTCAGGTTGTGGCCCTGAAGGTCGTCGGTTCGATCCCGATTATCCACCCCACACAAGCAAGTCCGAAAGGGCTTGCTTTTTTGCTTGCAAAAAAATGGGGGCGGATCATTTTGTGAATCGTTTCCCAAAATTTCCGCCCCATATATTTATATTTTTTTGTAGGGGACGGCACCAACGACGTCCCATGTGTGAACTCCACACCCTCGTTTTGATCGGTTTATCTATTTGGAATTGAACGGCTAATGCCGTCTATACAATATATTATTCAAGAATAAGCTCATTTGTTTCTGCAAATGCGGCAGCGGTGATGCCTTTCGGAAAAACGTATTTTGCTCCGCACGTACTGCATTCCAAAACGAGTGATTCTCCGTCGAATGTCAGCTGAGGCGTGCAGTTGCAGTTGTTTTCATACAGTCCCGTTATCGTCAGCATATCCTCGGGATTGTATAGCTCCTCGCCTTTTTCCGTACACGCACACTTGATCTTACCGTCTGCGGCAAGCTCTTTGACCGTAAGAACTATACCTGCTATTTCCGAAACGTCGGGGACTTCATCGTATTCTTCCGTGTCGCCGAACAGCTCCTCGGGGGAGGTGTCAAGCAATTCTGAAAGCTCGTCAAGTGTCTTGTCAATTTCCTCTGCGACCTCATCCTCCTTGCCTGTAAAGCAAATGTCAACGCCAGAATATCTGCAGTTGAGATAAAACATTTCACCCGAAAAAATAACGGATTCGTTTACCGTATACGTGTGGTCTGTTCTGCATACGAAGCAGGGAACGGTTATGCGTATTTTTTTGTCGGACGAATATTTTATCGTCATTTCGCTTTTTTTGCAAGGACATTTTATTTTGAGCATTTCGGCATTGAGCGCAAAGACACCGACAATGCTTTTTATTGCGCCTCCGCAGTGCGGACAGCGGTATGCTATTGTTGTTTCTTTCGGTTTAACTATCATTTTTTCTCCTGTTATGTATCGGCTTTTACATATCTTTCGTAATAAAATAAATACTGCTGTGCAATTCCCGCATAATCGCCGAGCGATGTAATGTCGAGATTTCCGTCATAATATTTGTCTATGACCTTTTTTATCCACACGTCAACGGGAAAAGCGTTGTATTTTTCGCCTGCAAACAAAAGCACGCAGTTTGCAACCTTTTCCCCGATGCCCTTGACGGTTAAAAGTCTTTCCTTGGCATCGATATATGAAAGTGTGTCAAATCCGTCAAAAGTGCCTGCCTGCCACTTTTCGGCACAGTCTATAAGATATTTTGCACGGAAGCCCGTTTTAAGCTCCTTCAAACCGTCCTCACCGCACAAAAGAAGCTGTTCGGCTGAGGGGAAATCATATCTTATCTGCCCGTCAAAGCACTCGATCTTATTTCCGCATTCGGCGGAAAGGGAAGCGATTATCTTTTTTATTCTCGGAATGTTGTTGTTCTGTGATATGATGAATGAACACAACGTTTCCCAAAGCGGCTGTGTGAGTATCCGTATGCCTCGTGATACGCTTTCGGCTTCTTGTATTACCCCTGTCGGAAAATGAGCGAAAATATCTTCGTTTATTTTTCCGTAATCACGGTCAAGCCCGAGGTATGGCGCAAGTGAAGAATAAAAATCGTTTTCCTCACAGCCGTATATACGGATCTTGTCATCGCTTTGTACAAAATAAAGGTACATTCCGCAGGCAACACCTGCAATTCCGTCATCGTACGGATCAAAACGGAACGTCTGTCCGCAGTCAAATATTTTGTAAATATCAAAATATTCGGGACGTTTGAATTCAACGTAACTGCCGACGTTATCAGCGGAAGCTGTTACTGTCGGATAAACTGTCTTTTGTATAGTCATAAATTTTACCTTGACATATTTATAAAAATTGCTTATAATTAACTAAATAAAATTTGGAGTGGAATATGAAAGAACAAATATACACAATTCCCGTCACGGAAACGGTTGACAGAATAAATGAAAACGGCGAATGTACGTGTCTTCTTTGCTCGCTTTACAAAAAGCTTGAGGATGATGAGCTTAATCTTATTTTGGGAGCTTCGATGATGGAGCCCGATATAAGAATAAAAACAAATAAAGAGGGCTTTTGCCGTAAACACTTTGATATGATGCTGACGATGAAAAATAAGCTTGGGCTTGCCCTTATGCTTCAGAGCCACATTGACGAGGTGCGCAATACGGTATTTCCGAAAGAAGGACTTTTTTCACCGAAAAACAAATGTGATGCATCGCTGAAGCCGCTGGAGGAACATACGAAAAGCTGTTACATCTGCGGCAAGGTGGATTTCCACCTCGGAAAAATGGCGGAAACCATCGTATATTTGTGGGAGCACGAGGAAGAATTTGCAAAGAAATTCTCTAAAATGCCGTATTTCTGCGTTGAACATTACAGACTGCTTTTGCAAACGGGTGTGTATAAGCTGCCTAAAAATAAACAAAACGATTTTTATACGGCTGTTTCATCGATTCAAAAGGCGTACATCAACAGCCTTTACGATGACGTAAGCTGGTTTTGCAAAAAGTTTGATTACAGATTTGAGGACGAGCCCTGGGGAAATTCCAAGGATTCGTGTGAGCGTGCAGTCAAATTCTTATCTTAATAATATTTTGCGGGGAAGTGCTTATCAAGGTACTCTCCGCTTTCTTTTTCGTAGCTTTCGACATACTTTTCAAATGTCATATCACCCTTGACGAGCGATGCGTAAGCACCCATTGTATATTTGTTTACTTTTGGGTATGAGCCTGCAAAAATATATCCGAAATCGTAGTTTGCGTTTTTAGTTATGATGTGGAATGCTGTCACAGCACCGTTATCCCTCAAATAGTGATTCATATTTGTGTCGATATATTTTTGTATCATATATCCGCTTGATGCGGCGTTGATAGCCGAAATGACCGCACCGAGCTGAACGGTGTTTGCCGTCACGGCAGGAAGCGACAGAGCAATAGAGTCAAGCGTTGCAAATGACATATAGGAGCTTTCCTTGTCATATTTCGGATGAGGGGCAATACTCCACACATCCTCCATAGTTACAAGGCTTTCCGCTTTTGCAAGAGAATCTGTAAGAAAAAGCACGTTTCCGCTTGCAAAATCTTCATTCGTTGCAGGCTTGAATTCGGAAAGTGAGCCTATATCCTCACATATATTCTTAAACCTTTCATCAAAAGAGAGAAATCTTACAGGCTTGTCTGCCTTGTTTTGCGTAAAAGCAAACGATGAAAAGAGCAGGATGTCATTATATTTTGCATCGATGTTATTGCAGATAAGAGTTCCTTCGTATGACGATGCGCTCTTTAAATATTCATAGAACTTGTCAAGTGTCCATTCGCCGTTTTTTACAAGCCCGGCGATAGATTCAAGACCGAGAGAATCTATATCAGTTTTGTTGTAGTATAATCCGCTTAACTTGTCAGGCTCAAAGCAGCCGTCGCCCGATACTGCAAAAATATCGTTTCCGAGCGTAAATGTTGATGTTGCGGAATTAAAATATTCTGCCTTTTCATCAAAATACGGACTTGTGCGGAGCGACTTTAAATATCCCTCCGAAACGAGCGATGCCGTGACATCCATAGGCAGAGCGAATATGTGTCCGGGTGCCGTACCTGTTTTATATTCGGCGGCAACCTCGTCAAATGCTGAGGCGGCAGAGGTTTTCACCGTGCGGAACGTAAGGTCGTATTTTTCCTCAACCTTTCGTATTCTTGCGATCCTGTCGGAATTTAAAACCGTTTCACGTCCGTCACCGCTGAAAAACGTATCATCCGTCGTGTATATCGTTATAACTTCGTTTTCAAATGATATATCGGGAAGCTTGTCGAGAAGAAACTGTGCTCTTTTTTCAAGGTCAACGGTTGATACGGGCTTTTTTTCCTCATCCGTTGTTACATTTTGTGTCTGTGTGTCAACGTCGGTTATTTCATCCGTCTGTGAGTCTTTTTTCTCGTTTACAACGATAAGACCGCAGGACTGAAAAAGCACTGACAATATAAGAAGTAATGATACTAAAAAACGCTTCATTTTCATAACCGCCCCTAAAAAAATTAATTCTCATTATATTATACCTATTAAAAAAATAAAATCAATATATAATTCTTTAATTTTCAGTACAATAAATTCACTTTGAGGTGAGCAAAAATATGAAATTTCGATATTAAAATCAATACAGACACACTATGTTAATAATTATGTGGTATACTATCATTTACAAATTTATAGAAATAAAAGGAAATCTGAAAATGCTCAGACTTGAAAATATATCTTGGAGTACACCTGACGGTGTTAAGATCCTTGACGGACTTTCACTCTCCATCAAGGACAATGAATTGACTGTTATCACAGGTCCTAACGGAGGCGGAAAGACGACGCTTGCGAAAATCATTGCGGGCATTGAAAAGCCCACATCGGGAAAAATTTATCTTGACAGTGTTGATATAACAGATAAGGACGTTACTGAAAGGGCGAAAATGGGTGTCAGCTTTGCATTCCAGCAGCCCGTGAGATTC
Source organism: Clostridia bacterium (assembly GCA_017520505.1). Taxonomy (GTDB): domain Bacteria; phylum Bacillota; class Clostridia; order Oscillospirales; family CAG-272; genus RGIG7213. The sequence goes on from JAFXFN010000011.1 coordinate 25,674, forward strand.
AAGGGAATAACGGTAAGACGCCTTCTTGAGCTTGCGCACGGCGGTAAAATGCCCGAGGATGAAATCTGCAATGTTTTAAGCCGTGTCGGTCTTTGCGCACGTGAGTATACGGAAAGAGAAGTAAACGCAACACTTTCGGGCGGTGAGATAAAGAGAATAGAAATCGCCTCTGTTCTTGCCCGCCACACAAAGCTTTCGATATTTGATGAACCCGAGGCGGGAATCGACCTCTGGAGCTTTACAAACCTTATCAAGGCGTTTGAACAGATACGCGAAACCCTTGAGGGCACTCTTATGATAATATCCCACCAGGAGAGAATACTGAATATCGCCGATACAATCGTTGTTGTCGGAGGCGGCACTGTTCAGAGAACGGGAAGCCCTGCCGAGCTTAATGATGAGCTTTTCGGCGGAAGATTTACTATTGCATCTTGCAGAAAACAGGAGGCTCTGTTTCAATGAATGATATAGCAAAAAAACTGCTTGAGGAGGTCGCTGACTTCAGCGGTGAATTCAAGGGCGCATACAATATCCGTGTTGACGGAACGTGCGCAGGCAGACAAAGCAGTGAAAACATAGACATACAAAATAAAGAGGATAATCCGGGGCTTGTCGTAAGAATCCGTCCCGGGACAAAAAAAGAGACCGTTTCAATTCCTGCCTGTGTTACGCAGGGAGGGGTAGATGACCTTGTTTATAATGACTTTTTTGTAGGCGAGGATGCGGATGTTACAATCGTTGCAGGCTGCGGTGTTCACACGGAAACGGGTGAAGCGGCAAGACACAACGGTATACACAGATTTATTCTCGGTAAAGGCTCAAAGGTCAAATATATCGAAAAGCATATCGGTACGGGAGAGGGCAACGGCACACGCACCATTGACCCCGTAACGGAAATTATAATGGGCGAGGATTCCACCCTCGAAATGGATACGGCGCAGATAGGCGGTGTTGACAAGTCATCGAGAACAACGACGGCTGTGCTTGAAAAGGGCGCAAAGCTTCTGATAAGAGAAAGACTTCTGACGGAGTATTCGCAGTATGCCGAAACCGATTTTAAGGTTGAGCTTAACGGTGAAGGCTCGGGCGCTGATGTTATATCACGTTCTGTCGCAAAGGATAATTCCCACCAGGTGTACCGTTCCATTATCATCGGAAACGCACCGTGTACGGGACATACTGAATGTGATGCGATAATTTCCGAAAACGGTGTTGTTGATGCAACCCCGGGACTTTTCGCAAGAAACGAGGATGCGGCACTCATCCACGAAGCCGCAATAGGTAAAATTGCAGGTGAGCAGATACTTAAGCTCCGCACACTCGGCTTGACAGAGGAAGAAGCGCAGAACACGATAATTCAAGGATTTTTAAGTTAAATTATACGGAGGAGATAATGAGTATACACGAATCGGGTGAAATGTATCTTGAAAGCATACTCGTTCTGCGTGAAAAGCAGGCAAGGGTACGTTCAATAGACATTGTAAACCAAACGGGTTATTCAAAGCCGAGTATAAGCAGAGCCGTGGGGCTTTTGCGCCGTGACGGACTTATCGAGGTCGATGCTGACGGATATATAACGCTGACTGATGTCGGCGAATCCCACGCAAAAAAGATATACGAAAGACACAGGGTTCTGTCTGAATATCTTATGAGCATCGGTGTCAGTGAGGAAACCGCCCTGCGTGACGCCTGTAAGATCGAGCACGTTATAAGCGACGAAACACTGAGCTGTATAAAAAAGATAATACAAAAATAAAAACCGCCCGTTTTGCAAATTTGCACTTTTGCAAAACGGGATTTTTTTCTATTCGGTAAGCACATATTATCTGCTTTTACATACTATATTACGGGAGGGAGAAATCCTTTCTAATTAAATCTTTCGGAGGAGTATATGAACTGCCTTTGCAATCTTTTTAATGACGACGGCTACTGCTGGCTTATCGTGATCGCACTTATCCTTATTCTCTGTTGCTGCAACAACTGATGATATAATTTACAAAGGCAGGCTCAATTTTGAGCCTGCCTTTTGAATTGCATTATATTCCCTTTTTCTTGCTGAGCGCTATACACATACCGAGAATAGATGTGAACAAGCATATCGTAAGAACAGCACCTGCATCTGCGGTATTTGGGTTTTTCGAAATTCCAAAAACAGCATCTGCACCGTTACCGCCTGAAATTCTCCAGCCGTTTTCGGTATATTTGAATTCAATTTTTCTTTCAACGTAACCTCGGTCGTACGGTAATTCGTCCAGAAATTCAAGATACGCTGTATCACCGTTTTGTGTGATCTTTTTGTTTTTTAAGTCGTCAAATGTGTCATAGCCTGCAGATGATTGTACCGCAAAACCGTCTATTACAAATATTTCACCGTCACAGTATGTTATACCGCCGTCCAATATTTCCGAAAAATGCTCTGCTGTGTATTCGGATGTTAAAAACGTGTTAAGTCTTTCGATCCAATATTCGGAAGATTTGCATTGTTCAGCAGTATAATAAATGCCCCCTTTAGGGTAATTGTCTATGGTATATCTGCCGGGTTCATGTAAATTTATCACCTTGAAAGCTATTTCGTCGGTAACCTCCTCAAATGTGGTAAATTCGTTAATTTGCCCCTCCAAAAGTATATCTGCGATCTCTTCAAGGTCGGCTACCAGCTTTTCTGCATCTTTCATCGTGAATTCAGGTGCGGCGAATGATGAAAGTGTCAGTAAGGATACTGATATGGTAATGCAGATGATGAATGATAAAATTTTTTTCATAGATGTCACTCCTTTTTAATATTTAAAAGATAACCTTTTCTGATTTTATTATACCATATAAATAAAATGATGTAAAGTTTTTTTTGTTGTGATTTTTTACAAAAATTAACAATTATATTTGTGCAAATAATATAAGTATCAAGAGGTGTCATATTTATACTTGATTTTTTTGTATTAATATGATAAAATAATAAAAGATAATAAAAAAGAGAGGTATCATAATGGAACATAAGTTTATTCTTTCTTGCGAATCAACGGTTGATATGCCGTACTCTTATATCAGCGGCAGAGATATTCCTGTAATTTTTTATACATATATGATAGACGACGTTGAATACGTTGACGATATGGGACGTGACCCCGAAGCGCTTGATAAATTTTATGCGCTCATTGCAGATGGCAAGCTTCCCACGACATCTCAGATAAACTGTGAAAGATATTGCGAATATTTTGATGAACTTCTTCAAAAGGGTGACGTTCTTCACATAAATTTCGGTTCCGGTATGACAGCATCGGTAAACAATGCATACGAAGCACAGGCGAAGATGAAGGAAAAATACCCGGATCGCAAGCTCGTTGTTATTGACTCATACTGTAGCTGCGGCGGCTACGGCTTGCTTGTTGAGGATGCGGCTGACTTAAGAGATGCAGGAAAGAGCTTTGAGGAGGTCGAAGCGTGGGTGAATGAATACCGCCATAAAATGCAGCATCAGTTTTTCTCAACAGACCTTACGATGTTCAGACGAGGCGGCAGAGTTTCAGGTCCTGCGGCAATGGTCGGAACACTTCTCGGTATATGTCCGATAATGAATCTCGATGCTACAGGCCATATTATCGCATACGATAAGGTCAAGGGCAAGAAAAAGGCTATAGAGAAGAATGCCGATGAAATAGTAAAGCGTGCTGAAAATATGGGTGATTATGACGGTAAGTTTTACATTTGCCACTCACATTGTCCCGACTTGGCAGAGCTTACTGTGAAAGCCATTGAGGAGCGTATGCCCAAGCTCAAGGGTAAAATAAGGATGAGCGAGATAGGAACTATCATCGCATCTCACACAGGTGTCGGTACGGTTGCATCATTCTTCTACGGTGAGCCGAGAAATAAATAACATAAAATTCATTTTAAAAATGCAATTTCGTCTTGAAATTGCATTTTTGATTTATTATAATGAATATATAAAATAAAGGATATATCTTATGATGCTTTTGAAAAAATACATAAAAAGAAGATCGGCTTTGATTTTAGCTTATATAGCCTTGGCGCTTGCCGCACTTTGCGTTATCGGCGCTGTTTATGTCTTCAGCGTAAACGCTTACGTCAAAAATACAACGAAAGACAGTATAATAACACCCGAACGTGCAAGTGAGCTTGAAGATGTTGACTGTATAATAGTTCTCGGCTGTTTTGTAAAGCCAAGCGGTGTGCCGAGCGATATGCTTTATGACAGAATAAAAATGGGTAATGAGCTTTATTTATCAAAGGCAGCTCCGAAAATAATTATGAGCGGTGACCACGGACAGGTTGAATACGATGAAGTATCAACGATGAAAGCTTATGCCGTCGATGCAGGTGTGCCGTCCGAGGACATTTTCTGTGACCACGCAGGCTTTTCAACGTATGAAAGCATCTACCGTGCAAAGGAGATATTCGGTGCTGATAAGGTGATAATCGTCACTCAGGAGTATCATCTGCACCGTGCGCTGTACGTTGCAAAATCACTCGGAATTGATGCGTACGGTGTCTCGGCTGATTACAGAGCTTATGCAGGACAGATCGGCAGAGATCTGCGTGAGATACTTGCACGTAACAAAGATTTTATAACGTCTATATTCAAACCCGAACCAACGTACCTCGGAGAAAGCATACCGATAAACGGCAACGGTGATGTAACAAACGGATAAAATAAAAACGAGTTCATAACGAACTCGTTTTTTTATTTATTAATCGTTATCTGCAATGTCTTCCCACATTTTTTTGTTCTTTGACTTTTTCATAGCCGCACGAACAAATACAAATACGAGAAGTGCGATTATAACACCTGCGATGATATAAACCGTAGCACCGATAGAGCTTTCTATCTTAAGGTCATCCCAGAGGGAGTTGAGAAGCTCAAGCTGTGCTTCGTTGAGGTTTTCATAATACTGCGTGGGTATCTTTTCTGCGCTGTTGTAAAGAATGTCAATGGCATCGGGATGGATCTCAGCCATTGTTTCAAGGTATCCCTCGTTCTGTGCAACGAGCGTGTGAGGGCTTGCGTAGCAGATATATTCAGCGTTTGCAACGGCAATTTCCTCTGTGAGCATAAAGTTTATATAAAGCTCTGCAAGCTCTTTATTCTTTGTGCATTTCGGGATACACATGGCATCAACGAAGATGTTTGTGCCCTCCTCGGGATAGTAGAAGCCGAGATTTTCGTTGTCACCGTACATTGTTAAATAGTCACCTGCATAATATGCCGCAACTGAAGCGGAGCCGGATGACATCTTGTTGAATATCTCATCCATTACGTAACCCTGTACGATGGGCTTCTGTTCGGAAAGCTTATCGTATGCTTTTCTCCACGTCGCTTCATCTTCACTGTTTACGTCAATGCCGAGGTAGTACTGCGCTGTGCCGAAGGCATCTCGTGAGTTGTTGAACTGAAGAATACTGCCCTTGTATTTTTTATTCCACATAAGCTCCCAGCTTCCGAGCGTGGGTTCATCCTCCGGAATATCTTCCTTGTTGTAGATGATACCGACCATGCCGTATGTGTAGGGAACTGAGAACTTGCCTTCCGGGTCATAGTATGCACCCTCACCCTTAAATTCGGGATCGATGTACTGTGCATTCGGGATGTTTTCCATATTAAGCTCTGCAAGCATATCTTCCTTTATCATTCTTTCGATCATATAGTCCGAGGGAATTACAACATCGTAAGATACAGCACCGCTGCTGAGCTTGGAATACATATCCTCGTTTGAGGAATATGTCGAATAATTTACCTTTATTTCTTTGCCGTATGTTTCAAGATACCATTTTTCAAATTCTGCGTTTACGTTTACAGAATCATCTGAGCCGTCTGAAATATATTCTCCCCAGTTGTAAACGTACAGCGTGGGAACTTCGCTGTCACTTGATGCACCGCCACAGGATACTGTGCCGATAAGTATAAGTGAAAGAACGAGAAGCGAAATAATTCTTTTCATTTTTTTATACCTTTCTTATCTTTATAGATTAATGTTTTGCCAATTTTCTTTGCTCTGTCTTTGTCTGCTTCGGTGAAGTGTTATCCGATTTTGCACCGATGAAGTTTATGGCAAGCATAAGGAACAGTATTGCCGCTATTATCAACGAGCAGAGCGCATACATACTGAATTTGACGTTGTGCGCCGTCTGGTTGTATATATAAAGCGGAAGCGTCTGAAAATCGGGTGAACTTACGAAATGGCTTATTACGAAGTCGTCAAGCGAAAGCGTAAAACCGAGCATTGCACCCGATACGATACCGGGGACAACATACGGAAGCTCAACCTTGAAAAATGCTTTGGCAGGTGTACATCCGAGGTCAAGTGCCGCCTCGGTCAGTGATTTGTCCATTTGCTTGAATCTCGGAAGAACGGAGAGGATAACGTACGGCAGATTGAACGTCGTGTGCGCTATCAGCATCGTTGTTTTTCCGAGTGCGCTTGAGAAATTGAACATACCCGCAACAGCTACGAAGAACAGCATCATCGAAACACCCGTTACGATATCGGGGTTCATCATCGGTATATTTGTGACCGATGTTACCGTTGTTTTCAGATATTTGTTCTGCATACGGTAGATGCCGAGTGCGGCAAACGTGCCGATGACGGTTGCAAGCAGGGAAGATTCAAGCGCCAACAAAAGTGTGTTTTTAAGCGCTGTGAATGCGGTGGAATCACGGAAAAGCTCACGGTACCATTTGACTGAAAAGCCTGTAAAGCTTCCGAGATTTCCCGATTCATTGAATGAAAATATGAAAAGTACAAGAATAGGGGCATATAAAAGCAGCATTACCGCAAATATATATATGCTTGAAAAGATAGGTTTGTTCTTTTTAAACAATGATCTCACCCCCGTCATTATCAGAGAATCTGTTCATAACGGCAAGCGATATAAGAATGAGTATCATCATTACAAGAGATATCGCAGCACCCGTGTGGTATGTCAGCTTGTTCTGGAACTGTCTTTCAATCGTATCACCTATCAGGTCAAATGCGCCGCCGCCGAGCTTCTGTGAAATATAGAAAGTGGATATCGACGGAACAAATACCATTGTGACACCTGAAATTATTCCGGGAACAGAGAGGGGGAATACAACGTTTTTAACCGTCTGCCAGCCGTTGCAGCCAAGGTCTGCGGCAGCTTCGATGCAGCGGACGTCGATCTTTGATATTGTTGTGTATATCGGAAGCACCATATAAGGCAGGTAATCGTATACCATACCGAGTATTACCGCACCGCCCGTGCCTATAAATGACAGCTTTTCAAATCCGAGGCTCACCAAAAACGTACTGATTATGCCGCCGTTATCAAGCAAAGCCATAAGTGAATACGTTCTTATCAAAAGACTTATCCACATCGGAAGCATCAGAAGCAGAATGAACAGCTTTTGCTTTCTCGGTTTAAGCCTTGCGATGAAATATGCAAGCGGATAACCGATAATTATACAAACGACGGTCGCTATCAGCGAGAAAAACACGGAAAGCATAAATGTTTCGCCGTAGTTTGTAAGATTTGTTATGTTTTCAAACGTAAAATTGCCCGCAGAATCTGTAAATGCGAAGTATGCGACGAACATAAGCGGGGCAATTATGAAAAGAACTGACCACAAAATGTGGGGACAAGCGGCAATTCTTGCAAGCCATGAACGCTCAATGGTGCTTTTGCTTGATGCCGCAAGCACTTTTTTTCTTACTTTTGCGCTGTTGTTCATCAGTCATCCTCCTCAACTATGTCGGAAAGATGCTCATGCTCCTCGCTGTACGATGAGTAGTCGCCGACCATATCGGAGTATTCCGATTTCTTCATTACGTGTATTGCGTCGGGCTCGATATAAAGACCGATCTTTTCACCCTCTCCGCAATAATCCGTGGTTTGTATCATCCATTTGTAGTTGTTTATATCAACTATGATCTCATAGTGAACACCCATAAAGGTGACATTGGAAACAGTACCGCAAAGCATTCCTTTTTCGGGTGCTACTATATCAACGTCCTCGGGACGTACAACGACGTCAACGGATTCGTTCGGCTCAAAGCCCTTGTCAAGACAGTCAAATATATGACCTGAAAAACGCACCTTGTAATCTTCAAGCATAGTTCCGAATATGAGGTTTGACTCTCCTATAAAATCGGCAACAAATGCGTTTACGGGCTCATTGTATATATCTTGAGGTGTACCTATTTGCAGTATCTCACCGTTGTTCATTACGACTACGGTGTCGGACATGGAAAGCGCTTCCTCTTGATCGTGTGTTACGTAAATAAACGTAATACCTGTTTTCTGCTGGATATTTTTAAGCTCGTTTTGCATATCCTTGCGAAGCTTGAGGTCAAGTGCGCCGAGCGGTTCGTCAAGCAAAAGTATTTCGGGGTCGTTTATAAGCGCACGTGCTATTGCAACACGCTGTTGCTGACCGCCTGAAAGCGTTGACACACTTCTTCTCTCAAAGCCCTTCAGATTTACAAGCTTGAGCATTTCTTTTACTTTTTCTGCAATCTCACGGTCAGGTCTTTTCTTCAGACGCAGACCGAAGGCAATGTTTTCGAAAACGTTAAGATGGGGAAAAAGGGCATATCTCTGAAACACGGTGTTTACGTTTCTCTTGTATGACGGGACATCGTTGATGCGCTTTCCGTCAAAGAAAACATCACCGGAGTCGGGGTCCTCAAAACCGCCGATAATACGTAAGGTCGTTGTTTTACCGCATCCGGACGGACCTAAAAGCGTTATAAACTCCTTATCGTGAATATCAAGATTGATGCCTCTTAAAACAGGCTCGCCGTCAAAGGCTTTAGTGATATTTTTCAGCTCGATTAAAAGATTTTTTTCCATTCCGCATAAATACTCCTTCAAGTTAAAAGAATTCATAGGATTAACCTAAAGATAAAAAGACAAAGTCTTACTTTACCCTGTAATGAATTAAAGACAGACATTGTCGGTAATTCGGGAAAAAAGCAAGAAAACGTCTGTGCGCCATTGTATCATAATTTAAACCAAAATGCAATAGTTTTAATTAATTTTATCGTTTATTAAATCAAAATATTTTATAATGGAAAAATCAGCCGTTCGGGGTATTGACATAAGGGCTTAAAACACTTATAATGTACAAAAAAACGGTGGTATTTTATGCAGGGATATAATCTTATTGCTGTCTACAATAAAGAATGTGACAGGCTTTTGATGTGTGTAAGAAAAAAACAGCCGTATCTGGGACTGTCAAACCTTGTAGGCGGAAAAATAGAAAAGGGCGAGGAAAGCCTTTCTGCGGCATACAGAGAGCTTGCCGAGGAAACGTCCATCACAAAGGAAGATATAATACTTACAAGACTTATGGATTTCACGTATCCGTTTGATGATTGCTACGTTGAGGTGTACGCAGGCAGACTCAATAAATCCGTTGAAGTGTGCGGAGATGAAAATGACCTTTATTGGTCAACTTTGGACTGTAATTTCTTCGATGCAGGGAAATATGCAGGTGAGGGAAATATCGGTCACATTCTTATGCATATTGAGTACAATAAGGATAAGGTGCTTAAAATTTAATTTTTTTGAGTAATTGTGTACAAAATTTAACAATTACAACATACCGTATAAATATTGGTATGCAATAATATAGTAGGTAAATTTGCAAATTAATAATTGACGACTGTTTTCAAATGGTGAAAACGGTTGCAGGTTGCAAGGTTTGTATGTTTTGAATTCATTTTAAAAGGAGTATATAATAACTATGGCAAACAAGTACGTACAGAAATTTGTCGATGATGCTGCCGCACTTTGTTCACCCGATAAGATCGTATGGATCACAGGTGAGGAAGAACAGCTTGAGGCGCTTCGTCGTGAGGCTTGCGCAACAGGAGAGATGGAGCTTTTGAATCAGGAAAAGCTTCCCGGCTGTTACCTTCACAGAACAGCTCCCAACGACGTTGCGAGAGTTGAGCACCGCACACTCATCTGCACAAGCAAAAAGGAAGATGCAGGTAACATCAATAACTGGATGGATCCGAAAGAGTGCTACAAGATGCTCGGCGAAATATACAAGGATTCCATGAAGGGAAGAACAATGTATGTTATCCCTTATTCTATGGGCGTTATCGGTTCTAAATTCTCAAAGATAGGTATTGAGCTTACAGACTCTATCTACGTTGTACTCAATATGGATATAATGACAAGAGTCGGAAACAAGGTTCTCGAGGCTCTCGGTGATTCTCCCGACTATGTTAAGGGCTTGCACGGCAAGGTAAATGTTGACGAAGAAAAGCGTTATATCTGCCATTTCCCCGAAGACAACACAATTTGTTCAGTTAACTCCGCTTACGGCGGTAACGTTCTTCTCGGTAAGAAGTGCTTTGCGCTCCGTATTGCTTCCTATCAGGGCAAGCAGGAGGGCTGGATGGCTGAGCATATGCTTATCCTCGGTATCGAAAATCCCGAAGGCGAGGTTAAGTACATTGCAGCGGCATTCCCCTCTGCATGCGGTAAGACGAACCTTGCAATGCTCATTCCTCCGGAAATATACAAGAAGAAGGGCTATAAGGTTTGGTGCGTAGGCGATGACATCGCTTGGATAAGAGTGGGCGAAGACGGCAGACTCTGGGCTATGAACCCCGAAAACGGCTTCTTCGGTGTTGCTCCCGGTACAAACGAAAAGTCCAACCCCAATGCGCTTTACACAACACTTAAGGATACAATTTTCACAAACGTTGCTCATAATACAGATGACAATACAGTATGGTGGGAAGGTCTCACAAAGGAAAAGCCCGCTAACATGATAGACTGGAAGGGTAACCCCTACAACGCTGAATCCGGTGAAAAGGCGGCTCACCCCAACTCAAGATTTACAGCAAGAGCGAAGAACTGTCCTTGTCTGTCTCCTGAGTTTGAAAATCCCCAGGGCGTTCCGCTTTCCGCTATCGTATTCGGCGGCAGACGTGCAAAGACTGCTCCCCTCGTATACGAATCCACAAGCTGGCAGAACGGTGTATTTGTAGGTTCTATCATGGCTTCCGAAACAACAGCAGCCGCATCAGGCGCTGTCGGCGTTGTACGCCGTGACCCCATGGCTATGCGTCCTTTCACAGGCTATGATATGGGCGACTACTTTGCACACTGGCTCGAAATGGGCAAGAAGATAAAGAATCCCCCCAAGATATTCAACGTAAACTGGTTCCGTCTTGATGATGAAGGTCACTTCATCTGGCCCGGCTTCGGCGACAATATGCGTGTTCTTCTTTGGATACTCGCACGTTGTGAGGGCAAGGTTGATGCTGTAGAATCTCCCATCGGTTTCCTTCCCAATGCAGAGGATATCAATGTAGAAGGTCTTGATATTACAGTTGATACTATCAAGGAGCTTCTTGATATTGATAAGGAAGTATGGCTTGAGGAAGCAGAAGGAATCAAGGATTTCTATGCACAGATCGGCGAAAGAGTTCCTGCAGAGCTTTATGCAGAGCTTGACACTCTCATTGCAAATCTTAAGAAATAATTGATATATGCGAGTAGGAGGGGATTCCCCTCCTACTCGATTTCAATATAGGAAAAAGCTATGATACAAATTTTTGGTAAGAAAAAATGCTTCGATACGAAGAAGGCGGAGAGGTTTTTCAAAGAACGCAGGGTAAAGGTTCAGTTTATAGATCTGCTTGACAAAGGTATTTCTCCGGGTGAATACAAGAGTATTAAGAGTGCCGTCGGCGGAATCGATGCACTTCTTGATGAAAAGCACCGTGACTATAAGCTTCTTTCATATCTTGCATACGAAGAAGACAAGGATGAAAACATCCTTGAAGATCCGTCGCTTTTGAAAACTCCCATTGTCAGATGCGGCAAGCTTGCCACGGTCGGTTATCAGCCCGAAGTATGGCAAAAATGGCTGGAGGCAGAGAAATGAATCTGAAAGAGCACGCTAAAGAATATATACTTAAAAATCCCAACGAAAACGGTGTATATGTCGATTTCACAATGGGTAATGGCCACGATACGGAGTTTTTGTGCGGTGTTGCAAAAAACGGCAAGGTATATTCATTTGACGTTCAGCCTGCGGCGCTTGAAAACACGCAAAAGCTGCTTTCTGAAAAGGGACATACGAATTTTGAGCTTATACTGTCGGGACATCAGAACGTCAAGGAGTATGTAAAAGAGCCTATTGACGGCGGAATGTTCAATCTCGGTTACCTGCCCGGCGGGGACAAGTCAAAGCACACAATGTGCGAAACAACGTTCAAGGCTGTTAAGGACGGAATTGAGCTATTAAAGGGCGGAGGCGTACTCGTCATTTCTGTTTATCCCGGACACGATGAGGGCAGACGTGAGGGAGAAATGCTCCTTGAATATCTTGCAACGTACGACAGAAAATATTATTCGGTGATGAATTGCCGAATGATAAATTCATACGATTCACCGTTTATAATTGCAGTTGAAAAGTACGCAAAATGAATACAAAAAAATCCTCGGCTGAGGATTTTTTTTGTATGGCTATTCACAAACTGCCCGTTTTAAAAGGTCATTTGAATATCTTTTTACACAATTTTTCTGTCATTTTTTCTTTTTTGTCGAAATTCATAGATGATATGTATATCTTTTCAAGCTCATCGTGAAGAGGTTTTACGTTTGCTAAATAAAGAAGCGCTTCTTTGATCACCGATTCGTATGCACTTTTCATAAAATTAAGCCGTTTTTTATGTGATTTGATTCCGTCTTTGTTTATAAATCTGCACATATTTATCACCTTGTCGTCTTCGCTTTGCGGCGTGCCTACGGTAAATGATATTTTCAGTGAGTTTATATAAATACCGTCGATATGTTCGGGAATATCGGGTGAATAGCTTACTGTAATATTATGCCCTTTCTCCTTCAGCTTTTCATATATGAGGGAAAGCAAAATATGAGAAATGTTGTATTTATCCTCGATAACATAATGTGTTTCGGCTTTTTTATAGAATGTATCCAAAAACACTTCGCCGCACGTACCGTACGTGTGTAAAAGACGTATCTGCTCACCCCATTTGTCACCGTTTTTGATGTGCGCCATCAACCGTTCTGTAAAATCATTTAATTTTTTATACAGAACGTATGGCGATACCGTGCAGTTATATTCCTTTTTGATAGAGCCTGCGCATCGTAAAAATGCGTATGCACGTGTATAAAGCTCTGACTTTGCACGTATGAGCTTTATTATTACATCCTTTTGCTCGGTCAGCTTCTTGATATTGAAAAATTCTCCTAAATTTATAATTTCGTCTGCTGCTCCGGGCAAAACGGGATCACTTGCGTGAGGTGATGTTCCGTCGATTATTGCGGTCTTTATCGACGGTATCAGAATTCCGTCAAGAGAATTTGTGTCGGATGAACATAAAAAATATTCAACGTCATATCCGTGTTCTTCCGCTTCTTTTCCGATTTTTCTCATCAAATAAGATTTTCCCGTACCGGGACCGCCCTTGAGAATATATATTCTGTCAAGGGATTCCGCATCGAATATTTTACCGAAATGCCCGATAAAACCGTTTGATGTGTTCGCTGCGGCAAAATATGCATTTGTATATTGTTGACTCATAAAATACCTCTTTTCATAATCATCTTTAGTATGATATGAAAAGAGGTATTGTTTTGTTATTATATTTTTTCTGTTTCAACGATAATACTTTCATTTACCGATACGGAATATATGTACGGTATTTCATTTTCAGCACGTTTTCTGAAAATAATGAAATAATCATCGGGGTATGCTATCCCATTTTGAGAAAAACGTACAACAGCACGGTAAGTGTTTTCGGTTTCCGTAAGACTTACTATTTCAACCGATGTATATACGGATGTAAGCTTTCCTGTCAGTATGTATGCGTTTATCTTGTCTAAATACGAAAAGCGGGAAGTGTTTTTGTTTTTTAAATGAATATCTCCGCCGAAAAATCTGTATACTGTGTTTTCATAATCGTATGACGGAATGAGAGTATTTACACTTAGCTCGGGGTAATTTTCAGCCAAGGCGGAAAACATTTTATCATCTGCGGAATATTTTTCAAAGTGAGTTCCCGCAAGATAATCAAGCACGGTATCGCTGTATTTATCCGAAACGGATTTGAAATCATCAAAGCAGATTATTTCACCCGTGCCGAATGTGAGGACAGAGCAAACGCTTGAAAGCTGCTGTGCGATTTCGCCCTTGCCGTCAAGCGATGCAATTACAGCCTCTGCGCTGTAATCCGCATTGTCTATACCCAAAAGACCTGAAATTCCTCCCGAACACGAGGTGAGCTGTGTGATAATCAGTAAAATAAAAATTGTCTTAATTATTTTCTTCATATTCTTATATGTTTTTATTCTCTGCTTTTTTTAACAGATATCCGTCACGGACACTTCTTTTGCAGAGAACTATCTTCTTTACTCCGTAATATTTGCAAACAATGTTGAATATATAAAAGCCTGTCATAAAATTATCCGCACGCTTGGGAAGCTTTTGCATAAGCATAAGGGCTGTTTCTTCACCGCCTGAGGAAAGAAAGCTGTATGCTTTTTCGGCATCAAGCACAGATATTTCTGTTTTTTTATCAAAGCAAAGCGAAAAAATACAGCGTGCAGTACCGCCTATAAGATAAATCGTATCCTTGTCTGTGACAGGAAAATTTTTGAGCTGCGACAATACGTGAGAGGTGATTTTTTCTTCATCTGAGCTTGTTAAAACGGTGCTTATATTAAGCTGCTCTTTTACACGCAAAGCGCCGAGTGGCAAGCTGCATATATTTTTTGCTGTTCTGTTTTCAAACTCAACAAGCTCAAGACTTCCGCCGCCCATATCAGCCATAATACCGTTTACAGCATCGGGGCAGTCCAGCATCAGCGCATTTGTGCTGCATAATGCCTCGTCTTCTCCGCTTATTATTTCAATGGTAACACCGAGTGCTTCTTTTATTTTTTCTATGACTTCGCAGGCGTTTGAAATTCCTCTCAGGCTTTGTGTTGCAAACACATACGTTTTCTCACAGCCATCGCTTACAGCGGTGATAAGAAACCTCTCGAGGATGCTTTTCAATATATCGTAGCCCTCATTTGTTAAAAATCCGTCCTTTGTGTGACGAGCCAGAGCACCCTTTTCACTTCTTGATGATATTGGTTCTATATCTTTTCCCGAAAGCTTGAATATATCGAGCTTTATAGTATTTGAGCCTATATCTATAACAGCAGTTTTCATTAAATACACCTATGTAATTTTTTTGTTCTTTTAAATATGCATACAGCATACACATTATTGTATACCCACATTGTATCGTTATATATAACGGTATGTTAAAAAAATATTAATGGAGGCAGGGAATGATAGGAAATGTTTTTAAGGTAATATACAATTTCTTTTTTGCATTTCTCAAGGTGTCGGATGCAGAGGTGTATCCTCCGCCGCTTACGGCGGAGGAGGAGCAAAGATGCTTTGTCAGAATGAAAAACGGTGATATGTATGCACGTGAAAAGCTTATTCGCCACAATATGCGGCTTGTTGCACACATAGTAAAAAAATATTATACTCTTTCAAAAAATCACGATGATTTAATATCAATAGGCACAATAGGACTCATAAAAGCCATTGACAGCTTCAAGCCCGAAACAGGTACACGCTTTGCCACCTATGCCGGTAAATGCCTTCAAAATGAGATACTTATGTATTTCAGAGGTCAGAAAAAGCTTCAGAATGAGGTGTCTATAAACGAGGTGCTTGACACGGACAAAGAGGGGAATCCGCTGACATATATCGATATAATAAGCGTTCCCGATACTATCGCCGAGGATATAAACCGAAAGCAGCAGATAAAGCAGGCGTTTTCCGCTGTTAAAAAGGAGCTTTGCGAAAGAGAAAGAAAGATAATCATACTTCGCTACGGTCTTGACGGCAAGACACCGAAAACACAGCGTGAGGTGTCAGAGATGCTCTGTATATCACGCTCATATGTTTCACGAATTGAAAAGTCAGCGCTTGCGAAAATACGGAAAAAAATGAAAGAAAAAGGTTTTTATTCATAAGAATCACATCTGATGAATATATTTTAGCAGATAATTTTAAGGAAAGGTACGGTTACGGAATGGAGCAAAAAAATTATAACGGCGAAGGCTCAATAATCAAAAAGAATTTTTCGGGTGAAAATCAGACGGAGGTTGTATGCGAATACACTCTGCCCGACTATTTTCCCGATATAAAGCGTATTTTACACGTCTTTTCAGATGTGCGTAAAACGGGAATGTATGTATCGGATGATAAGATCGAATATGAGGGCTGTGTAAGCTGCTCTGTGCTTTACAGAGGCGAAGACAAAAGCTTGCAGTGTGCTGAATTCAAAGCGGAATTTTCCGACCGCATACAGATAAAGGGTGAGAACGACGCTGTGTGCGACGTGGTATTTTCACCTAAAAATATGACCTTGCGAGCCTTGACACCACGCAAAGTAAGCCTTAAAGCGAGAATTGAGACACATACGGATGTATGGGAAGAGGAGCGCATCACACCTGAAATAAAAGGCGTAAGCAGTGAAGACAAAATTGAAAGGCTTACACAAAATATAGGCTTTTCAGAGATTTCCGTGTGTGAGGAAACGGGAATAGGTGTGTCAGAGGATATAAATGTACCTGACAATATGCCGACGGTGGAAAGAGTGATACACACGCTGATCCACCCGCATCAGACGGAAGTGAAGGGAGCAGAGGGAAAAGCATTTGTTCGTACGGAGCTTCGAGGCGCTGTTGTTTACGAAACAGGTGATACTGCGGGAAAAATTGCAGTGATGCCCGTTAGTATTTCAGTGTCACATATCGTTCAATGCGAGAATATGACAGATGATTCCGTGTGCATCGGTAAAATAAACGTATACGATATTACATCTGCCGTCACAGAAAACACAAACGGCGAAAAAAGAGTTATTGAGCTTGACTTTTTATACGATATAAAGATACTGTCAAGTACGGAAAAATTTGTCACGGCACCGTACGATATGTACGCTGTAGGATGTTCGGGATTTCCCGAATACAAAAGTATAAAATGCGATAAAAGTCCGTACTCTCTCAAGGGCAATTTCAGCGTCAATGCACAGCTTGAAAAGGACGTGTGTGAAAATATAACGGGGAATATTTCACTTTGTACAGGTAATGTTGAAAACGCCTCGTACAGTATAAACGACGGAAGACTTGTTTGCACGGGCACTTGTGATATCTGCGCTGTGTATGAGGGCGAGGGGTATGACAGCGTAAGGGTGTCTGTGCCGTTTAAAGGGGAAATAGACATTCCTCAAAAGAATCTTAACAAAGCGGTATGTGCCGTTTGCAGATGCGGTGACGTGAAGATAAGATATGACGGTGAAAATTATTTTGCCGATACGGAAATATATGTCGATTCTGTTTTAAGCGAGGAGTGTAACTATAATGTTATACAAAGCATCGGCTTTGAAAATAAGGCTGACGGTGATAAAAGAGGCACGTTTACATTTTACTATCCCACAAGCGATGAGGGTGTGTGGGACGTTGCCAAAAAGTACGGTGTACCGACCGAGGTGATAAAATCAGCAAACGGAATTTCTGACCTTATATCACACAAAAACGTAATACTCATACCTAAAAAGCACTAAAACAATAAGGCCGTCACCGAATTTATAAAATTCGGTGACGACCTTATCAGTCGTTCTTGCTATTCATATTTATCTCTGCAAATACGGTGTGTGCGAAAGAACGCACAGCGTATTTAAGCGCCAGAATGTTACTGTCTGCGCTGTCGGGCTGAGCCATAGGCTCGTTGTCGGCAAGTGCGTGAAGCGCACAGTCAAGCTCATTACTGAACACCTCGTATACCTCACGCACGGTATACGTTTCAAAAAGACTGTCGAAAAGCTGTTTTATCTTGGCGATGGACAACACTCTTTTTAAAACGCATATCATAAGAAATCTTGCGAGATGCTCTTTGTTGTATCTTTTTTTGTCAGGGGAGGGAACGACCTTTTGCTTTACGTAGTTGTTAAGCATTGAAGATGTGATTCCGACCTCGTTTGTATCTGAAAAGACACCGAAAAATTTTTCTGCAAGCACCAGCACTTGATCCATATAAAGATCTATATCCGGAAGCATATCCCATGTGGGAGAATTAAATTTACACAATAATGAAGAATTCAAGCATTTCACCTCGTTGACTTATTATAAAGCATTATATCATCCGAGATGTATTATGTCAATATTTAATTTCAAAAACCTTGTATAAGCGTTTTTAAAAACGCATATGTGCGAATATTTACAAACAGTATGTGGAATTAATTTTTAAAATGATATATTATTTTATTATACTGTTTACATAGGTGAAGAAATGAATAATAGTGAAAATCTTTTGCGGCTTCTTATTAAAAAGCAAAGTGCGGAAGAACGCATATATGCTGTTGTGCGTGAGATGATGGATACTCTCTCTTTCGGCGAAAGTATAAAAAAAGAGGAATTTGCATACATTTTTGACAAATGTCTTGACGTTACGCTTCCCGATGCTGATTATCCCGAATATGAAAAAACAGCCGATATAAACAAAAAACTGCTTCGCCTTACTGCCTGTTCGGTGCTTGATGATGTAGCACCGGGGAAAAGAAAGATAAGTGATTTTTTGCCTGAAGAAAAAAATATATCATCGGGCGGTACAGTATCATATTTAAAAAATACACTTTCAGATAAAGCGTATAAGCTTTTTTCAAAATATATCGATACCTCGGAAAGTATTTTTGCTCCCGACTTCAATTCCGCTTGTGAGGCGGTATACGACGGCAAAGCCGATTATTGCATACTGCCCATTGAAAACTCAACCGACGGAAGACTCGGCGGATTTTACAATCTCATTTCAAAGTATGAGCTGTTTGTATGCCTCGGTGCGGATATTATGTCTAATGACGGAAACGTTCGCACAAGATTTGCCCTTTGTAAAAAGAATACATCGGTATTTCAGTATCACAAACGAGAAAAGTCGCTTTATGCAGAGCTTGTTGTAAGTCCCGACTTTGAAAACACAATGTCAGATATTCTTTTCTATGCTGACTTTTTCGGTGTGCAGACGGTAAAGACAGACTGTACCCCGGCGCTTTATTCAGACGGCGAATACAATATGTACGTAACCTTTTCGGCAGATGAAAGAAAGCTTGTGAAGCTGTTTTTGTTCTTCGCCTTGGAGCAGATAAGATATTCCGCAGTAGGTATATATACGGTAATAAGATAAAAAAGTTGGCTCATTGAGCCAACTTTTTATTTTTTATCAATCTTCGGGAGCAAGCAGACCGTATTCATTTTCACGGCGCTTGTAGATAACATTTGTCTTTTCTGTATCTGCATTTACGAAAACGAAGAACTGATGTCCCAAAAGGTTCATTTGCAAAATTGCTTCATCAACCGACATAGGACGTGCAGGGAAGGTCTTTTCTCTTATCTTGTAAGGAGCATTGTCTTCCTCGTCATCTTCCTCAATATCGTATACAGCATGGTCAAAATAAGTGTCACGCAGACGCTTTTGAAGCCGTGTTTTATTTTTTCTTATCTGACGTTCAATTATATCGACCGCATTATCCAAAGCATTTCTGAAGGTATCGCTTTCTTCTTCTGCACGGAATAATGTGCCTCCGACCGTTATTGTAAGCTCCAGAATTTCTTTTTTACGTTCTCTTGAAAGAACGACCGTTGCGGAAGCGTTGTTATTGAAAAACTTATCAAATTTCTCAAGCTTCTTTTCAATGATTGCTTTCAGATCATCGGTAACGGTAATTTGTTTTGCCACTATCAATGTTTTCATAGAAAAACCACCTTTACGAGAAATTGCAAAATATTCGGCTTCTATCTTGCATTTTTACTATAGCATATTTCTGTGTAAAAATCAATAGTTTTTAACAATAATTCAATTATTATTTAGTTATTTTTAATAATTTTTCGAGGTTTTCGTCTGAAATTTCGGTCAAAGTGTCGCATTTTCTCAGATTCCAACGCTCAATATGGGTAAGCTTTTCGCCGGGAGCAATATCGTGAAGGGCGCTGAGTGACTCAAGCTCAAAGAAATTTTTACCCGTGAAAAATTCACAGTATACATCGCCATCGGGATAAACCGCATCGTTTTCTATATCGAATTCCTTTGTGAAAAGCACACCGTCTTTGTAATAATATACTGTACCGCTGTCACAGTCGGTCGCTATTTTGAAGTCACTCTTTGCAAATCTGTCCTGCTTTACGGCAAGATATTTGTCAAGCAGGTGCAGACGCTCGTCGGTAAGTGATGTGTAAGACCAGATAACGAGCTTTTTGTTAGGCAAAAGCCCCATATCCTTATCATTAAGCTTTACGAAGCCCACGCCGTCCTTTGCCATTACCGAAAGTGCCCATACAGCACCGTTGAGAGCTTTGTCCGTTATGTTTTTGACCGTGTTGTGTACAGTGACACCGCCGTTTTCAAATACGAGCTTCAGCTCAGCCGACACAAGTCCGCCCTTGTAGGGAAGCTGTGTGAATGTTACGGTATTATCCGATATTTCGTATTCAATGGGTGAGTTGTCGGGGTTGTACGTAAGGGGATATTCCTCGGGCGACATCCAGATTCTGTGACCGCCGTAAATATACCACGCCGTGTCCTTGCCGAATGTGTCTTCAAATTCAGCATCTGTTCTTTTTGTTTCTCTGTCAATGTCCTCGAAAAAGAGGTTTTCACAGCCGTCTATCGACATATATATCACTCTCGGACCTACGTCAAGCGTTACGCCGAGGGTAATATCACCATCTTCGATAAACATTGTTTTTCCGTAATTTTTGTAGCTTTCAATTCTTGTTTTCATAATCATTCCGCCGTTCCTATAAATTTTGCTATTTGATAAAGTGCATCTGTCAGTGACGGTGCAGGTCTTACAGCAGGCATTGTGCTGTCATAAAGAAAAACCTGACCGTTTTTGCAAGCGGAGATATTTTCAAAATCCTTCCTCTTGCGTATATCGTTTGCGGAAAATTTTTCCGCCTCAACGAAGCTTATTATTATTTCGGGGTTGGTTTGCAGCATCGTGCTTGCATCCACATTTACGGTTTCCTCCGATTCGTTTGTGAAAACATTTTCACCGCCCGCAAGCGTGATAAGCTCACCTATCATACTGCCTGCACTGTATGCGAAATATTTGTCGGGAGTACCGCCCTCAGCGTAAACCTTACGCTTTATTTTTGCCTTTGCGGCAAGTGCCTTGACAACGCTTATATCATCTCTTATATCCTTTATGATGGTTTCCGCAAGGTCTGATTTGAATGTTACAGCACCTGCAAGACGGATATTTGCTTCTGCGGTGGCAACACCGCCCTTGTCTGAAAATACAAATACATTGAAGCCTTCGTTTTTGAGCGCTTCTGCATCTGTTCCGCCATCCTCCGACGAGAATATGACCGTATCTATTCCGAGGCTTTTCAAGGCATCGGGAGTGATAAATCCGCTGCTTGAAACTCTTGCGGATGACGGCATTCCCGAAAGCTCCTTACACTCTGCCGAGCAGGACTTTATGAGTCTTCCCGCGCCAAGCTCGACAATTATTTCAGCCGCACTCGGCGATGAAACGTAAATTCCCGAAGGTGCTTTTTCGAGAATATACGAGTTTCCCGAAAAATCCGAAACGGTTATACTGTACTCGTTTACCTTTGCACGTTCTTCCTTTTTGTAATAATCCACCGAAAGATAACGGCAGGAGGAAAGTGTTCCCGAGAAGAGAGCAAAAAGCAGTAGAAAAGAAATCAAACGCTTAATTTTCATATTGAATCAACCCTTTTTTGTATGTAAGTTAGTAATATGGATAAAATCCTGTTATACAGGAGGGATTTTCGTGGTTATTAAAAGATATATAGAACAACTGCCCGTTGAATACAGTGAGCTTTCAACAAAGACTGTTTCATCTGACAAAATACAAATGGCAATACAAACGGCTCAAAAACGCACCGTAACGGAAAAAGAAGTAAAAGAAAATGAAAAACACAGCGAAACAGCGTAAAACAGCACTTTACATCCGTGTTTCAACAGACGCCCAAAGAGAGGAGGGCTATTCCGTTGAAGCGCAAACGGAAATGCTTAAAGGATATTGCCAAAGCAAGGAAATAAAAAATTACAGCTTATACATCGACGGCGGATATTCGGGTGCTAACATAGACCGTCCCGAAATGAAAAGACTTATCGGCGATATAAAAGAGGGAGGTGTTGAGTGTGTTGCCGTATATAAGCTTGACAGACTTTCAAGAAGCCAGAAGGACACGCTTTATCTCATTGAAGATGTGCTTTTGCCCAATGGCACAAGCTTTGTGTCGCTTCGTGAAAATATGGACACATCAACGCCTATCGGCCGTGCGATGCTCGGTATAATGTCGGCTTTTGCACAGCTTGAAAGAGAAACGATAAAGGAACGCACAAGTCTCGGTATGCGTGAGCGTGTCAAAAGCGGCTTGTGGCCCGGAGGCGGAAGAACTCCGTTCGGGTATGATTATGACAAAAGCACGGGCAAGCTTATCCCGAATGAAGATGCCGAAGTCGTAAGGCAGGTATATTCGCTTTATTTGCAGGGATATTCCACTCTGAAGATAGCAAAGCTTACAGGACTGAAATACGAAAGACTCGCAATACAGATACTGAAGCGCAAAACGAATATCGGCAGTATCGTATATAACGGTGTTGAGTATAAAAACTGCCACGAGCCGATAATATCGGAAAGCGTATTTTATTCAGCGCAGGCTGAAATGAAGCGCAGAAGCCTGAAAAGCGCACGCACCTCGAAATCTCTTTTGTCGGGGCTTATAATATGCGGTGTTTGCGGAGCAAAAATGCGTTATCAGAAATGGAGTGGGGGAAAATATAAAATATACTGCTACTCACAGGATAAATCAAAATCACATCTTGCCAAGGACGGTGTTTGCGATAACGTAAAGGTATCGGCAGATGAGCTTGAAAAAATCGTGCTTGATGATATATTTTCTCTGAAATTTGAAGAAAAAGACGTTGCAAATGCAGATGTGGATATTCTTGATGTGCTTGAAAAAACCAAAAACGCTGTCAAAAAGAAGCTTTCACGTTTGTACGAGCTGTATTCCGAGGATGATGATGACGTTCTTATCGATGAAATAAACCGCCGAAAGCGTGAGCTTGCGGAAATTGAAGAAAAAATACATTCGGAAAAGGAAAACAGAAGTATATCGCAAGCATCTATGGAGCAGCTCAAAAAGCTCGGCGCTTTGCAGGGAGTGTGGAAAACGATGTCTCTTGAAGAAAAGCAAAGCGTTCTGCGTGAGCTTATAGATAAAATAGTTATAACATACGAAACCGTGGAGATATTTTATACAGGAAATATAAGATAGGCTCACATAGGGCTTTATTAAAAGCCCTATGTGATAAGATATCATTCAGCCTTTTCTTTATTTTCTTTTTTTGTGCCTTTGCCGGTGTAGATATATAAGAATACCACAAAGCCTACAGCCACAACAACCGTTACGATTATCGCAGCTATCCACATCGCAGACATACCGCTGCTTTTCTTTTCATCGTCGGGCGCATCTGTAACCGCACCTGCAGGGATGGACGGTTCTTCTGTTACGTTATCTTCTGTAACAGCATCGGTTGAGGGAGCTTCTGTTTCCGCTTCGGGATCATCGAGTGTTCCTGTGTGTCCTGTTTCTGTTACGAAAACGATGTTGTGTATAATGAAGTTGTCACCGCCCGGCATATTCGCGGCAAGGTAAACATCGCCCATATACTGTGTGTCGATAGAAAGCTTTACGATCCTGCGCCAAAGACTTTCACCGTTGCCGCTTCTCAAAGCTTCATAACCAATATCAAACGCTTCTTTACTTCCCGATGAGAAATCCTTGTCGGGAGATGTTGAAAGACCGAGACCTGCATAATTTCCGTTGACGCTTGCCTTGAAGTCGCCCTTTGTGGAATAGTCTATGTATGCATAATCGTACTTTGAAAGATTGATGCGTCCGAGGTCGATAACCGACTTGGGTGTTCCCTTAACGACACGCCATGATATATTGTCTTCATCAGATTTCATAACAAGGCCGTCGCCTCTGGAAATGTTTTTAAGCTCGTAAATATCGTATGATTCAACAGACTCATTCTTGAGAAGTGAGCTTGCAACAAACTCACCGCCCGTTGGTGCAGGGCATTTATCCTTAGGCATTCCCTCATATACGGGAATGAGGAAGGAGATTGCGGAATCGAGAAATCCGTTTTCGGCATAAGCACGGTACATTGTGTTACCCTCGCTCGTTGCCGCTGTGACGTTCTGCATATACTGTCCCCAGAAATTCTTTTGTGAACGTGCATCTACGTTGAATTTCTGAAGATAAGGAATGTTCTGGTATATGCTTATGTATTTTTCCTTTACTTTAAGCGAACCGCCGTAAAGTGCCTTCCATCTTGTGTTCCACGAGGGGTTACCGCCCCACTGTGACGCCATAACGGGTGTGCCCTCGATTGCCTCTGTCATACCGCCACGGAATATTTCAAAATATCCCGTGCCTGCTGAACCCATATTGAAGTAGTTATAATATCCGTTGTATTTCTTTGATTCGGCAAGTGTAAAGCCCGTTGAGGGAGCGTTTATGAGATTGCCGTTTTCATCAGTCTTTGAATATTTACCGCTTCCGTTATCGTAGTAATACCACATTCTGTCACCGCAAGCACCCGTGATAAGAGGGGATTTGCCCGTGCCTTGCTCCTGTCTTATACGTGAAGCAAGAAAAACAGGATTAACGCCGACTTCTTTACCCGTGTTATAGAAAAATTCGGCATACGTTGTATTGGAATATTTGTCATCGAGCTTTGCGTTTTCCATAAATGTTCCGCTGATAGCCGCTTCAACTGCTTCGAGTGTTATTCCGTCTGCCCACGAAAGCTCAAGAAAACGGAAGATGCTCTTTTCAGTTAAGAAGTTTCTGGGGTCCATTTCATATTCAACAGCTGCACGTGAAGCCTTGTACCAGCCTGAATCGTAGAGATTTATATGCGAAAAATCTCTGTAAGCGGAGTTTGAGCGTGAGCAGAGATTTCTCTTGATTTCCGCATCGTATTCCTGATATACAACGTAATCCCACGTGTATGCGGAGTCCTTGCCCTGCTGACGGCTTATGTCGGTGACAAGCAATGGCTCAAACGTCCAATCCTTGTACGTTTTGTGCAAAGCAAGAAGCGATGGAAGATAATCGTCGGGAAATCCCTTGTCTTTCAGCGACTGCATATATGCTTCGTCCTCTGCATTTGCCGCCAAAACGGAAACGGGGGATGCGAATACGCAAAGCACCGTAATGAGCGCAAGCGTAAATGATGATATTTTTTTTATAAGACTCATCAAATTTTACCATCCTTTTAAAATTAGATATGACAAATATAATATATATTTATACTATATCATAATATTACAAATTTTGCAACTGTTTTTTTGCGTAAATGCTGTTTGGGCAATGTGAAAAAAACGGCATCACGGTTTTCGACCGTGATGCCGTGATTTATTATACAAGCTTGAATTCTACAAATTCCTTAACGTCTGAACGGTTGGAAACAAATACCTTGAATTTACCCTTTTCAGCCTTGTATTCACCGCTGAATGTGTGGAATTTCAAAGCATCAAGCGTTATCTTGAACGCTACCGTTTTTTCTTCACCCGGAGCAAGTGCTACCTTCTGATAGCCCTTCATTTCCTTTACGGGTCTTGAAACGGATGCTGTAACGTCGTTGATGTAAAGCTGTACTGTTTCAATGCCATGGACGTTACCCGTGTTCTTGACGTTTACAAATACCGTTATCTCGCCGTCCTCTGTCATTTCGTTACTTGAAAGAGTAGGGGAGGAAATTTCGAACGTTGTGTAAGACATACCGTAACCGAAGGGATAAACAGGCTCATACGGTGTGTCGAGGTATCTCAGACAGTATCCGCCGTTGCCGTTGGGTCTACCTGTGGGCAGATGGTTATAGAAGTAAGGCGACTGTCCTTCATAGGGGAATGTCATAGGAAGCTTACCCTGGAAGTTTACACGACCGAAAAGCAGATTTGCAAGAGCATTTCCGCCCTCAGTGCCGGGATGCCAGAAAATAACCGTTGCAGGTGAGATGTCGTTTATCTTTTCAAGTGCCAAAGGACGTCCGCAGTAAATAACCGTTACGGTGTTCTTGTTAACGGAGCAAACCTCTTTTACAAGCTCTGCCTGAGCATCGCTTATTGAAATTCTTGCACGTGTGTGTGATTCACCGCTCATATCCATTTCTTCACCGATACAGAGAACGACAGCATCACATTCAGCTGCAAGCTTCTTCGCTTCGGCAATTCTGTCAGCAACAGCCTCGGGCTTTTCGTTGGGATCAAATGTTGAACCGAATGCAAGCTTAACGTCTGCGTTCTTCGCAACGTTTTTAATACCGTCAAGTGCGCTGACAGCTTCGGCAACAGTACCGCAGCAGAACCAGCCGCCAATCATACCGTGGTCAGCCGCAGGACCGATAACGGCGATCTTCTTCACGTTTTCGTCAAGGGGAAGTACACCGTCATTTTTCAGAAGCACCGCACTCTTTTCAGCGGCAACTCTTGCAAGGTCACGGTGTTCCTTGCAAAGGTGGAGTCTCTTTTCTTCTTCAACACTTGCGCCTCTGTAGGGATCGTCGAAAAGACCGAGCTTTTCTTTGAGCTTCAGAATACGCATAACAGCATCGTCAAGCTGTTTTTCTGTTATTTCGCCTTCCTCGAGAAGCTGTTTGCCGAATTTAACGTAGCACGTTGACATCATTTCAATGTCACTTGTCGCATCAAGCGCTTTTTTAGCACATTCCTTTTCGTTTGCCGCAATACCGTGCGAGATCATCTCGTAAAATGCGTTGAAGTCGGAAATTACGATTCCGTCAAAGCCCCATTCCTTACGGAGAATGTCGTCAACGAGATATTTATTTGCAGAGGAGGGAACACCGTTAAGCGTGTTGAATGATGTCATTACAAGCTCAACGCCCTCGTCAACAGCCACCTTGTATGCAGGCATATAGAATTCACGCAGAGTTCTGTCGCCAAGCTCAACGGCATCGTAGTCACGTCCGCCGTCGCAAGCGCCGTATGCGGCAAAATGCTTTACACAAGCGGCAATTTTGTCTTTTTCAAGGTTTTCACCCTGAAATCCTCTGACCATAGCCGCAGACATTTTTGAGTTGAGATACGGATCCTCACCCGTTGTTTCCATACATCTTCCCCAGCGAGCGTCACGTACAAGGTCAACCATAGGTGCGAACGTTACGTGAAGACCACCCGCAACGGCTTCTTTAGCCGCCATAGCACAGCACTGTTCAGCAAGCTCTGTATCAAAAGATGCGCCGAGTCCGAGCGGAACGGGGTAAAGCGTTCTGTAACCGTGTATGATGTCAGCCATAAACAAAAGGGGAATCTTGTGCGGGTCTTCATCCATATGGAAGTCCTGCAAAAATTTAAGCTGTTCGGCGCCTGTTCCGCCGAGAAGCGTACCGATTTTTGACGTAACCTTTCTTGTAATACCGAAGTTACGCATAGGACCTGTGACAGCTCCCTCACCCTTGTCCGTGATTATCTGCGGAACAAGCTGTGTCATCTGGGCAAGCTTTTCGTCAACGGTCATTTCATTTAACAGTTTTTGTAAATCCATAGTTTTACTCCAATAAAGTTTAAGTATGGTATTATTCTACATCAAATGCACATATTTGTCAATGGTATTGTTGACAAAGAAAATATTTTATGTTAGTATTATCCCCATAAATATCTGATGAGGTGTCAATTTCGATGAATATAGATGAAATAATAAAAAAACAGAGGACATTTTTTATAAGCGGTGCCACGCTTCCCGTTAAGTTCCGCCGTGCAATGCTCGAAGGGCTTTATCTTTCGGTTAAAAAGCACGAAAAAGAAATCGCAAATGCACTTAAAGCCGATCTCGGAAAAAGTGAATACGAGGGCTTTATGTGCGAAACGGGGCTTGTGCTTTCCGAAATATCGTATATGCTCAAAAATCTCAACAAATTCACTTCAAAGCGCCGTGTGCGTACACCGCTTGCACAGTTTCCGTCGTCAAGCTATACGTTAGCCGTGCCTTACGGAAACGTGCTTATAATGAGTCCGTGGAATTATCCCATTCTTCTCACGCTTCAACCGCTTGTAACGGCGATTGCCGCAGGAAATACGGCGGTGGTAAAGCCGAGCGCGTATTCTCCCGAATCAAGTAAGGTGATAGAGAAAATAATAAAATCGTGTTTTCCGCCCGAATACGTCAGTGTTGTTCTGGGAGGCCGCCGTGAAAATGCGGAGCTGCTTGACAAAAAATTTGATTTCGTGTTTTTCACGGGAAGCACAAGCGTTGGGCGCGAGGTCTTGCGCCATACGGCTGAAACGCTGACTCCTGCCGTGCTTGAGCTTGGCGGGAAAAGCCCCTGCATCGTTGATGAAAGCGCTAAAATCAAGCTTGCGGCAAAACGCATAGTGTTCGGTAAATTTCTTAACTGCGGTCAGACGTGTGTTGCACCCGACTATGTACTGTGTGATGCCAAAATCAAGGACGAGCTTGTTTCTGAAATCTGCAAAGAGATAAAAAATCAATACACAGGCGAGCCTTTGAAAAATCAAAGCTACGGAAAAATAATAAACGAAAAGCATTTTGACAGAATTCTTGGACTTATTGATGCTGAAAAAACGGTGTTCGGCGGTGTATCTGACCGTGAAACGCTCAAAATCTCACCAACAGTTATGACAGACGTAAAATGGGATGATCCCGTTATGGGGCAGGAAATATTCGGCCCGGTTTTGCCCATTTTAACGTATGACAAATTCAGCGACGTGTTCAGACTTCTTGCCGATAAACCGAAGCCGCTTGCGCTGTATTTATTCACCGAAAGCAAAAAGCGTGCCGAGGCTGTAACGTCACGTATTTCCTACGGCGGCGGCTGTATAAACGACACGGTCATACATCTTGCCACAAGCGAAATGGGCTTCGGCGGTGTCGGTGAAAGCGGAATGGGAAGCTATCACGGTAAAGTCGGATTCGATACGTTTTCACATATTAAAAGCATTGTTGATAAAAAAACATGGCTTGATCTGCCGATAAGATATCAGCCGTATAAAAAAGGATTTTATGAAAAAGCCGTCAGGTTTTTCTTGAAATAAAAAATGTAAATATTTATTCTATTATCTTCTGCCCCCCTGCCACCCCCCGCAGTTGACGAAGTCAACTGATTGGCAACGGGGGCAGATATTTCCTGCGGAAATATATTAAAAAATGCAGACTCAAATTTGAGCCTGCATTTTGATTTATTATTTATCATTTAAACGCTCTGCCAAGCTTATGAGAACGTTTAAATTGTCTTCGGACATATTCTGTGTTAATTTGTACAATTTTTGAACGAGCTGAGGCTCGCCTACAGTATCATCAAAAAATTCTTTTGGTGTTACACCGAGGTATTCACAGATATAGAGAAATTCACTCATTGAAGGCATCGCACGACCTGAAGAAATGCTTTGTATATAACTTTTACTGTGTCCTAAATCCGTGCTCATTCTGTATTCGGAAACATTCTTCTTTGTTCTTAAAATCGAAATACGCTCTCTTATAAACTGCAAATCCATCATTAACACCTCGCTTTTTATTATTATATAATAATTTCAGCGGTAATATTCACGATAAATTTACCGATTATATTCGATGAATACTAATTATAGCGGTATAATTTTGACGTAATTTAAATTACTATGAGTATTATGTCGAGGGTGTTTATTATGATTGGTATTTTCACAGTTGCTTTTTTCGGGCACCGATATGTCGACGATATTATCGCATTGGAAAACTTGCTTGAAAAACAAATATATAAAATAATTAGTGAAAAGGAATATGTGGATTTTCTTGTAGGGAGAAACGGAGATTTTGACTTGTGTGCAGCTTCATCGGTGGTTCGTATTCGCAAGAAATATCGAGATGATAATAGCTCTATTGTGCTTGTACTTCCGTATGCAACTGCGGAATATATAAAAAACGAGGAAGCATATCTTGACTACTATACCGATGTTGAAATTTCAGACAGTGCATCAAATGCTCATCCTAAATCCGCAATACAAATAAGAAATCGTGAAATGGTGGATCGTGCCGGTCTTATCATTTGCTACATAGATCATAAGTCAGGCGGTGCGTGGAAAACTGTTAAATATGCCATTGAACAGGGCAAAGATGTAATTAATCTTGCAGAGAGTTGTGAAGTTCAATATTAAATGGGTGAAATAAAATATAGACTCAAATTGAGATTTACGCAGGAAATCTGCATGCCCAATGCAGTTGACAAAGTCAACTGCGGTAGTTCGCTGTGAACAGCGAACTACAAGGGGGCAGGCGAGGGCGCACTAAAGACAAAAGGAATAATAAAATATCAAAGGCAGACTCATTGAGTCTGCCTTTGTGAATTTATTCACTTATTTTGTACTGTACGGATATATCAGCTTTTTTCTTGACGTAATCGCCCGTGACTGTAACCTTTTCAATCGTAGGATCAGAGGGAACCTTGTACATTATATCAAGCATAAGCTCTTCAACAATAGAACGAAGTCCTCTTGCGCCTGCCGATTTTTCAATGGCAAGGGCGGCAATTTCATCAACCGCTTCGTCTGTGAATTCAAGTGCAACACCGTCAAGCTCAAGCAGCTTTGTATACTGCTTTACAAGGGAGTTTTTAGGCTCCTTGAGTATTCTTGCAAGTGCCGTCTTGTCGAGGGCATCAAGGCAGGAGATTACGGGAAGTCTTCCCACAAGCTCAGGGATAAGACCGTATTTTACGATGTCGTGTGAGCATACACCGCTGTATATACCGTCACGCTTTTTCATCTCTGCGGTTATCTTTTCCGTGCCGAAGCCGACTGTCTGATTGCCTCGTCTTTGGTCGATTATCTTATCAAGTCCGTCGAATGCACCGCCGCAGATAAACAGAATGTTTTCCGTGTTTATCTGAATAAATTCCTGATTCGGGTGCTTACGTCCGCCCTGCGGAGGAACGTTTGCCGTTGTGCCCTCAAGGATTTTGAGAAGTGCCTGCTGTACACCCTCACCCGAAACGTCTCTTGTTATCGAGCGGTTTTCACTTTTACGTGATATTTTATCTATCTCATCGATGTATATGATACCCTTTTCGGCACGCTCAACATCATAGTCAGCCGCCTGAATAAGACGTAAAAGGATATTTTCAACATCCTCGCCGACATATCCCGCTTCCGTCAGCGTTGTCGCATCTGCGATTGCAAACGGTACACGCATCGTTTTTGCAAGTGTCTGCGCAATATATGTTTTACCGACACCCGTAGGGCCTAAAAGCAACACGTTGCTTTTTTGTATCTCAACGTCGGGCTTTTCCTGTTCTTTTTTCTTGTTCCTTTTTCCTTTGCCCGTGCCTTTTCTTTCCTCAATGGTAAGTATACGCTTGTAGTGGTTGTAAACCGCAACGGAAAGCGTCTTTTTGGCATACGCCTGACCTATAACGTACTCGTCAAGGGCGGCGTGTATTTCCTGAGGCTTCGGAAGGTTTGCAAAAGTAAGCTTATCTTCGTCTTTGTCCTGAATATCGTGCTCGAACTGCTCGTCGAGTATTGAAGAGCAGATGTCAACGCAAAGCTCGCAAATGCAAGCGCCCGAGGGGGCGGGGATTATCAGAACGTCGTCCGATTCACCCCTGCCGCAAAAGGAACATTTAAGTTCGGTATTATTTTTGTTAGCCATATCCTTAATTATTTCTTGGTTATTATTTCATCGATGAGTCCGTATGCCTTGGCTTCTTCAGCTGTCATATAATTGTCACGGTCTGTATCGATACAAATCTGCTCATACGACTTGCCGGTGTTTTCTGCAAGTATACGGTTCATCTTTTCTTTTGTGCGGAGAAGGTGGTCTGTGTGTATCTTTATGTCAGATGCCTGACCGCTTAAACCGCCGCCGCCTATCAAAGGCTGATGTATCATTATTTCGCTGTTGGGCAGGGCAAAGCGCTTACCCTTTGCACCTGCTGAAAGGAGAAACGAGCCCATGCTTGCCGCCATACCTATACAGATCGTTGAAACGTCGCACTTGATGTAATTCATCGTGTCGTATATTGCCATTCCGTCTGTGATGGAGCCGCCGGGTGAATTGATGTAAAAGTAAATATCACGGTCGGGATCAACTGCTTCAAGATAAAGCATCTGAGCAACTATAACAGCGGACGTTGCGTGGTTGACATCCTGCGTAAGCATTATTATTCTGTCGTTCAAAAGACGTGAGAAAATGTCGTATGAACGCTCGCCTCTGCCCGTTTGCTCAATGACGTACGGTATGGTTATGGAGTTGTGCATAAAAGTCCCTTTCTTACTCGGTTATTGTTTTTTCTGTGATAACTGCCTTTTCTCTCAGCATGTCAAGAGCCTTCTTGAGTGTGAGATGATAGAATACGTCTTCCTTAAGAAGCTGTTCCTTGATCTTTGCTGCTTCAAGACCTGAAGATTCTGCAAGTGAAGCGTATTCAGCCTCAACCTCTTCATCTGTTACTGTGATCTTTTCAAGCTCTGCAATCTTTTCAAGCGCAAGTCTTGTCTTTACCTGACGCTCGGACTGAGGTCTTGCCTGCTCCTTGAGGTCATCTATAGTTGTACCTGTGTACTGCATATAGATGTCAAGGTTCATACCCTGCTGCATAAGACGTGTTTCGAAGTTGCGAAGCTCGCTGAATATTTCGTTTTCGATCATTACAGCGGGAACTTCAACTGTTGTTTTTGTAAGAAGCGCATCAACGAGCTTTTCTTCAAGCATATTGTTTGCAATGTTGTTGCTTCTTTCTGTGAGTTTAGCCTTAACGTCTGCTTTGTATTCATCAAGTGTGTCAAATTCGGAAACGTCCTTTGCAAATTCGTCATCAAGCTCGGGAAGCTCTTCGAATTCGATCTTGTGAAGCTTACAAGCAAAAACTGCTGCCTTGCCCTTGAGGTCTTCAGCGTGGTAATCCTCGGGGAATGTTACGTTCACATCAAATGCATCGTCAACGTTGTGTCCCTCGATCTGTGCTTCAAATCCGGGGATAAAGCTGCCTGAACCGAGCTTGAGCTTGTGTCCTTCGTCCTTGCCGCCTGCAAATTCAACACCGTCGATAGAACCGCAGTAGTCGATAGTAACTGTGTCGCCGTTCTGTGCGGCTCTGTCAGTAACCTCAACCATACGTGCATTTGCACGGCGGCGGCGTTCGATCTCAGCGTTAACATCTTCGTCCTTGACGGGTGTTATTGTCTTTTCAAGCTCAAAGCCGAAGTAATCAGCAACAGCTACCTCAGGCTTAACATAGAACTTTGCCTTGACTGTGATCTCTTCGCCCTCGAAAGAACCGAAATCAAATTCGGGCTGGCTGATGGGCTCAAGACCGGATTCCTTGACTGCTTCCTCGTATACTTCGGGAAGAATTTCGTTAAGTGCATCGTTGTAGAAGAAATCGGAGCCGTACATCTTTTCGATAACGGACTTGGGAGCTTTACCCTTGCGGAAGCCGGGGACAGCAATTGAACCAACCTTCTTCTTGTATGCTTTTGCCACAGCGGCATCAAAATTTGCCTTCTCTATGGAAATTTCCAACTCACGTACGTTTATTTCGGGAGTTGATACGTTTTTCAGACTCATTTTTTAGTCCTCCGTTAATTTAATATATAATACACCATTATACACGCATAAAAAATAAAGTCAACAGAAATTTAAAAATTTTAATAAATTATTTTATATGGCTTAAAATTCAAGTGGTCTGCCGATACCATTTTATACGTAATTCCGTTATGTACTATATCGGGAATGCTTCTGTGAATACCGTGTATGTGACCGTAGAAGCAAAGCTTTACACCGAAATCGGAAAGAGTTTTTGTTATTTCCTCGCACAGATACGTGCCGTACACGGGCGGAAAGTGCAAAACTGCCACTATCGGTTTGTCGGGTGAGAGCCGTCGCCCTTCTTCAAGACTTGCACGCAGACGCATATTTTCACGGTTTACAATTTTTTTGTTGTCGGCGTTTGATTCGGGAATGGTTTTCTCGTCTGTATACCAGCCTCGTGAGCCGCACAGAATAAAATCACCCATATCGTACGCATTATTGCGCAAAACAGAAAATTCAAGGCTGTTTTCTTCAAAAAATGTGTTCATTTTCTTGACCGTATTCCACCAGAAATCGTGATTGCCTTCAAGAAGAATTTTTTTGCCGGGAAGGTTGTTCAGAAATTCAAGGTCGGGAAGTGCTGTATCAAATTCCATTCCCCAGGAGGTGT
Organism: Clostridia bacterium; assembly: GCA_017520505.1. Lineage (GTDB taxonomy): Bacteria > Bacillota > Clostridia > Oscillospirales > CAG-272 > RGIG7213. The sequence goes on from JAFXFN010000011.1 coordinate 59,959, forward strand.
CGCCTGCAAGTATGACGGTGTCGTTTTCGGTAACACACTCAAGCCAATTTTGTTTTATTTTTTCTGTATAATCAGCCCATCTTCCGCCGAAAACCTCCATTGTTTTCGATTTGTCGCCAAAGGGAAGATGAAGATCTGCTATAACGAATACTGACATATATACCTCTTAACTGCGTATAAAAACGGTCATATCTGCAAATACTTTCTTCAGAAATCAGAAAGGAGAACAGATATGGAAACAAAAGATAAGTGCCATAAGCATATAAAGGGCATCGGATGCGATGTTAAAAATTGCGTATATCACGACGGCGAATGTTACTGCACAGCGTGCAAGGTGTCAATAGGTCCTTCCTATGCCAAATCTTCAAGCGAAACTGCCTGCGCAACATTCAAGGAAAAGTCACTCAGCTGATGAAAGAATATCGATGATCTTGTTAACGTCGCCTGCTCCCATAATGATAACGGTATCGTCGGGGGCGGCGATGCTTTTTATATATTCAGCCGTTTTTTCAAATCCGCCGACGTATTTGCCCTTTGGAATTTTACCTGCAAGAAGCTCTGCTGACATACCGAGCGTGTCTGTTTCACGTGCAGGGTAAATATCTGCAATTACAGCCTCGTCACAATTTTCAAGGGATGATGCAAAATCGTCAAGAAGAGCCGCTGTTCTTGAATACGTGTGCGGCTGGAAAACGACGGTAAGCTTGCCCTTGCATATTTTGCGTGCGGCAGAAAGTGTTGCGGTGATTTCGGTCGGGTGGTGCGCATAATCATCGTATATTTCCGCACCGTTAAGGCTCATTCTGTATTCAAATCGGCGTTTGATCCCTGCAAAAGAGTGTGCCGATGATGCGAAAGCCTCGCCGTCGGTTATACCGCAAGCCAAGGCAACGCCTGCGCTTGCAAGTGTATTGTACACATTGTGCATACCGAACACGGAAAGCTTAACATGCGCAAAAAATTTCTTGTCGAATATTATGTCGAATTCTGGTCTTCCGTTTGTAAACGTTATGTTCTCGGCGATAATTCGAGCATTTTTATTTTCTATACCGTATGAATAAAGCTCTCCGCAGTATCCGTCTGATGCAAGAACAGCACCTTCGGAATCGAAATTCACGCAAGCCGCACCGCCGCGTGCGTGGTCAAGATACTTTTTGAATGATGCGATATAAGCGTCAAAATCCTTGAAATAATCCGCATGGTCATATTCGGCGTTGAGAATTACGGCAATGGAAGGGAAGAACGAAAGGAAAGAATCCTTGTATTCACAAGCCTCAAATACGATGGCATCGCCCTTGCCTATATAATATTGTGAATTTATGCCGGTGATGACAGCACCGTTCATAACAGACGGATCCTTGCCGTTTTCTTTAAGAATATTGTACATCATAGCCGTTGCGGTGCTCTTGCCGTGAGTGCCTGCAACACCTATCGAAGTGCCGTATTCGGAAATGATATATCCGAGAAAGTCAGAACGATATATCATATTAAGATTATGCGTTGCAGCGTATGAATATTCAGCGTTGTCAGCCCCTATCGCCGCATTATACACAACCACGGAAAAATCGGTTATATTTTTGACAGCGTGACCTTCCTGAATTTTTATGCCTGAAGAAGAAAGCATATCGGTCGTGTCTGACAATGTTCTGTCAGAGCCACCAACCTTTAACCCGCTTTTTTTTGATATTATGGCAAGCGAAGACATTGAAATGCCTCCTATACCTATAAAATATACGTTTTTTTCACGTTTTAATATCTCCCTTATCTCCTTGGGAGAGTAATGCTTGATTCCATTATTCATACAAAAACCCCGTAAAACTTAAAAATAAAAAATCACACGACAGTGTGCGGTATATTTAAAGTGACAAAAAATGTGAAAAAGCGCCATTATACACATTTGGTTATTATTTTTTTTACAAAATGCTACAATTGTTTTAAAGTGTAATACATATAATTAGGTTACAATTAACTTACAGATAAGGTGGCTGCAATGCATAAATATACACCGCTAATCACGAGAGAGAGGAAACACTACCAATGGATATCTCAGATATCAAAATCAGAAAAATTTTTGAAGACGGTCCTATGAAAGCGATCGTATCCGTCACGTTTGACAATCAGCTTGCTGTACACGATATTAAGGTGATTGATGCAGGCGGAAAGAAGTTCATCGTGATGCCCAGCAGAAAAAATCCCGACAATACATTCCGTGATATCGTTCATCCCATCAACTCAGATTTTCGCAAGAGAATAGAGGATGCGGTTCTTGAAACATACGATGCACAGAAAGAGACTTATCTTATTGAGAACGCAGAAGTCTAATTAAACGGATTTTGATTTTTCTAACCTCATAACCGAAACGGTTATGAGGTTAGTTTTGTTTTATTTCTTTTTATTCTTTTCCTTGACTCTGCGCTTGATACGCATAAGATCTCCGAGCATTTTGAATGTGTCGGACACGACGTTTATTTTTGATTCTCTGTGATTGATTATTTTAACGGGAATCTCATCCATTTTCATTCCCTTTGATTTTGCGGTGAGAAGTACCTCAAAGTCGAATGCAAAGCCGTCTGTTTCACATTCGGAGAATATTTTCTTTGCATCCTCTGTACGGAAGCCCTTCATACCGCACTGTGAATCGGAAAGCTTGAAGCCTGCTGTTATACATAATACTTTTATGTATATTTTAGATGCAAGCTTACGTATGAATGTATATCCCTCATATCCGTCCTTTGTGAGATTGCGTGAGCCTACAACGACAGATGTTCTTTGCTGTCCGTTTTTGACCTTTTCGTTGTCATTTGCGAAAAAGTCATAAACATTCTTTATTACATCTACTCCGTATGCTATATCGCAGTCAGTAAACATTGCGATGTCGCTTTCTGCGGCAAGCATACCGGTTCTTACGGCGTAGCCCTTGCCTTTGTTCTGCTCGTAACGTACAAGACGAACACCCTTTAATTTGCCTTCGGCAGCCTTTACAGCATCAGAACAACCGTCCTTGGAGCCGTCATCGACAAATATAAGCTCAAAATCCTCAAATGTTTTTTCCATATAAGTCTGGAACTGCTTCAATGAATCCTCAATAATAGATGATTCGTTGTACATAGGTATTATAACAGATATTTTCATATTCAAATGTCCTTATTTAGAAATTCCTATCAATTTTGCGTGAATTGCCCAACGGCGGCCGTCAGCCTGCACCGTACAGGTCGATAAAGTCAGCAGCATATCGTTTTCTCCGAATTCCATTTCCTTTTCGAACATCGACATAGATTTGCACTCTCTGACAAAATTCAGAAAATCGTTTGAATTGTAGAAGTGGGTGCGTATATAGTTGTGCTTCGGAGATGTGTTATATACGGAGAATACTTCAAACGTATATATACCGTCAAGCGTTGTTATGGTTACCAGTCGGTTTTTGAAAACGTCTTCTCTTGTATATTCTGTAAGTGCGGCAAACATCGTGCTTGTGGTGGTCATATTATGACCGTAGACAACAAGCGCCTTGTTGTCCTGCAGCTTTGGTCTTGTTCTGCCGTCAGCGAATATTGCGCCCTGGCTGTTTGTTTTTTTGTTCGGTGAATGAACGAGATAATAGAAATTGTCCCCGCTGAACATTATCGGATAGTCTATATTTGTGTTTTCTACCGTTATCCAACCCCAAACATCGGGGTTCTGACGCTTCAGATCAAGTATTTTTGAACGCAGCTTTTCAAATTCCGCATTGTATATTCCTGTGGAATAATCTACGTCTATAACCTCGCCTGCAAGCGAACGTGATATTTCAAGCGTTTCCACGTTGCTTCTGACGGGATTGTCAACCGTTACGTAAGAAAGGCTTTCGCCTCCGTGGAAAATATCGCTCATTTGTCTGTTTTCTTCGCTTGCCTGAATGTATGAAAGTATATACAGTATAATGGCAACAAAGCTTCCTATAAACATCAGAGTGCTTGCTGTAAGTATCGTATAACGCACGGCATTTATAAACAACTGATGCGTTGTTTTGCGTATTTTTGCACCCGGAGAAAGCGGAATGTCACGGGGACGGATACGGTCTATTGATTTTATAAGCGGTGTTTTTTGGTCTTCTGCCAGCGGCTTGAAAACATTGCTTTTTTTTGAAGATCTTTTCTTTCTTTGCTTGAAAAAATTCAAAAGCATACCATCCTCCTTTAAAGTATTCGGGTTTATTATACGTACAGAAAGTTAATATAACAAGTAAAAAATATTATTTTTTTTATTTGTAACACATTATTTACAGTTTTGTCTATTAAATATGGCAATATTTGCCCAATGTTTTGGTTTAATTATAACAGAAACTACAAATTGTGAGGTTTGATTTATGATAAAATACAGCAGCGAAGCATATACAAAGCCTATCTGGCAGGGCGACACGGTCGAAATGGAGATGTTCTGGCCGATCAAAAAGGACGGCGAAGAAGTAAAGGTGAAGCTTGCATATCCTGTTGATGAGGTGATAAGCCTTTGTAATTCACGTCTTGAAAGGGAATTCGTAAATGGACGTGATTACACAGTTGAGGACGGTTGCATCGTAATTCCCGAAAATTCGGAAATAACGGTAACTCCTTGGGAAGAAATTATTCTTGATAAACCGCAAGAGGGCGCACAGCTCAACATCGAAGCATCGATTGCAGGCAAATATCTCTTTTTCTCCGAATCATCGGCAATATCCGATAAGCAGTACACAGTAAAATATAAGCACAGCGGAAAATGGCAGGGGGTTATACCTTGCCGTCCCGACGGTAAGCTTTCAAAGATCGTGGAAAAAATAAAAAGAGGCGATGACTTTACCTTTGCATTTTTCGGCGACAGTATTACTGTCGGAGCAAATTCAAGCGGTACTGATTGGATAAACGTTCCGCCCTATGCGCCCATCTGGCCGAAAACCGTTTGCAATGAGCTTGAAAGAAGATACGGCGGAAAAATTTCTTATATTAACCACGCAGTCGGCGGAAAGACCTCCGACTGGGGAGTCGAAGAATTCAAGACGCTTCACGAGGGGGAAAATGCCGATCTGTTCGTCGTCGCATTCGGTATGAATGATTTTACAAACCCGAAGTTTGAGGAAAATATAAGAACTATAATGAGCTATATCTGGGAGAAAAATCCCGAATGTGAAATAATTCTCATATCTACGATGCTTCCCAATATGTATGCAAAGGGATTTTTCAACGGACAGGATAAGCAGGAAGAAATTCTTGAAAAAATTGCCAAAGAATACAGCTCTGTTGTGCTTGCACCCGTAACGAGCGTTCACAAAGAGCTGTTGAAAAATAAATTCTATTTTGATATGACGGGCAACTGCGTAAATCACCCCAATGATTTTCTTGTGGCAATTTACGCACAGACCGTTTTAGCAGTTCTTGATTAATTTTTAAGACTGTGAATGGGTGCGGGAACTCGTCCGCCGCGTGCGATGAATTCCGCACAGGACTTGCCGTTTACTTCCATAATAGGAGCATATCCCAACAGGCCGCCGAAGGACACAGATTCTCCGGCGGTCTTTCCGTATGCGGGAATAAGACGTACAGCCGTAGTTTTTGTGTTTGCAACACCTATTGAAATTTCGTCTGCGATGATTCCGCAGATTATGTCAGCGGGAGTGTCACCCGGAATTGCTATCATATCAAGACCGACGGAGCATACCGCAGTCATTGAAACAAGCTTGTCAAGCGAAAGTGCGCCTGATTCTGCGGCGGCGATCATACCTGCATCCTCCGAAACGGGAATGAATGCGCCCGAAAGTCCGCCGACGTGCGACGATGCCATAACACCGCCCTTTTTAACTGCATCGTTAAGAAGTGCAAGCGCTGCAACAGTACCGTGCGCACCGCACTGCTCAAGTCCCATATTTTCAAGAATGTAAGCAACAGAGTCGCCAACAGCCGGTGTGGGAGCAAGTGACAGGTCAACAATGCCGAAAGGAACGTTGAGTCTTCTTGATGCTTCGTGTGCCACGAGCTGTCCCATACGTGTTATCTTGAATGACGTTTTCTTTATTATATCAGCAAGTGCCGAAAGGTCGCAGTTGCCTGCACGCTTTATTGCCGAGCTTACAACACCGGGGCCTGAAACACCGACGTTTATAACCGTTTCCGCTTCTCCTATTCCGTGGAAAGCACCTGCCATAAACGGGTTGTCCTGCGGAACGTTTGCGAAAACAACGAGCTTTGCACAGCCGATCGACTGGTTATCCTTTGTAAGATAAGCTGTTTTGAGGATTATATCGCCCATCATAGCGATGGCGTCCATATTTATACCCGCCTTTGTCGATGCGACGTTAACGGAGGAGCATACAAGATTTGTTGAGGAAAGCGCTTCGGGAATAGCGTTTATGAGATTGCGGGAATTGTCCGTAAAGCCCTTTTCAACAAGTGCACCGAAGCCGCCTATGAAGTTGATGCCGAGCGTATTTGCCGCACGATCAAGCGTTTTTGCAAGCTTGACGTAATCATCAGATGAATGCTTACCGCCGAGCATTGAGATGGGGGTTACCGAAACACGCTTGTTAATTATCGGAATACCGTACTGTTTTTCAATGTCCTCGCCGACAGGCACGAGCCTTTCGGCGGTTTTTGTTATCTTGTCGTAAACACGTGTGCAAAGTGTGTCTATATCGTCGCTTGCACAGTCAAGCAAGGAAATACCCATTGTGACAGTTCTTATGTCAAGGTTTTCCTCTTTGATCATATTTATTGTTTCTAAAATATCGTTAAGATTAATCATATCCTGCCCTTATATCCTGTGCATTGAATTGAAGATGTCCTCATGCATAGTTCTTATGTCGAGGCTGTTTTGCTTACCGAGATCTGTAAGCTTGTCAACAAGACCGTTGAAAGGAATGTTGAGCTTATCTATATCAACTACCATTACCATTGCAAAATAGTCCTTCAGAACGCTTTGCGAAATATCTTCGATATTTGCACCGACTTCAGCACATACCGTGCTTACTTTTGCGATGATACCCATACTGTCGTGGCCGACAACCGTAATAACTGCTTTCATTTTAATTTCTCCATAAATTGTAATTAATACGTGCATTATAACATATATGCAAAGATATTTCAAGGGGCAATTGCCAAAGTATTCAAGTTTGTAATATGTAAAATTTTAGTATATTTAATGTGAATTTTAAAAAGTTTTGTTAACAAAATTTAGATTGACAAACGTAAAAAAGTATTTTATAATAAATTAATATGATAATTAATAGTAAAAGAGGATAAAACTATGCTTAAAAGTATGACGGGCTACGGTCGTGACAGACAAAATCTGTCAGGCAAGGATATAACCGTTGAAATAAAAGCGGTGAATAATCGTTTTCTTGATGTAAACGTTAAGCTTCCCCGTGCATATATGTTCCTTGAGGAAAAGGTCAAGGCGTATATCCAGTCTGCGGGAATATCAAGAGGCAAGGTCGATGTGTTTATATCTATCGACTCTCCCCCCGGACTTAACTGCTCGGTGACACTTGACGAGGAGTATGCAAGGGGATATATCGATGCGCTTTACAAGCTTCGTGACACCTTCGGACTCCGTGATGACATTTCCGTTATGTCAGTGGCAAGAATGCACGATATATTCACGGTGACAAAGCCCGAGGAGGACCTTGAAAAGGATTGGAATGACCTTAAAACGGTTCTTGAATGTGCCGTTGATAATTTCAATTCCGCAAGACTTGCAGAGGGCGCAAGGCTTCACGATGACATAAAAGCAAAGCGTATGTACATAGAGGAGCTTGTCAATGTTATCGAGGAAAAGTCGGAATCAACGACGAAGGAATACGAAAAGCGTCTTTACACAAAGCTGCTTAATGTTGTCGGCGAGGTCGGCATAAAGGTCAGCGAGGACAGAATACTTACAGAATGTGCGCTTTTTGCCGACAAGGTTGCAATAGATGAGGAACTTGTACGCCTGCGCAGCCACTTCGTTGCATTCGATAATTACCTTGAAAGCAGTGCTCCGGTCGGACGTGATCTTGATTTCCGTATGCAGGAAATAAACAGAGAAACAAACACGATAGGAAGCAAGGCGCAGAATACCGAGGTTGCACATACCGTTGTCGCAATCAAGGGCGAACTTGAAAAGATAAGAGAACAAATACAGAACATAGAGTAAAATTATGAAGCTTGCTGATATAGGTTACGGAAATTACGTTGCTGCCGAAAAGGTTTTAGCCGTGTGTGCGCCCGATGCCGCCCCTATTAAAAGACTCGTTACCGAGGCTAAGGAAAAGGGCAGAGTCATAGACGTTACGTGCGGTAAGAAAACAAAAAGCGTTATACTTACGGAAAACGGTATAGTGCTTTTGTGTGCGCTGACACCCGAAAAAACGGCAGAAAGACTTCAGCTTGACGAAGGGAGTGAAAAAAATGACTGAATCAAAGGGACTTCTTCTCGTTGTTTCAGGGCCTGCGGGAAGCGGGAAAAGCACGGTGCTCGCAGAGGTGGTAAAGGACGAAGCCTTTGCGTACAGCGTTTCAGCTACTACAAGGCAGCCGAGACCGGGTGAGATAAACGGTGTGAATTATCACTTTATCACACGGGAACAATTTGAAGAGCACGTTAAAAACGGTGACTTTGTAGAATATACCGAATATGTCGGTAACTGTTACGGAACGCTCTATTCCGAGATCAAGGGCAAAACAGACGAGGGAATAAACGTCATTCTTGAGCTTGAGGTTCAGGGGGCGGAAAACGTTAAGCGTATGTTCCCCGACGCTGTGCTTGTGTGGCTTTTGCCGCCCAATTACACGACTCTTGAGCAAAGACTCAGAGGCCGCGGTACGGAAACCGATGATGTCATAACGAAGCGTATGAACACGGCTGTCAAAGAGCTTGGAAAGTTCAGCCTTTACGATTACGTTGTTATAAGCGAAAACGGCAAACCCGATGATGCGGTCAGAAGCATTAAAGAGATCGTCAACGCTGAAAAGCATAAAGTATCACGTACAAATAATTTTGTTGATAATTTTTTGAATAATTAAGGAGACACTAAAATGGAGATCATTAAACCTTCCGCAGAACAAATATCGAAGAACGAATTTAACAGATATGAGCTTGTTATAGCAACCGCTAAAACAGCGCATCTCGTTATTGATGAATACGTAAGACAAAGAACAGAGGCTGAACGCAAAATAAACCTCAAGGAAACAGATAAGCCTCTTACATCTATGATAAGCAAGGATTTAAGAGATGAAAAGGCTGTAAGAAACGCAATAACACTTATCTGCGACGGCGACGTCAGAATCGTTCACCCCGAAGAAAAAGAAGAGACAGAAGCTGATACAGCTGAATGATAAAGTGACAACAGCGGTAGTAAATATTCTTTCCTTACCGTTTCACGTCAAGAACGATTACACGTATCTTGTTTTGGGTGAGCTTGAAAAAAAGCTTTTCGTCGGCGCATTCGTTACAGTTCCGTTCGGTAACGGCGACAAGATCGTAACAGGCGTTGTACGAAGCATTGAAGAGGCTGAGGACGTTCCGATCGGTATAAATGCATAAGCGGAATGTACGATCCTGTATTTTCACTGTCAAGTGACCTTTATAAGCTTTGCGAGTATATTGCCGAGCAGACCGTATGCTCCTTTGCAGAGGCTGTCAAGGCTGTATTTCCGCAGTCGTTTTTAGGTGTCCCGGATGAATTTTATTCCGTTACGGGCAAATCACTCGACGATGATATTAACGACACCGTCAAGCTTGTGTATTCGTTTATTGCCGCTTCACGGGGAGGGGTATATCTTCTGAAGCTGTACGAGGAATTTGACAGAAGCATCACCCCGATACTGAAATATCTCAGCGAAAACGGATATGTAAAGCACGAGATACGCCCTGTAGGCGCACCGAAAACGGAAAAGGTGCTTTATTACACTCTTTGCGCAGATGCGGAATATGCCAAATCAAAAACGAAAAGCGCATTTACAAAGCAGGCGATAGATATTCTTGAAACGCTCGGCGAAACGGAAAAAAGCGTGCTTTGCGAAAAAAGCGGAATATCATCGGCGATGCTTGACAAAATGGTTAAGCTCGAACTGTTTTCACTGCGCATAGAGGAAAGACTGCGCAACCCTTACAGATTTCAGAAAAAAGATGAAGTTAAGGTCACCCTTACAAAGGAACAGTCGCAGGCGGTCGGACAGATCGATGAGCTTTGCCTTGCGGAAAAGCCCGCAGCCGTGCTTTTGCACGGTGTGACGGGAAGCGGAAAAACGCAGGTCATAAAGGCTGTGTGCGACAAGGTGATATCGAGAGGGAAAAGCGTTATAATACTCGTTCCCGAAATATCACTTACACCTCAATCGGTAAAGATATTCTGTGCGGCATACGGTGAACGTGTGGTCGTTATGCACTCTGCGCTTTCTCAGTCGGAGAGGGCTGATGCGTACAGAAAGATCAAGCAGGGCGATGCGGATATCGTAATAGGTACGAGAAGCGCCGTATTTGCTCCGTTTGACAATATCGGACTTATCGTTATAGACGAGGAGCAGGAGCATACCTACAAATCCGAAATGACACCGAAATATCACGCAAGAGATGCCGCAAGATTCAGATGTAACGAGCATAATGCCGTTATGCTCCTTGCCTCCGCAACACCGTCTGTTGAAAGCTATTATAAGGCGCAGTGCGGAAAATATAAGCTTATCAAGCTTACATCGAGATTCGGCAAGGCACAGCTTCCCAAGGTGGTCGTAGCGGATCTGAAGGAGGACTATGCCACGGGCGAAATAGATGCAATAGGCACGGTGCTCAAGGGTGAGATAATAGAAAACAAAAGGCGTGGAAATCAATCCGTGCTTTTTCTCAACAGACGCGGGTACAGCAACTTTTTAAGCTGCCGTATGTGCGGAGAGGTCGTGATGTGTCCTCATTGCGACGTATCGCTGACGTACCACACTACCTCACGTCTGCGTCAATATACAGCAGATGAGCTGAAAGAGGAATACCTCGAAAAAAAGAAAAAAGGTTATCTTCTTTGCCATTACTGCGGATATAGGGTGAACATTCCCGAAAAATGTTCAAAATGCGGCTCGCCTCATATTGCATATATGGGACACGGAACGCAAAAGATATGTGATGATATAGCCGACTACGGCTACGATATATCGGTACTGCGAATGGATGCCGATACAACATCAAAGAAATTTTCTTACGATAAGATACTTACTGATTTCAGAGAGCATAAGGCAGATGTTCTGCTCGGCACTCAGATGGTGACAAAAGGACACGATTTTCCCGACGTCACGCTCGTCGGTGTTATACTTGCCGACAGCTCGCTTTACCTTTCCGACTATCACGCAACAGAGCATACATTCTCGCTTCTCACACAGGTGGTAGGCAGGGCAGGCAGGGCAGATAAGCCGGGGGTTGCGGTCATACAGACATTTAATCCCGACAATGAAATAATAAAGCTTGCCGCAAATCAGGATTACGAAGGCTTTTACAAGGGAGAAATAGCTCTGCGAAAAGCACTCAAATTCCCGCCGTTCTGCGATATCGCAGTGTTTATGTTCACATCAGATGTCGAGGTGCTTCTGACACGGTGCGTTTCGGAGTTCTATCTTGATATGATGAACTTACTCGGCGGTGAGTACAGCGACGTAAAGCTTCAGGTTTTCGGACCTGTCGAAGCACCGATACACCGTCTGAACGGCAGATGGCGTATGCAGATGATAATAAAATGCAAAATGAATAAACGGACAAAGGAATTGTTCCGTAAGCTTATGAAGGACTTTACCGAGAAAAATCCGAGTAAGGTCACAGTCGGTATAAGTATAAATCCGACCTCGCTTTAAAGGAGAAATTTTATGGCAATAATGAACATAGTTAAAGACGGAGATGAGGTGCTCAGAAAAAAGAGCCGTCCCGTCACGGAAATAACACCGAGAATAATACGTCTGCTTGACGATATGATCGAAACGCTTCATGATTCGGGCGGTGTAGGTCTTGCCGCACCTCAGGTCGGTGTTTTGCGCAGAATAGCAGTCATTGAGGTTGAACCGGGTGAGCTTATTGAGCTTATCAATCCTGTTATAGTTTCTAAAAAAGGAAAGCAGGAGGAGCTGGAGGGATGTCTTTCTGTACCCGGTAAATGGGGCATTACAAAGCGTCCGTATCAGGTAACTGTCAAGGCGCTTGACAGAAACGGAGAGGAATTTTCCGTAACGGGTGAGGATCTGCTTGCACGTGCGCTGTGCCACGAAACAGATCATCTTGACGGAACGCTGTTTTATGACAATGCTATCCATATGCTCACGAAGGAAGAGCTTGCAGAGCTTCAGGAGGAAGACTGATGAAGGCGGTTTTTATGGGAACGCCCGAATTTGCCGTTCCGTGTCTTGACAAGCTTAACGGATACTGTGACGTCGTGTGTGTCGTAACACAGACGGATAAGCCCAAGGGCAGGGGAAAAACAATGCAGTCGCCGCCTGTCAAGCTTCGTGCCGATGAGCTTGGAATACCTTGTATACAGCCGAAAACTCTCCGTGATGAAGAGGTGCAAAATGTACTTGCTTCGTATGGCGCAGATGTGTTTGTTGTAGTTGCATACGGAAAGATACTTCCCAAAGAGGTGCTTGACATACCTCCGATGGGCTGTATTAACGTACACGGCTCGATTCTTCCCGAATACAGAGGGGCAGCACCTATGCAGCGTTCGCTCATTGACGGCAAGAAGCTGACGGGCATTACAACGATGTATATGAACGAGGGACTCGACACGGGTGATATGCTTTTGAAAGAGGAGGTTGAAATAACCCCCGAAATGAACTATGGCGAGCTTTCGGATATTATGTCAGGGACAGGTGCTGAGCTTCTTATAAAGACACTTGACGGTCTTTCAGACGGCAGTCTTAAAGGCGCACCGCAAAACGGCGAGCTTGCAACGTACGCACAGAAAATTGACAAAAGCGAGCTGAAAATAGATTTTTCAAAGAATGCAGAGAGCATACACAACCTCATCAGAGGTGTATATCCCTCTCTCAGCGCATACGGATATACAGAAAATGCCAAAGGCAAAAAAATGATAAAATTCGCATCATCTTTCTTTATTCCCGAAAACGGCGGCGGTGCTGTCGGCGAAGTTATACTTTGCGATGACAAGCGCTCGGAAATACATGTCTGCTGCGGCGAGGGAATCCTTGTTATAAAGGAGCTTATACCCGAGGGAAAGGGCAAGATGAGATCGGCAGATTATATAAGAGGCCGTCAGATAAAGACGGGAGATATTATATTTTAACTAATAAAGGAGCAAAGCGAATTGTTTATAAATACAACGTATTTGATTTTTATGCTCCCCGCACTCATACTTTCGCTTATATGCCAGTTTATGGTGAAAACAACGTATGCAAAGTATGACAAGGTGGGAAATTCAAGAAGAATGACGGGTGCCGAAGCGGCACAGAGAGTTCTGAAAAGCGGCGGTGTTTTTGACGTGTCGATAGACAAAATAGGCGGTACGCTTACCGATCACTTCGATCCCGGAAGCAAAGCCATAAATCTTTCCGCCGCAGTTCACGATAAATCGACAATTTCATCCGTCGGAATTGCCGCACACGAGGCAGGTCACGCAATACAGCACGATGTCGGATATGCGCCGATAAAATTGCGTACGGCACTTGTGCCTGTGTGCAATATCGGCTCTCAGATAGGTCCGTGGCTTATCATTATCGGACTTATTCTCGGAATCGGACAGCTTTATTATGTCGGTCTGATAGGCTTCAGTGCAGTTGCGCTGTTTCAGATAGTAACGCTTCCCGTTGAGTTCAACGCAAGCCGCCGTGCAATGGAAGCTCTTGAATCAACAGGCGTTCTTTCAGATGATGAGCTTAAAGGCGCAAGACGTGTGCTTACAGCAGCCGCAATGACTTACGTTGCCGCACTTGTAACCTCGATAATGCAGATACTTTATTACGTTTCGCTGTCGAAGAAGAGAAGATGAATACAACAGCACGACAGATTGCCTTGCTTTCGCTGTGCAGATGCGAGAGTGACGGTAAATATTCAAATCTTGAAATTGATTCCGCAATAAAAAAGTTCAGCCTTGAGGGCGCAGAACGAAAGCTTTATTCAAAGCTTGTGTACGGAACTATAGAAAAAATGATAACGCTTGACCACGTCATTTCGCAGTTAAGCACCAAAAAGCTTTGCGATATGACACCGCAGATGAAAAACATTCTGCGGATGTCGCTTTATCAGCTTATGTACCTTGACAGAATACCTGCATATTCGGCGGTCGATGAGGCGGTTGAGCTTGCGAAAAAATACGTAAGTAAATCATCTGCTCCGTTTGTCAATGCCGTTTTGCGTGAGTATCTGCGGAGAAAAGACAAAAACGGGATAAAATTTCCCGATAAAAATAAGGACTACAGAAAGTATCTTTCCGTAAAATACTCAGTTGACACAGGTGTGCTTGATGCGCTTTTGTCATCCTGCGGGGACGAATGTGAAAAAATGCTTGAGTTTTTTGAGAAAAACGAGCAGTATATCACGCTCCGTATAAATACACTTATATCAAGTTCCGATGAAGTCATAAATATACTTTCAGATAAAGGCATAAAATGCGAAAAGACAAAGGAAAGCCCATTCGGTGTAAGGATTTGCCAGAACATAGATATATCAACGCTTGAGGAATGTGTAGGCAATAAAGCATTTATCGAGGACGAAGCAAGTCAGATTGCAATACTCTCACTCGGCTTGTTACCCGGAATGTCTGTGTGCGACGTGTGCGCAGCACCGGGCGGTAAAAGCATATCAGCATCGCTTGTTATGGAAAATAAGGGGCAGATCTATTCTCACGACCTTCACGAGAACAAAATAGGACTTATAGAAAAAACGGCAAAGCGTCTTGGAATCGATATAATCAAGGCATCACCCAGAAACGGCAAGGAAATGCCGAGCGAAGATAAGATGTCATATTTTGACAGAGTTATCTGCGACGTTCCGTGTTCTGGCCTTGGCGTTATCGGCAAAAAGCCCGATCTGCGCTACAAGGATATGAACATATCACAGCTCATTGACACGCAGTACAAAATACTGTGTTCGTCTGTACATTATCTTAAAGAGGGCGGAAGGCTTCTTTATTCGACCTGTACGCTTAACGGCGAGGAAAACGGTGCGCAGGTAGAGAAATTTTTAAAGGAAAATACGGGATATACACTTTTGTCCGAGCGTACGCTTATGCCTCACAAGGACGGCACGGACGGATTTTATATCGCTGTTATAGAAAAAAATGGCTGAACTTTTTGACATTCTTTCGTGCAGTAAGGCGGAGATAGAGCAGTATCTTACCTCCGTCGGTGAGCCGAAATACCGTGCAAAGCAGATATTCACGTGGTTACATTCGGGTAAGTCGTTCGATGAAATGACAAATGTACCGAAATCCCTTCGTGAGCAGCTTAAAGAAAATGCAATAATAAGAGCACCCGAAATAGAAGAAAAATACGTTTCCCGTGACGGCACGGTGAAATACCTTTTGCGTTTGTTTGACGGTGAGCTTATTGAGGCTGTGTTTATGAAGTACAATCACGGAAATACAGTCTGCATATCATCCGAAGCGGGATGCCCTATGGGTTGCAAATTCTGCGCTTCGACATTGAAGGGGCTTACACGTAAGCTTACGCCGTCTGAAATGCTCGGTCAGGTCCTGACGGTTGAAAAGGATACAAAACAGCGTGTGTCAAACATCGTTATGATGGGCATCGGCGAGCCGCTTGACAATTACGATAACACCGTTAAGTTTTTGCGTCTTGTTTCCGATCCCGACGGAATGAACATAGGTCTTCGCCATATATCCGTGTCGACCTGCGGTATAGTTCCGGGGATAAATAAGCTTCGTGACGAGGGAATGGGAATAACGCTTTCGATCTCACTTCACGCATCTGACGATGAAACAAGAAGCTCCATTATGCCTGTCAATAAAAAATACCCGATAGCTGAGCTTCTTGACGCTTGTTATGAGTATTTTGATAAAACAGGCAGACGGATATCGTTTGAATATACGATGATAAAGGGCGTGAACGATTCACCCGTACACGCCGAACGGCTCGGTGCTGTGCTTCGCCGTCATATGAAGTCATCACCCGTACACGTCAACCTCATTCCGGTCAATACGGTAAAGGAAAGAGGATTCGTCAGAAGCGACGAAGCGACAATAGTACGTTTTATAGAAATTCTTGCAAAACGAGGAATTACCGCAACGAAAAGAAGAAGCCTCGGCTCAGACATAAATGCTTCGTGCGGACAGTTGAGAAATTCAAAAAATCATTAAGATACATTTTACGCACCTTGATCTATAGGGGGAATATTACTTATGTACATCTCAGGTATCAGCGATATAGGCGCTATGCGAAAGCTGAATCAGGATAATTATTACACAAAGATGATTACCGATAAAATAGCACTCGGTGTCGTTTGCGACGGTATGGGCGGAGCAAACGGCGGATGTGAGGCAAGCGCTATTGCTATATTCGAGTTTTCGGACTGTTTGCGTGAAGCGCTCCGTCATTTTATCGATGAGTCCGGAGAATTTATGCCTACAATGTCCGATGCCCGTATGCGCAGAATTATGACACAGGGAATCAACCGTGCCAATGATGCTGTTTATAAAAGGGCAAAAGAAAACGAGGAGCTTTCGGGAATGGGTACAACTCTCGTTTGTACTGTGTGTACCCCCGAAAGAATATACTGTATGAATGTCGGTGACAGCCGTATGTATTCGGCAGATGCTGACAGCATTACACGTGTAACGAAGGACCATTCCTATGTACAGTATCTTGTTGATTCGGGCGCAATATCAAAAGAAGAAGCGGAAAATCACCCCCAAAAGAATATAATCACAAGAGCTATCGGAACACAAGAGAGTGTCGAGGGCGAATTCTTTGTGCTTGAAAGCGCAAACAAGGGAAAATACATTATGCTTTGCTCCGACGGTCTTACAAACTTTGTAAAAGAAGACATAATACACGAAATACTGATTTCGGATAATTCCGATGACGAAAAGATAAAAAAGCTCGTTGACACGGCAAATTCAAACGGCGGCGGCGACAACATAACTGTTGTCCTGACCTCACTTGATTGAGGAGGTACGGTATGGATAATTACGAAAACCTTATCGGCACAGTGCTTGACGAAAGATATAAAATAGAAAAACGCTGCGGCACGGGCGGTATGGCAATGGTCTTCAAGGCGGAGGACCTGCTTATGAACCGCACGGTTGCGATAAAAATGTTAAAGGACGATATGTCCAATAATGCGGAAGCTGTTCACCGTTTTATAAACGAATCAAAGGCGGTTGCTATGCTTTCTCACGAAAATATAGTTAATATATACGATGTTTCCGTTAAAGAAAAGCTTAAATATATCGCAATGGAGTATATCGAGGGCGTAAACCTCAAGTCTTATGTCAAGAAAAACGGCGGTAAGCTGTCATGGCTTGAAACACTTAACGTAACAGAGCAGATACTCCACGCACTTGAGCACGCACATTCAAAGAATATTATACACAGAGATATTAAGCCGCAAAATATTCTGATGCTTAAAAACGGTGTAATTAAGGTTGCCGATTTCGGTATTGCAAAGCTTCCCGACAATGATACGCTCACAGCGGAAAGCAAGGCAATAGGCACGGTTCACTATATCAGCCCCGAGCAGGCAAAGGGGATGGCGATAGATGCAAGAAGCGACCTTTATTCTCTTGGTATCGTTATGTATGAGCTTGCTTGCGGACGTCTTCCGTTCACGGCAGAAGACCCCATTTCCGTTGCGATGAAGCAGATAAATGACGATCCGCTTGCTCCTTCAAAGATAAACCCCTCCATTCCTCACGGACTTGAACAGATAATTTTAAGGGCAATGGAAAAGGATCCCGACAGACGGTATCAAAGCGCCAAGCAGATGCTCAAGCACATAAAAGCGCTTAAAGAAAATCCCGATATACGCTTCCGTCCCATCGAGGTCATAGAAGCCAAAAAGAAAAACACGGAAAAGAAGAAAGAAAAGACAGAGAAGAAAGAGGAAAACAAAAAGCGTGTTATCGTAAGGGGCACTATGATGATGCCGACGATATACGGTGTTCTTTCAGCATTTCTCGTGGTCGTCGCAATAGTTGCGATAATTATGTTTTATCAGCTTGCAAGCTCTATGCACGACACAACGAATAAGGAAGTGGAAATAGAGCTTTATACGGGCATACAGTATTCGGAATCGTTGAAGTCACAGCTTGAGGATTTTGGTTATAAGGTAACTGTAAAGGCAGGACCCGGCGAAGACGACACTCCCGTAGGAAGCGTTGTAACGCAGAATGTTGCCATAATAAGCGGAAACCAGAGCAATGTTGTCGTACAAAAGCAAAGCAGTACAAAAACTATTAAATATAATCCCGAAAAAGAAAAAATCGAGATAATACTTTATGTTTATGAAGGTAAAAAGACGGTGCCGCTTCCCGACTTTGCTATGGAAAAGTCAAGAGATGTTATCGTCAATAATGAGTATACCTTTACCTTTGAGGAAATAAGAGAATATAATGACCTTGTGCCCGACGGATATATTATCAAAAGTGAGCCTGCGGCAGGCACTATGGTTGAGCTTGATGCTGTCATAAAGATCTATGTAAGCCGTGGAGAAAAAAATCTTACCGTTAAAATGCCCGACGTTCTCGGAATGGACGGTACAGAGGCAATAAGATTTCTTGTCAGCAAGGGCTTTGTGATAGGCGATGTCAAGTATCTGCCCGATGATAAAAACGCACGTGACGTTGTAATAAATCAGAGCATTCCCGTGTCGACAGAGGTGCCTGTAAACACGGTAGTAGACCTTATTCTCAGCCAGGGACCGCTGTATGATGATGTTCCCGATGAAACTGAGGAACCGACGGATGAGGATGTCGACAGTGAGGAGTATATCGAAAATATTGACGGGCAGGAAAATATAAACGATGAATGACATTAAAGGAAAAATAATATCAGGCGTCGGCGGAAAATATACTGTCTTGTCAGATGACGGGCAGGTATATAAAAAATGCTCCGCAAGAGGGCTGTTCAGACTTGAAAAGATAACACCGCTTCCGGGTGATGACGTCGTTTTGAAAAAAAGCGGAGGCGATTACAGCATTGATAAGATAGGCGAGCGTAAAAATTCGCTTATAAGACCGCCGATGGCTAATATCGACACACTTTTTATTGTATGTGCCGCCGCAAGCCCCGAGCCTTCGTATCTTTTTTCGGATAAGCTGTGCGCAATTTGTGAGTATAACGAGATAAAGCCCGTTATCATAATCACAAAGTCGGAGCTTGCTCCCGATGTTGCAGAGGATATCAGAAAAACGTACACAAGCGTCGGATACGATGTGTTTGTAACATCATCAATGGAAAACACGGGAATAGACGAGCTTCTTGCGTATTGTGAAAAAACGGAAGGAATATGCGTTTTTTCGGGTGAATCGGGTGTGGGCAAGTCAACGCTTCTGAATAAGCTTTTCAAGGACATCGACTGCGAGGTTGGTGAAATAAGCGCAAAGATCGAAAGAGGAAAAAACACGACACGCCGTGTTGAGCTTCACAAGGTCTTCGACAAGGCTTTTTATGCGGATACACCGGGCTTCAGTATGCTTGATTTTGAGCATTTTGATTTCTTCAAAAAGGAAGACCTGCCGTATCTGTTTCCCGAGCTTCAGGATTACTTATTTAAATGTAAATATAAAAAATGCTCCCACACGGGTGAAGACGGCTGTATAGTATCACAGCTCGTTGACGAGGGTAAAATTCAGAAAACACGTCACGAAAGCTATATGACGATATATTCTGCGCTGAAAGATAAAAAAGAGTGGGAATAATACCGAATGGCTTACAAGTGCCCGAAAACCCTTGGTAATAAAGGGCTTTCGGGCATTTATGCAATCTTGAAAATTGCCACTGCAACACTTTTGCAACTCGCAATGTTAAAAGCGTGAAAAGGAATGGTTGCAAGTGGTTGTGAATCGGTAAAGCCAAGTGCTTATTATGTGTTAAAAAACAATGCTACGCAACGTTGCATATTTGCTACAAAGCGATTCTTGTAGTGTTCAACTTCTTTTTGTATGATGAAAATGCGAAGGCGAACAATTACAAGATATGGAGGAACACACAATGACAATCGGTGAAAAAATTAAAAATGCAAGAACAGAAAATGGACTTACCCAAGAGGAACTTGCAAATAAAATGATGGTATCTCGTCAAGCGATTACCAAATGGGAGTCTGATAAAGGTATACCTGACGTTTCAAACCTTAAGTTGCTGGCACAACTTTTGAATGTGAGTGTGGATTATCTGTTGGATGATGGTGCCGAAATCGATATCAATGTTATTCACGAAACAATTGATTTATCTAAATATGGAAAAGCAATTATCAAGAAAAAACTAACGGACAAACTGATGCTTGAAAAGTATCCTGATGCTAAAATAAGAATGCTATTGCCCGAAAAGAAGAAAGATAAAGTGGACAAAGGCTTGGACTTTATCATTGATTTCTTTACACCTTTATGTGGGTTTAGTGATTTGCGAAACAGCTTAAAATTACTTGGCACAGAGTATTACCTTGTCAACGAAGAAAATCGACAGTTTTTTGTAGCGGTTAATTATAAAGAAGGATATATGGAAAGCCGTCGAACAGCAGATATACGCAATTTGCAAACAGGTGACAAATTCACCATAGGAGATGTTGTATTTACGGATTGCGGTGAGATATCGCGCAAGGAATAAATGTGCATAACTCTACAACCCCCTGGCATCATCCCGCAAGCGAATTTGCAACTTTTTCTGCAACAAAAATTTTGATAAATGAAATAATGAATGGAAAATCGGCGCCAAAAAGCTTTTTAGTATATAATATAGGGCATAAATAAGCCGAAGAAGATTCCCGAAAAAGAGTGGGATTAAAAAGGGGTTGATTCAGAATCGGCAGTCTTACCGGTTTTGGATCGACCTCTGTATTTTTATATCGTATAGTGTGAGTAATGCAAATCCTGTTACCTTGATTCGCTTAAAAGTGCTATAAATGCCTATGAAATATGCAGAACCAACATCACAATTTATATTCTGGATTGAAAAAATATTTGATATATGATATAATGAATAAAATTATTATATGGAAAGTATTATGAAAAAATATTTTACTTTATTTGTTATTTCGCTTTTGTGTATGGGTATCTGCTCCTGTACAGGCGAAAACAAAAATGATACGGTTGTAACTTACGAGCAGATAAGTGCTGAAGAAGCAAAAAGAATTATGGATACGGAAAGCGCTTACGTCATTATAGACGCAAGAACAAATGAGGAATTTGCAGAAGGACACATAAAAGGTGCGATAATGATTCCCGAATATGAGATAGCACAAAAGGCAGAATCAAAAATCCCCGATAAAAACACACTTATTCTCGTGTATTGCAGAAGCGGAAGAAGAAGCAAGATAGCATCAGAGGAGCTTGTAAAGCTCGGATATACGAATGTAAAGGAATTCGGCGGTATCATCGACTGGCCGTATGAAACTGTGAGGGTGGACGACTGATATGTTTGATTTTAAAAACAAGGTCGCTGTTGTGACCGGCGGCGCAAGAGGTATCGGCAAATGCATCTGTGAGCAGTTCAGAAAAGCGGGTGCTGAGGTTTGTGTAATTGATTTGTTTGATAATGACTTTTTTGAGGGTGACCTTTCCGACAAAAACACACTTGAAGTCTTTGCACAAAAGGTAATTGAAAAATACGGACACATAGATTATCTTATAAACAATGCAGCCCCTCTTATGTGCGGTATAAATGACGGAAGCTATGAGGATTTTGAATACGCACTAAAGGTCGGTGTAACAGCCCCGTTTTATCTTTCAAAGCTGTTTTCTCCGTATTTTGCAAACGGTGCAAGTATTGTTAATATTTCATCCTCACGTGACAGAATGAGCCAACCGAATACAGAAAGCTATACAGCCGCAAAGGGCGGTATATCAGCTTTAACCCACGCACTTTCCGTAAGTCTTGCAGGGCGTGTGCGTGTAAACTCAATTTCACCGGGTTGGATTGACAACAGTTATAAAGTTTATGAGGGCCCCGATGCCGTACAACAGCCTGCAGGCAGGGTAGGCAACCCTCCTGATATAGCCAATATGGTACTCTATCTTTGCTCCGATATGGCAGGCTTTATCACGGGTGAAAATATCTGCATTGACGGCGGTATGACAAAGCAGATGATATATCACGGTGACTACGGCTGGAAGCTTGAAGAAAAATAAGCTTTAAAAACAAC
This sequence comes from Clostridia bacterium, assembly GCA_017520505.1. GTDB lineage: Bacteria > Bacillota > Clostridia > Oscillospirales > CAG-272 > RGIG7213. The sequence continues at coordinate 82,246 of JAFXFN010000011.1, forward strand.
ATCTGACAGAATTTTTGTCGGATGTTGTTTTTTTTGTAAAACCTATTGACAATTATATCGCAGTGCGATATAATAACATCACGATACATCGCAGTACGATATAAAATGAGCAGGAGAGAATATGGACCAGCATATAAGAAAAGTATATATCCCGATGACGGAAACGGCATTTTATATTTTATTTTGCCTTCAGAAACCAAATCACGGATATGGTATAGTTCAGACTGTCGAAAGACTGACAGAGGGCAGAGTACGCCTTGCGCCGGGGACTATGTACGGAAGTCTTTCCAAAATGGAAAAAGACGGTGTAATAGAATTTATAAGGGAAGAAGACAAGAGAAAAATATACGTGATAACCGAGCTTGGCGATGAAATTTTAAAAATCGAGCTTGAACGTATAAAACGCATTTACAAGATAACACAGGAGGAAATATAGAATGAAAACGAAAAGAAAGTTTAAATATTTCAGCATATTCAACCATGAAAAGGAACAGGAATATCTTTCCGAAATGCATCGACACGGCTGGAAATTTGTGAAAGTAACGGGATTTTGCATTTATCATTTTGAAGAATGTGAGCCTGAAGAAGTCGTATATCAGCTTGACTACAATCAAGAGGGAATAAAAAACAAAGACGAATATGTAAAAATGTTCAATGATTGCGGCTGGGAATATCTGCAGGACTACGTTGGATACAGCTATTTCAGAAAGCCTGCCGATGAAATGAATGATAATGAAGAAATATTCTGCGATGATTCTTCAAGACTCGAAATGATGAGGCGTGTTATAAGGGGCAAAGTTCTTCCGATCGGTGTAATATTTTTTTGCTGTCTGTTGCCGCAATTTATTGATTCTCTTGATGACGGTGAATACGTATGGGCTATTGTTTCAGGAATTCTTGTGGCAATATACAGCGGTTTCTTTGCACGTTGCGTCGTGAAATATTTTGCTTATAAGAAGAAAACAGAAAAATAATTATTTTGGTGGATAAATTATGCTTTGGTTAATTGCCGCTGTTCTTTCAGCAATCTTTGCAGGTCTTACGTCGATTCTTGCAAAATGCGGTATAAAAAAGACGGATTCTGATTTGGCGACGGCACTTCGCACGGTCGTTGTACTTATATTTTCTTGGATAATGGTGTTTATTGTCGGCTCACAGTCAGGCATTGCCGACATAAACGATAAATCGCTTTTATTTCTTATTCTGTCAGGACTTGCCACGGGTGCTTCGTGGATATGTTATTTCAAGGCGTTGTCAATGGGGGATATAAACAAGGTCGTGCCTATTGACAAATTGAGCACAATTTTAACGGTTTTACTTGCAATTATCTGCTTTGGCGAAACGAGTAATCTTGCGATGAAGCTGATTGCAACCGCCGTTTTGGGTATCGGTATTTTTCTGATGGCGGAAAAGAAAAAGAGCGAGGAAAAGGCATCGGGCAAAGCGTGGATGCTGTATGCTGTTTTGTCGGCTGTTTTTGCCGCACTTACCTCTATTCTTGCAAAGGTCGGCATTTCAAACGTCGAGTCGAATTTGGGAACAGCAATACGCACCTCGGTCGTGCTTATAATGGCGTGGATAATCGTTTTTGCACGCGGAAAACAAAAGGAAGTGAAGCAGCTTGATAAAAAAGAGCTTGTCTTTATTTCGCTTTCAGGCCTTGCTACAGGTGCTTCGTGGCTTTGCTATTACTATGCGATAGGTCACGGACTTGTAAGCGTTGTTGTGCCGATAGATAAATTGAGTATACTTATCACGGTTTTATTTTCCTACATAGTTTTCAAAGAAAAGCTGTCTGTAAAAGCTGTAGCAGGACTTGTCTTGATGACAGTCGGAACACTATTGATGGTGTTTTTCAAGTAATAAGGGTGAATATAAATGAAAAAAATTATAGTTATCGGCTGTCCCGGAAGCGGTAAAAGCACATTGTCAGGAAAATTGCATAATATCACGGAAATTCCGCTGTATCACCTCGATATGATGTTCTGGAATGAAGACAAAACAACGGTGGAAAAGAGCGTTTTTCTAAAAAGACTTTCAGAGGTGCTTACAAAAGATTCGTGGATAATAGACGGTAATTTCAGCTCAACTATGGAATGGCGGATGAATGAATGTGACACGGTAATATTTCTCGATTATCCGACGGATGTTTGCCTTGACGGTGTTGAAAAAAGACGAGGCAAGCCGAGAGGCGATATACCTTGGATCGAAACCGAGGAGGATGAGGAATTTACCGAATTTATAAAAACATTCAATGTCAGCCGAAAGCCTGCAATACTTGCGCTTCTTGATAAATACAAAGAGAAAAATATACTTATTTTTAAAAGCAGAGAAGAAGCGGACAGATTTTTAAATGAGTGTGAGGGTAAAAGTGAAGATAGATAACGGTATTTTAAAATATTATCTGAAAAATGTATATTTCATCACGGGCACGGCTTATGCGGGAAAGTCAACTGCTGTTAAAATGCTTGCCGAAAAATACGGTTTGGTGTGCTGTGGGGAAAATTACCACATGGCGGTGTCTGACGTCGTTGCAACACCCGAAACGCATCCCGACCTTTGCTATAATAAAATGCTTAAAGATTGGCGGGATTTTGTAAGGCGTTCACCCGAAGAATACGAAAGATGGATATATTCCGTCGGCCGTGAGGCAGCGGAATTTGAAATTGCCGAGCTTATTTCGCTGTCAAGGAATAAAAAAGTAATAGTTGACACGAACATTCCGCTTGACGTTTTAAAAGAAATATCAGACTATGAGCATGTTGCGGTAATGCTTTGCCCAAATTCAATGAGTGTTGAGCGCTTCTTTGACAGAAGTGACCCCGAAAAGCAGTTTTTGCTGAACGTTATCGATAGCTGTGAAAACAGTATCGAGGTGATGGAAAACTACAGACGGGGTCTTTCACGCATCAACAGCCGTGAGCATTATGATGAATATGCAAACAGCGGATTTTTCACAGTCCTCAGAGATGATAACGGAGTTGACACAAGGCAAGAGGTGTGTCATATACTTGCAGAGCATTTTAAATTGACGGAGTGAAAGTATAAAAAGTCGGCTCAAATCAAGCTTGAGCCGACTTTGATTTTATATATAAAAATTGCCTTTGTAAATTATAACGGCTTTGTTGACATTTGCGGCAGTTTATGATACACTTTTATAAACTGAATGGATACGGAGGGGCGACTTGTGAAAATTAAAATACGCAATCTTTCTTATGATGAGGTTTTGAAAAAGCCTCGTTTAAAGCATAAAAAGCCACGTAAGCCCAGCCGTTTTCTTGCATCCGTGGTACGTATTGTTTCAGCACCGACGTTAAAAAAGATAAAGTTTTCTTATACAACGGAAAGAATGGAGCTTGTCGGGGAAGAACCGTGCCTTATTCTTATGAACCATTCGAGCTTTACAGATATGAAGCTCGCTTTCGGAATTTTTTATCCGAGAAGAATGGGGATCGTGACGTCGGTTGATGCTATGTCGGGAATTTTGGGAAAGCTTATGAGATTTCTCGGCTGCACACCGACACACAAGTACGTTTCGGATATGTCGCTTATCAAAGATATAAAATATATGCTCAAGGAAAATAAGACGAGCGTGCTTATGTACCCCGAAGCAGGTTATTCATTTGACGGCAGAACAACGACCTTGCCGAGAGGCCTCGGCGTTATTATGAAGCGTTTGGGTGTTCCCGTTGTGACGGTCATAACCGAAGGTGCTTTTCACCGTGATCCGCTGTATAATATGCTTCAGATACGTGATGTCAAGGTCAGCGCACACGTAAAATGTATTGCAACACCCGAAGAACTGAAAGAAAAATCGGTCGAGGAGCTTGATGCGCTTCTTGATGAATCGTTTTCCTTTGACAATTTTGCGTGGCAGAGGGACAATAAAATATCGGTTTGTGAGCCTTTCCGTGCCGACGGCTTGCACAGAATACTGTATAAATGCCCGAATTGTAATGCGGAAAATAAAATGGAGGGCAAGGGAATACATCTGACGTGTCACGGTTGCGGTAAACGCTGGGAAATGGATGAGTACGGTCAGCTGTCGGCACTGAATGCCGAAACGGAATATCCGCATATCCCCGATTGGTACACGTGGCAGAGGGAGTGCGTCCGTCGGGAGCTTGAAGACGGCACGTATCTTCTCGATGAGGACGTTGACATTCTCGTTCAGATAGATCTTGACTGCGTTTATAATATCGGCTCGGGACATCTTACACATAACACCGACGGCTTTCATTTAACGGGTGCTGACGGGGTGCTTGATTATAAACAGTCGCCCGTATTTTCTCATACTCTTTACGCTGATTATTATTGGTATGAAATAGGCGACGTTATAGGAATAGGCGATAACAAGTTTTCGTATTTCTGTTTTCCTAAAAACAACGTATCCGTTACAAAAGCCAGACTTGCAACAGAGGAGCTTTATAAAATCAAAAAAGCCCCCCGCCGCCAAAGACAAATAAAAGAGGAAAGTGAATCATCAGACTGAAAAAGTTGATTTTAAAGTATAATCAAATAAATTTCAAATGCCGAAAGACACATAAAATTGTCTTTCGGCATTTTCTGTTATTCAGCGTTTGTAAATAAAATTGTGATTATATAAGAGCATTTCTATTGACTTTTAGGTCGTATGGCGGTATAATTCAAATCGTGTGCTGTGACAGTAAAGATGGCGCAAATGCAAAGAAAACGGAGAAAATTATTTTGAAAAATACTGAAAACAAGGCTGCGGTGGCGGCAGGGAAAAACGATAAGATAGCCCTGTTTGAGACGGTGCCTGTCGGTAAGGCGCTTTTGACGATGGCGATACCGACCATTATCAGCCAGCTTATCACAATGATATATAATCTTGCCGATACGTTTTTCATCGGTATGACAAACGATCCTTATAAGGTTGCGGCGGCAAGCGTTGTAACCGTTCTGTTCTTTATTCTTACATCGCTTTCAAACCTGTTCGGCGTCGGCGGCGGTAGCCTTATGTCACGTCTGATGGGTGAAAAGCGTGAAGATGATGCAAAGCGTGTCGGTGTGTTCAGTATATACGGCTCACTCGGTGTAGCGTTGGTGTATTCTCTTGTTTGCCTTGCGTTTACCGAACCTCTTGCAAGGCTTCTCGGTGCATCTGACAATACGATAGCCTATGCTTCGAGCTATCTGTTCTGGGCGGTCGTTATAGGCGCTGTACCGTCAACACTCAGTATGACGATGTCGTTTTTACTGCGAAGCGCAGGATATTCAAGTGAATCGGGCTTCGGTCTTGCGCTCGGCGGTGTTGCAAATATTATTTTAGACCCTCTTTTTATGTTCGTCATTCTTCCTGACGGAAACGAGGTAACCGGTGCGGCTGTTGCCACAATGCTTTCAAACGTCATATCACTCGTGTATTTTTTGCTTGTCTATTTCAGACTCAAGGGCAAGAGCATTCTTTCCGTATCGCCTAAATATGCACGTATTGAAAAAAGTCTTATAATCAACATTCTTGCAATAGGTCTGCCGTCGGCTTTGACGACGATGCTTGCGAATATTACGAGTATTATAAAAAATAATCTTACGTCGGGATATGGTGATATAGAGCTTGCCGCATACGGTATCGTTATGAAAGCCGATATGCTTCCGCTGAATATCGGTATGGGACTTTGTCAGGGAATGATGCCGCTGGTTGCGTACAACTACGCTTCAAAGAATTATCCGAGAATGAAAGCCTTCACAAAAGCCGCACAGCTTTCGGGAATGGCAGTTGCAGGTGTTTGCATCATTGCCTTTGAGCTGTTTGCTCCGCAAATAATCTGGCTGTTTATCAAGGATGAGGCAACTATTGCATACGGCACGGTATTTTTGCGTATCGCTTGCCTTGCAACACCGTTTATGATCTCCAACTTCCAAAAGATATTCTGCCTGCAGGCAATGGGCAAGGGAAAGGAATCGCTTATTCTCGGTATACTCAGGCAGGGAATATTTGCAATACCGATAGTGTGCATAATGAATCATTTCTTCAACCTCTACGGAATCGTGTCAGCACAGCTTATCTCCGACGGAATTACCTTTATATTTTCAACCCTTATCTACCGTCACGTATATAATAAGCTCAAAGACGAAATTACACTATAAAAAACATTGGCAGGGATTTTCCTTGCCAATTTTTTGCTGTTAAACGGATAAATAACTGAATCGGTTAAAATGTTGACCGTTGCAATTTGCCGTAAGTTATGGTATAATATTCTGTAAAGATAGTATATGGGACATTTGTATATGATGAAAAATACTTTTTTATTAAAATTGCGGTTTTATGAAAAGTGAAACTTCATCACGTGTTTATGAACATCATGGGATAAATGGAGATATGACAAATATGCTGAGAGAAATTATTGAATTGTTACCGTCCCCGGATTTGAAAGCTAAAATTAAGGAAACAGACCATCAGTTCAATGAAAACGAATTGTTGCGGATAATATACTTATACGCTCCGACCTTTGAAATTCGTTTGAAGATGCTTTCGGATTTTGCTGAATTTGCTTCTGACAATGCTAAAGCTCAGGCGAAGGCTTATATTGAATTTGAAAAAGAAAAGTTGAAACGCTTTACAGAAAAATCCGACGTCTTTGTTTATGAGCTTCACATAAAAGAAACTCCCGAATCTTTTGATGAATGTTATATCTGCTCATCATACAGTGATGCGCTTGTATGCATTGAGCGTTTTTATGAAAAATATGCAAATGTCTGTAAGGAAGTAAATGAGTATACAAGATATACAATTACAAAACGCAAGGTGTTTTCCGAACTTGAAGCGTTCGAGGAGGATACTTATGCCGAATGTGTGCTTGACGGAAATAAATCGGTTTTGAAAATTTTCGATTACAGACATTCCGCTGATTGTGAATCGGAAATAATGTGCTCGGAATGTGACAAAATATGCCCATACAGGTATGACACATTACTGTTTCCGAATTTTGTAAAAGATAAAGATATAATAAAGTATTGCGATCACGAGGGCAAGACAGTTTACGGCATTTGTCTGTTTAATAATGATGATTTTACAGACGAATTTTTTGTCATTCCGATGGACGCCCCTGCGGTAAGAGATCATGCTGTAGGGAATGATTCCGAATTCAATTACCACGTACACGTAAATGTACCCGATGCTGTAATTGCAACAGCCGAGGAACTTGATGAGATTACAAGAAGAAATTATTTTGATTTTATTGAGTATCTGAATACAAGATCGTTTGAAGAAATTTGATTGTAAAAGGAATACTTTTATGGCGAAAAAAACAAAAGAAAGCCTACGCTGGTTGCGTCTTGACAATGCGGCTAAAATTTATCCTGCGGCGAGGCGGAAAAATTGGAGCAATCTTTTCAGACAGTCCGTAACGCTTAAAGATGACGTAGATACAAGTGTATTAAAGTCAGCCCTGGATGTTACCGTAAAACGCTTCCCGTCTATTGCCGCACGCTTGCGCGGGGGTACGTTCTGGTATTATTTACAGCAGGTGGAGGAAGCTCCAGAAATAAGAGAGGAATACAGCTATCCGCTTACGTATATGAACAATGAAGAAATGAAGAAATGTGCATTTCGTGTAATTGTTTTTAAAAACCGTATTGCGGTGGAGCTGTTTCATTCATTGACAGACGGTACAGGTGCGCTTGTTTTTCTTAAAAGCCTTACAGCGGAGTATCTTGAACAGAAATATAAAATAAAAATTCCTTGTGAGTGCGGAATTTTAAACCGACGTGAAGAACCGACGGCGGAAGAGCTTGAGGACTGCTTTTTGAAAAATGCAGGCAAAGTGCCTTTGAGCCGCAAAGACACGAATGCGTGGCATATGTACGGCGACAGACACTGTGACGGCTTTTTAGATGTTACCTGCTTCAAAATACCCGTTAAAGAAGCACTTGATTCAGCGCATAAATACAATTCGACCTTGACGGTGTTTATGAGCGCCGTTATGATGAAAGCGCTGTTGAATCTGCAAAACGAAAAAAATCCCAATATAAAACGGCAAAAGAGAATCAAACTGCTTATACCGATAAATCTTCGGCATATATTCCCAAGCAAGACACTCAGAAATTTTGCAATGTATACCATCCCCGAAATAGATCCCCGTCTTGGGGAATACACCTTTGATGAGATATGCAAGATAATTCAGCATAAAATGGGAATGGAATTTACGCCTAAGCATATGAGCTGTGTTATTGCCACAAACGTAAATGACGAGAAAAATCCGCTTGTGCGTCTTATTCCGCTTCCGATAAAGAATGCCGTTATGAAAGCCGTTTTTGACAGCGTGGGTGAGAAAAAATCCTGCTTGTCCTTTTCCAATCTCGGAGCGGTAAAGGTTCCTGACGAAATGGCGAAATACATTGAACGCTTTGACTTCATTCTCGGTGTTCAGGCAGAAGCGCCGTACAACTGCGGTATGCTGTCTTACGGTGACACGGTATATATCAATTTTATCCGCAATATAAAGGATGCGGAATTGGAACGGCACTTTTTCGCTGTTTTGCAAGAACTGGGTCTTTCGGCTACGGTCGAAAGCAATCAAAAAGAAAGGTGAAATATATGTATTGTATAAAATGCGGCGTCAAGCTTGCAGATACCGAAAAGAAATGCCCGCTTTGTAATACAACGGTTTATCATCCGGAGCTTTCGCAAACGGATGGAAACCCTCTATATCCTAAAAACAAGATGCCGAAAGTGAATAACGGATCAAAGGTCTTGCAAGGTGCGGTTATTATTTTGTTTTTCATTCCGCTGTTGATCTGCTTTTTTGCGGATATGTCGCCTGACGGAGCGTTAGGTTGGTTTGGCTACGTTGCGGGGGCATCGGTGGTGGCTTACGTTGTATTTGCGTTGCCCTTGTGGTTCAGAAAACCTAATCCCGTGATATTCATTCCGTGTGATTTCGCCGCCGCGGCACTGTATTTACTTCACATCAATGAATCAACAAACGGAAATTGGTTTTTAAGCTTTGCTTTGCCGGTCGTCGGCGGTATCGGAATTATTACCTGTACTCTCATAACGCTTTTATACTATCTTAAAAGAGGAAAATTGTATATTTTCGGCGGAGCGTTTATGGCTTTGGGAGCGTTTATGCTGCTTATGGAATTTTTGATGACGGTAACCTTTGATCTGCAGTTCATAGGCTGGTCAATTTATCCGCTTGTGGTGCTGATGCTGTTCGGCGGATTGCTTATCTATCTTGGAATAAGCGCATCGGCACGTGAAATGATAGAAAGAAAAATGTTTTTCTGATGATAAAAGCAAAACGCAATTAATGATAGAAATATAACGGTAAAAATGTGTATGCAAGTGTGAATTATGGAATTTAACGAAAAACTTCAAGCATTAAGAAAACAAAAGGGGCTTACGCAAGAGGAGCTTGCCGAAAAACTGTATATATCCAGAACTGCTGTTTCAAAATGGGAGTCCGGCAGAGGATATCCCAATATAGATTCTTTGAAAGCAATCTCGAAGCTTTTTGGGATAACCATTGATGAACTGTTGTCCGGTGATGAATTGCTGAATATAGCAGAAGAAGATACCAAACTGAAGGAAAGAGCACTGCGGGATCTGATCTTCGGCTTGCTTGACTGCAGTATGGCACTGTTGCTGTTTTTACCTTTCTTCGGTCAAAAAGCGGAAAGGTATAAGCAAGGTGGATTACGATATTCTTGTTTTGGGCGGATTTTATACAGTCACGATTGCCGTATATTTGTTTTTCGAGAGTGTGGTGATCAATTACAGACCTGTATTGATAAACGGATTTTTGGAAGCGTCTTATCCGTCTTCAACAACAATGCTGGTGATGTGTGTTATGCCTACGGCAATGATGCAGTTTAAAAGCCGCATAAAGAATAAGGTGATTTGCAATATCATTGTTGTTACGATCATCGTATTTACTGCTTTTATGGTAATCGGCAGACTTATATCCGGTGTTCATTGGTTCACAGATATTGTCGGCGGTGCATTACTCAGTGCAGGACTTGTAACGATGCACCGTGCTGTTATCGGATTGAAAGTTCGGTAAATGCAGGTTTACCGAACGAAATAAAACAAACCCCAACAGACTTTTGTAAAAATCTGTTGGGGTTTATTGTTTGTTTACTGCGGAGCAAGCTTGAGTCAAATAAGTGGCTGACTTGTGATTTTCACAGAGAAGCATCACACCTTGAGCTCAAACAGTTTTTGCGTTTATTTTATGTGAAATAAAATAGAATTATTTGAATTGAATATCAGCGAAAATAGGCTGATGGTCGGTAAGATTTCCGGATTTGTTCTTTGTGGGAGAGTGCAGAAGCACGTCAAAGCTTCCTGCTTTTCCGATTATGTGGTCGATAAGCTGGCCCTGGTGCTTGAAGCTTGCTTTGAATACGCCTTTTGCTATGGCGATATCACTTGCGATCTCACCGTCTATGTCTTCAATAAGCTGATTGAGATATTTTCTTTCAAAGCGGTGGCTGTTGAAATCTCCCGTACAGAAAACGTGCGCATTCGGATATGTGCTTCTTAAATATTCGACAGTCTCTGCCATTTCCTTTGCATCGTAATATTGCTTGGGTATTTCAGACACACCCTCCTTTTCCCAATGCCAATGCGCTGTTACAAGTGCAACTTCAAGTGTCGGGTCTTCAAGAGACGTGAATTTTGCAGAGGAAATACCTATAGAATATTCATTTTCATAAGGATCGGGTAAATAGGACATAGGTGAAAAATTCTGATAATCAAGCTTGAATTTGTCCGAACGGTATATGATCGGGCTATGTAGCGGCGCACCGTTGTGAGCTGTCTCGGTCATTGAATATTCAATTCCGTATGTGTCCTTGATTATTTTGAAATACTTTTTCATCGGCTCGTGATAATTCGGATCCATTTCCTGTGTGCCGATAATGTCGGGTGTGTAGTTGACGAGTATCTTTGCGAAAATTTCCGCACGCTGTGCCGAAATCGGGAATTGGTTGAAATCCTTTATTGCACCCTCGGAAAGCACGTTTGCTGACATTATACGAACGTCGGCGCTTTCGTTCAAAGCGATACTTTCGGTTGCAAGATCGCCTTCCAAATTAGTTCCGACCTCAAGAGTTGTATTTGCATTTTTGAGAACGGTGTTGGAAAACATATAGCCTGCCATTTTTGCAGAGAAAGGTCCTCCGCAAACTATCTGTATCTGACCTTTTTCCAATACCAGCTTGTATTCCATAAGTCTGGTGCCGTCTTTGTAGCATTTCGAGGAAAGATGTCTGTTTGTTTTTCCGATAAGTATTTCACGGGGTGTTTCGTCGCTTTCCGTGTCTTTAACAATGGGAAGCGCTATTTCGGTGTCACGCTCGATTCGTTCCTGAATTGACTGTGCGGCATCGAGATATCCCTCTGTTTCATCGCTGTAAACTATTGTATAGCCTGCAATGTCATTTGAAGAAAAGGAAGCGGGCAGGGGAGATGTACCTTCGTTCAGGTATTCTTCAAAAATAAGAGTCGACGTGGCTTTGTCGTAATTTGCAGGAATGAGAGATTCTGTAAAATAAGATACGGCAGCCGCTGTTGCATTGTCGAAATTACCTGTAATTACGATGTGATCGCCAAATTGTTTGATCGTGTAAGCATCTTCGTTTGCTGTCAGCGAATCAATAGCCGAGAGGGACTCATCAAAGCAAGTAGCACCGAGAAGAATGTATTTGCCGTTTTCCTTTATTGCTTGTGAATCCGCAAGAGAATCAACCTCGACACCCGTTGCGGTCTTTATTCCCGACACAAGGCTTGCAAGTGCAGAATTTAAGGTATCAGAGCAATTTTTAGGATAAACGAGCGTGTACATCGACTCGTTATTTTTTATTATCTCGATCGGTGATGCATCAACGGCAGGAGATGTTTCAGCACCGCTGTTTGCTGCAGTGTCCGTGTTTTCGGATTTTGTACAAGACGGTATTGTAAGCATACAACTTGAAATAAATGTAAGAGCGAGCATAAGAGCAAAAATCCTTTTCATATTTGTCCTTCCTTCATAATTTTAATGACGTATAATATTTGAAATATTGCTTGTTGATATGAGTATTGCCGAAATATATTATTGCTCATAATATCCGACAATACGACACTTGAGAAATTATATCACTATTTAAAAGTATTTTCAAGATATAAATGGCATAAATATAAATTTATGTTCTCAAGATGATCACATTGAGATCATCGAATGTGTGAATGATTACAAATCCGTAGAGGCGGCGTCTATGAATCATAGTTTTCTTAAGACGGTCTTTTCGGTATTCCAATGGCTGTTTTATGTTTTTTTGGGGGAATTTTTTTCAAAAATTTTTGAAAAAAATCGAAAAACTGTTACTTGTAATAGTGACTTTTCTTTCAAAATCAATATAATTATATATGAAACGATCAATTGGCTTATTTTACAATTATCAAGAAAATAATATGAGCCACAGACGGATCGTGATAAATATCACACGAATCTCATACGTCGGGAGCAGTAAAGATTTTGTTATATAGAACAGCGTGATGAGAAAAAACATTATCCGATGGTTGGAGAAAAAAATGAGTAAACTGTTGAGCCTTTTGGCAATGCTTTTATTGCCGGTGTGCCTGTCAGCAGGCTTGACCGTCTCTGTCGGTGCCGCAACCCCCGGCAGTGTAAGATTGGGTGCTGTCACGCTCGATGACGGATATTATCTGAAAGAAGGCACGACCACACCCACGAGTGCCAAACCTACTTCAGGCGGCTACGCATATTACAAAAGCGGCGTGCTGCAATTAAATAATTTTGATATTCAAACAACTACCACCACCAACGGAATATACGCAACGAGCGGTGATGTAATCGTTGAACTGGTGGGCGCAAACACCATTAAAACAGAGAAAAAAGGTATTTACACACAAAAAGGTGCTTTGACTGTTCGCGGCTCGGGTTCTCTGAGCATTACTGCCACAGGAAGCACCCACGGAATGTACATTACAGGTAGATGCACCATAGAAGGCGGCACCTTGAACGTCACCACTACCGGTGCTGACGCTGATGCAGTGTATGTAGACTCAGAATATACCCAAAAAGCCGGCAGAGTGACTCTGAAATCTATGGCTCGTTGCCTTATTACTATGGGTTATACTTATCTGCACGGCGGAAGTCTTACACTTGACGTCTGTAACAGTGATTCTTATACTGCATGGCGAACGTACAATGATATATACATCAGCAACGGTGACCTGACCATCACAGGTTTTGCAAGCTATGGCATCAGCAGCGATGTTGATAACGTGATCATCAATGGTAGCGCCGAGATCGACATTGATGTATATCGATACGGCATTTCTTGCAAACAATTGAGCATTGATGATGTGGATAGTTTGCTGGTTTCTTCCGGAAGTGGATATGCGGCTTTTGACACCCATTCCCTCTATATAGACAGCAATCTGGCATCCTCAGGCTCATTGACCAACGACGGCAACAATGCATACGTCCTGACCTCTGCCAACCATAAAGACTCCAAATATGCCTACATCCGCAGTGACATCGATCTGTACGTGGGCGGAATCCCCATGAGTATCGGAGATTACCTGCACCAGAGCTGGGGTGCAGCCTCCACCTACAAGCCGAAAGACAACTATGCGAGAGTGGACCTCAACGGCGACGCCGACGAGCTGTATTTAAAAAATTTCAGCATAGACACCGCAAACAATAAGATCACCTCCACCGCCATCACATCTTCAAGCAGTCTGAAGCTGTATATAGACGGTGTCAACAGCATCAATTCGGGCGCAGGAGATGCTATCTGCATAAACAAAGGCAGTATGAATGTCATTTCAGGCGGTACGCTTAATATAACCACCACCACAGGCAGGGGCATTCATCTGAAAGACGGTGACTACATACACGGCGGAAATGCCACGATCAACATCACCTCAACCGACGGCACCGCTGTAGACGTTATGAATAAAAACATCACCGTCAACAACGGAGAGCTGAACGTCACCGCAAAGTACGACGGTATCTGCTGCAACACCTTCACCGTCAAAGGCGGAAAGGTAGACACCAGAAGCACAAACAACCAAAGCAACAAGGGACTCTCCTACAATACTATCAGCTACGGCTCTCTGGATGCAAAGGCAGCCTCTACCGTAAACGGTGCTTTGGTAAACCTCACCTCTGCTCACAAAAACGCCAATAAGCGTGTTGTCATCGTTTCTCACGTCTGCGCAGGTCAGAAAGTAGCAGGTGTGGATGCCGGCTGTACCACCAACGGTAAGCAGGCCTACTACAAGTGCTCCTGCGGTAAGCTCTACGAGGACGTCAACTGCACAAAGGTTATTTCAAATATCAATAATTGGGGCATTATTCCCCCGAAAAATCATACTCCCATCGTCGGCTGGAAGAGCGACGGCACTTATCACTGGAAGACCTGCGCCAAGTGCAGTATTGCCGAGATACCAAATACCAAGGTCAAGCATTCAGGCGGTGAAGCTACCTGCCGTGCTAAGGCAATGTGTGATATATGTAAGGCTTACTATGGCAAAACAGGCACACATAAGTGGAGCAGTACATGGGATTATGCTACTGCTGAAGGTCACACACACTTCTGTGTAAATGACGGCTGTGACATCGTCAGTACATACGAAAAGCACGTTCCCGATATTTCCGCTCCCACCGAGAGTCAGGCTCAAAAGTGCAAGCTCTGCGATTATACCATTGCCCCCGCTTTGGGACACGTCTGCAAGAGCCACGTGTTCAAGGTGGACTATCACGGTGCTACCTGCACCGAATACGGCAACATCGAATACTACGAATGTACCTGCGGCAGGTACTACAAGGACAAGAACGCCGCAACGGAAATCACAGACAAGACGAGTGTCCGTATTCCAAAAGCAGACCACGAGTATTCGGATAAATGGTACTTTGATGCCAACGGCCACTGGCAACAGTGCGGCTGTATGAAGACGGGTAATCAGGCAACTCATAAGGATGACAATGCTGATTATGTCTGTGACGTCTGCTCCTATGCGCTTCCCAAGCCTCCCGCAACACCTACCACGCCTGCCGATACTGCCGTCTTTGATGATCCCGCAGAATCGACAGAACCAATCGAATCAACCAAACCAACAGATTCAACTGATCCTGCCATCACCGAATCCCCCGACGATTCCGACAATACCACTACTCGCCCCGATACCGATGCCCCCGACAGCGAAACCGACACCGCATCCGCTGTAACTACGGATGAGGGCGGCAGCAAAAATGACGGTGGCGGTAACCTTTTGTGGCTGTGGATCTTGATTGCATCAATCGCCGTGTGTGGCATTACATTCTTCATCTTTTGGGCAGGAAAGAAGAAAAATCAATAAAAGAAGAAAATAACAGTAAATGATCCTTAATTACTGTTATTGAGATATAACATTTAAGTATGAAAAATAAGAGGAGGCGGCTAATATCGAGATCAAGTAACTCGCCTTTAGGTTTTGAAAAAGTAACGATCATCCTTCCGACAGCCATACGGCGGGAGCTTGTAAAAAATTCAGTATGGCAAAAAAATATAAGGAGAAAAACATTATGAAAAAACAAATGCACAGACTCTTAAGCCTGATGCTCAGTCTGGTATTGGTAGTCGGGTTGATTTCCGGCACAATGATCGCTCATGCGGCGAGTGTTATTGGCGAGATCCACATTTCCGGTGTTAAGATGCCCGTTGCCGGTGCAATGCCCGTCAATTCTGCGACCACCTCAACTCCCGGCGTGAAAGTCGGAGAGGATACCTTCTGGGTCAGATATATCCCGGAGACCAACGAACTGTCGGATACCTACGATGACAGCACCTTTGTGGACAGCACACCCTTCAGTTCCGGCATGAAGTATGCCCTTCAGGTCATACTTGAACCCCAGGAAGGTTACACTGTTGCTACTGACGTAAAGATCTTCTACAACGGCATTCAGCTGCCTGCGCCGGATGCATCGGATTTGTCCAAGTCCTGTGCGATGGTCCATCCCGAAGGAACGATGGTAATGGCATTGATCGGCGCAGAGGCTTCCGAACCCGCCGTTTACACCGTGACCTTTGATTCCGACGGCGGCTCTGCTGTGGATCCGCAGACCGTTGTGGAAGGCAAGTCTGCCACCAAACCCGTCGATCCCGCCAAGGACGGCTACACCTTCAAGGGCTGGACTATTGACAGTGTGCTTTATGATTTTGATACCGTCGTTACCGGCGATATTACACTGAAGGCAGCTTGGGAAGAAAAGTTGACAGCGAGCGTTATTGATGAGATTCACATTTCAGGTGTTACGATGCCCGTTGTCGGTGAAATGCCCGTCAATTCTGCGACTACCTCAACTCCCGGCGTGAAAGTCGGAGCGGATACCTTCTGGGTCAGATATATCCCCGAGACCAACGAACTGTCGGATACTTACGATGACAGCACCTTTGTGGACAGCACACCCTTCCGTTTCGGCATAAAGTATTCCATTCAGGTCATGCTGGAATCCAAGGACGGCTGCACCGTTGCTGCTGACGCAAAGATCTTCTATAACGGTGTTCAGTTGCCTGCGCCTGCTGCATCGGATTTGTCCAAGTCATGCGCAATGGTTCATCCCGAAGGAACGATGGTAATGGCATTGATCGGCGCAGAAACCGTTGCTTCTGAAACTTACACCGTGACATTCGATACAGACGGTGGCTCTGCTGTAACTGCACAGACCGTTGAAGCAGGTCAGAAGGCTACCAAGCCTGCCGATCCCACTAAGGACGGCTTCACCTTCAAGGGCTGGACTCTGAACGGCTCTGATTATGACTTCGGTACCGCCGTCACCGGTGACATCACTCTGAAGGCAAAGTGGGAAGCGGCTGATCCTATCGAGTATTCTATTAAAATATCCCTGAATGGCTATCTCACGGGCGCAAATGTTGCGGATGCTTACGTTTCCGAGAGCAGTGATACGGTAGATCTTTATGACTTTAATGATGACGGTACATTTTTCTGCATTTTTGAAGACGACGGAACAGGTCAATCTGATTGGGGAAGCCCTGTGACGCAGTTTGAAGCCGACAAGGACTATTGGTTGGTAGTCGCATTGGCTAAGCAGGGCGGCGGTGTTTTGCCGGAAGCAGAGCTGGATGCGGATAATGCCACTCTGAGCAATGGCTATGTAGATAAGTATTCGGTATATGACGATGACCTGTGGTGGGTAGAGTTCAAGCTGAACAGGCTTTCTGAGGCTTTGCCCGACGTCTATAACATAACATTTGATGCCAACGGAGGTAGTGTTACTCCTGAAAGTGCCACCACAGGCAACGACGGAAAACTGACAAGTCTGCCTACACCTACACATACCAGCCCGTATGTGACGTTTGATGGATGGTATACCGGCAAGACGGGTAATATCAAAGTGACTACCGACACAGTATTTACATCCAATACCACTATCTATGCCCGTTGGAATGCGGATTACTTCATAGAAGTAACCCTGAACGGTTATGAATCCGGTAAAAATGCTGCAGATACGACTCTCACCGAGAACAGCGATACCGTGGATATTGACCGTGAAAACTGCCACATTTTCACAGAAAAAGACGGTGAACCTGACTGGGCCAGCGAAGTTATAGAGTTTGAAGCAAACAAGGATTATTGGCTTGTAATTGCACTGACAAAACAAGGCGGAGATGCTTTGGCATATTCCGATTTGAGTGCAGATGATGTTGATTTGACAAATGACCATACCGCGGAGCTGTTAGATTATGACGACGATTTGTGGTGGGTGAGCTACAAGCTGAAACCCCTTGCCGATTCTGTTCCCGCCACCTATACCGTGAACTTTGATGCAAACGGCGGCTCTGCTGTGAGTGCCCAGACGATCGAAGAAGGCGGCAAGGCAACAAAGCCCGCCGATCCTACCAAGGAAGGATTTGACTTTGTTGGCTGGACTTTCGAGGGTACAGAGTGGAATTTTGATAATACTGTAAACGGCGATATGACACTCGTTGCGGTGTGGACGGAAAAAGAAGTAACTCCTCCCGCAGGAGATAATGGCGGCGATGATATCACTGATCCTGATGAAAACGACAATCCTCAGACAGGTGACAACGGCATGATTGCCGTATTGGCGGTACTGATGAGTGTTTCTGCTCTCACATTTTTGCTTATCTTCAAGAAAAGAAGAACGTTCTGAATTAAAAGCGGAATTATAACTTTAAAGGCGGTGACGGACAGAATTCCGTCACCGCCTTTGATTGTATAACGAATACCACGGGCTATGCCCGTGGTTCCAAAAAGCTTGTAGCTATGAATAGAAAAAAAGGAACCTCCTATGATAAAATAGTATCGGTTCGCCAACCGTACAAAAAATCAAAGGAGGTTATCAAGAATGAAACTTGATACAGAAAGTTTAGCACATACGAAGTGGAATTGCAAGTATCATATAGTATTTGCGCCAAAATATCGCAGACAAGTGATATATGGGAAAATAAAAAGTGATATAGGACAAATATTAAGAAAATTGTGTGAGTATAAGGGGTTAGAAATAATAGAAGCAGAAGCATGCCCCGATCATATACATATGTTAGTATCTATACCGCCGAAATACAGCGTGTCACGAATAATGGGATATCTAAAAGGAAAAAGCTCGCTGATGATATTTGATAGACATGCGAATTTAAAATATAAATATGGCAATAGACAATTCTGGTGTAAAGGATACTATGTAGATGCAGTAGGGAGAAATAAGAAAGCAATACAAGAATACATAAAGAATCAGTTACAAGAAGATATAGCAAGTGACAAGATAAGCCTGCAAGAATACATAGACCCGTTTACGGGTGAGCAGGTTAAAAAGGGCAAATAAAAGACCGCCCCACGTGTGGGGCAGCCTGTAAAAATTATGCGGTTGGCAAACCGTTTCGGCGCGCCTTGAGGCGTCGCCAACATAATAGCCTTATAGGCTAAGTGCATGCCACCCGTTTTACGGGTGGTCATGACTC
>JAFXFN010000012.1 GCA_017520505.1 Clostridia bacterium
ATTTCATCTCTTTGCAACAATTCAGATATTGTAAAGCAGCCACTATCATTATAAAAACTATAAGTTTTTGTTACCCAATTACCAAATGGAGTGCTCTTGAATGTTTGCTCTGTGAATTTCAAATTATATTTCTCTACCAAGAACATTAACTCTTTAACAGCATATTGCATAGTATTTTCCTTCCCCCAAAGTACTTTGACATTTGAATTTAATCAAATTCTTATTTATCGTTCTGTTTTATCGCCGGTTTCGCCTTTGTATTACATAGGCACAGGGCAAACCCATACCCATAAGGTTGAGCGCATCCTAAGGCTCACTCCGGGAGGGAGCTGTCAGCGAAGCTGACTGAGGGAGAGTGCGTTACAATGAGATTAATCTAAACTCAAAGTTACGCAGGCTCCTTCCATCGCTTTGAGTTGCGTAGCTCGCTGCGCAATCTTATTGGTCCCCCTCCCATTCCGACGGACTTTGTCCTTACGGCGGAGGGAGGCTTTTACGCTACCACCATTATAACACAAATCGGCAGAAAAAACAAGTTCTCCACCGATTTTTTGTACCTGTCTTTTCTCCGCTAAGAATGCAGAGAGAATTTCGTGCTTCTTTTTTTACTTCATTTTAGAAAATTTAATATGTCAAATTTATTTTCTGTTGCACCCTGTTGCCTCAGCGTGGTGTGGAAATATAAATTATTCAAATTTCATTTCTTTCGTATATATAAATTCTATACTGTCTCCGTCTTGAAGCACGTACGTGCCGCATCCGACGGACGGCTGTTTTCCGTTGACGGTGTAAGTCCAGCCTGAAAGCTCACCGTATTGAAGCTCTGAAATTCCGTTTATACTTTTTATGTAAGCAAAGCTTCCCGTGCCGTCGGTACCTATTACAAGCTCGTATTTTTTCGCCGTGCGTATCAGCGCATCGTAAGCCGTGTCGGCCTCATATATCGGAATTTTTACATCGGAAATTATTTTGCCCTTACCGATGCTTTCGGCATTTATCCCGAACGTTACGCTTCCTTTGACTTGCTCGGTTTGAACATCTTCAGTATAATAATCGCCGGGCGTTTTTAAATTGACGAAAAACGAAGCCGTTACGGCAACGATACACACTAATGCCGTAATTATAATATTTTGCGCTGTTGCTTTTTTAAATATTACAAGCAAAACACAAACGATGATAAATATAAATGCTACGGCGCAAATGAAAATTATCCGCCAAGATGGTAATTCTTCGCTTTTTTGAACTGAAATCTTGTCCTCTCCTATGTCCGCCTCACTCTCCGGCGCATTTGTGATGGGTGAAGTATCAGAGGGAATAACATCAGCTTTTGTATCAAATATATAAAACGGAGAGCGTTCGTTTTGAAGATTATCATACGCTGTGAAAGCGCAGAGGACTTGAGAAGTGGCAAGGTCGGATGCCTCGCCGTCAGCTGTGTGAGAATAACCGCCCTGCTTTTTGAAGGCTTTAAGCGCATCAAATGCGCTGTTTTTGTTTTTAATGAATCTTTCGTCTTTTTTACAGTCAATGCCGATATCGGAAAGTGCGATGATTACCTGCGCTGTGCTTTCTGCGTTTTCAACACCGTAGCTTTTGAAAGCACCTGCATCGGTTTGTGCATTTGAAAGGAATTCCACGGCTTTTTCAATTGCTTCCGTGTGCTTGTTTTTATCGCAGGCAAGCGCCTGAAGTGCCATTGCCGTGGCATCAACGTCTGAATTTCCTTTTATGACCGACCATCCGCCGTCGTCGTTTTGCATACCGATAAGCTTTTCTGAAAGCACATCCTTTGTCACACCGTCACATTCAAGCCCGTTATTGAGCAGATGCAAAGCAAAAACAACATACATCACCCCGCCGTTATCCGTAATACTCTGAACTGTTTTTTGTACGTACGAGTTGTCAATGCCTAAAGAACGGTATACCAAAGCGTATTTTAAGGATGTCACACCCGACGGGCTGTTTTGGGTAATGTAGTTATCAAGTGATGAAATGTATTTTGAAAAGTCGCACCCCGAATTTGATAATGCCAAAGCAAACCATTCGGATAAAACGCCTGCGTTTTCGCACATATACGTGTCTGCAAACTCTTGGATCGTCTTTAAATCTTTCGTGTCCTCGGTGATAACACCGCCGAGGACACAGATGGATAACATACAAGCTGTTATAAAAATTGAAATTATCTTACGCATATTTTTTTCTTTAAAACAACCGCCGAGAAAAGCATTGTAATAACGAATATAAACAAGACGTCAGACGTTTCGGGAACGTTTGTCACAAGAACTGTGCAAACAGGCGGAACGAGTACCATTCCGTCACAAACGGCACTTATCACAAAATCACCGTCTTTATCAAATTTAACGGTTACTTTTCCGTTTTCGTCTGTCTTATACTGTGTGTTTTCTCCGTTTATCGTTATCGTTGCACCGGCAAACGGACTTGATGTAAAGTTCCAGTTTGCATCGTATCCCGCTTTTGTAAGCGTCAGGGTTATATTTTCTCCCGTAACTGCCGACAATGCTGATTTGTCAAAATAGCAGAACGTGTCGGAAAACGTTACGGTGTCCGTGTATATGTAAGCGTATACGCTGTCACCGCTTTTGATTTCGTCATCAAGGCTCATACAGGGAGCGTTATTTACGTAGTAGCCGTAGCCGCTTCCGCTTTCAACACCCCAGAGCTTCGTGATGCCGAGTCCGTATGCGCTTTTTTCGTATCCGTACATTCCGTCGTCGTGTGCGGCAATCAGAGCATCGTTGACTGTCGTTTTGCCGTCACCGTCAAGGTCGGATAAAGCCACGCGCTCGTTTATAAGCACGGGCGAGCCGTTTGAAATCGTGACGAATACCGTTTTTTCTTCTGCGAATGATGCTATACCCAAAAGCATAGCGATGATAAATGTGAAAACCAAAGCCCTTTTCATATTTTTTTCTTCCTTTCTTCCTTCAGCCCCGCTTGTTCAAGTGCTCTCGGCCAAGGTCCGAGGTAGGCTTTTATTGCCTGTACCTGCTCGTCTGTGAAGTCGGATTTTTTAGGAAAACGTGATATACCGCACGCATTTATCTCTTTTTGCTTTTCGATAAGAAGTGATATGCAGGTGGCTTTTGAATACATCATAAAATTCTCCAATAAAAAAATGCTTTCGTCATAGACAAAAGCACGACAATAAGCTGTCAGAAAAAATCCTCTGACAGTTATCGGCGCACTTTTCCTTGCCCAAAAATGTTCCCAAACGGGTGCCGCATCGTGGTGAGCATTCCGACTTCGCAGTTTAACTGACTTTACGGTAATGGCGGTTGCGACGGATTTTCACCGAACTTTCCTCATTATCCACGATTTTAATTTTTTTCATATTAACATAAATGCGCATTTATGTCAAGCATAAAGCGCATTTAAAATATATTTTACTGTGCACCGATGAGCACCGAATAAAGCTCGCCCTTTAAGGTTGCGTATTTGTATGCGTTTTTGTAGTCCTCGCCCGAACGGCATATTGCCTCAAGGTCGGAATAAACGTTATAAAGAAGCTGACAGGTGTGCTCCTCGGGATCTCTTTTTAAAAGCTCCGACATTATTTCCTTTGCCGATTGCGTGTTGCCCCTTGACATTTCGTATCTTGCGTGAATGTGCATTACGTAAGATTCATTTGAAAAAAGCGGAAGCTCGGAGGCGGAAAGAGCGTATTCCGCACCGCCCGACTCAATAAGCTTCAGACAGTAAACGTAAAGATATTCACAAAGACAGTCGTTGCCGAAAAACGAGTCGTCGGAAAAATCCGCAAAATCTCCTGCATATTTACCGAAATAGAAGTTTATCAGATTCATATACAGCTTTGCATTTTTACGCAGATTGTCCGTATTGTATACCGTCTTGTCGCATCGGCTTATGCAGGCGCAAAAATGTTTTTCAGCACTTGTCATATCGCCGTACCGATATTTTTCAATACCCAATTTAAGATAACAGTCGGCGAGCATACAGGATATTTCATCCGAATACACAGCCCCCTCGTCCTTTTCGCACTTATGTACAAGCTGTTCGTATTCGCCGTTTGCGTACATATTCTTTAAAAGCTCAAGCATCTGCGCATTTTCATACTGATGCGCATCGTCCTTACCCGAAATCAGAAAGCCGTGCGGAAGCGAAAGTCTTTCGGTTATGTATTCTATTGTAGCAAGCGAGGGAGATGCAGAGCCGTTTTCTATTTTAGAAAGCATATTCCTCGTTATGAACGTGCCTGCAAGCTGTGACTGTGTCAAGCCCTGCTTCGTTCTGAAATATTTTATCTTTTCACCTAAATTCATAATAACACCAAAAACTTTATTTTCTATCATTTTATCACGAACGCTTTATTATATCAACAATAATGTTTTAATAATTCGGAAAATTAAGCATTGAATTTTTATAAATTATATGGTAAAATCAAAAGGTATGATAAGCCGATAAAGGAAGTTTACAAATGACCAAAGACGAAACTGCAGTGAATGAAGTCCGTTTTGCACGTGCTCTTGACGAATATCTGGGTAATGAACATAAAAGATATAATATCGGCACGCTTTGCGAGGGTACGCTTCACATGGTGCTTAAATATTTTATTTGTCCCGATATGGCATATCACGAAGTACCCGTCGACGGATACATTGCAGACGTGCTGCAGGGAGATGTCATAACCGAGATACAAACGAGGGATTTTCGGAATCTGCGTGATAAGCTTGAAGCATTTTTGCCTTTGCATAAAGTAAACGTTGTATATCCGATAGCATACGTCAAGCGTATATGTAAAATAAATAAAAACAGCGGTGAAATTTCAAAGCCGAGAAAGTCACCGAGAAAAGGACGTGCAACAGACGTTTTGCCTGAGCTGTTTTATATAAAAGAGCATCTTGGAAATCCTAATTTGTCTGTTCAGCTGTGCTTTCTTGAAATTACGGAATACAAATACGATAATCCCAAAAGGCGGGGAAGAACGGTAAGGTATGACAGAGTGCCGACGGCTTACGTTTCACAAATGTCGGTGGGCAATGGCGAATATTCAAAGCTGTTACCGCCTGAGCTTCCCGAGGAATTTACCGCAAAGGATTTCTCAAAACACAGCGGACTTTGCGGAATGAATTTATCCTCAGCCATAAAAACGCTTTGTGAGTGCGGAGCCGTGACGAGAATCGGTAAAACCGGCAGGGCGTACGTTTATAAGATCAACGATTGACCGAAAGGAATTGATATAATGACACATCTTGAATATTTTTACGAAATATCAAAGATACCCCGTCCGTCGGGAGAGGAAGAAAAAATTGCAGACTATCTTTGTGAGTTTGCCGAAAAGCACGGACTTCAGTATTACCGTGACGAAGGAAGAAACGTGCTGATAAATAAGCCTGCATCAAAGGGATACGAAAATGCTCCGTGCTTTTGTCTGCAGGGACATACCGATATGGTGTGCGAAAAGGAGCTTTCATCAGATCACGATTTTACAAAAGATCCGATAGATATATACGTTGAAGACGGTAAATTGAAGGCGCATGGCACAACGCTCGGCGGTGACGACGGTGCGGCAATATCAATTATGCTCGCTTTGCTTTCGGGGGATTATAAAACTCCCCGTTTACAGTGCCTTTTCACAGCCGAGGAGGAAACCGGTCTTTTCGGTGCAGGAAGCTTTGACTACAGCCTTATTGATGCCGAGTATATGATAAATATTGACGGTGAGGAGGAAGACGAAATTCTCGCTTCGTGTGCAGGGGGACTCCGTGCAAAGCTTGTCAAGTCTTACCCGACCTCTGACACAAACGAGTGTTTTAAAATAACAATAAGCGGCCTTGCGGGAGGTCATTCGGGCGCTGATATACACAAAAACCGTGCAAACGCATCGCTTTTGATGTTCAGACTTATATCAAAGCTGTCTTGCTCGAATATCCGCCTTGCTTTCTTTGAGGGCGGAAGTAAAGAAAACGCAATAACTCCTTACGCAACAGCCGTTGTTGAATGTGACAAAGACGTTCTTAAAAAAGCCGCATCGGAGTTCAAGGCTGAAATTTCCAAAACGCTTACAGAAGAAGACAAGAACTTTGACGTGACCGTTGAAGAGGCAAAAAGTGCGGCGGCTTTGTCAGCCGATGCAACACGTGAGCTTGCATCACTTGCGCAAAACCTCAAAAGCGGTGTTATCAGAATGTCAGAGGACGTGCAGGGGCTTGTCAGCACCTCGTCAAACCTCGGCGTTGTAAAGGTTGAAAACGGTACTGCGAAGCTTTACTACTCCGTAAGATCGGAGGATGATGACGAGAAGCAGGCAGTTTGGGCAGAATATGAAGAAATTGCAAACGAATCGGGCTATACAGCCGAAAGAGGGCAGGAATACCCCGGCTGGAAGTTCAGGCGTGAATCGCATCTGCGCACTTTGTATGCCGATGCATACAAAACGGTCGTTGGCCGTGATATAAAAGTCAACGCTATCCACGCAGGACTTGAATGCGGAATCATATCGGGTGCACTTCCTGATCTCGATATAATCGCAATTGGCCCGAATATGGAATATGTTCACACGACGGCGGAGGCTATGGACATAGATTCCTTTACACGTGTATTTGAAACGATCAAGCTCTGTCTTGAAAGGGCAAAGGATATATGAGTAAGTCTGTGCTGACTTCGGATGTTTACCGCAGATATAACAGCTTTTTGCTCGAAAAATTAAGCTATATATTGAATCACGTTCCCGATTTTATAACGGAGGAGTTTGTGAAAGATCTCTCACAGGACGGTAAAATATCCGAAAGAGATATTTGCGCAGCGGTAATAGCAAGGGCATCGGGACTTGATATAGACAAGATACCTGCACATCACGAGATTTACAAAAGCTACTTTTTCGATACCGTTCATCTGCTTGACAGCGATGAATATAAAAATAATCCCTATCTTAAAACGGTTAAGTTTCCAAAGGTAAGGGGTGAAAGGTGGTCGTTCGGTGAGGCTTCGTATAAGCCTTACGAAATGTTTGTCTGTGATGACTTCAGATATATGCCGGACGGCCGTGTTATACCGCAGATAGGCTTTTTCGACACTGATTTTTCCTATCCCGTGGTGTACGAAAACGGCAGGGAATGGATGACGGTCACGCCGAATGAGATAAACACGATGAAAAAGCCCATAGAAAAAGCACACGGAAGTGTGCTCACATATGGACTCGGTCTTGGATATTTTGCATTTATGGCATCGTGCAAGGAAGACGTTTCATCTGTAACGGTCGTTGAACGTGAAGATGAAATAATCAAAATGTTTTCGCATCACATTCTCCCTCAGCTTCCGCATGGGGATAAAATAAAAATCGAAAAAAGCGATGCGTTTGAATATGCGGAGCGAAAAGCACCAAACGGGAATTTTGATTTTATTTTCACCGACATCTGGCACGATCCGTCGGACGGTGTGATGCTTTATAAAAAAATGAAGCAGTACGAGCACCTCTGCCCGAATTCCGAATTTATGTACTGGATATACGAAACGCTGAAATATTATATGTAAAATAAAAGGGTGATCGTTTGGAAATCGTTTTCCGAATGATCACCCGTATTTTTCTTTATTAAGGTATAATAATATTATTTTTAGCAATTTCAAGTAAATAATCACCGCTTTTTAAAACGGATGCAACATCAAATGAGTTTTTGGGAATGTCACGGCAGCGAAGTGCGGCAAGACCGTCACGTCCGGGATTGTGAAAATCCGTTCCTGCTGTTACTATTGATATGCTGTTGTCACGTGCAAATCTCGATGCAAGACCAACTCTTGAATTGTGTCCGGGGTGCATATTGTAAATTTCAACACCGTCAAGAAGCTCTGGGTCTACGACTTGCATACCGTCACGGAACGGATGCGCTTGTAAAAATACACTGTCTTCAAGCTTCAGCTCACGTCTGAAATTCTCAACTCCGTAGGGAAGCAGACCGTAAATGCTGCTCAAAACTCTCTCGTCAACTCCGTAAATGAGATAATCGTTGGCATTTTCCGTAAAACGAATTTCTGCACCGAGTAAAACCGTAAGCCCAAGATCTTCACCGACCTGCTTTGCTATTTCATAATCATTTATATATTTTTTTATATATTCATTCTTATCTCTGTTGTCACGGTATGTGAAATGATTCGTTATAACGATTCCGTCATATCCGAGCGAATGATATATTTTTGCCATTTCTTCGGGTGTTATCTGACTGCAAGCGCTTGCGCCGCTTGTGTGTGCGTGAAGCTCGATCCTGTATTTGTATTCATTTATAAGATTTTCTTTGAGTGATCTGATGTCCATAATTAACGTCCTCCGACCAATTATTATACACGAGATAAATGAATAAATATAGATTTGTTTATAAAATAATGGTTTTGTGTCGAATTATATCTAAAAAAATAGAAAAATTCACCATAAAAACAATTGACAAAAAAACTAAAATGTGATATATTGTAAAAACACGGAAAACGTGTCGGAAATCACATTATATAGTAGCAAAAATCCCCCTGAAAAATTTTTTGAAAAAAATTGAAAAAAGGGGTTGACAAATCGGAAGAGATGTGGTAATATATACAAGTCGCCGAGAGAGAGCGACGGACTTGGTCCTTGAAAATTGAATAACAGACGAGATAAGATAAAGCGAAGTATAAAGCGAAAAGCTTAGAAATATGATGCAAAGAATCTCGACAATTCCTTTTAAGAATCACATAAAGTGGAAGATATCCGGACACGACGGATATCAAAAAAATACTCTTACAAAAAAAGTAAAAGAGCAAAAAGAGAACAAACTCTGATTGGATTCGATGTAGAGATACATCGGTTTTAATACAATTATTCAGAGAGTTTGATCCTGGCTCAGGA
>JAFXFN010000013.1 GCA_017520505.1 Clostridia bacterium
AAACAAAGAGATCGCTTTCCGTGAATCAAGTAAAGGTGCGCATTTGATAAATTTGTATTTCAGGCAATTTCGCATAGGGCAAATTGATATTGAAAAACGAGTTTTTACATTCAAGAGAGCCTATTTAATTCAAAATGATCCGCGGCAATCATGGTGATTAGACCAATAATTTTTCACTACAGCTTCGCTTTCGCTTCAAAATTATTGGTCGGAAAGTTGTAAACCATGTGTCTTCACAAATTGTAAATGATGTTGCCCTTGACACGATGGTCGCCCCTACGGTATCAAATGAATAAAATGAGTTCGGGAGCATCCTTCATATAAATTCGCCGTCACGGTAAAATTTCATTTAGGGGTTGAAAAAAGGTTTTATATATGATATAATTTTAATGTTTCCAATACTTAACTATTCGGAGGGATTACCGTGGAAAACATAAGCTTTAAAAACGTAAAATTCAACGAGGGATTCTGGCTTAACCGCTACAATCTCAACAAATATTCGAGCATTCAGAGCGTTTACAAGCGTTTTGAAGAAACAGGAAGAATCGACACTTTGCGTTTCAACTACACAGAGGGAAAGATCAAGCCCGGCGTTGCGCAGGACTCTGACGTTGCAAAGTGGGCTGAGGGTGTTTCGTATCTTATCACAAGCGATCCCGAATGCTGTAAGGACGAGGTTGCCATCATTGAGGAGCTTATCGACAGCATGGAGGCGCATCAGATGGAGGACGGTTATCTCAATCCGTACTTTATGCAGCTTTTCCCCGATGCGATATTTTGCCGCCGCCCTGCGCACGAGCTTTACAGCGCAGGACACCTTATAGAATCCGCTATCGCTTACCACAAGGCAACAGGCAAGGACAAGTTCTTGAAGGTAATGATGCGTTACGTTGACTGCATCGAAAAGGCATTTATTACAGAGAAAACAGCCAAGTTCCAGACTCCCGGACACGAGGAGATCGAGCTTGCGCTCATCAAGCTTTACGACCACACGGGCAATAAAAAATATCTTGATATGGCGCTTCATTTCATCAATTTGAGAGGTAACACAGACGAGCCCTCCATTGACGAAAATGTTGTAACAAAGAAATATGACCAGAATGACACCCCCGTAAGAGAGCTTACAGATGCCGAAGGACACGCTGTACGTGCGACTTATCTTTACATTGCTATGAGTGAGGCGGCACAGAGAACGGGCGACGCTGAGCTTCAGGCAGCTTGCGACAGAATTTTTGACAACATAAGCAAAAAGCGTATGTATATCACAGGCGGTATCGGCTCAAGCGGAATGGGTGAAGCATTTACCGTTACTTATGACCTTCCCAACCTCAAAGCATACACTGAAAGCTGTGCGGCAATTGCGTTTTTGCTTTTCGCTCTGTCGCTTTCCAACAACCGTCTTGATCCCGCATACGGCGCCGTAATTGAGCGTATTATGTACAACAATCTGCTTTCCTCAACATCCGCTGACGGAAAAGCATTCTTCTATGAAAATCCGCTTGAAATACACTTGCATTCACTTGAAAAAGAAACTTGTATGGCTCCGCACAAGCGTTCAAAGCTTCCTATCAGAACGAGAAAGGAAATTTTTGAAACGTCGTGCTGTCCTCCCAACATCAACAGAATTTTTGCAAGACTCGGCGACGTTTTCTTCTCCGAATTTGACGGCACACTCGTCGTAAATCAGTATGCCGCACTCGGACTCAACAATGACAGCATTTCCCTTTCAATGGATACGTCATATCCGCTTAACGGCAAGATAAACGTAAAAGCAAACGCTTGCAAATACAAGAACGTTTATTTCAGAATTCCCGAATGGTGCGATGATTTTGATATTTCCGCTTCCCTTTCGTACAAAAAAGAAAACGGTTACATCGTATTTGAAAACGTCGGTGATACTTTTGAAATTGCAATTGATTTCAAGATGATGCCGTACTTCGTTGAATCACATCCTAACGTACGTGCAAACGCAGGCCGTGCCGCGCTCTGCTACGGTCCTGTAGTTTACTGCATGGAAAGATGCTTCAATAATTACGAACTCAATGCGATAACAGTTGATTCGTCAGCAAAGATCGACGTTGTAAGCACGGGTATCGATACTCTTCCCGAGCTTCACCTTAACGGTGCATTGAGCTGTGAATTTGACGGACTTTACAGAAAGAAGAGCAATGACAAAAAGAGCGTTCCGCTTGTATTCAAGCCGTATTACACATTTGCAAACAACGGCGAATGTGATATGATCGTTTGGGTAAACTGTATCTGATCTTATCGGTGAGGTAGATATTATGGGATTTTTAGACAGCATTCTGAAAATAGTCAAAGAAAAAGTTACCGAAGCAGTTGAAGATGCCGTGAATACGCAAAACTCCGAAACGAGTGCAGAAGTAAACACGGTGAAGAAATCTGAGCAGAAGTTCAATCCTTCGACCGATGAAAATTACTTTGCAGGACTTCTTACAGAGGAAAATTTTCCCGGTTATACTATTGAACGTTCCGTAAAGCTTGATACGTTTGATGCTTCAGCACATCCGAAGTGCTTCCCTATCACGTTTTTGTTCAAGAAAAACGGCGCACCTGTTCTTGCGGTGTTCATTATGAATGAGCCGCAAAGACATACGATGCCCGTATTCGGCAGTTCTGTTATACTTGACGATAACAAAATACGCTACATACGTTTTTACAAGGGCTGGGAAAACGAAAGGTCTTACGTATTGAACAGGATCAAGGAAAATCTTATATGATCCTTTAAAACAGCAAAAAACAGAGAGAAACGCATTATGCACCTGCGACGAACAAAGCACAGACTTTTATACGCTTTGCAGGTAGCTTGTCTGTGTACGGTTTGGTAGCACAAATTTGTGCGGTTAAAGCCCTTTCTCTCTGTTTTTATTATGGAGTTAATATGGGAATTCTCGAACGGATCTCGCAAAAGGAAGAATGGGACGATTTTTTCAAGTCAAAGCTTGAGCTCGGTCACCTTTCTAAAAAAGAAGCGGCTGATCTCGGCACTTTTATAGAAAACGGTGAATATACAGAGCTTGCTTTGAAGATACTCAACGGCGGAACATTCTCCCCTGCCAAAAAAACGCTTTTGAACAAGGCAAAAAACGGCAAAAAAAGAACGGTGTATACATACAACCGTGAGGAAAATTATATATTGAAGCTGATAACGCATCTGCTTCACGAATACGATTATATTTTTGCACCTAATCTGTATTCATTCAGAAAAGAATACGGTGTAAAAAATGCGGCAAGAAACATACTGAAAATAAAGGATTTAAGCGATTATTACGTATATAAGCTTGATATAAGCAATTATTTTAATTCCGTAGATGTAGATAAGCTTTTGCCTGAATTAAAAAGCGTTTTAAAAAACGATACGGCACTTTACACGTTTATCGCATCATTACTGCAGTTTCCGTATGCCGTATATGACGGTGAGCCTGTATATGAGAGCAGGGGGATAATGGCGGGTGTACCGATATCATCATTTCTTGCAAATTTATATCTTTCCTCGCTTGATCACTACTTTTACAGCGAAGATGTGCTTTATATTCGGTATTCGGATGATATATTGGTATTTTCAAAATCGTATGACGAATTGCAAAGGCACAAAGCGTATATAAAAAATTCGCTTGAAATGCACGGTCTTTCGGTGAATGAAAAGAAAGAATGTCTTTCGCATCCGCACGAAGAATGGACCTTTTTGGGCTTTTCATACAAAGACGGCATACTTGACGTTTCTTCTGTGTCCGTTGAAAAATTAAAGCACAAGATGAGAAGAAAATCAAGGGCTTTAAAGCGTTGGGCTGACAGAAATAATGTTGAGCCATCCAAAGCGGCAGCCGTATTTATCAGAAAATTCAACGAAAAATTTTTCAACAATCCCGATGAAAATGACCTTACGTGGTCACGTTGGTTTTTCCCTGTTATAAATACTGACAATTCGTTACACAATATTGATTTATATATGCAAGACTGCATT
The DNA here is from genome assembly GCA_017520505.1 of Clostridia bacterium. Lineage (GTDB taxonomy): Bacteria > Bacillota > Clostridia > Oscillospirales > CAG-272 > RGIG7213. Next base: position 3,986 of record JAFXFN010000013.1, read on the forward strand.
CGATATATAGCAACGGGCAAAAGAAATAAATCACGCTTTAATTTTTCGTATTCGGATATGAAAAAATCGGGTTATATAAGTCTTGTCAACGAATACTATAAGAATTGGGAGAAAAAGATAAAAGGATGATCGTTTGATTATTTGTTAAAATCCTTTTTCATCCAGATGTGAAGACAGCCTTGAACCTCGTCGGGTTCTCCTTATTCCAAGTAACCGAGAGTTTTGTAAAAAGACGCTGCGGAACTTTGTGAATGAAGCATAAGGCTTTCACCGCCTATACAGCGGATGTGCTCCTCGGCAGATCTGACGATCTGCGAGCCGAAGCCCTTTCCCCTGTATTCTTTCAGAACTGCAAGTCTTCCGAGAATATATGTATTCCCCTCTTTGAAAACACGGCACGTGCCGACGGGAATCATATCATCGTTATAAAGCAAAAAATGAACTGCAACGTCATCGGTGTCATCGGGAACATCAACGAGTCCCTGCTCCTTACAAAAAACGGTATCTCTTACTTTCATTGCATCATTCGGAAGCTTATTATATTTTTCAATTTTCATTATTATATTTTTCTTTCTGATTATGATATTTGTAATTAGCGTTAAAACACTCTGTAAAGTCATTTTATCACGTATAAAACTTTATGTCAAGAACGATTATTTTCAGTTCTTCTGCAACACAAAAAGTTTTTAATTAAAATTTCAAAAAGATATTGACAAATGAAAAAAACTGTGATATAATACCTCCCGTTGACAAGAGATGTCAATATCTCTTGGGCTTTTAGCTCAGTTGGTTAGAGCAACCGGCTCATAACCGGTCGGTCCGGGGTTCGAGTCCCTGAAGGCCCACCATAAATAAACAAAAATCGGATCTCCGATTTTTGTTTTATAAAGGGGTATAGCTCAGTTGGTAGAGCAGTGGTCTCCAAAACCACGTGTCCTGAGTTCGAGTCTTAGTGCCCCTGCCAAGAAAAAAGCCATTCGCAAAAGCGAATGGCTTTTTTCAACTAAATCCGTCCTTGCGGACGGGATAAATCCCACTAACGTGGGATGAAATCACTTCGTGATGAAATCCCGCTTCGCGGGGAGAGAGAGGACGGATTTAATTTCATCTGAAGCCGTAGGCTGAAGATTTCATCCAAACTCGTTTGGATTTCATCCTGCAAAGCAGGATTTCATTAATAGTCGCGTCAGTTCAAACCCAAATAAAAGGCGGCGAAAATATCTTTTTTATCGCCCCTTCACATAAACCCATCGACCATTTGGTCGGTGGGTTTTTGCTTGCCCTGTCAACCGTCCACTGACGAGCGATTTGTAATCAAATCGCGTGTCGTCGTGACGCTCGCAAGATTCAATGCGTACACGGTAGGGAGAAACG
>JAFXFN010000014.1 GCA_017520505.1 Clostridia bacterium
ATATGCGGGCGTGGTGGAATTGGCAGACACGTTGGATTTAGGTTCCAATGGGCAACCGTGCAGGTTCAAGTCCTGTCGCCCGTACCATCTAAAGACACCATTGAAATCTGAACCCTCAAGTTCAGACTCAATGGTGTTTTTATTATAAAACCCAGTATTTATGCGGCTTTTCGAGGTCGCATTTTCTTTTTATCAGCTGGACTAAAAACAGAAAATCTTAAATTTTGCAATTAGAAGATTAAAAAACAAACCTTTTCGAACCCCTCAGTCTATCTGCACGTGTCTTATAAACCTGCGTCCTTCAAGGTATATTCCTCTTCCTTCTGTTCGGGCGTCTTGTATTGCAGCTTCTTGTGTGGTCGCTTGGTATTGTAAAAAATTATGTACTTGTCCACCGCACTTCGGAAGTCTGCCTCCGAACGATACTTCGTCCGATACAATTCCTCGCGCTTCAAAGAAGCAAAGAACGATTCCATTACAGAATTGTCATACGGCACGTGCGCTCTTGAAAAGGAGTGCGTGATGTGCAGTGACCGCATATAGTCGTTCATCGTTTTTGAACGATAATTACCACCACGGTCGGTATGGAAAACCAAACTTGAATCCGGCTGACGAGCTTTATAGGCCATTTGAAAAGTCGACTTTACAAGCTGCGTGCTGTTAGTCTTTCCAATTTTGTACCCCACGACCATGCGGGAGTACAGGTCGATAATCACGCAAATGTAATAAGCGTTTTCACCGTACTTGAAATAGGTCACATCACTAACCCACACTTCGTTCGGCTTGCACGTATCAAACTCTTGGTTAAGATGATTTTTATACTTGCGGCCTTCATCTTCGTACAGCTTTTTGGCTGACTGGCGAATGCTTACTAACCCCATATCACGCATAAGCGTGCGTACCATTTCATTACTGACTTTGAAGCCTTCACTTTTCATAACTGCCGCAATTTTAGCGGCACCGAAGATCTGATTGCTTTCGTCGTAGATCTCCTGTATGCGAAGCCGCAATTCTTCACGGCGTTTTGCGTACCACGTGTTGTCTTTCTTGTTTCGGAGAACGTGGTTATAAAATGTTCCGCGGGGAATGTCAAACGCATCACAGATCACGAGCACGTTATATTTGCCGTAAAGCTGCTCGGCTGCATACAATCGTTGCTTTAATGGTGACTTCGGCGTGCAAGTCGCGGATTTCAGAATTTCAACGAGGCATTCCAAGCGTGCGACTTTGTTTTCGAGCAAATGAAAATTGCGGACATTGACCTCCTTGTGTTTGCCCGCTTCCAGTTCGTCACGGTAAGCACGCACCCAGCCATAAAATGTACTTTTGGGTATACCGGTGTCTACAAGGATACTCGTAGAAGGCTCACCGGATATAACACGGTCAATAACCGCTTGTTTTTCTTCTTGGGTGTAAGTTCTCATATTTTCAACTCCTATATTGAATGCATTGAAACAATTTTACGACATTTTCTGTAGGAATTGAAAGAGATAATAAAATGTGATATAATAAATAATATTAATTATAGTTTAATAAGCGAATTTTTGAAAAGTGATTAACTACAAATGGTAGAAAGGCGAAGAATTATGCGCAAACAAATAGCTCTCTGTATTGGAAATGATAATTATCAGTATGCCTGTTTAAGCAAACTTGACTGTGCAACAAATGATTGTAGAGAAATTTCAAATAAATTAAAAAATCTAAATTTTGATGTATTGTGTTATGAGAATTTAGATCGAATTGCAATGCATACAGCAATTGACGAATTTGAAGCTCGTTTGCCAGATTATGATGTTGCCTTATTTTATTATGCAGGACATGGATTCGAATGTAATGGCCATAATCTATTAATGCCAGTTGACACAAATGGAATTGATGCCGGATATCGTGAATGGATGGCGCTGGATTTGGATTACCTCATCAGTGCGCTTGAAGGAAAAAACTATGAGAACAGCTTGAAAACAAAAATAATAATTTTGGATGCATGTAGACAAGATGGCGCTGGCAGAGGAGGGCCAACTCATGGGTTTGCCCCAGTATTTGCACCAGAAGGGACAATTATTGCATTTTCTACGTCTCCAGGGCAAAAAGCTGTTGAATTTGAGGGACATGGAGCTTATACAGCTGCATTGCTTCAATCAATAGATTTACCACGAATCCCCATAGAAAATATGTTTAAACATGTAAGAGAAGTATTGTCTGCACAAACAAGCGGCAGACAAATCTCTTGGGAACATACGTCATTAATGGGCAACTATTGTTTTAACGAAGACTCAATAGATGCGTTTGCGTTTTATTCATCCGAAGCATTAGCGGACAAAAACTATTACTTTAGGACTGACAATCCTCTATACGAAATTATTGAAACGTTGAAGTCACATGATTGGTATCAGCAAAATCCTGCGATAACCAAATTGTCTTCAGTGCCTTTTGAATCTGTCAGCGCAAATGATTTATTTATATTGGGAAGAAACATTTTTCAAGCTGCAGATGGCGGTGCATGGAGCGCACAAAGCTATATTAAAGATTTCATAAGCAATTCCTTAAATATTGATATCAAGAAACATATTTTAAGTGGTATAGCTTTTGAAATGTACTTTGATCGAAACGGTTTGCTACGACAAACATTCAAAGATGCCAATTATATTGAAATATTACGTTTGCTAGAGAACGAAGATTTTCAAATGTGTAAGAATTTTATTGTTGCGAAACTTTCGGAAGAATCTAATCGCATAATATATATTCCTGGATCTGAAAACAAAATTGAATTGCACCTGAATTGCACAGAAATTGAGGTTCATGATAACGGTGATATCTTGTATAGTGTTGTGGCTATATATAATCAAGGTGCAAATATTATTTTTAGCGCAGATGGTCTTTCATTGATTGATCAAGAATGGTATGCTAATGCAGTTCCTTTTGCTTCTTTGCGTGTTGAACTAGCAAAAAAACTATTAGCACCTCCTGATATGGTTATAATAACCTCTAACATTGAAGACAAAGGTAATCATTATTTTTCCATGCCATTTAATTACAGTTTCCGTCGTGGGATGCTCATTGATACTTAAACTTTAGTAAAACGTAGAAACACTTGCAAATATGTGTAAAACATGATAGGAGTTTGCAACTGTGAGAGTTCGAATTCATACGCAAAAACGGCAAAAATATCTTTTTCGTAGCCCATAGACAAATGCGGCATCTGCAACGAAAAGAAGCCGCAGAATATAGGAGTCTTGCGGCTTTTTCATACTACCGAAAGGAGGATTTTCTGATGAATAAAATGAAATGGTATCAAAAACTATTGATTGGTTTATTGGTTGTTCTATTATCTCCGTTGATTCTTATATGTCTGATCTCTGCGGGAATTTGTGCTCTTGTTCAAATACCGAAAAACAAAAAAGAATATAAAAAATCCCGGTATTATTTGGATTTTAAGCAAAAATTTATTATGGACTCGCTGTATTCACCCGAGTACCGTTTTTACAATTCTGCCATTCAACGTAATCTTCCGATGCAATATATCAAGCAAGAATCAAACGGATTTGAATATTTTATTTTTAACGACACCTTATATCTTTTCCCCGATTTCGAACAAATTGATTTTGATGCAGAAAAAGGAGAATGGCAAGTTGATCGCGACGGCGATTGGAGTGGATTTGAAGAAGCTCACAAGAATCTGATTGCAAAGCTCGATAAAGAACCGGACCTTCCCGTAAAACTTCTGATTGAAAGACAAATGTTCCCCTTGGCAAACTTAAACGATGTAAATATTCCCGAGGTGATCTATATTACGTGGGGATATGACGAAGCATTTGAAAATGAAGAATCGCCGCTAAAAATGCTCATTCCTCAAAACTCAAAAGACCTTTATGAAATGATGTTACAAACACCGGACCTCTGCGGTACATTTGAGCTTTTATCGGACGACGGCAATATTGTTTGGAACTTATATGATGATATCCGTATTGAACTTGGCGTTGATCCGCCTGACTGTTATGTGGGTGTTTCCAAGATGCTTTTCGGCAAAGTCGAAAGCGGGTTAACTCATTGGCATCCCACTGCATTTGAAATTTACAACGAAGTTTGTAAAATCGGTAAACGAGGAAACGTAATGATCCTACGCACATTCGCAAGTGGCGGAGGCGTTCTATACATCGGCAATAAAGAAGATTGCCCCTATCAAAAAAGCAAACGATATTTGTTTGGTAAACTCTATTACTTAGAAGCAAAATGATTGTACGGAGGTGTTGATATGCCGAAAGAATATATATTTGAGTTTCCGGGAACAAAGGAAGAATTTTTGAACAACTTGAATCGATTCGAACATAATGAATCATATTCCGGAAACAAATTTTATTATTTCGACGATTACATCGTAAAATTGGTTGGCGACGAAATACACTTCGGTGTAGCAAGAGGCGGCCACTCCGGAGGATATTGGTTTATTCCAACAATCACGAGCTTTGATAATAGGATCGAATTTCGCGGATCTATTCGATATATCGGTCCTGATGGTGAAAAACAAGGCTCATTTAAGAAAGCGATCAACAGCATTGGTGAATTTCTATTTCTTATTTTGATCCTTCCAATCGTCGTAGTGATTCGGGTGTATATGTTTTTGGAATGGTTGGTAAGAAAAATGTTAAATCGCCCAAAACCCAAAGGAAGGACTGATGAAGATCGATTATTCGACTTAATGGAGAACTATTTTGGATGTGTTGGCAAATAAACTCTGAAATTCACAAGCATAAACTTATAAACAAATCTCAATTAACAAAATACAACACAACAAGGGCTGACCGTGCGGTCAGCCCTTTACTTATGCCTTTTTACCCAAGTGCTTTACTCATCGCGGCGCCGGTGTCTGCTTTTGTTACAGCATCGAGGTGGCTGTAGATATTCGCCGTGGTGCTCATATCGCTATGTCCGAGCCATTCCTAAATCTGCTTCATGGGCACACCTTGGGCAGAAGCACCGAGGCGCAGGAGTGGCAAAAACGTGGAGGAGGATCTTTTTATGTTATGGAAAATTGCTTCAGCCGACTGAAGGTGAAAATCTTCTATGATGAAAAAAAGATGAATTGAAAAATATATTTATTACTGTAACAATGAACGTATTTCATCAAAACTAAAAGAAATGAGCTCGGTTAATGCCGAGCTCATTCACTATCATTTAATATTTAATTTTGCCTAAACTTTGGAGTTTACTTCACGTCTGTTTCATATTTTCAATTTGAAAATATTTTTCAGATGTTTAATCAGAATGCCAGGTCAGCATAAGCGAAAGGATGGTCCGTTAAAGCGCTGTGATTGTTGGCATCTTTAATTAACTCGAAGCACTTAATGCTGTAATTTCCTGTGCCGAACAGATGGTCAAAGTGATTGGACGTAGGTACACTTGATAAAGCTGTACCGTTGTTTTTGCCTGTTCGCTGATAACATTAAATGATGTAGGAGTCCACGTTGACTGCGTGAAGAACGGCAAGGATGTGTTAAAGTCACCTGTCAAAAAGATAGGAGAATCGGAGTATGTTTTTTTCAACGATGCCATAAAATCCTTGGTTTCGTTCATACACTGGGTGCGCAATTCGTTTGCAACGATAGGCTTGGAAGAACCTGTTAAATAGGTATTTCCTTCAGCGTGCTCCAAACGATACGACCAATGTGTATTGGCAACGATAAACTTCTTACTTGTATTGTTCAAAAATGCAAAATGTGCCCGGCTTATGTTGCGCATGTGGTAGTTGTAATTAGCTGCTTTGTCTTTCCACCAGCTGAACACCTTTATGCCGCTGTTCACTACCTTAAGCTTATCGGAACGGTACAAAAGTGATGTCAGATTGATCTTACCTTCGTATGTAGCCAGACATCTTGAATATTTTACACCATACACTTTTTCGATGCGTGTAAGATAATTACCAAGTACCTTATATTTGCCTGCAGTTGTAGGTGTTACGCTTTTACCGTTTACCTTGAAAGTTTTATAGCTGTAACCGCTGTTTGGAGCAATAGTGAAAACAACTTTGTCGCCTATACGGCATGAGGTTTTGTCTGCAGTAACCTTACCATTGGTCATATTTGCAATTTTTACGCTTACAACTGCACGTGCATAAGTTGCCACATACGGCACTTCAACCGTATAATTGCTGCTCTTGGGATTGCCGTACTGTTTAAAACCAACTGAAACAACCTTGTTGTCAGCTGTGACACCGTCCATGGTATACGTATCCAAAACCTTGCCGTCAAGAGTGACGGTGATTACGTTGGCAGACGTGCGCTCCAATTTAAATTCAGCACCGCTGCCCTGAAGCTTTGACGTTACACAGGGCGCTTTTTGCAAAAGTTTTAACCACAGTACCTTTATTCAAACTATTTATCAAATACCCCACGATGATCGGTGAGATATCGAAAATGTATTTTAAAGGTTAAGCTTCGTGAAAACTACGGTAAGCTGTGTTTTGATACGACCGTGTTGAAAGCAAGAAAAAACTGGAGTGGAGAGATTTTTGCGTGCAAACGCTCGACTATTGACAAGAAAGAATATTTTAGTTATAATGTGAACACATAAAATGATTGGAGAAAATGATATGAGCGGATATGATCCCAATGAATGGACAAGAGAATTTGTAGTCGAAAATAAGGATTTTTGCATAAGGATGCTCAAAAATACAAACGAGCAGGTAATAAACTGTATAAAGCAGGGTGAGCATAAAGCGGCTATTACAGGGCTTGACAGAATTTTGAACGGCTTGGTCACGATGATAAACGCAGGTTATGATTACCGTTCGCACGTTTGCTTTTTTTCGTGGATAGAAGCAAATATAATGCTGTTCGGAAATCTTGCTGATGCTCCGGAGGAAAACAGGCTCAAAACGGCAAAAGCTACTTTGCTTGATGCAAGAGATTTCGCTAAATCCGAAACGGCGAAAAACAGTATCAGCACAATTATCGATGACATAAACAAGGGTTACAGTCTTGCTTTGCTTGCCAATAAATACGGCGGAGATTTTCCTGATTTTGAAACAGAAACTCTTGCTGACCTTAATAATAAATTAGATGCACCCGTCGCAGCTGTAAATACATCTTCCACTGTGGGCGGCGGAAGCAAGAAGAAAAAGCCCTACTGGTTAATTGCTGTGATAATTATTATTGCATTGGTAGTTGCAGTTCGATTATTTACAAAAGAAACAAAGGTAAAATCACCGGCTCTTGCAGACAACACTCCTACAACTGAAGCAGACACCCAAATTTCCGAAACCGAGCTTGTAACAGATGATGAAACAGAAACGCCTGACACGGATGATACCGATAAAAATGAAGATGTTTTAAATATAATAACAGGGGATTGGATGTACACAAAAATAACGGAAGGCACACCTACCCCGGACGGTGGGATGTCCCCGGCATATCTGCTCGAAGTTTATTATTCTTTTGATGATAACGGCAGATTCGGTGTTGGCGATGCCTTATATGAGGAAGCGGATGAACAAAGCCAATCAAATGCAGAAAAGAAAGACGGCCGTTATTGGATATGCACAGGCGGCGGCGGTCAGCAGGGAAGCTACACTGTAAACGGAAACACCATAACCCTTGTTACGGATGAGAGTATTCAGTATGGAGCTTCGACAACATCGCACCTGACATTCACGCTTGACAAGGATACTCTTATTTTAAAGAAAAATTCAGAAACTACAGTATACAAACGAACTAACGGTGCCGCTAATGAATATTAAAGCCTTTTTGCTTTTTTGAATCAGTTAATCTCCGCGTTTGAAAATCGTGTGCGGCTTGTTTTAGCAAAGCATTGGATTTTCGAAACTTATTAAATAAAATTAAATTACATAAGAGAAAATGAATATATCAATCAGAAAATGTACTATCCAAGATCTTGATATACTGCTTGAGTATGCGGTGGAAACATTTTACCAAACATTTGCACATTTGAATACTGCTGAAGATATGGAAAAATATATTGAAGCTGCCTTTAATGAGGATAAGCTTCGGTGTGAGCTTGAAAATCCTTACAGTTCGTTTTTCTTTTTATTTGCGGATGGGTGCTTGGCAGGATATATGAAGCTGAACGAAGCTCCATCGCAAACCGATATCAATGACAGCGAATCATTGGAAATCGAACGTATTTATATATCAAGAGATTTCCAAAGCAGAGGACTTGGCAGATATTTGATGCAGCAGGCGGTCTTTGTTGCATCAGAGCGTGGAAAAAAATATGTTTGGCTCGGTGTTTGGGAGAAAAACGAAAAGGCGATCTGCTTTTATAAAAAGAACGGATTTTCTATAGTCGGCACTCATTCCTTCTTTCTGGGAGAGGATGAGCAGACTGACTATATTATGCGTTGGAATTTAAAATAGTCAAGCTCTGATATCTCGAAGAAAATGCAGGCTGGGATGCTGAAGGAGCAACGTTGACTTTATATGTTGTGCAGCACGAAAACGGTTCTGTCGGAGAACTTACGAAAAAGATGCTGGGGCGTGAAATGTTATTGCGCTTACATTCTTTTGATAAGCTCGGTGCTATGAAAGACAGAGATTTTAAACCTGTATTTGCTATGTGGTCGAATTGTCGGAGAATATGCGTTTCAGTCTGTCACGGGAATCAAATTCGTTTTAATTATAGTATATGATATAAATCGTAATGGAGATGAGCAATGAAAATATACGATATTTCCCAAGAAGTTTTTGGATGCAAAGTATATCCAGGTGATCCCGCACCTGAAAAAAAGACACTGAGTTCAATGAAAAAAGGTGAAATGTACAATCTGACGTCATTCAGTATGTGCGTACATAACGGTACGCATATAGATGCGCCGTTTCATTTTATCAAAGACGGAAAAACCGTGGATGCCGTATCTTTAGAAGCATTTGTCGGTATGGCTTACGTTGCAGAGCATAACGGCAAGGTGCTTTATGACGATGCCGTGAAAATAATCGATATGGCAAAAAAACAGGGCGGGGAAGCAGCAAAGAGAATTCTTGTAAAGGGAAATGCGGAAGTTTCCGAAGAAGCTGCCGAAGTGTTTGCAAAATCTGATATTCTGCTTTTCGGAAATGAATCACAGACTGTAGGGCCTGAAAATGCGCCGATGAAAGTCCATCAAATATTTCTCGGCGCTGACGTTGTCCTCCTTGAGGGTATTCGTTTATCCGATGTTCCCGTCGGTGTTTATTTTTTAAATGCCGCACCTCTGAATTTATCGGGTGCCGACGGTTCTCCGTGCAGAGCCGTACTGATATCCGATTAAATAGTTAAGATTAAAATGAAATAAAACAATGGGCGGCTTGATATAATCCCCTTAAAGTAGACACTTGAAAACAAAAAAATTTTCAAGACTGCTTTAATGGGGATTTTTATGCTAAGACGATCGCACAAGAACAAGAAATACAGTACAGAATTAAAGCTGAATGAAGTTCCGGATTATCCGGGTGGCAGTGGTACTGCGAAAGAGATATACAAAAAATACGTAATTTTGAGCGATAAGCAACTTTGTACAGAATACATAAAGGATTTCTACGAAGAAAGCAACGGAGTTCTCATTTGCAGACATATGTGTATTAACATTAACCGAAAAAGATTGATCAGCTTACGCATAAGGTAAACGTTTAGAAAGCACGCCGTCTTATTCATATTTTTGGTCTTAAATACGGTATTCGCAAAAGCGTACAGATTGTGTAAAGTTTACGTCCGAGATTATGTTCAAAGTAGTTTGGCTGAAATCAGAAGCGTTTTCGAGCTTTTAATAGGTCACTCATTGAAACCAAAAAGGCTACACGATTTTTTGCAGTGTCTGTCATTGGTGTGTGAAAATATAAATCTTAAAGGAATGAGAATAATTACTGTGCCAATAGTTGATTAATTGTACAAATAATTTGACAACAATTATGTGTGTAAATAATGTTATTAATTTTCGTTATTACCACTTTTTTAGAATAAAATCTGCAAATTATATGAATTAACCGTTAATTTATTCATATATATCTTGACTTTTTGAGCAAAAAAGATAAAATGTATGTGAGAAAGTTTAATATGATAATTGAGTGCCTTTTTTTACATCGCATTCGAAGAAGGAATGTCTTTGAAACCATACGTTAAAATACCTCTCAAGGTCATTACATATCTTATCGTTGCTCTTGCAGTTATTTTAGCGATGATGATTGCCGGAGTCAGGATCTTCAATATACAGATATATACCGTTCTGTCGGGTTCAATGGAGCCTGAATATCCTACAGGGTCTTTGATATACGTAAAGCCTGTTGACCCATATACTCTTGAGGAGCAAGATGTTATAACCTTTAGATTGACCGGTGATACAACGGCTACACACAGAATAATAAAGGTAGTCCGCAATGATACTACGGATGAGCTTATAGGCTTCATAACAAAAGGCGATGCAAACGAGATAGCAGACGGCGATAAACCGTTAAGCGTTGATAAAGTCATCGGTGCACCTGTTTTCGTTATTCCGAAAATGGGCTATCTTGCTACATATATTCAATCTCCACCTGGGTGCTACTATACAATAGCCGTAGGTGTAGCAGCGGCGCTGATGGTCACGGTCATTGATTATTTTACATCTAATGACAATAAGAACAAAAAAAGAAAAAAAGATACGGAGTCTGATGTGGATTCCGAGTGCAAAAACAGTGATTAGTTATAATTTAGTATTTTATACCCTTATATATATGGAATACACCAAGGAGTAGTAAGTAATATGAACACAAAAGTAAAGTCGATAATACTTGCACTTTGTGCATTGACCGTTGCGACTGCAACGTTATTTGCAACTCTTGCTTATCTTACGGATAAGGAAACAGTTGTAAATACTTTTACAGTCGGCAATGTTGATATATCACTGCAGGAAACGGATGTTGATGGGGATGGAGACGAAAGTAGTAACAGCTACCATATCATTCCCGGTAACACATACGAAAAAGACCCTACAGTTACAGTAAAGTCAAGCAGTGAAGAAGCCTACGTAAGAATGATACTTACCATTCACAACAACAGTGCGGTTAAGGCTATAATGTCCGACGACAAAAACGGTCTTGGCGGATATACTGATCTTTTTGGTGGATGGGATGAAAGCGTATGGTTATATTACGGTACTGAGGAGAATGATGAAGAAAACACAGTATCGTTGGAATTCCGCTATTTTCAGACCGTTGATGGGTATGATGCAGATGGAAACGCATTAGATGAGGTGCTTCCTGCTTTGTTCGATACGCTGATAATTCCCGGTACACTTAACGGCGAGGAATTAATATCCTTGTATGAAAATGACTTCAAAATCGTCGTGTATGGTCACGCAATACAGTCTGCTATGTTTGAAAGCGATGAGGATGGTGCGTGGGCTGCATTTGATGCCCAGATTGGGTAGGGTAAATAAAGTAGGCTTCATCGCATTTTATGCGTTGAAATATAATTTGCAAAGAAAGGAGGAAAATCATGAATAAAAAGGAAACATTAGCCGGTAGATTTGGTACAAAATCTATAGTTACGATTATTGCTTGTGTGCTTGTTCTCTGCTGTGTCATCGGGGGTACTGTTGCTTGGTTGATAGCTGAAACTCCTCCTGTTGTAAATACATTCACATACGGAGATATAAACATTCAGCTTGATGAATCGGATACCGGCGACGATGACGAAGATCCAAATACAAACACCTATGATATGCTTCCCGGCAATGTTATTGCAAAGGATCCTAAGGTAACTGTTATAAAAGGCAGTGAGGATTGTTGGGTATTTGTAAAGCTTGAAAAATCTGATAACTTTGACGATTTTATGTCATATGAGATCGCTGAAGGCTGGACAGAGCTTGAAGAAGGCGTATACTACAGAGAATACGCAAAGAATGAAGACGCTGATACAGAGTATTTCGTTCTCAAGGATAATCAGGTCCTCGTAAACGGTGACGTTACGAAGGAACAGCTCAATGCGCTTAACGCAGAGGGCGAACAGAATTATCCCACGCTGACTGTAACCGCTTATGCAGTACAGGCAGATGCTGAGCTTGACGCTATTGATTCCGCTGTTGACGCATGGGCTCTGATTGCAGATCAGAATACATCGTCCGACGACGGTGCAGAAGCGTAAAGGCACTATCCGATCTGAATAAAGATCGGCTCTCCGCTTTAATATCGGCTATATGCTTTTATAAGCGGATTATTTAACTTAGTTTATTATGTGTTTAAATCGCCGAAAGCATCACGTGCAGCGACGTATGCACGGTGAATGGCACACAGTAAAGAAATATTTTTTAAGAAAGGTTTTAAAAAAATGAAAAAGAAGCTTATTATCGCTTTGAGTGTTGTTATGGCTGTTTCTCTTGCAGTTGGTACAACTCTCGCTTACCTCACAGACAAGGCAACAATCGCAAACGTATTCACAGTTGGCAACGTTGACATATTTTTCGATGAACCCGACTTTCCTAAGGATGAGCCCGCAAGCGCAGCTCCCGGCGTCGCAGTTGCAAAGCAAGGCTACATCGAAAATGTTGGCTCTGTAGATGCATACGTTTGGGCAACAGTTGCAGTTCCCGCAGCTATATACAACTATGTTGATCTTGATCTTAGTGGAACAGCAGCATACTTTACTTGGACAAATCTCGGTCAGGGCAGAGAAGTTGAAATAAACGGCGACAAGTACGTTTCTATGGCTATTCTTTGCGAGGATGTTATTATTTCAGGTGACTACGACTATATTCCCCTTGACGCTGTTACTGTTGACCCCAGAGTTGACTTCAACAACGAAGACGGCAAGTACTACATAGTTGAAGCAGGTCAGGCTACAGAGATCCCCTTCGATCTTTCTAACTTTGCAGTTTACTGCTCCGCTTACGCTATCCAGGCTGAAGGCTTCAACAACGTTAACGAGGCTTATGACGCTTACATGTATCAGTGGGGTGACAAGCACTTCTCCGAGGGCGCAGTTTACGTAAACACACAGGAAGCTTTCGATGAAGTTGCAGCTGAAGACGGCGCAGAAATAGTTCTCGCTAACGGCACATACACACTTCCCGCTACAATTGGTGACGGTACTTCTATCCACGGTAACGGCAACACAGTTCTCGATACATCTTCTATCGGCAAGAATATCGTAGTTAACGATATCGCTATTGATAACGTGATCATCGAAAACGAAGAAGCTGAGGCTCTTCCCATCAGCGGTACAGCAACAATCACAAACTGCGAGCTTTCCTGCGAGCGCGGCCCTGTTGTTTACAATTGCCACGCTACAGGCGAGATCGTATTTGACAACTGCTCTGTCTCTTCCCCCACATACGCTCTTAACATCGTTGGTGAGGGTGATGTAATCATTAGAAATTCTACAATTGAAGGCTGGTGCTCATTCGGCGGCGGCGTATCCGTAACTATCGAAAACTGCATATTCAACAAGTGCGAGCTTGTTCCCGAAAACAGTGTTCTTAAGTTCTACGGCGATGCAACGATCTCCAACACTATATTCGCTCCCGAAATGACAATCAGTGCATATGAAGCATCTAAGGACGTTGTGATCACACTTGTTGGATGTTCTGTAAGCGATAGTTCTGACATTGCGAACATTACAGATGCAACAAACAAAAACGGTAAAACAGTTACATTTGACATTCAGTAATTAAGCGCTGACTCTTGATTATTTGAATTTGATTTTGCCACTATCCGATTTCCTACCCTCTTTTGAGGGTAGGGAACGGTAATATGTCCGCAACTACTTGCGGGCGTATTACTGTTCATGTGAAGATAAATGACATAAATGAAAGGAGTGTTAGGGGTTATGTCAAAATCATGCATTGTAAAACGCATTGCTTTGCTCATATCTGTATTGATGATATTTGCCATTACGGTATTTCCGACTGTTTCATACGTCATAACTCGCACACACCCATTGGCAAACACATTCGTACCAACGACATTTCCTATCGGACAGTTGACGTTGAATAAAACGGTAGAGCATCCATTGGGAAGTGGGTATGTTATTCCTGATACGATAAAATTCTTGTTTAATATTGCTTTTGGCTCAGAGTATGCAGGAAAGACGCTGAATACAGAAAGCGGTGAAAGTTTTATTGCAGACAGTAACGGTAATATATCAGTAGCTGTAAATGCGGGTACATCACTAACATTTAACGGCATATTCGCAGGAACACCTGTTACCATTACTGAAAAGGATATTCTCCCGGGATTTTCCGTCAAGGATAATCAAATTGAAAAAAATGTGATTATATCAGCGGATGACGTGTCTGTTGTGGATTTCATAAACGTATATTCTCCCGCTCCGGCGGAAAACAATGTGTCACTCAACGGTGAAAAGATATTGCATGGCAGACCATGGCAACAAGGAGATAAATTTACTTTTCTGCTTGAATACCACGACGGTGAGAAATGGTTACAGCTTGATACAAGAACTGTAGAATATGATCCGCAAGATGATGATTTCAGCAAGTTTGATTTTACAGATGTGCTTTCAAATTTACATTTCGATTCTGTTGGTGTCTATGCATTCCGTATGACAGAGCAAGTGGGTGATGATGAAAGTATTGTGTATGATACGACCGAAAATCACTTCAATATAGCGGTTACAGATGATGATATGGATGGAAGACTTGAAATCTCATCCGTTGTTGCTTCTGAAAACGCCAAAGCTGTTGAAGAACAGACGGGATCATATACAGTAAATGTTTTGTTTAATAACTCATTTGTTTCTGCGCCTCCTCCTGAGGGTTCTGCGATAACTTCAGTAACCGTCAAGAAGACGGTTAAGAACGTTGGCACGGATTGTATAGGTCCTGAAAACTTCGAATTTGTTCTTGAAGATGCTGTTGGCGGAAAAACTGAACTGAAGACTGACGAAAACGGTGAGGCTGCATTTGAGTTGATCTATACCGAAAAGGATATAGGAACGCACAGTTACAAACTTTACGAGGTTAATACTGCTCTTGAAAATGTAACGTACAGTGATAAGATATATGATGTCAGTGTGACTGTAGCACTTGATGATAATGGTGAATTGAAGGCAACTGTTGCAATCGACGGAGAAATTACCGATGATCCTGTTGCGCACTTCGAAAACATTTACGATGCTGATGTAGAAATACCGCCTACAGGCGATATGTCACTTCCGATTATCGTAGTTTCGCTTATTACTTCAATAACGGTTATCGTTGTTTTTACAAAAAAACGCAGAAAAGTAATATAACATATTGATTTAAAACTTCTTGTTAGAAAATGAGATTTTATCACGGCGTGATGCTCATAATTGAGTGTCACGCCGCTTTTCCTTTATTAACACGCAGCAGACAATATTTTTGCGTGCTTTTCTTGTTAAAGTTGTGATACTCTATAAGGTTATGGCAATATTAAATGCCCCATGTGAAGTATACAGACAAAAAACAAAAGGACTTACAAATTAAAAAGCTTCCCCTGCTATGTAGCAGGGGAAGCTTTTTGTCATGCGACGGTGGCAAAATAATACTCGCACAGTGTCATGCAATTCAGCCGCCCGCTGTTTGTTTTGCAGTCAGATTACTATAAATCTCCAAAGCCTTCGTCTGTCCTGTTCGTTTGCATAGTCGATGCCTACACGCACGTCGGTACGGTAATTGGGAACATAACCGTCGTCTTCAAGCCATATTTCATTGCTTTGACAAAGATCAAGTCCGCTATAGCTTGTATTGACCGATAATTTTTTTGATACCTTACCGGGACCGTCAGCACCTTCAACGCCTCTGATGAGGACTGCTTCGGGGAAGTTTTCTTCTCCGCTTACAATATTTATAAGACTGTGTATGCCGTAGCAGAGATAAACGTAAAGATGACCGCCCGGCAGATACATAGGCGCATTTCTTTTCGTTTTTCCGCATCTTGCGTGACACGCAGTATCATCTTCGCCCAAATAACATTCGGTTTCGGTAATTCTGCATCGTAAGATGCCATTTTCTGTTTTTCTGCAAAAGATCTTTCCGAGAAGCCACGGTGCAAGCTTATCTGCGCTTTGTATATAATCGCTTCGTTTTAGTCGTTTCAAATAATACAGCTCCTTTTTAATAATTGTCGGCACATTTTCGTAATGCTTGACGTAAATGTAAAATATATGAAAGGGCAGACTCAAATGATTTTTGAGTCTGCCCACTTAATTGCATTATAAGTTTTTTCAGTTTGTTCTGCGCTTGCAGATAAGCAAAACACCTGCAAGAGCAATGAACGAAAAGCCGAGAACAGTAAACATTGTCGTACCGATACCGCCTGTTTCGGGCAATACTATACCGGATTCGTTTTCAATGACGATTGCTTTTTCATCGGTGTGGCTGAGATCGTTGATCGTCAATTCCACCGTGTTTCCGAGCTTGTTATATCCTGCGGGGGAATCTGTTTCAAGCAAATAATACGTACCGTATGCAAGACCGTATATAGCAACCTTACCGTTTTCATCCGATTTTACAGTTGTTACCTTTTCACCTGTGAGCGCTGAGTTGTCAAAGAAAGAAACCTTTACAAACTTTCCGACAAGACCGGGAAGCTCTGTAAGTCCCTCAATTTCTGCGCCTACTTCATCAGCCGTAGCCGTGCGGTATACTTCAAATACAGCGTTGGGAAGCAGCTTGCTGTTGTCTTTGGAATCCACCTTCAAAAGGTTGATAGCGCCTGTGTATACATAAGGCTTGTCGGATTCCTTTTCGAGAACTTCATCGGCAGAATTGATATACTTTACTGCAGCCTGGTTGGGTATCTGTGTTGCCATTGTTGCATTTGCGTTGATCTTTGCATCGAAGTAAATGCGGAGCATATAATTGCTGTACTTGTTTTCACCGATAGCGGCTGCAATTTTTGCCATACCTTCAACTGTAAGCTCTACGCTGAAAGAGTCGGAGGGCTTGCCGTCAGAAAGGGAATCAACGTCTGTCAATGTAACATTGTAATCAGCGCCGAGGCTCAACTGCAAGGGATCTGCTGTCTGTTCCTTGTCTTCAAGGAAGACCTTGAGATTTCCTGCGTAATCAAGACGGTTGTCAAGCGTATCTGTAACAACGTACGATTTACCGTCTGCGATATCTGAGGGAATTGTTGTTCCGATGATCCATGTGTGCTCTTCATAAGCGTTTACGGAAGCTTCATCATTGCCGATGAAAATAACGTCTTTTTCTATCTTTATAGTGGGCTTTAATTCATTCTTCGGGTTGATCGTAACTTCATATACAGGCTCGTTTGTAACGGGATCTCTGTCAGGAATAACGACATAGAAAGGATCAAGCGGTTTAACTATCTTCGGGCTGTTACGCTCAACGATCAGATATACACCGTCGGGAAGTCCGTGGTAGAGCAGATTCAATGATGCGTTTCCGTTTTCATCTGTTATGAGTGTATATTCCGAAATGTTGGGATAATCATATTCTGTAGCCTCGGGAAGCTTAACTGCACCCGACTCATATTCTTCTTTCGTTGCGACGAGATAAATGTCAAATATGATATCGCTGATAGGCTCGCTTCCGTTTTCTTTATTTGTTGTCTTGTGAATGTTGATAATACGCTCATCAGCGGCAACAGCTTCCGCATAAACGGGATGACGGCCGTTGTTGTAACCAACCATGGACTGCGATGTTCCACGCTCTCCCTCAGCATCGAAATAGAAAAATCCTGCTGAGGTCTGATAACCCGAGATGGAAAGTTTAACTTCGCCTGAAGCTACCGATGCGGGAACATTGTTAAGTGTCAATGTAATTGTTTGTTCTCCGTTTGTAAGTGCGGATGTTGAAGTGTAATTTTCACCAAGCTGAGCTTTAAGTGTGAGTGAATCGCCCTCTCTTATTTCTACATCTATCGTGGTTGTAACGGAAATGTTATATGTACCGTCCGGATTTCTTGTAAGAACAGGACGGTTCAAATTTTTAAACGAAGCAGAGGAAACAGTTTTTTCTGCAGCTTCGATGGGTTCAAGGGATATAAGGTAGTTAAATGCTGCTTCAATTCTGCTATTTACAAGCTCAATCCCCATAGCTTTTACTTCATCATAAGAACAAAGACTTGCGTACTTTGTCATGCTGGGCTTTAAAAAGCTTCTGCAGTATTGAGGAAATGTAAGAATTGAACCGTGAGATATTCTCCAAATAGCAAGCTGCGTTGCGGAAATGGCTTCACCGACTGTCAAATTTTCGATTCCGGCAGCTTCGCCTAATTGTGCTGCCTTTTCCTTGACTCTTACTGCGTGTGCATCAATCGACTCATCTTTTATCGGAATAACATAAAATCCTTCTGTCAATATTGCACGAATGCGACCGGCTGAAGTTCCTGCAAAAGGTGAGTCTTCAATGTTCATACGACGATAATTTGCACCTTTGTTCGCAGTTGTGGTAATGTCACAGCAATATGCGGGAAAGTGGTCTCCTGAAAGTTGGTCATACATAGTGTAAACATTTACCGTTGACCAACTTTTCTCCCAATTTTCAAGGTCGTATGAGAATGAACAAGGACTCTGATACTGGAACATAAAATCTCCGTTACTGTCTCTGTCCAAAACGTATGTGCTGCTTTCCGTTACATCTGTGTCAGCTGCAAAAACTGTTGAAGATATTGCAGGAACGATCAAAAGAACGGAAATAATAAAGGAAATGATTTTTTTGACTGATTTGAGTTTCATTTTTAAATGTCCTTCCTATATTTTTCCTTATTTCATCAATTTATCATTTTATCATTATCTTTTTATTTTGTCAAGGTAAAATATTAATTACCATAAATAATCAAATTCCACACGTTATTTAAAGTGATAATGTGTGCCGTATGTGATTAACATTTTAGAATTTTAAGTGAAACATTGCTTCATATCTTGAAAAAAATTATGATGTGTGTTACAATGGTATACGAACTGTTTAATTGGAGAAAACCGATGAATAAAATATGTGATCTGCACACACATTCCGTTTTTTCTGACGGAACGTATACACCGAGCGAAATAATAAGCGAAGCGTTAAGTGTCGGTTTGTCGGCAGTTGCGCTTACTGACCATAATGCGGCATACGGACTCGGCGAATTTATATCCGCAGCTTACGGTAAAAATATCGATGCGGTCGCAGGTGTGGAATTTTCAACAGATTATGACGGGAAAGAACTGCACATTCTCGGACTTTTCATAAAGCCTGAATACTTTACACAAGTGACACAGCTGATGCTGGATGTAAATAAAAGAAAAGAACAAAGCAATATACAACTCATAGAAGCCTTGAAACGTGTCGGAATCATTCTTGATTATGAAGAGATAAGAGCCTCGGCGCTTAACGGAATGGTAAACCGTGCCCACATTGCAGGCGAGATGATGAAAAAAGGATATACAAGCTCTGTAGCAGAGGGATTTGAAAAATATCTGGCACCGTCAAAAGGATTTTATAAGCCGCCCAAAAGACTGACTACGTTACAGACTATAGACTTTATTCATTCAATAGGCTCGGTGTCAGTTCTTGCACATCCGTTTTTAAGCCTTGAAGAAAACGAGCTTTTACGCTTTTTGTCCTCGGATGAAAGTTGTGGCTTGAACGGTATTGAATGTTATTATTCTACCAACGACGATGCGACAACAGCAAAATCTTTGCACATAGCCGCTGAATTCGGACTTATACCGAGCGGAGGAAGCGACTTTCACGGTGACAGAAAGCCTGATATTAAGCTTGGCACAGGAAAAGGAAATCTTAAAATACCTTATGAATGTTACAAGCAGTTAAAAGAATTGATTTAATTTATAAATGGCGGTGAAATTTCACCGCCATTTTTAATCTCAAAAGTAAAATAAGTGACGCAAAAAGTGAATAAAGTGTAAACTTCTTTCGTTTTTTGATTTATTAAATGGGAAATTAGTTAAAAGACTTGCAAAATAAAAAAAAGTATGATATTATGCAAAAGGTGTAAAAAAATTATACAATTTATACAGAATTTAACCGCAAAAAAACTCTACAATGTCAAATGTTTACATTCACAAGCCGTGTCTGCGGACAAATATTTTCGTTATGCGGGGGAAATATGACGGATAAGGAGCTACGAAAGCTTACAAGAGGCGAGTTGCTCGAAATGCTTATTGTTCAGACTGAGCGAAATGAAACGCTGAATACTGAGCTTGAAGAAGCGAAGCGCCAACTTAAAGATAGAAAAATAATATGCGCAAATGCAGGATCTTTGGCTGAAGCATCATTACAGATCAACGGTGTATTTAAAGCCGCAGAGCAGTCGGCAAGCCAATATCTTGAAAATTTAGAGCGTATGAGTGCTGAATGTGACAAGGAAAAAGCATATATCCTTGATTCGGCAAGAAAAGAAGCGGACAAAATAAAGGCAGAAGCTGAAAAGTACAGCGAAGATGTCCGCAAAGAAGCAGATGAGTATTGGAATTGTATTTATGAAAAGGCTCAAGCAGTTTTAAGAGAACAGAATGAGCTTAAAAGATTAGCATTCTCCATTGAAAGGAAGTGATTCCGTGGGCAGTAACGAGTTTCGTGATGCGTTTGATTATCCAAGCACCGAACAACTGAAAACGGAATACGACAGGGAGAAATATAAAAAAAGATACAGACGGGTTTTACGAAGTACAATATATATTCTTATTGTAGTTTCGGCGGTGGCTGTGCTTGTAGCCACCTTGCTTATGCCGGTGCTTCAGATCTACGGTACATCGATGACACCGACTCTTAATGAGGGTGATATTGTTATATCCGTTAAAAATTCCGACTTTAAGCCGGGTGAGCTTATGGTCTTTTATGTCGGAAATAAGGTTCTTGTAAAAAGATATATCGCAGGTCCCGGACAATGGGTTGACATCGATGAAGACGGAAATGTTTTTGTTGACGGAAAGCCTCTTGAAGAGCCGTATATCGTAAATAAGGCTTTGGGCGACTGTAATATTGAACTTCCTTATCAAGTTCCCGAAAACAAAATATTCTGTATGGGTGACCATCGGGAAACATCGATCGACTCACGAAATACGGCAGTCGGCTGTGTTTCAGACGAACAGCTTGTCGGAAAGATAGTGTTCAGAGTATGGCCAATCAAAGAATTCGGAACGATTAAATAAGTAATAAATAAGTAAATAATAAATAGCAATTAATTTCATATTTTGTATATACGCCTTTTGGCTAACGTGACTCATAAAGTAAGACTAATATTTTATATCGACTAATGAAAGGAGGAGGACTTTAATGAATAACGAAGCTTTGAACCAAATATCGGAATTTGCAAAAAAGCATCAGCGTAAAAAACGCTGGCACAGTGTTGTTACAACATTGGCGGCAGTTGTTGTATTTGTAACGACCTATGCGCTTATTCTCCCTGCTATAACTATGGATAGCGAGCCCTCCTGTAACTTGACAGAACATATACATACAAATGAGTGCTTTTCGCTTGTTGACGGCGAAAATGTACTGTTATGCGAACTTACAGAACACACGCATCACGAGATAGCGTGTTATTCCGACCGTTCGGCAGATGTTGAAACGAAAGACGATTGGGAATCTGTTTTAGCGGATGTTAAGCTTGTGGGACAATGGAACAGGGACGTTCTTCTTGTTGCTCGCTCACAGCTTGGTTACCGTGAAAGCAGTAAAAACGTCATCTGCGATGAAAACGGTGTGCTTCAGGGTTATACCCGCTACGGCGAATGGTATGGCGAGCCCTACGGAAAATGGTCCTGTACGTTCGTTTCTTTTTGTCTTGAATATGCGGGCGTCAAGGGAATGCCCTTGAGTGATGACTGCGTTGAATGGATAAACATACTTTCAGAAGAGAAATACGGCTTCTACAGAAAAGCCGGAGAGCATACACCGTCAGCCGGTGAAATAGTGTTCGTTGATAAAAACGGCGACGGCACAGCAGACGGTGTCGGCATTATCGATCAGGTCATACCGCAGATCGCTGACAAGGGCGCAAAGCTCAAGGTTATAGAGGGCGGCTTATCTGAGCAAGTACAGTATACAATATATGAATATTCGTCAAATTCAATATTGGGCTACTCGATACTTCCCGACGGTATGTATAAGCAGCAGACACTTTCAGCTCAGATATTCACAGATGCAACGTACCAAAACGCATTTGACGGTGACGGTGCTGTGATCACAGTAAGCGGTATTTTGCCGAAGGCGGGTAAAATATATGCGTATCCCGTTGTTTTGGACGGTGAAGATACTGTGTGTGCATACGACATTACTGTTTTTGACAGCGAGGGAAATACGTTTGAGCCTTTTGAAGGCGACAGCCTTAAAGTAACGATCCTGTCAGATAAATTAAAGAATGAAACTTTCCCCGAGGGTACTCACCCTGAGGTGTTCTATATACCGAATGAAGGAGAACCCGAAAGAATTGCCACGGACAGCACGGAAAACGGCGTTGAGTTTTCGGCAGGTCACTTCTCTGTGTATGCTGTGCGTGCTGTTTCGGAAACAACGGTATCTTCATTCCGAAATCTGCAGAATGCGATAAGCAACAATAAACCATATATCAAGCTGACTGCATCGATTTCGGTAACAAGCAGACTTGATATTCAAAATAAAAATATAACAATTGATCTTAACGGCTACAGATTGACAGCAGGTGCAAGTTCAACGATGTTCCAGCTTAATTCTGGCGGTAATTTAACGATAGTTGATTCAAAACAACAGTCCGAAACTGTAACAAAGGTCAATTCCTCAACTGCATCTTACGGAAACAAAGCAACGCTTTCGGTGTCAAATAATAATGCTGCATTAACTTATTATGTGACCGAAACGGAGGTCGTTGATAAAAATACAGGTGCCACGCTTGAAACCTTGTACAAGCATACGGTAACGGCGGCAGGTTCTGTTGTAGGAAACGGTCAGCCGATAGTTACGGTAAACGGCGGTACGTTCACCCTTGAAAGCGGTATGCTCCGAAGCGGTACGAACAGAGCTGTTTATATGACAAACGGTACGGCGAATATCACAGGCGGATACATCTGCGGATTTACAAAGTCGTACAGCGAAACGTGGTGGCAAAATCCCAATGAGTTCGGCGGTGCTGTTTTAGCATCAGGCGGAACGGTAAATATTTCAGGAAAAGCCGTACTTGCAGCCAATTCTGCAGGAAACGGCGGAGCCATCGGAACGAATGGCCAGCAGGTAACTCTTAATATAAGCGGCGGTATTATAAGTGGTAACACAGCTACTTACGATGATGCGGAATGCAGCGGTGGCGGTGGAATATCAGTCAATGATTCCAAAGTAACGATGACCGGCGGTTATATTACAAATAATGTCGCAAACGGAACCAAATATCTCGATGGCGGCGGCGGAATTTATTTAAGAGGCGGTAATTGTCAATTTACCATATCGGGCGGTTATTTTACTGCTAACAAAGCCAACGGCGGCGGTGCATTAAAGACAAAAGCTGATGATACTGTAAACTTTACAATGGCGGGCGGTTTCTTCTCGGGAAATGCGTCAACGGCGTGCGAGGGTGCAGGAGTTGCACTTGAGCGTAAAGCAAAAGGTTATCTTTCAGCGGGCTATATAACAAATAATAAAATTCTTCAAACAGTTCACTGGGGCGGCGGCGGCTTCTTCTGTGCTGACCAAGCGGAGGTTCATATGAACTACCTGCTTGTCACAAACAACACAGCAGGTGGCTTCGGCGGCGGTGTTGCAGGATGTCCTACGGGTAAGCTTACGCTTTATGTAGACAGCGGCTGTGCCGTGTTTGATAACGATGACGTTATATCCGGTGAAGTAAACTGGGTTTCGGGCGGTACAAAGGACGGCGAGGACTTCAAACGATGCGATGAAGTTTTCCAGAGCCACGGCCACGAGGACTTTTTCTGTGCAAATGAGAGTACGATTTTTGGAACGATGCTCGCTGATGGGTCTGCAGAATGGGAGGGAAGCGCTGACGGCGTTCTCGTAACGGCGAGCAAAGGCGATGTACTTACCGCATATAATGTAATGGGACTTCAGTCTCATGCAAGTGATGAAGACAAGCGTGATGCTATGGCTGCATCAAAATTGTTTATCAACGGCAACCACTCTGACACGCACGGCGGCGGAATAATGTGTAACGGATTGCTGATAGTAGGTGAAGCGGCAAACTTTACCGTTCCTACGCAAGTAAAGATACAAGCCAATAAGGCTCTTTATAAGGGTGGAACCAATGAGGCTCTTCCTTTAGATAATTATAATTTTAACTTCAACCTCGTTAAAGGCTATCTCAACGGAGAGGTGCTCGAAACGGTAAAATGTGACAGCGAAGGCTTTTTATCATTCAGTAATGGATTGAAATTTTTCGAAGACGGTACTTACAATTATTATATAATGGAAGTACCGGATGAAAAAACAAACACGGTGCTGTTTGACAATTCGATATATAGAGTTACGTTTAATGTAAAACGTGACAACGGTACGGAATTTAACGGTAAGACTAAATACACGTATCAAATAACGAGTATGTCGGTTGATAAAAGTACAGATGACGGCAATACGTGGTCAAACATTCACCAAAGCTCAAACGCACAGGGTGAATCTGTTACAATTGCTCTTTCAAAAGGCTATGCTTTTGTAAACCGTACAATGGAATTTACAAAGTTGACCGTCAAAAAGCAATGGGACGGTGCAGTAGGCGCTGATTCAGTTACTGTCACCCTGAAGCAGGACGGTGTTGAATATAACAAAGTAACTTTGAGCGCGGCAAACGGTTGGGAATATACGTGGAACAATCTGCCGACAGGACATCAGTATACGGTAGAGGAAGAGTCGGTGTTCGGCTATACACCGAGCTACAATGTTGTACCCGGCAAAATGACAACGGTGCAAAAACAGCTCGGTAACGGAACGTATTGGGTGCCCGCAACTTCTATTCAATCAAATAAAAAATACATCATCGTAAGCTCTGACGGTAAAAAGGCATTGTGTGTTACAAGCGACCACACCGACTCCGCATTTACGTCAGAAGATACAACGGATGTTTCGGCACAGCGCAGTCAGATAACGCTGAACGGAACGAAATATGATTTCTGGATGAGTAATATAACTCTTGCAAAGGGTGCAACATTTACACCGCAGACAAGAGGCAAGGGCGGTACTGCTCTGAAGAGCGATATCGGTGATTCTTGGCTTTTGGCACAGGAGGCGGGCGGAAATGTTCTGAAGAGTACAAACAGTATCGACTGGTCGTCTTTGGTGGTTGGCCAAAACGGACTTTTGAAGGTGAATTATGAGTTTGAAGGTACAGCTAACGATCTTCGTACAGTTGTCTTTGAAAACGGTAAATTCAATACTGTTAAGGACGATGCACCACTCAATGCGGCGATGCTCTTGACACAGGTAAGCGGTAATCCGACGGTTACTGAAACGACGATTCAAGATGCGGTGATAATTATCACAAACGCAGGTTCGCCCGGTTATCAATTACCCGAAACAGGCGGAAACGGAACATTTATGTATATTGCGGCAGGCACAGCGCTTATTATGCTCGGCGCCTACCTCGCATATAGAAAAATCAAGGGCGGAAGGGAGGACATCGCATCCCTCTGATGCCGGAAATCTTTAATTTAAAAATATATTTAACCGAAAGGAAAAACAAAAAAATGAAAAACGCAAAAAGAATCAGCGCAGTGCTGCTCGCCTTTGTAATGATTTTTGCAATGTCATTTACAACATTCGCATTTGATATTACACTTGTAAGCGGCGAAAACAAACCCACAGCAGGCCACACTTACGATATCTATCAGATATTCACAGGCGACCTCGAAGACGGTGTTCTTGCGAACATCAAGTACGGTGCAAACTACACACCCGACGGCAAAGCCGCAGGCGATCTTGTTGAGAAGAGCGTTCTCGACTCTATCACAGACGCACGTGCATTTGCTAAGAGTATCGTAGACAACGATCAGCTTACAGGCGATGCCGTAGCAGTTCTCAATGAAGAAAACGGTTGGGAAGCTAAGGGACTTGACGCAGGTTATTACCTCGTTGTTGAAAAGACAGTTGCCGACGATCTTCCCGAAGGCGAAACACTTTCTGCATACATCATCAAGGTGCAGGACAATGTTGTTATGAGCCCCAAGTCAGGTGTTACACACATTGACAAGATCATCTCCAACGATGACAACAAGATCGACAACAACCTTGATATTACAGCAGACGGTAAGTTCGATAACGTAAGTATCGGTTCAAATGTTGAATTTACTCTTACAACACCCATTCTTACAAACGCAAATGACTTCGACTTCTGTTACTTCATCATCAGCGATAAGCTCTGCGACGGCTTCACATTCAACAATAACATCGCAGTTACGATCGGCGGCGAAGATGCAGTTCTCGGCGAAGACTACACAGTATTCACAGGTGATGAGGCTGACGGTTACACATTCCGTGTAGCACTTCTCAAGGCTAACGAAAATGCAGGTGAAGATGTTATCGTTACATATACAGCACTTCTCAATGACAGGGCTGTTATCGGCGAGATCGAAGGTAACCCCAACAGAGCAAACCTTACATATTCAAACAACCCCGAATACGATTACGAGGATACACACGAAAACGGCAAGCCCAAGGATGAATACAAGCCCGAAGAAGGTGGTTCAGGCAAGTACAAGCTCCCTCTCGGCGTAACAGTTGACATCTGGACACGTACATACACAACAGGTATCAAGGTCGTTAAGGTTGACGAAAACGGCAACGCACTTCCCGGTGCATCCTTTAAGCTCGAAGGCGTGAACGTTGTAGGCGTACTTGTTAAGCGCGAAGTATTTACAGAGTCTGAAAACGGTGAATACTGGCTCCTTAAGAATGGCTTCTATACAAAGGACGATCCCGCTACAGAAGGAATGGATACTTCAGTGTATGCAGACGTAAACAAGAAGTACGAAAAGACTGTTGTTACAGAGCAGGATGCTGTTATAACAGACGAAATGGTTGAAGGTGCAGTAGGCGCTAACGGCGTTATCATATTCGACGGTCTCGGCGAAGGCACATACACGATCACGGAAACAGTTACTCCCGCAGGATATAACACAATAGCTCCTTTCAATGTTGTTATTGAATGGGATGCTCCCGAACAGGGTTCCAAGGACTGCAACTGGACAGTTGAGGTTGCTGACAAAGAAATCGAAATGAACGAAGACGGTGTGTTTGCGTTTGAGATCGTAAACCATTCAGGTATTGAGCTTCCCGAAACAGGTGGCATCGGTACAACGATATTCTATATCGTAGGTGCTGCTTTGGTAATAGGCGCAGTTGTAATTCTTGTTACAAGAAAGCGTATGAGCAAGAACTGAACGTAATTTTTACAAACTGCTGTAACTCCCCGTAATAAGGGTGGGTTACAGCAGTGAGGAGAACCCTTCAATGAAAAAGAAAACGAATAAATTAACAACATTTTTATTGATAATAAGCTTAATTGCAGGGTTGTCCTTACTGCTGTATCCGACAGTAAGTGATCATTGGAATTCCTTGACGCAGTCAAAGACTATTGCAAGCTACGTTGAAAACGTAGCAGACCTTAATAAAGAGAAATATGACGGCATTATAAATGCCGCATCGGAATATAACGCTTCGCTGAAAAACAGATACAACAGTTATGTATTAAGTGAACAGCAAAAAAAGGAATACACAGAGCTGCTCAATGTTTCAGGCGACGGTGTTATGGGATACGTTGACATTCCAGCCGTCAGGATCACATTGCCCGTATACCACGGAACGTCTGAAGAGGTGCTTCAGACAACGGTAGGACACCTCGAATGGACGAGTCTGCCTGTCGGCGGTGTGGATACGCACTGCGTTATTTCAGGGCACAGAGGCTTGCCGAGCGCAAAGCTCTTTACGGATCTTGACAAGCTCATTGAGGGCGATATTTTTATGCTCCGTGTGCTTGACGAGGTGCTTACATACGAAATTGACCGTATCAGAATAGTTGAACCTACGGACACCAAGGACCTTCAGATAGTTATCGGTGAGGATCTTTGTACGCTCGTGACTTGCACACCGTACGGTGTAAATTCCCACCGTATGCTTGTAAGAGGACACAGAATAGAAAATATAGAAGAATCGGAAGTGGCACGTGTTGTATCCGATGCAATACAGATAGAACCGCTGATAGTTGCGCCGATAGTGGCAATACCGATGCTGTTGGTACTGCTTATAGTGCTGATGATTCCGAAAAAAGCTAATGGAAGAAAGAGAGATGATACCGATGAAGTGTAGACAAAAAATCAGCGCTGCTCTTGCTGTTATACTGTTGATGCTGCCGTTTATGATCGTTTTTGCATCGGCATCGTCATACGCTGACTTTGAACGTGAGGTAAGCCTCGAAATAACGGATATACCGTTTGCAAATATGAAATTTTATGCGTATTTTGTGGCTGAATTTGATAAAAACGGTAAGCTTACACCAGACGGTGATTTTGAATCCTTGAATCTTGATCTTGAAAGCGAGCTTGATTATTCATCACTTTCCGACATTCTTTCCAAAAAGGTATTGACCGACGGAATGAGTCCTGATCATACAGCTTTGAGTGATGAATACGGTCTTGCTTTGTTTGACGGTCCCGAGCTTAATCAAGGCTTGTATATCATTATGAGTGAAAAATTCAGAAGAGATGACAAGGTATACAGTATGTCTCCGTTTGCGGTGACACTTCCGTTTGAATACGGCAACGAAACAGGCTATGATGTTTTTGCAAGCGCAAAGTTTGATGTTTCGCCTGCTCTTGATCTTTACACGGTATATAAGGTATGGGACGATGAAGGCTCAGAGGATAAGCGTCCGCCTAAAATCGACATTATGCTTTATTGTGACGGCGAAATATATGATGAAATATCATTGCCACACGAAGGAAGCTGGAAATACGAATGGCACGATCTGCCGGCAGACCATACTTGGTGGATAGAGGAAAAAGAAGTGACCGATTACAAAGCTTCGATTTCTCAAAACGGAACATCATTTACAATCACAAACAAATTTACAGGAAATACGCCTGAAGAGGATGTACCCTCAACGGGTCAGCTCTGGTGGCCTGTACCTATATTGCTTTGCACAGGACTTTTGTTTGTTTCCGTCGGAGTTATAAGAAGAACGAGAGCGTAATGAAAAAGGGAACTGTATTTATTGCTGTCGGAATTTTGATAATTATTTCGGCATTAGCTCTTACAGGATATAATTTATATACATCTGATTCTGCTTACCGTGAGGCATCCTCTGCCCTCGGCAAATTGCAGGATATTATACCGAATCAGGGGAAACCTATAACACCGCCGATATACGGAAGCGGCGATGCGGTGACTGATGAAAACGGTGATACAGTAACGGAAGATATTATTGAAGAAGACATTGCTAAAGAAGACAAAACACCGGATTATGTAAAAAATCCGCAAATGGAAATGCCCGTGTATACTGTCGACGGACAGGATTATATAGGAGTTCTGGCAATCCCCGAAATATCATTGGAGCTTCCGATCATATCCCAAATGTCTTCACCGAGGCTTAAAAAAGCACCGTGCAGATACAGCGGTTCTGCATATACCGATGATCTTATAATAGGTGCGCATTGCTATGATAAATTTTTTGCAAAGCTCAAAAGTGTATCAAACGGAGCAGAGGTTAAATTTACCGATGTTGACGGTAATTTCTTCGTGTATAAGGTGATAGCAAAAGAAACCATCAACGAAAAAAATCCCGAAGAACTGAAATCGGGAGATTGGGAGCTTTCACTGTTCACTTGCCCTGTGCTTGCAAATACAGACAAACGCATAGTTTTGCGTTGTGAGCGCATATATCCTCAATAAAAATACAGCTGTTAATATTTGGTTTTCGTAAGGATGTTTGATTTCTTCTTGAAGGGACAAGCGCCCTCGAATGTCCGCTGAACTATAATTTCAACACAGTAAACAAATAATTAACCCCGACAGATTAAAAAAGTCTATCGGGGTTCAATATTGCTATGAGTTTTGTATTACCACAATAAATAAAAGGAAGTTGTATATTCAATGAATGACGGCAGATATAATATTTTGCTTGTTTTAACAGGCGGCACAATATGCTCATTTGCGGATTCAAAAGGCGAAAGAGCATCAGAAACAAAAAAGGCGCAAGCTCTTATAGTTGAAAATTTCCGAAAAAGTGATTCTTTATACAGGAGCGAGAGTTGCGTTGATTTTACTCCCTGCTTTTTGCTTGATATTTTGAGTGAAAATATGACACTTACACACCTGAACACGCTGATAAGCGGACTTAAAAAACAGGATTTTTCATTATATGACGGAGTGATAATACTTCACGGAACTGACACGCTTGCATATACCGCATCACTTTTGTCGCTTTTGCTTGCGGGAATAAATATCCCTGTGTTTCTTGTTTCAAGTCAGCTTCCTATATATGAAAAAGAAGCAAACGGAAATGATAATTTCAAAGCAGCCGTTGAACTGACGGTAAACGGAATCACCCCGAATGTTTATGCAGTATATAAAAACAGCGACGGTAAAATGTTTCTGCATTACGGCTGTCATCTTTTGCAGTGTGCAAATCATTCAAATGATTTTTACAGCTCTGATATGACGGAAATCGATGAAAAATCACCGATGCTCAAGGGTAAAAAAGCAAATGCAAAAACAATGCTGCTTGATAAAATAGATTCAATTTCTTCACGTGTTCTTAAAATTGAGCCGTATGTCGGAATCGATTACACCTCATTTAACCTTAACGGTGTAAAGGCGGTGCTGCACGGTGTATACCATTCAAGTACGTTGTCGGTAAATCCCTATAAAGACAATGAGAGTCATCCCGATTCTGTTATGTATCTTAAAAAAATGTGTGACAGTGTAACGCCGAAAATACCGATATTTATACAGCCGTGTGATGAAAACGCTTATTCATACGAAACAACAGGCATCGCCCTGCGAGGCGGCATTATACCGATAAACGGAGTGACAGGAGAAACAGCATACACAAAGCTTCTTGTAGGTCTGTCGCTCGGTTATGAAGGCTCAGAGCTTGTAAGCTTTATGAACACAGATATAAATGGCGAATTTATTTTGTAATATACTGATTTTTTTTCGTACTTTCTATTGACTTTTTTGCTGTGCTGTGATATACTTCAACATAGATTAATAGGCTGTGATGAAGGCAGTAGGGCAGGATCAATGTTTACAGAGAGCCGCATATCGGGTGTAAGTGCGGTAACAAATTTTACCTGAAGAACACTTCGGAGCTTGCGGAAGAAAGCCGAAAGGTCATTAGAACCGCACGTTGATCGCGTAAAGATTTAATGAAGAGGACCGTTTCGGTCAATTTGGGTGGCATCGCGGAAGAATAGCCTTTCGTCCCATATTTTGGGGCGAAAGGCATTTTGTTTTTCTCCCGTATAAAATCGAGAAAAAAGAAAATATTTTACTAAAAGGAGTACAATATATTATGCTTAGAACACACACTTGTAATGAACTCGGTATTAATAATATCGGGGAAAAAGTAACCCTTACAGGTTGGATGGATACTGTGCGTGACCACGGAGGCGTGCTCTTTGTTGACCTTCGTGACCATTACGGAGTAACACAGATCGTCCTTTCCGATGACTCACTGATTGCAGGAATCGCCAAGGAAACAGTTATTCTCGTTGAGGGTGTCGTTTCCAAAAGAGATGAAGAAACGGTAAATCCCAAAATCGCAACAGGTCTTATTGAAGTAAAGGCTGAAAAGGTTGAGGTGCTCGGCCCCTGTCAGCTCGGACTTCCCTTTGAGATCGATACGTCAACACAGACAAGAGAAGAGGTAAGACTAAAGTACAGATACCTCGACCTTCGTAACAGAAAAATACACGATAATATCGTGCTTCGTTCCAAGATACTCAGCTATCTCCGTTCACAGATGGAAGATCTCGGATTTTTGGAAATACAGACACCTATTCTTACAGCATCATCTCCCGAGGGTGCAAGAGACTATCTCGTACCCAGCCGTAAGCACAAGGGCAAGTTCTACGCTCTGCCTCAGGCACCTCAGCAGTTCAAGCAGCTTCTTATGGCATCGGGATTCGACCGTTACTTCCAGATAGCACCCTGCTTCCGTGACGAGGATGCACGTCAGGACAGATCCCCCGGTGAATTCTATCAGCTCGACTTTGAAATGTCCTTTGCAACACAGGAAGACGTATTTGCAGTTGCTGAAACTGTTGTATATAACACGTTTACAAAGTTCTCTGACAAGAAGGTATCAAAGCCCCCGTTCAAGAGAATCACGTTTGCAGATGCAATGCTGAAGTACGGTACTGATAAGCCCGACCTCCGCAATCCCCTTGAGATCAAGGATCTTACAGACTTCTTTGCAAGGCACGAATTCCTTGATATCAACGGCAGAACTGTTCCGTTTAAAAATAAGCTCGTTCGCGGTATCGTTGCAAACTATCTTGTAAAGAAGGACGGAGAGGGTGACGGTAAAAAGGCATTTGAAAAGGCTATCGACACATATTCAAGAAGCATCGGAATGAAGTTCGGATGCGGATATATTACACTTGAAGGTGATGACTTCAAGGGCCCTATCGCAAAATTCCTTACAGACGAGCAGAAGAAAGAGCTTTGTGAATTGTGCGGCGTAAAAGAAGGCGATTCGATCTTCTTTATCAGCGACAGCGCTTCCGTTATTGACCGTCTTTCAGGTGAAATGAGAACCTGGATCGGTAACGAGCTTGGACTTATAAAGGATGATTCCTTTGAATTCTGCTTCATCGTTGACTTCCCGATGTATGAGCTCAACGCTGAAACAGGCAGAATCGACTTCACACACAACCCCTTCTCAATGCCTCAGGGCGGTATGGATGCACTTTTGAACAAGGATCCGCTTGAAATATTCGCATATCAGTACGATATCGTATGTAACGGCGTTGAGCTTTCTTCGGGTGCTGTACGTAACCACAACCCCGAAATAATGAGAAAAGCATTTGAAATTGCGGGCTACGGCGAGGAAGACCTCAAGGCGAAGTTCGGCGCACTCTATACAGCGTTTGCTTACGGCGCTCCCCCTCACGCAGGTATGGCTCCCGGTGTTGACAGAATGATAATGCTCATTGCAGGTGAGGAAACAATAAGAGACGTTATCGCATTCCCGCTTAACGGAAATGCACAGGACCTTATGATGGGCGCACCCGGCGAGGTTACTGAACAGCAGCTTCGTGAGGTTCACATCAAGGTAAGAGATTAATTTTAAGGAGTGTAAATATGGACAGAGTTATACTCAGAAGACTTGAGCTTCTTAATCAGCTCAGTCTGACAGAAACACAAAAGGATGAAGTTATAGCATTTTTTGCAGACAGAGAAAATGATGCAAAAGTCCTTGAAAATATAGATACTTCAAACGTTGAACGTATGGTACACGTAATGCCCGTTATGACGGTAGTGCGTGAGGATATTCCCTCACAGCCGTTTTCACGTGACGACCTTCAGAAGGGCGCACCCGAAACCGACGAGGGCTACTGGTGCGTTCCCCGTGTCGTAGAATAAGGGGGCGATCCAGATGATATATACAGCAAAAAAAGACGTTAATTCCGCTTGCAAAATTGTGGCGGAGGATATGCTCTTGACAACTGATATGCCCACAGCCGCAGGCTCAAAGATGCTTGATGGTTATATGAGCCTTCTTGAAGCAGAGGTTCTTACAATACTCAAAGACAAGGGTTACGGCGTATGCGGAAAAGCTGACGTCGGTGAATTCGCCATCGATTTACTTGGCGAAACATCGTATAACGGCGCAAATACAGCAGACGGAAAGCTTTTGAATTCATCCTCTGAAATATTAAAGGCAAATGAAGCCGATGCCGTTATTGCACTTGACGTTAACGGTACGACCCGCCGTGCGGCGGCACAAAACGGTCTTGTAAGCGTTAAGCCCACATACGGCACCGTTTCACGTTACGGTACTGTTCCCGTTGCTTGCTCCGGTGAAACTGTAAGCGTTATGGCAAAAGATGCAAAGACGTGCCGCAAGGTGCTTGATGATATTGCAGGACACGACGATAAGGACGGCACAAGCCTTCCCGAAAGTGAAATTGCAAAAAAAGCTGATGCAAAAGAGATCAAGCGCATAGCAATTATAAATGATATGATGGCGGATGTTTCCGACGACGTCAAGGCAAATATCGATTCTGCTGTTGCAAAGCTTGATGTTGAGGTCGTAAATATCGACAGCTCTGTTATTGCATCATCACGCCCTGCATGGAATATTCTTATGAGTGCGGAGCTTTGCAATAACGTATCAAGATACGACGGTGTAAAATACGGTCACAGAGCAGAGAAGTTCTCGGGCATTGACGAGCTTTATACAAACAGCCGTACAGAAGCATTCGGCGACCTTCTCAAAACAGCTATAATCTTCGGTTCTGAAACGCTTTCAACTGAAAATTATATGAAGGTGTATGACAAAGCACTTCGTACACGCCGTGTGATCGTCGAGGAATTCGCAAAGATATTTGCAGAATTTGACGCTGTGATGATTCCTGCTTGCTCAAAGGCTTTCTATACAGAAGACGATGTAAAGGCAGATAAATACGTTTCCTATAAAGAAAATTTCTATACAGCACCCGCATCAATTACGGGACTTCCCGCAGTTGTCGCAGGCGGTGTACAGCTTATAGGCAAGGCTTTTTCCGAAAATGCTCTGCTTGAGCTTGCATCAAAGATTTAAAAGGAGGTATAACGGCTATGAAATACGAAACAGTCATAGGACTTGAAGTACATGTTGAGCTTGCAACACAGTCCAAAATTTTCTGCTCCTGTTCGGCACATTCTTACGGTGCTGAGCCTAATGAGCACGTATGCCCCGCTTGCTGCGGTATGCCGGGTATGCTTCCCGTTGTAAACAAAAGAGTTGTTGATTACGGTATGAAGGCAGGCCTTATGCTCGGCTGTCATATCAACCGTGTAACGACGTTTGACAAAAAAAGCTATTATTATCCCGACCTTCCCGCCGCTTATCAGACGACACAGTGGTTTGCACCCGTTGCGGTAAACGGTCTTGTTGAGATTGAAACATCAAAGGGTAAAAAGGGTGTCCGCATAAAGCAGATACACATGGAAGAGGATGCAGGAAAGCTTGTGCACGATATAAGAGAAGATACAACACACGTTGACTTCAACCGTACAAGTGTTCCGCTTATCGAGATAGTCAGCCAGCCTGATCTGTCTTCG
This sequence comes from Clostridia bacterium, assembly GCA_017520505.1. GTDB lineage: Bacteria > Bacillota > Clostridia > Oscillospirales > CAG-272 > RGIG7213. The sequence continues at coordinate 35,153 of JAFXFN010000014.1, forward strand.
GCAGAGGAGGTCGTGGCATACCTTGACCGACTTAAAAATCTTCTCCGCTACGCAAGAGTTGCGGAGTGCGAAATGGCACACGGCACAATGAGATGTGACGTAAACCTCTCTGTCCGTCCCGAGGGAAGCGATAAGCTCGGTGTTCGTACGGAAATGAAAAATATGAACTCGATCGAAGCTATCAAGAGAGCTATTGAGTACGAAACGGCACGTCATATCGATGCGCTTGAAAACAATACAGAGGTGCTTGTTCAGGAAACAAGACGCTGGGACGACATCAAGGGCAAGAGCTTTGCAATGAGAACAAAGGAAACAGCAGGCGATTACCGTTATTTCCCCGATCCTAACGTAATGCCCGTTGTTATCGATGACAATTGGTTTGATGAAATCAAGTCATCACTCCCCGAATTTCCCGAGGTGAAGCGTGAACGCTATATGTCAGAATACGGTCTCGGTGAATATGATACAGAGCAGATAACAAAGAGTATCGCACTTTGCGAATGCTTCGAAGAAGCCGCAAAGACTTGCGGAGATGCAAAAAATGCCGCAAACTGGATAATTTCAGAGGTTATGAGCATACTCAACCTCCGTCAGATGACATACGATATGCTGACGGTAAGCGGAAAATCACTCGGTGAGCTTATTACGCTTGTATCAGGCGGTAAGGTCGGACGTGCAAATGCAAAGAAGATACTTGCAGCTATGTTTGACGATGCGAGTATCAACCCAGAGGAATACGCAAATGCAAACGGATTTGTAATTTCAAACGATACAGGTCTTATTGACAAGGTCGTTAAAGAGGTTGTAGAGTCCGATCCAAAGTCTGTTGCAGACTATAAGGGCGGTAAGGAAAAAGCGCTTATGGCTCTGTTCGGCAGATGTATGAAGGAGCTTAAAGGTAACTGCGATCCTCAGACACTTCGCAAAATACTCATCGAATATATTGACAAGATATAATTAAAAATAAAGCAGACTCACATTGAAATTGATTTCAACGTGAGTCTCTTTTTGTTTTTTGATAGCACCGTTTAAAGATTTGAAATAAATTCATATCCAATACGGTTCAAATGAAAACGGCGGAAGATTTTCTTCCGCCGTGAAATATATTTATCTTATTTCTTTTCTCATATCTGCCCAGCAGCGTACAACCTTGAATCCTGCGGATTCATAAATATTTCTTGCGGGGTTTGTTTCACCTGTGAAAAGTGTCATAAACTCAGCACCCATATCGTGAAGTCCGGAGCAGAGGGATGAGAACAATGCACTGCCAAGACCGTACGTACGGTAGTCAGTATGTACACCTATGCCTGCAAAGTAACCGCGTCCGCTTTCCTGAACTGTAAGAGGACCTGTAAATCCGACTACCTTTGCACGGCCGTCACCTGCGGATGCATCCTCTGCAACCAAAAGGGGCATGGGATTTTCTTTTGCTTCATTGCCCATAATTGCGGCTTTCCAGCCGGGGTTCTTGAGGTTGTCGAAAAGCTCCTCGAGGCCATAGTGACGGTTCTTGTCATAGTATGTGATCGAAAGACCGTGTTCCTTTGCCTTTTCCATTTTAGCTTTGATCTTTTCTGAGAATTCAAAGCCTTCAAGACATCTGTAATATGAATTCTGGTACGCAAAATCACGGTAACCGATATTCTTCATAAATATATAACCGCCCTGAAGCATATCTACACCGGGAATTCCGGGATGGTCGTGTCCGTCAGTACCGGGAACGATCCACGAAAGACCTACGGGGTTGTAGAATACAGCCTCATATTTTGTGAGCGTAACGTCAGCGATCTCTTTGAGCATTTTTTCGATTTCTTCGGCAAGTGCCTTGCCTATCTTCTGACGGCGGTAGTCCTTGTCAACGAGAACGTAGGTGATATATCCTACTTCCATTCCTGCCTTGTGTGTACCTGCGGCAAAGCCGATGACCTTGTCTTTGTCAAGTGCGGCAACAGCCACCTTTTTAACGCCTGTGTATTCTTCAAAGAAAAGGCTGTTGAATTTTTCAGGTGAGAATTTCTTGATAACTATTTCATTTTGCGCATATTCGTTCCAAAAAGCGGAAAGAACACTTACATCGAGTGTTTTTGCGTTAACTGTTTTCATAATAAACCTCGCTTATATTTATTATAATCATTATAATATAAGCTGTTTTATTTGTCAATATTTATTCTCGAAAAGCTGAACGGAGTATCTGAAAAGTAAAAATTGTAAGTAAATTTATATAAATCGCTTGACAAATTTAATAAACTGTGCTACTATTAATGCAAAGGAGAGGAGTGAAGTTAATGCAAAAAAGCTTATACAGTCTGATTCTCTCAGACTCTGTAATATCAAAAATAGATATGCTTGCCTTGAAGCAGGGCACGAACAGATCGAATATGATAAATATGATCCTTGCCGATTACGTTTCTTTGACAACCCCGGAGATGCACATCGAAAACGTTTTCAGACAAATGGAGCAAATGCTGTCGGTGTATGATAATATCGTTCCCATAATGATACCGAACAGAGCAACGATGTCTGTAAAAAGCACGCTTGAATATAAATACAGACCTACTGTGAAATATGATATACATCTGTACCGAAATATACAAAACGGTGCATTCGGTGAGCTGTCTGTGTCATTCCGCACGCAGTCGGAGTCGCTTATCTCGCTTACGGAGGAGTTTTTCAAATTTTGGTGCAGACTCGAAAATGCGTATATACAAAGAGCCTTTAAAAATGATATACGGTACTATTATACAGACGGTAAATTCGTGCGCACGCTGATGTGCGCAGATGATGCAAGCACTACACCCGAAGCACTTGCCGATGGTATATCGTCCTACGTAAGAGTGCTTGATGATATTATGAAAGGAACTGTATCGGGCAGATATTCACTTTCGGATTCTGAAGAAAAATACGTTTCTTATTTAAAAAATTCAAAGTTGATGGTTTAAGGAGGAAGAAATATGCAAATTGAAAGATTTACTAAAAGATCGCTCAAGGCGCTTCAGGATGCGCAGAGCATCGCAAGTGAAAACGGTAACTCGCAGGTAACGTCAGAGCATTTGTTTTATGCGCTCGTAACTCCTTCTGACGGGCTTATCAGACAGCTTTTTGATAAATCGGGCTTTGATACCGAAGCGGTAATACTTTCGCTTAAAAATGTTATTGAAAATATGCCGAGAGTCAGCGGCGGCAGAGAAGCTGACAAAATTTATATCTCAGCCGACTGTGACCGTGTGCTTGCGAAAAGTGAACAAACAGCCAACAGCCAAAAGGATGACTATGTTTCCGTTGAGCATATAATGCTTGCGCTTTTTGAATGTCCGACGGATAAAATAAAACGCATATTTGACGAAAATAAAATCGACAGAAAAGCGTTTGAGAAGTCTTTGGAATCGGTGAAAAACAGCCGTGTTACAACGGATTCTCCTGAGGAAACCTACGATGCGCTCAATAAATACGGCACAGACCTCGTTGCAAGGGCAAGAGAGCAAAAGCTTGACCCCGTAATAGGACGTGACAGTGAAATACGTGACGTTGTGCGAATTCTGTCCAGAAAAACGAAAAACAATCCCGTTCTTATCGGTGAACCCGGTGTCGGTAAAACGGCGATAGCCGAAGGACTTGCACAGCGTATAATGAGGGGTGACGTTCCCGAAGGACTCAAAAATAAAACTGTGTTTTCGCTTGATATGGGCTCGCTTATCGCAGGCGCAAAATTCAGAGGTGAATTTGAGGAGCGACTCAAAGCTGTGTTGAATGAAATCAAAAATTCAGACGGAAAGATCATTCTTTTTATCGATGAGCTTCATTTGATCGTCGGCGCAGGTAAGACCGACGGCGCTATGGATGCAGGCAACATTTTAAAGCCTATGCTTGCAAGAGGAGAGCTTCACTGTATAGGCGCAACGACACTTGACGAATACCGCAAGTACATCGAAAAGGATGCAGCCCTTGAACGACGCTTTCAACCCGTTCTTGTCGATGAGCCGACGGTGGAGGACACTATATCTATACTCCGAGGGCTCAAAGAAAAATATGAAATATTCCACGGCGTGCGCATACAGGACAGAGCGATTGTTGCCGCCGCAACGCTTTCTCACAGATATATAACAGACAGATTTCTCCCCGACAAAGCAATAGACCTTATCGATGAAGCGTGTGCTTGCATAAGAACGGAAATCGATTCTATGCCTGAGGAGCTTGACCTCTTGCGCCGCAAGATCATACAGCTTGAAATTGAGGAAACGGCGCTCAAAAAGGAATCCGACAGTCTTTCAAAGGAGCGCCTTGAAAAGCTCACCGAGGAGCTTTCTTCCGACAGAGAAAGATATAATGAGCTTAAAAGCCGTTGGGAAAATGAAAAAACGGCTGTTGAGGACGTGAAAAAGCTGAAAGAGGAAATTGACCGTGTCAATGCACAGCTTGAAAAGGCACAGATGAATTATGAGTACGAAACGGCATCACGCCTTCGCTATTCCACCCTGCCTGAGCTTGAAAATAAGCTGAAATCCGCCCTTGAAAAAGCCGAGAGATCAAAAGGTGAGCAGAAGCTCGTCACGGATACCGTAACTGAAGAAGAGATAACCGAGATAGTTTCACGCAGAACGGGGATACCCGTATCGAAGCTTTCCGGCGGTGAGCGTGAAAAAATACTCAATCTTTCAAAAACACTTCATCTGCGTGTAGTCGGACAGGACGAAGCGGTTGAAAAGGTGTCTGAGGCTATCATCCGTTCACGTGCAGGCATATCCGATCCGAACCGTCCGATAGGCTCGTTTATGTTCTTAGGCCCGACGGGTGTCGGTAAAACGGAGCTTGCAAAAGCACTTGCCGAATCGATGTTCGACGATGAGAGCAATATGGTGCGCATCGATATGAGCGAATATATGGAGAAATTCTCCGTTTCACGTCTTATAGGAGCGCCTCCCGGATACGTCGGATATGATGAGGGCGGTCAGCTTACGGAAGCGGTAAGAAGAAAGCCGTACTCAGTCATTCTCTTTGACGAGATAGAAAAGGCACACCCAGACGTTTTCAATATACTGCTGCAGGTACTTGACGACGGAAGAATAACGGACAGTCAGGGAAGAACGGTGGATTTCAAAAACAGTATCATAATACTGACGTCAAACATCGGCTCGCAGTATCTGCTTGAATCGTCAAGCGACGGACAGATAACGGATGAAGCGAGAAACGGCGTTATGGCACAGCTTCGTGCATCGTTCCGCCCGGAATTTTTAAACCGACTTGACGAAATAATCTTCTATAAACCCCTAACACGTGAAAACATAGGTAAAATTGCCGATATATTGATCAAGAGAATTGAGAATCGCTTGAAGGAAAAGGGACTCAGCCTTGAGATAACAGAGGGCGCAAAGGATAAAATAATAAATTCGGGATATGATCCCGTGTACGGAGCAAGACCGATGAAAAGATATTTGCAATCAAGTGTGGAAACGCTTCTTGCAAAAGCTATACTTTCCCGTGAGCTTAATATAGGCGATACACTTACGGTCGATATTGGCGATAACGGCGAGCTGATAGTGAAATGATGATAAGATCCCCCGATTTATTTCGGGGGATTTTATGTTGCAAATTAATAGTTTAAACGATAAATGTCTAAATCGCAAACTGTTATGAACTAATCTATCATATTTGTTAATAATAGATTTAAGAAATATTGATGATATAAAATGTACAATTTGGTATTATATACATGTATATATTTTATACATTTTAAACAAAAGAAAGGAAAAGACAATGAAACGTTTATTCGCATGCTTACTTTGCATCTGTACGGTGTTCACACTTGTTACGGCGGTTGTTCCGTATGATGCGCAGGCGGTTTCGTATTCGGGTTCATCGGCGTATATGTCAGGCCCTTATTATGCCGCTTTATCAAAGGTAAGACTTACAGGCAATCAAAGACGTGATATCGTCAACGTTGCAAAATCACAGATAGGTTATCAGGAGGGTAATAACTCCTCACAGATCGCAGGTACCGTTCAAGGCTCTAACAACTATACGGAGTACGGACGCTGGTACACATATCACAAGGACGATTCTTATAATTTTATTGATGCACAGTGGTGCGCAATGTTCGTTTCCTGGTGTGCATACAACGCAGGTATTCCGCAGAGCATCGTTCCGTGCTGTCAGTACACTGAGGACCAGGTGCGCCCGTTTAAAAATCAGGGCAGAGCATACAGATGGTCGCAGATACAGTCAGGTGCATATTCACCTAAAGCGGGCGACATCGTGTTCTTCTTGTCTTCAAGCGGCGCGGCAAGCGGAAGAACGGTAAACCATGTCGGTATCGTATCAGGCTGGGACGGCAGAACGCTTTACACGATCGAGGGTAATACAAGTTCCGCATACTTTACAACCAACGGCGGATGCGCTGCTGACAAAACGTACGATATTACAAGTACATATATCGCATATATTTGCGAGCCTGCGTATACAAATTCCGACCCCATTCCCGAAGAAATGCGCACAGCAATGTTTGACGCTGAATACTATGCAGATAGTTACACAGACTTGCGTGACGCTTTTGGCACTGATTCAGATAAGCTTTACAACCATTTTATTGAAAACGGTATGAAAGAGGGAAGACGTGCAAGCGCAATATTCGATATAAAGCATTATATCAATGCGAACTCTGACCTTAAAGCGGCATTCGGCGAAAACTACGAGGCGGCATTCAACCACTTTATCGATAACGGATATAAAGAACCCCGTTATACGGCAGAATCTGCCGATATCGGCACACGCTTCTTTGCAAAGATAAATTATCCCTCCGCAGGACTTTGTATAGCACCCGCTGAGGGTAATGTCGTAACCGCATCGCCTGTGTCGGGTACAGAACAGCTTTGGTTCTTTAACAGAAACAGCGACGGAAGTTATATTATAACAAGCTATTCCACAGGCAAGGTATTGACCGTTGAAAACGGCTCGTATTCAAAGGAAGCAAACATCGGTCTTACGGAAAAGAACGGCACGAGTGCTCAAAGCTGGTTCTTGTTTGAAAACGTAAACGGTACGTATTCACTCAGAGCAAAGTGCGCACCGACATGTGTAATGGATATACCCGGCGCATCAACGACAGCAGGTGCAAACGTTCATAGCTATACGTACAATTCAAGTGCGGCACAGCAGTTTACGGTAACAAAGGATACTACGGTATCTGCTGATCTTGAGTTTAAGCCTACGTCGTCTTCCATCACATCAACCACAACCGCTGACGGGGTAAATCTCTTGAAGGGCTTCAGCACAGGTATAAGTGGAAGCGATGCTACGTCACTGTTTTCCGATACGTGCAAGGTGTATGATGAAAGCGGCTCACGTGTAACATCGGGCAAGCTTTGCACGGGATATACAGTCAAAAAGTTCATAGGTTCTATTGAAGTGCAGAGCGCAGTCGTTGTAGTTGCAGGCGATGCAACAGGCGACGGTGTTGCAAACGGTAAGGACTTTATAAGAATGAAAAAGCAGATGTTGAACGGTAACGCTGTTAAATATGCCGAATATGCAGATGCCAACGGCGACGGTGTCGTTAACGAAGCCGACCTTCAGTATCTTACTTCAAATATGGGTTGAATCTGACACAAAAGCAAGCAAAAAGACGATTTTATGAGCACGTCGATATAAATCCCTGACGGGATTTTCGATATGTTGCTGATGCAACTCGATATGCTTTGCTCGATATGTTTGCTTCGCAAACGAGGCATATCGGTAAGTAACGTGTGTGTGCAAATGCAAAACTTGCGATAAAACAGAACGATAAATAAGGATTTGGCGAAGAGGTGATTTCGTGATTTGGATTGACTTTGGAATTATTTGTATAGGACAAGAGAAAATATCTGTTCCCGCAGATATGAACGATATTGTCTTTGAAGGCTATCAAAGAACCGCAGAATCAGAACCTTTTTACTATAAGAAATATCATTTTCATACCGCTGATAATCTATTGGGTTGTTGGTACAAAATTTGGTTGCCTGAGTCTATTTGCTATGAAGAATCCTTCTTTGATATTGCATCTAAAGGTGTTCCTTATGTAGAAGTGGTTCCCAAATGGTCTGATTATGTAGCAAAGATTCTTTCCTTCTATATAAATGAATCTCCATACAACAAGATTGCAGTATTGCTTCGGATTCAAGACAGTTCTAACGATATAGTACATCCTGCTTGCAGCCTTTCTGAATTTATTCAAGAACTAAACAAAGGAAATATCAAGTGGAATGAATTGTATTTTATAAATTAACAAATTCCAATTTATCGAACAGTATAAGTGAACCCCGATAGACTATTAAAATCTGTCGGGGTTATTCTTTGGTATAATATAAGCGTAGCAATTTCGGATTATCCGCTGATTTTGCACGCCGTTCAAATCGTTTTTTTTATTCCTCGAAACAGCATAAAAAACAAAAAAAATATCATTTAAAACACTTGAAAAAAACAATACTTTGTGATACAATACCGAATTTGGTATGATACATAAATATTAATGAAAAAGAAGGTGTTTTTTGTGAAGGATCTTAAACCGGCGCTTTTTTCATCGTTTAAGGGATATAACGGAAAAACGTTTGTCGAGGATCTTATTGCAGGTGTTATCGTTGCGATAATAGCTCTGCCTTTGTCTATTGCCTTGGCGCTTGCTTCCGGTGTTGGCCCTGAAGAAGGACTTTACACTGCAATTGTTGCAGGTTTTCTTATTGCATTTTTTGGCGGAAGCCGTGTGCAGATCTCAGGCCCTACGGCGGCGTTTGCAACGATCGTTGCAGGTGTTGTTGCGCAAAACGGTATGGAAGGACTCATCGTTGCCACGGTAATGGCGGGAATACTCCTTATTCTTATGGGTGTTTTCCGTCTTGGCGGACTTATAAAGTTCATTCCGTTTACGATAACAACGGGATTTACCGCAGGTATTGCCGTGACAATTCTTATAGGTCAGCTCAAGGACTTTTTCGGTGTGACTTACGCAAACGGCGAAAAGCCCGTCGAAACCGTTGAAAAGCTTGAAGCGCTTATCGACAATTTCTCATCGTTCAATATCTGGGCGCTCGTTATTGGTATCGGCGGACTTTTGATAGTATTTCTGTGGCCGAAGATCAAGTATCTCAACAAGATTCCCGCATCACTCGTTGCGGTATTGGCAGGAGCTCTCGTTGTTTCGCTGTGTGATCTCAACGTAAACACGATAGGCGATCTTTACACGGTCAGCAGCGATCTTCCCAAGTTCAATCTTCCGTCGTTTGATTTTGCAACAGTCAAGACGGTTCTTCCCGATGCGTTTACTATCGCTGTGCTTGCCGCAATCGAATCGCTCCTTTCGTGCGTTGTTGCCGACGGTATGACTAACACGAAGCACAATTCAAATGCGGAGCTTGTTGCGCAGGGAATCGGTAACATCGGCTCAGCTCTGTTCGGTGGAATTCCCGCAACGGGCGCTATTGCAAGAACCGCAGCCAATATTAAAAACGGCGGTAAAACTCCCATTTCTGGTATGGTACACGCCGCTGTGCTTTTGCTCATTCTCGTTTTGCTTATGCCGTATGCGGCGCTCATTCCTATGCCTATAATTGCGGCGGTGCTTTTCGGTGTTGCGTACAATATGTGCGGCTGGCGCACATTCGTAAGACTTGTAAAGACAGCGCCCAAGAGCGACGTGCTCGTGCTTGTGCTTACGTTTGTTCTTACCGTAGTATTTGACCTTGTTGTGGCTATTGCTGTCGGCATCGTTCTTGCCTGCGTTATGTTTATGAAGCGTATGAGCGACGAGGCAACGGCAGAATCGTGGAAGAAAGCAGATGATGTTGAAAGCGAAAGCTTTACAAACATTCCCGACGAAGTAAGCGTATATGAAATGAACGGCCCGCTTTTCTTCGGTGCGTCCGATATAATTGCACGTATCACGGTAACAGGGGAAACAAAGTGCCTAGTGCTTCGTATGAGAGGTGTTTCGGCAATAGATGCGACGGCTATGAACGCACTTGAAGGATTGTGCGATAAGTGTACCGAAAACGGTATAACAGTCGTCTTGTCACACGTAAATAAACAGCCGCTTCACGCAATGCAAAAGGCAGGACTTTATAAGAAGATAGGCAAGGAAAATTTCAAGCCTCATATAACGGAAGCGCTTGCACGTGCGAATGAAGTTATAGGCAATATATAATTTGAAATTAAACGAAAATATCACACCTCAGGTATTGCAATATCCCGAAAAGTATGATATTATAGAATAAGTTAATAACTGTCTTGGTTTATGCAGGAGGAAATTTTTATGAAAAAAGTCAGAATCGGTGTTATGGGCGCATTCCGCGGAACAAGTATGATAAACTACTGCCTTAAAGCTGATAACGCAGAGGTCGTTGCTATCTGCGACAAATGGGTAGAGGGTATCGAAAAGCAGAAGCAGCAGCACCCCGATGCAAACATTACATATTACACAACCTTTGATGAATTCATCAATCACGATATGGATGCAGTCGTTCTTGCAAACTATGCAAACGAACACGCTCCTTTCGCTATAAAGTGCCTTAACAAGGGACTTCACGTATTCAGCGAGGTGCTTCCCGTTCAGACAATGAAGGAAGCTGTTGAGCTCGTTGAAGCAGTTGAAAAGACAGGCAAGATCTACGCATACGGCGAAAACTACTGCTATATGCCCGGTCCTTATGAAATGCGCAAGCTTTACAAGGAAGGCAAGATAGGCGAATTTGAATACGGTGAGGGTGAATATATCCACAACTGCGAATCTATCTGGCCCAGTATCTCCTACGGTGATCCCAATCACTGGAGAAACCTTATGCACGCAAACTTCTATTGCACACACTCACTCGGTCCGATCATCCATATCACAGGTCTTCGCCCCGTTTCCGTTGTAGGATTTGAGGGAACAAAGACAGAACGCCGCCGCCGTACAGGTAACAAGGCAGGTCAGTTCGGTATTGAAATGGTAACGTTTGAAAACGGCGGTATCGCAAAGAGTATCCACGGCGACCTTTACAAGAACTCCGTATGGTACACAGTATACGGCTCAATGGGCAGAATGGAAACTGCAAGAGAAGACGCATATAACGGCGGTCAGACACACATTTATGTAAACGCTGATAAATATGACGGCGAATACGGCCCCGAAAACGTACTCAGCTATAAGCCCGAAACAGAATTCCCCACAGCAGACGCTTCATTCGGCCACGGCGGCTCTGACTACTACTCAATGTATAACTTCGTTGAGAAGATCAGAGGTAACGAAAATGCCGATATTATCGACGTTTACGAAGCGCTTGATATGGGTATCACAGGTCTTTTCGCTTACCGTTCCGTACTCGCAGGCGGTGTAACTCTCGAAGTTCCCAATATGCGTGACAAGGCTGTAAGAGAGCAGTACAGAAACGATACAACCTGTACTATCCCCGCAGTTGCAGGCGATATGCTTATTCCCTCATTCTCAAAGGGCACACCCGAAATTCCCGACGAAGTATACGTAAGAATGAGAGAGCTGTTTGAAAAGGACTTCAACAGTGACGACGGTTACGTAAGCGCCGCATTTACTCAGGGCGGAGATAAAAAGGAAGAAAAGAAGGATGAAGAATAAAGAGTTCTCCTTGCAGAATCTCTTTCCCGATGCTGACGGTGAGGCACTCGAAAGCCTCGCCTTGACGCTTATAATGAATGATAACTCACGGTACTCACACCTGAAAAGGTGTGAGTACTATTCTAATAAGCTCAAAAAAGCAGGGAAGGGCTTGAAAATAGGCAAGGGGGTAAAGATAGTAAACCCCGAATATATCGAAATAGGCGACAACGTAACCATATCTGACGACGTTACAATTATCTGCAGAGGCACGGGCGGAATAAAAATAGACGACAACGTAACGCTTTGCGAAAGGGTTTACCTTGATACGGAGCGTGCAGATGAGGGTTATATCCACATAGGAAAGAACGTCTATATAGGCACGGGCACAACGCTTTTCGGCCACGTAGGGCTTGAAATAGGCGATGATTCGCTGCTTGCGCAGAATATAACGATAACACCGTATTCACATATTTTTGATGATCCCGATCAGATCATCGCCGTGCAGGACGGTCATACAAGACGTGTTACTATCGGCCGTGACTGTTATATCGGTATGGGTGTTTGCGTTATGTATTCGGCAGACGTGGGCGAAGGCTCCGTTGTCGGTGCAGGCTCGGTTGTTGTAAAACCGATACCGCCTTATTCCATTGCGGTCGGAAATCCCGCAAAGGTCATAAAAAAACGTGAAAAAAAAGAAGTATTGCAAGAAAGTGCAATACAAACAGAGGAAAATAATATGGATGAGCTTATCATAAGACACGGAAGACCCATTACAAAGGAAATGCGTTTTATCTATGAGATGAACTGCTATGATATGCTTGACGAACTCGGTATAGAGTTCGACAGAATAGACCACGCACCTGCTGACAATATGGAGCTTTGCCGTGCTATAGACGAAGCACTCGGCGCTGAAATATGTAAAAATCTCTTTCTGTGTAACAGACAGATGACGGACTTTTATCTTCTTATGACACCCGGCGATAAGCCGTTTAAAACGAAAAATCTTTCATCACAGCTCGGCGTTGCAAGACTTTCGTTTGCAAGTGAGGAAAAGATGTGGGAATATCTGAAGATACGTCCCGGTGCTGTCAGCGTTTTGGGACTTATGAATGACACGGACAAGCACGTGCGTCTTATAGTTGACAAGGATATTTTAAACGGTGAATATATCGGCTGTCACCCGTGTGTCAGCACAACAAGCCTCCGTATAAAAACAGAGGATGTGTTCGGTAAGTTCATAAAGGCTGTAGGACACGAAATGACGGTCGTAGAGCTTCCGTGGGAGAACGATTAAATATTTGACGCAATATCCCCAAGATGCATACCGAGGGCGACGAATATCCAGAAAAGAAGACCGCAAACGGCAAGCGTTATAAGCGTGCCTATGGCTATCAGCTTGATCTTTCTTAACATTCTTTTCTTTTGAAGTGTGTTATTGTTTTTCATATTTTTTAATATTTCACGCTTGAATAAAGCGCTCCTGTGGGATAAAATTGATGTAGTAAAGTTACTGAAAGGCAGGTTTTAATTTTGGAAGAAAGAGAATATGAGCCGGGGTTTGAGCCGTCTAAAACGTGGACGGTCATAAAAACGGTATTCAAGGCTCTGTTTATAGGTCTTATAATATTTATTTACGCATTTTTTATGCTCAGATTTTGCACAAGTGAGCCTGATACGAAAATAATCTGGACACAAAAGACACTTGACGCAAAAGAGCAGTACGGCGATGAATTCAAGATATATACGCAGAAGCAGCATATTTTCATCGATGAATACAAGAAGATAACAACGAGCGAAAACGACCTTACGTTCAAGCGTTACGGCTATAATATTTCAATATTCGACGTGATGTATATTCCAAAGGCTCAGCAGCTTCTTGTGACCGTAAGATACAACAAAAGCATAATGGACGACTTGAAGGAAGAATACGGTATAACTGGCGACATCGAGGGCGAGCCGTTCTTGTACACGCTCAATTTCGAAGATGGAACAAGAATATCCACGTATAATTATACCGCAAGCGAAACGAACCGATATTATTTCAGATATCTCGTGTTCGACGGCGTTGACCTTGAAAAGTATGAGCTTGTAGACTTCAATGAGGAAAATTCAGCAGTGGTCGGTGAGGACGGCAAGATAATTGCGCACGAAACAACAGCCGACGGCGGAAATATCCTTTATGAGAGCGATGAAAACGGAATGGAAAAAGTATATATAAACGATTACGTTTACCTCGATACGTATTTCATCGACGACGTTGACTTCAAAGAAAGACCGATATCGTGCCTGATAGTTTTTGAGCGTGATATAGAGATGAAAGAGGTCGACTACGAAAAATGCGATAAAAACGAGGGAACACTCATTCCGTCACCTGCGTTTTTTACGGAATAAAATATGTTTTAATACTGGGTGTCGTGACCAAACCCATGAGCTTTTTCACTTAAAGGGTTAAAAAATGGATTTCCGCAGGAAATCTGCGCCCCGTCCGCCTCGGATTAAATAACAATTAACATTAAGGCTTACTCAAATCTTTTTGAGTAAGCCTTATTTTTGTCTAAATCAGAATCTGAGCTTTTCTGCGATATAAGCCTTAAGCTCGGAAATGGGCAAACGAACCTGCTGCATTGTGTCACGGTCTCTTACTGTTACACAGCCGTCTTCCTTTGATTCGAAGTCGTATGTGATACAGAAGGGAGTACCGATCTCGTCTTCTCTGCGGTAACGCTTACCGATAGAGCCTGCATCATCAAAGTCAACCGAGAAGTCCTCAGCAAGCTGTGCGTATACTTCAGCCGCTTCAGCGGAAAGCTTCTTTGAAAGGGGAAGGACCGCTGCCTTGAAGGGAGCAAGTGCGGGGTGAAGTCTTAAAACAACACGTGTGTCATTTTCAGCAATCTGTTCTTCGTCGTAAGCATCGCAAAGGAACGCAAGTGTTACTCTGTCAGCACCGAGTGACGGCTCAACAACATAAGGAATGTAGTGCTCGTTTGTTTCGGGATCGAAGTATTCCATACTCTGACCCGAGCAGTTCTGATGCTGTGTCAAGTCGAAGTTCGTTCTGTCGGCAATACCCCAAAGCTCGCCCCAACCGAACGGGAACAAGAATTCGATGTCCGTTGTTGCGTTGGAGTAGTGTGAAAGCTCTTCTTTTGCGTGGTCACGCATGCGTGTGTTTTCTTCCTTGAGTCCGAGTGACTTCAGCCACTGACCGCAGAAATCCTTCCAGTAAACGAACCACTGCAGATCTTCGCCGGGCTTGCAGAAAAATTCAAGCTCCATCTGTTCAAATTCTCTCGTTCTGAATATAAAGTTACCGGGTGTGATCTCGTTTCTGAACGATTTACCAACCTGTGCAATACCGAAGGGGAGCTTCTTTCTCGTTGTTCTTGCAACATTCTTGAAGTTTACGAAAATACCCTGTGCCGTTTCGGGACGGAGGTAAAGCTCAGATGCGCTGTCCTCTGTTACACCCATAAACGTCTTGAACATAAGGTTGAACTTTCTTACGTCTGTGAAGTCGCAAGCACCGCAGTCAGGGCACTTGATACCGTGCTCTTTAATGTAATCTGCGAGTTGTGCGTTTGTCCAACCGCCGACGTTTATCTCGATGCCGTTTTCAGCAGCATAGTCCTCGATAAGCTTGTCCGCTCTGTGACGTGCGCGGCAAACACGGCAGTCCATAAGAGGGTCAGTAAAGCCGCCAACGTGACCTGATGCCACCCAAGTCTGGGGGTTTATAAGTATTGCGCTGTCAAGACCTACGTTGTAGGGCGACATCTGCACAAATTTTTTCCACCAAGCTCTTTTTACGTTGTTTTTGAGTTCAACACCCAAAGGACCGTAGTCCCAAGCGTTTGCAAGACCGCCGTATATCTCAGAGCCTGAGAAAATATATCCTCTGTTTTTACAGAGTGCAACGATCTTTTCCATTGTCTTTTCATTATTGTTCATAATAAAAACCAATCCTTTTTATATGTATTTTATTTATAACTTGAAAAAATATTATGTACCGCAGAATACGTATACTCAAAGTAATCCTTGCCGTTTTCCGTCTTGTATGTTCCGGGAATCGTCAAAGTCTTTACATTGAAAAGAGTATAGTTCTTGAGCATTTCAAGTATATTTTCAGCATCATTTGCGTTTATGTCCGTGCGTCCGTCGGTGCTCATCATTATCTTGTTAAGCCCGCCCATTGTTGCAAGCACGTCCTCATCTGAATAAGAAAAGCTTGAATCGGCAATAGTCTTGAAGAAATTGATCGCTATTTCACAACGCTTTTCCTCACCACCATTGTGCAGGTGATAACGCAGCAGGTGAGTTGATTTTTCGCCGTCGAGTCTTTGCATTCCACGCTTCAAGTCGATGGTAAACGGTGTGCCGGGGGGATTTATCACATTGCCGTTTTCATCATACTCATACACGTAATCGTCAAGTGAAGTACCGGGCATAAGCACTCGTTCTTCCTCATTTACATAGTACATATCGTAAGGTACTTCGTAAGAAATACCCGTGGGATACATAAAGTCGATAACTTCACGTGCCATATTGACCTGCATTTCTATGCAGTAATCAATGGAAAGGCTGATTATTGATGTTATAAGCTGCTTGAAATAATCAATGGTGACATTTTCATAAGCCTCTCCGAGTGTTGTCACAACACCGTGGGAGGTAACCTTCGTGGTCTTTGGAAGCGACGTGATAAGAAAATCACCCGTTTGCTTATCTGCTCGTATTATAATTATCGTATCTGCCGTATAATGTCTTGAGTTTTTAACGTAATCCTCAGCTGTTGCATTTTCAGAAAGATTCACACGGTAGTCCTTGAATATATTTGGCTGATAGTCCGTGCCGATTATAAGCATAGTGAACGATTCGGCGTCCGTGTTTATCTTCGGTGTTTCCGAAGGCTCATTGTTTTCGTCCTCCTCGGGTACTGTCACAGATGTATCAACACCGCTTTCATTTTCTGCAGTGGCATCAAATCCGCTTGTTGCATCCTTAAGAAGCGGTGTTATGACGAAACCGAGTGTGCCGAAAATAATAATCGATATGGCAAATGCTATGGCAAAGTTCTTGATTGACGGTAACATCATTTTCCTCCGTTTCCGTATTCAGTCCATCTATTATATTATATTTTATTGATAATTGCAATACCCAATTTGACTAAAATCTTTAAATTAATTTAAACAATAAAGCATAGGGGTTATCAAGCATTCATATATATCCATTTCTTTACAATTTTTTAATCATTTTTGATGCTTTTGTGATATACTGAAAGTAAATTTTAATTTGAGGAATTATTATGAAGAATACAATAAAAAACAGGTTTATTGCACTTGCTGTTTGCATCTGCACACTTTTGACGGTTTTATCCTCGTGTGCTTTACTCGAAAGCGAGTACCGCCCCGCACTCTGGTGTGTAAGCGGCGAAAACGGAGAGGTAATGTATATTATGGGCTCTGTGCATATCGGGGAAGAAAGTATGTATCCGTTCGATGACAGGATAAATTCCGCATTGAAAAAATGCGACAGCCTTGCCGTTGAATATGATGTGGTGAGTGCCGAGGAACGTTCAAAGAACTGGACACAGGAAGAACAGCTGCAGTATATATCGCAGTTTATCTATAAAGACGGCGACAGTATCAAAAACCATCTCAGGGCAGATACGTACAGCAAAGCAAAAGCGTATCTCATTTCAAAAAATGCATACAGCGAGGAGATGGATTTGTTTGTTCCCGCATTCTGGCACAGTATGATAAATTCTTATGTTGTGGAAGAATCGGGATATGATTCAAATATCGGCGTTGACAGAGTGCTCATAAAGCTTGCAAGAGAAACAGGCAAAAAGGTGCTTGAGGTGGAAAGCGAGCAATTCCAGACAGATCTTACGCTTTCATTCGATGATATAATATACGATGATTCGATAGTGCAGACGATAGATGCACGTGAAAATATATCTATGCAGTATGCATATATGATAGACCTCTGGAAAAGAGGACGTGATGACCTTATAGACGTTATGTCAAACGGACTTACGTTTTTATATTCAGGCCCTGAGGACGAAGAATATGCAAAAGCATACGAAGAATATAACAACAAAATGATGACCGAGCGCAACAAAAATATGGCTGAAGTTGCCGACGGTTATATCAAGGACGGCAAAAAGGTATTTTTCGTTGTCGGTGCGGCACACGTTTGCGGCGAGGACGGAATTATTGAGCTGCTAAGAGCAAAGGGATACACGGTAGACAGGGTATAATATGGAGTTTTTTAAACGAATTTTTGATAAAATAACGGTTGAAAAGATAGCACGCAGGCTTTTAAGCTCGTGGTTTTTGGCTTGCTTTATTTCAGCGGCATATTCAGATGCGCCGAACGGTGAATTTCTGTATTTTGAAAAATCATCGATAGCATCTGTCAGCTTCGGCATACACGTTCTTATCATTTTTGCACTTTTCGTTTTTCAGATGCTTGCATTTACGCATTTTGAAAATGACAAGGCGGAAAGATTTGTCTTGCTGTTTTCATTTTTACCGTATGCATTTCTGTGTGCCTCGGCTGAGCCTGACGGTATATGGGTAATGTTCGGCATTTGTGCCGTGCTTTTCCTTATTTGTAAGTATGTTTTTTCTGACGGTGAAGAATCTATCGACGTACCGTTTGAGAAAAAGGGAATGATAATCACAGCCGTTATATGTGCGTGCTTCTTTACGGCATTTCTGTGTATACAGGCTGTTTGCCGTGTAAGAACTCAGTCGACTCCGTGCTTTGATTTCGGCATATTTTCACAGATGTATTATTATATGAAGGAAACGCTTCAGCCACTCGTTACGTGCGAGCGTGCTGTGCTCCTTTCACATTTCGACGTACACGTTTCCCCTATTTACTATTTGTTCTTGCCGATATTTGCAATTTTCCCAAAGCCCGAAACGCTTGTTGTTTGTCAGGCGCTTTTGCTTGTGTCGGGTATAATTCCGCTTATATTTCTTTGCCGACAGCTTTCGCTTTCACGTAAGGCAACAGCACTTTTCACGGTTTGCTATACGTTTTATCCGACGGTTATGGGCGGATGCTATTATGACCTTCACGAAAACAAATTCCTGCTTCCGCTTATGTTGTGGCTGTTTTTCTTCATCGAAAAAAATAAGTGGTGGGGAATTATCACGTTTTCAACTCTTACGCTTCTTGTAAAAGAGGATGCACCCGTTTATATTGCATTCATTGCAATATATCTGTTCATTTCAAAGAAGGATTTTATAAAAGGCTCGGTGCTTCTCTGTATGGCGCTTGTATATTTTGCAGGTGTCGTTGCGTACCTCGAAACGTACGGCTATTCGGGTATTATGTCCAACAGATACAATAACTTTATTTATGAGGATAACGGCGGACTTGTGTCAGTTATCAAATCCGTTCTGATAAGTCCTGCAAACGTATTAAAAGAGGTGCTTGACCCCGAGGCGGATTCTGTAGGCTCAAAGATAGGCTTTATGCTTTCAATGCTCACACCGCTTTGCTTTTTGCCGTTCATTACGAAAAAATATTCAAGATATATACTTTTAGGCCCGTTCGTGCTTGTTAATCTTATGCCCGACTACGTTTACCAGCACAGCCTTTACTTCCAGTATACCTACGGCTCAGGTGCTTGCCTTTTCTACCTTGCAATAATGAATTATTCGGAGCTTACCGATAAATTCAAGAAAAGTGCAGGTGTGACAGCCGCCCTCGCTTCAATGATATTTTTCTCGGGAACTATCGCCCACAAGCCGAATTATCTTGAAAATTATATGATAAACAAGGAAAATCACGATTACGTGACGGATGTTCTTGCCGAAATCCCCGAGGAAGCATCAGTTGCGGCAAGCACGATGTATGTAACTCAGTGCTCTCAAAGACGTGAAGTTTACAGCCTTGATGATTCCAATTATCTTAAATCCCCGACGCATACGGAATATGTGGTTCTTGATTTAAGATACAGAGCAAACAGAGATAAATACGACGACGTTTATAAAAACAGCAATGAGTATGAGCTTGTGACGTATAAAGAAAACTGGTTGGCGGTTTTACGCTGCCGTGACTGCGCAGAGGGTGTCTGCGATGGCTAATCCGTTTAAAAGATTGTTTGCGCCAAAAGAGGGAAGCCTGCGCTTCCGACTTGAAATGGCTGAAAAAATATGTAAGCATCCGCTTAAATATATCACGAAGCCGTCAGAAAATATAGAGGACGGCGACATCATCATCGGCAAAGGCGGAATATGCTATATGAAAAACGGTGAATTTACCGTCACCTCACAAGAAAAAACGCTGTTCAGAACGAATATCGAACAGCTTGAAGCGTATGAGCTTATGTCACTTGAGGGCGCCGTTTGCAAAGGTCCCGATAAAGAAAATAACGGCGAATACAGAACCGTCACGGTGTTTTATAAGTATTACAGAAAATAAATGGTTAGGAGATAAAAAATGAAACTCGGTGTTCTTACAAATCTTTACGGAAATAAGCCGATAAATGAGGTCATTCCTTATCTTGCGTCGCTTGGTGTTGAAGCGGTGGAGCTTGGCTGCGGAGGTTATCCCGGCGATGCGCATTGCTCACCTGATAAGCTTCTTAACGATGAGACAGCATATAACGAATTCATCGAACTTCTTAAAAAGTATAATATGACCGTGTCAGCGCTTTCCTGCCATGGAAACCCCGTTCACCCCAATAAAGAGATAGCGGATAAATTCCACAGCGATTTTGAAAAAACGGTGCTTCTTGCCGAAAAAATGGGCATTGATACAGTCATCACATTTTCAGGTTGCCCCGGTGACCACGACGGTGCAAAATACCCCAACTGGGTAACTTGCCCGTGGCCGGAAGACTTTTTGGAAATACTAGACTATCAGTGGAATGACGTTCTCATTCCTTACTGGAAAAAGACAGCGGAATTCTGCAAGGCGCATAACGTCACGAAGATAGCATTTGAAATGCACCCCGGCTTCTGCGTATATAACACGGAAACGCTTTTGAAGCTCCGTGAAGCCGTAGGCGATATAATCGGCGCAAACTTTGACCCCTCACACCTTATCTGGCAGGGAATGGACATCTGCGAGGCAATCAAAATGCTCAAGGGATGTATTTTCCACTTCCACGCAAAGGATACAAGAATTGATAAAGGCAACACGGCAAGAATCGGTGTGCTTGACACAAAGCATTACGGGGATGAGCTTAACCGTGCGTGGGTGTTCCGTGCTATCGGTTACGGCCACGATATGACTTATTGGAGAGATATCGTGTCAATGCTCCGTCTTTGCGGATATGACCACGTAATGTCAATAGAGCATGAGGACAGCTTAATGACAGTTGACGAAGGACTTGAAAAAGCAGTTGATTTCTTGAAGCAGGCAATTATTTCCGCACCCAAGCCGGGAACGATGTCCTGGGCGTAAGGAGCAGATCATGGATAAAAAACAGTACGGTCTTGATATTACCGACAAACATGACCTTGTTGGTATTTGCTATACTATGTGGTTCAATGCCGTTCACGGAAGCGGTACGGAGCCTGTAACAAGCGCACCTAACGTCACAGAGCTTACGGAAAAATACGGCTGGAGTGAAGAATTCGGCTTCGGTAATGCTGAAGAACAGCACAACGATATGTACAGCTTCCACTACTGGGCAGAGCCTGCGCAGGGCTACTACCGCAGTACAGACAAAGACGCCGCAAGACGCAATCTTACGATGCTTCAAAATGCGGGCGTTGATTTTCTGGTGCTTGACTTCACTTTTGTCGAGGGCGAGGACTGCGCAAAGCATACGGGATTCTGGAACAGCCATGTAGAGTATTCCACCATTACACTCCTCGATACTATCATTGAAATGCGTAACGATGGCAAAAAGACACCGTATGTTGTAATGTGGCCGAACTCTGTGGATACGTTCAACACGTTCTATGAAAAATTCTACGGTGTCGAAAAGTGGAAGGATTGCTTTGTGTATTGGAACGGCAAGCCGTTTATTCTGCATTGGCGTAATCGTGCATCAGAAACGGATAAATTTATAACCCGTGGTATGTATGGACTTCAGGGAAAGGTCACAGAGGGACAATGGAGCTATCTTGAAGCTGATAACCGCCTGACGGTGGCGTATGATAAAGACGGAAATCCCGAGCATATAGGCGTGTCCGTTGCAACACAGTCAACGTATATGTCAGATACAACAACTGCCCACGGCAGACAGGGCGGACGCTTCTGGAATTCACAGTGGCAGACCGCATTTGAATATCACCCTAAAATGATAACACTCACTTGGTGGAACGAATGGTGCGCACAGCTTTTCAACGTCGGCGGTAAGTATGTTTTTACAGATAACTTCAATCAGGAATTCAGCCGTGATATTGAGCCTATGAAAGGCGGCCACGGCGACCTTTACTACCGCTGGCTTTGCGAATATATCCGTGCATACAAAGCGCACGAAGAATGTCCCCGCTTGGTAGAGGAAAACTAAAAAGCAAAAGCTCATCAATTATCTTGTTGATGAGCTTTTATTTCGCTATTTGATATTTCCGTAGGATTTTCCTTACAATGTTATGATTTATATATTAAATCTTTTGTTAAATTCTTTAACAACGGATTTTATCGTGCTGTCTATCTTTCCGTCGCAAAAGTGCCGTATATGTTCGGGTATTTCTTTGTAATATGCTTCGGCAATCCCACCCGCAATGCACGCTTGGGTGTCCGCATCACCGCCTAAAGACACCGCATTTCTCACCGCACTTTCATAATCTGATGATTCCAAAAAGGCAATTATTGCAGGCGGTACGCTGTAGGATGTACGGCTGTTGAATACATGATTTTCTCTTATGGCTGACAATGAAGCAGAAAGATTATATTTGAATGTCTTTTCCAAATACGCCTTTATTTGTTCCTTGCTGTGTCCTTTGCGTGATAAAAAAATTGCGGCGGCAACCGCCTGCGCACCCTTTATCGCCTCACGGTGGCTGTGTGTCGAAAGACAGCTTGCTTTTGCTTGCAGAATTGTTTGTTCAAGCGTATCATATGCGTATCCGATGGGAATTACACGCATGGATGCACCGTTTGCATAGCTGTGATTATTCCTTGCATACGGATTTTTCGCCCACTGTATAAACATATTTCCAAATCCTGCGTGCGGATGATACGAATAATATTGCCTATATTGCAAAGCATACTCTTTTGCACGGCGGTGCAAACCCCATTTTGTTATGTCCGACGGATCGTTCAGTATTGCTTTACACACAGATGCTATCAGTACGCTGTCGTCAGTAAATGTACTTTCATCTTTAAATTCAAAATTATAATCCTTGGTGCAGTGTACCTCGTAATATGAGCCTATAACATCACCGTATATTGCCCCAAACATTTTTAGCCCTTTCAATAAATCAAGTTATTTTCTTTTTGCAATATTTTGCTATCAGCTTTTTTGTTTTTCTTGTTTTTGAAATATCTCCGCACATAAAGAACGGAAGCTTTTTTGTCATCGGATACGCTAAATGAAAGTGAGGTGTTCCTCCTCCCGGTGCTCCCCAACTGCCTTCCGATGTAATACTGCGTATCGTGTCAATCTCTATATACTCCTTCATACCGACAGTATATACTATTTCAATGGCAACATCTGAAAACGTAAAATATATTGGAGATATTAAAAAAACAAGTATATAAACAAAGCAAACAATGCCGAATCCGATAGCTAATCCTATAGAATCCTCTTTGATGCACGAAACAGTTAAACAAATGAATGCGATAAGAATGGCAAGCCAGGAAAATAAATGCGTATTTACGGCAATTTCTTTTTTATTTTGTGACATAATATCACGCCTTTCTGATTATAAGCCTTTTTCACGTATATCGCTTACAAGCTCGGTATAAAATGCACGCACGTCAAAATCATCTATGTTTTCACGGTTTAGATCTATCATATCTCCGTGAGATATTCCACGCTTGCCATTTGTACGCAAAAGTGTGTATTTTTCTCCCCAAGCAAACGATGATTCACCTACCAAACCGTCATTTTCGCCGTCAAAATTTTTCACGTAACGGTAAGATAAATTGAGAGGGAATCGTCCGCTATGCGGGTTTGTCATAACCGAGCCTACACTCTGGGTGTATATACCGCTCGGAAAAGATAATTTTTCGTTCAGTTTTTTGCAAGATTCCGCCGTAAGATCGTTGACTGCAGCCAAAAAATCAGGCGTTTCATCTCCAATGGCTCTCAACGTGGCATTATATGCGCTTGCAACCTTGTTTTTCACGTTTTCCGGCATAGCATACAAAAGCTTTTCGGCAAAAATACATCCTCTGTGAGGTGTGTTTATTGTTGTAAGGGAAGCTATGTAAGGCGCAATTCCGAACTCGGATATCGCATATCTGCAGTCAAGTCCGCCCTTTGAATGAGCTATTATATTTACCTTTTCGCATCCCGTACGATCAATTATAAGTTTTATTTTATAAGCAAGCTCACGTGCGCTTTCCTTGATGGTGAGTGCTGACTGATGCTGACCGTAGTGTATCACCGCACCGTGTAATTTAAGCGTGTGCGGAACTCTGCCCCAATAATTGAATATGTTGCTGTCACGGAAAAAGATGCCGTGAATGAGGACGATGGGATATTTAGTTTTGCAGATATTTGCTAATTCCGGATTGTGCGAAACTGTTTCTTTTTCTATTTCAAATTCGACCTCTCTTGAGGTAATGCGAATTAATTTCGTCAGTACCATCAGATTAAGTATAGGTATCATACCGCATAATGCACCTATTACACGCCATTTTATTCCCATTTGAGTTGATGTGAAATAAAGACAAAGTATGCCGTTCCAGAAGATAACAGCTGAGGAAATTGTACAATACAGCGCACTGAATAAAAGAATTGTATATGATTCCGGAATGGTGCGGATGGCAAGTAAAATATGCCAGATTATCGACGGAATAAGCGAAAACGCAAACAGTGTAAGAAGGACTGAACCGTGATTGCACAGCCTGATACGAAGTGTTTTTGTTCCGCGAGGTCTTATACCGGGTATAATATTCAATAGTATAAAAAGAGGTATTATCGGTATAAGAAGAAGCGGAGAAGCTTTTACAAGCACAAAACTGTTTACTAAAAAGCTGATGAGTATAAAATAGATTGTATTAACGAAAGTTATATATCTACGCACGGCGCTCCTCCTTTGAGCTTGATATTTTACTTTATTTCAGATGCACACCTTTTTGTACGAGTGAGGACTAACCCATAGTCGTGTATGGGGTTGCACTTGACCGCTATCTTCCGAGGTGTAACCCCTTGCTTGTAAACGAAACTATGTATTCATAGATGCGCAAGCTGTTTGAGGGTTAAATCTTTTTCGTTTTTGAGTTCAAGTTCTTTTTGTTCTGCCATTTTAACGATGTACCATGCGTTTTCCATATCTGTATTGAAATCAATAACACACTTGCCTACTTGATTATATAAAGCGATAATCAAGCTTTTTTCATTTGTTTGTTCAACCACTCTTACGCATAAAATATCTTGCCACTTGATTTTCTTTTGGAAGAGCCAAAAGTAAGAACGAGATATTTTAGTATCATCAATATCGCATTTGAAGGAAAACGCAAACAAAGATAATGCAAAAAGTATAATACCTAAGCTAACTAATATAGCAAACAAATATCGTGTTTCATCCTTGATGAAAATCCAAAGAAAAGAGAACACAGCAACAATGATGAATGAGGCACAAATTCTTGCAAGCGTTTTTTTGCGTGGATGCTTGACAATGAAATGATCTGTGTACTCTATTTCCGGTTTTTTATCCGGAGTATCTTTCGCAAGCCCGAAAAGAAGCTCTAAAATTAATTCAACAAAGTGTCCCATTCAATTCGTGCTCCTATGCTTTGTTTTTCTTTAATTATACTACAACTTTGTAAACATTTCAAATTTTTCACCGATTCGAATCTGTTGAGGGACCCGAAATACGTCTACAAAATTTAGAAAAACTTCAGAGTTGAAGGATTTAGTGAAATATTCGGCTTACGCCGAATGTGAAATAATTCACTTCGTGAATTGTGAAATATTGCTCCTTCGTCGCAATGTGAAATGAAATTTGCCCACATTCGCGAAGCGAATATTTCACACGCCGCAGGCGTATTTCACATTTCGCAGAAATATTTCACTTGCCCGCAAGGGCAAATTTCGTTGACAAAAGCACTTGCAATAGGCTACTTCTCATAAGGATGTTTTGACTATCATATGAAATGCCGATTGAAGAGTGCAAAACAGAAGAATCCATCACAGACTTTTGTCTGCGATGGATTTTTCTATATGCTCCAAACCGATTGAGAGAACATTAAGGCGAAAGTTCTATTTTGAGTAGAGTGCCGAAGCAAAAACAAACATATGCTAAAAAGGAACGGCAAGGTCTGTAATTACAATGTTTGCCGTTCTTTTTTGCGCGCAATATGATAAAACAATGGCCAACTACATCAACTTCTTGCGAAAGTTCATCAAAAGTTGCTCTAATTCTATTGTAATGCTTACGAAAATATGTTATAATATAAAATGCAATCGGTATGTCTTGTAATGTAAGCTCGTTATTAGGGCTTTCCGGTGATAATTGATTGAAATGAAAGTTGATGTGAAAGGAGTAACTTATGCCGTATTCACAGTACGATGTCGATCGCATCATCGAATTGATTAAAGAAATTGAAAGCCGCAAGGAGCATCCCAACGCGGCGGCTACATACAAGGATATTCCTGCCCTGCAGGAGATCGACAGGATCGTAAATTCACAGCTTGAACTTCACCCCTGTGACCGTGATACACTGGAAGACAGCATTGGTGCCATGCGATATCTCGGCACAGCTTATGAGCATATGTGGCGTGTTCCCTATGCGATAAGATACTATAAAAGACTTTTGGAGCTGCAAGCGGAACTATTAAGTCGCTTCGGAGAGAATGATGAGAACTGCAAGGATGATTATTACACCGCTCTGCGCGCACGTAACTATTACGGAAAGGACAGTTGCGACGATCTTGTCGAGTTGGCAAAAAAGCTTCTGCCGGAGGACAAGCGAAAAGAAGTTGAGAAGGAGATCTTTGAAGATTTCCGTCCGCTGAAGCATGATCCCGTAGAGCTGACTCCAATGTATTTATCGGTCATTGACGAAGTTGAACGTCGAATGGATACCGATGAAGTAAAGAACATGCACCATTTTCAAAGGAGCGATGTGTTTCGTCAGTTACTCCGAGAATACGGAATAGAATGGCGACCGGTTACCCTTCTGAACCCCGGTGTGCATTTTGATTGAACGAATATAAACCCACAAGGAAACAACAAGGAGATAACGATGGCAATGACAATAAGCTACAACAAGCTGTGGAAGGTACTTGTAGATAAGAAGATGAGCAAAGCAGACCTCAGACGAGCAACCGAAATGGCATCCAATACCATGACAAGCCTGCGACGTGACAAGAAGGTTTCGTTGGATGTTTTGCTCCGCATCTGCGAGGTTCTTGATTGTGATATCGGTGACATTATGAGTGTACACAAGGAAGAAACGGATAGCGACCGCAAGTTATAAGATAAAGAATCAGCGTCAAAGGAGGCGATCGCGTGGGCAAAACAAAGAAAATGAGAAAACTGATCAAGGCGGCTAAGATGGGCAAGCCCTATGCAATGTATCAGCTCGGCATCCGCTACCAGCTCGGGCGTGAACGCCCACAGGATATGAATAAGGCGGCAGCGTGGATCACCGATGCAGCCGAAGCGGGCTATACCCCGGCAATCGAATGGATGAAGGACTATAGTTTTGATGATAACGCTTCTGTTCAGGCAGAAGCATAAGGGAGGAAGGCACGATGGCAGATAAGAAGACTTTGGATGTCGTTTTTGAGAAGGTTGGCAATCAACCGTTAAAGACCACAAAAGTATTGTGTGGAGCGTTTGGGCTTGGTCTCGCTGCAGCAAAAGGTATGGTGGATAAAGCACCGACAACTGTGGCAAAGGGACTCGACAGCGACAAGGCAATCGCTCTCAAAAAAGAACTGGAAGCTCTCGGCAATACCGTGTCTATCCCCGGTATGGAAACGAAAACGGAAGCTCCTGCAACGAAAAAAACCATCACGACGAAGAAGGCAGCGACGAAAAAGTCCGCACCCACTCCGTTGACAGTAGCTACAGCATCCAATGATGAATTCGATGCCATCTTTGGTGGCAGTACCGCACAAAAGACTATAACAACGACAAAAGCTAAAGCCACACCCAAAGCAAAAACAAGCAAAGCAACTGCCGCATCCAATGATGAATTTGACGCTATCTTCGGTAGCAATGAGTCGAAATAAAAGGAGCAACTATGAACGGTGAAGTGATATTATCCATATGCGCAGTATTGACGCTACTGATTTTCGCGGTTGGCGTTGTGCTGGTCATACTGAACAGAAAGGATCTCAAGCGAGTAGTTCGGATTCTTGGTGTATGCGTCTTTTTGATGCTGCTGTCGGGAATCTATCCCTACTACGCTGAGGAAACATATGCCATAGGTCTTACGCTGGTTGAGAGTATGTGCGCAATGCTGTTAAACTCCAACCCCGGAGAAATCCTGGCGGGCTTTAACGGCTTTGACGTGGCATACATCCACGTATACAAAACGGCGCTTCTTGTATTGCTCATCGTTGCGCCCCTCTTCACCGTTGGTATTACTTTGTCCTTCTTCTCGGAGAAGTTCACGCGGATCGTGTATCGCGTTCGCTCGAACTTTAAGGATACCTACCTCTTTTCGGCGATCAACGAGCGTACGCTGTGTATTGCCGAAGATATTGCAACAACACATAAAAAGGCGGTCATCGTCTTTGCACTGCGGATATCCAAGGAGGATATCGATGCAGAGACACTTGCACGCATTAAGGATATCAACGCATATGTGATCAATGACGATATCGTGCAGATCGGACACACACTTCGTCATGTCCGCAATTATTACCTATTGGGTACTGACAGCAGCGAAAATCTTGATACCGGTCTTCGTCTTTACAAGAAGTACAATGGCGAGCATACCGATAAGGTCAATATGTGGCTCTACACCAAGAACGAGATCTCCGAGGTTATCTTCGACCATCTGTACGAAACCTTCAACGTGCGGCTTATCAATGAAGAGGGGCTGATCGCAAGAGCTCTTGCTACCAACTATCCTCTCTACGATGCGGTGAAGGACGGAAAACTCTCAATTCTCCTTGTTGGCGGTGGTAATATCGGTCTTGAAATTCTCCGCACGCTGACGATGTGCTCCTGCCTCGGTGACGATGTGAAAGTGGATATCAACGTCATTGATCTTAACGGTGAAAAAGCAAAGGATACATTTGAAAAGACCTCACCCGCCCTTGCGGAGAAGTGGAATATCAAGTTTCACAGCGCCGACATCAAGACTTCGAATTTCACCGAGGCACTGAACGGCATCGAACCTACATATATCGTTGTTTCCCTCGGCAGCGAAACGCTGAATATGGAAACGGCACTTTATATTCGTCGAAAATACGGCATTGAAAATGGTCTGCCCCTTATCCATGCCCTTGTCGATCACAAGAGCATCGATGAACAGATTACGCCGAACCTCTGCGTTTCGGATTGGAAATATAATACTGAACACCGCAAATTTGAAAGCACGCCGATCTGTTCCTTTGAGATTAAGACTTTCGGCAGCTACGAGGACACCTACAAGGGATTGCGTATTGGAGCGTCTTACCGAGATTGTCTTGCTGTTGCGGTGAACGCTGCCAACCGTGGCATTACGGAGGTAGATAGCGTGAATAATGCCGAAGCGCTCACCGACCTATATAATCAGGTGTGCTTTTACAAGGATTACTCCGATGCCTTTTCGGTATCGATCCCGTATAAGCTGTGGCTTCTCGGCTTAGAGCTTGCAGAGGATGGCAAGGGCGATGTTTCAGCTTTGGAAAGTGCTCTTGAAATATGCGCAGACAACCTCCGCAAGCACGAAAACAAACGTTACGAAGCTTTCATGCGCGGCAAGGGCTGGACGCAGATGATGCCCGACGAGGTCGTGGACGGCAGAATGAGCAACAAGCTTCAGAAGAAGCACGCAAGGCTCGATACACAGTACACCGAGGCGCTGGAGCAGATGACAGGACGGGATTTTGCGAAAGAGGACGTTCGATCCATTATGAACCTCCCCACCGTCATTCGTCTTGCCAATGCGCTGTACGGTAAAAATTACTCGGTGAGAAAAAGGAGAAGCCTATGAAACCGGAATTTGCATTGAAAATTGATTATGATAGATTCAAAGAGTACACGCGAGAGCAGATCGAAACGACGCGTGATGAGTGGATCGCCGCCTACCGAGAAATTGTGGAAAGCGATTCCTCAAAACAAGAGTTGTGCGATGCTCTTGTTAACCGCATCAATCGTGCTGCCGAACTTTTCATCCGCCGTCATATAGAGCCTGCAAAATCCGACGCAATAAGTCACGATGACTATTATTACGAGTGGTTGGACGAGATGAAAAAGGAAGAAGACGATAGCCTTGACGGAGACTTTCCTTTGGAAAATGAAGCGGATATGGTATTTGCTTCGCCGTATTTTACGATCAAAGAGCTTGCAATGATTCAAACGGGGTGTTCCGAGCGCATCTCCCCTGACGGTATTCCCGAATGCATGGGCGTACGTGACGGCTTTCTCAAGGAAACGGCGGGCTTGACCACGGAAGCCCGTGAGGCTTACGTTTCGTATAATCGATTCAGAGACCCCGAGGATGAAGCCGTAAATGATCGATGGAAATATATCGACGCTTGTAACTTCTTGGAGGGCGAATACGAAAAGCTACTTGAGTATTGTGAAGAAGCCGATCAATGGGAAAAAGATTTAAATTCTATCGTCTGGGAGCGTTGCCGCACGTATTGCTTGATTCGCAAATGGACAGAGACCGCAAGGAATCCGGAGTTTGCTTTATTGTATCAGCAGAAAATGATAGAATGCTATCAGAATGCTCTTGAAAGAA
Organism: Clostridia bacterium; assembly: GCA_017520505.1. GTDB lineage: Bacteria > Bacillota > Clostridia > Oscillospirales > CAG-272 > RGIG7213. Next base: position 65,721 of record JAFXFN010000014.1, read on the forward strand.
ACTATAAAAAGATCAAGGAGTACAAGGAA
>JAFXFN010000015.1 GCA_017520505.1 Clostridia bacterium
ACAATAAACCACGATTAATATGAGTACCATCATAACTAATTTTCGTTTCATATTACCTCCTATTTTAGGCTTATTTAACATATCGCAAAAATATCCGATAAAAAACATTTCCGCAGGAAATCTGCGCCCGCCGAGGGGGAGCGAGGCGCAGCAATGCTCTGATAACCGCCATACCTTTGCCATCGAGTGGATTATAGCATAATTCAAAGGTTCTGTCAATGACACGGTGGCAGGCATATACGGACAGCTATTTCACATTCAAACTAAATAACTCTTACATCACGTTTAAGTGCGAATGAATAAAGTATCATATCGGCAACTTTTTTCCCCGTAATACGTTCAACGGCAATCTTATAATATTGAAGCTGTGTTCTGTGCCGTTCTATGAACGATGATATTTCCCAATCATTATCATTCATCCTGTCGGTCTTATAATCAAGAAGCGTGATTGTGCCATCGGCGTTTTCAAATATCATATCAACGACACCCTGTACCAATATTTTTTCCCCTGCCAGCATATCGGGCATTTTACTTGAAAACAAGGATGCCGAAAGGTTGATATTAAATCTGTATTCACGCTTAACGAGCCTTTTACAGTCATAAGCTTCTTTTATTTTTTTGAACGTATCAGATGCAAAAAACGCATCTATGCTTTCTAAATCTACCGCATCCGCATCATCGCTCTTCATAAATCCGTTAAACACAAGGCGCTGTGCTTCTTTTTCGGCACCGATGCGTATAACACTGTCAAAATCACAGAACTGCATAAAAAGGTGTGTTGCAATTCCCTTTTGCGTGCTTTTATTTTCACATCTTATTGCATCGGGATCCTTGAACTGCATCGGTATTTCATCATTTTGCAACGGCGAAACCGTATCATCCTCGTCAAGAAGGTCGGGATAAAGCTTTGAGACCGATACCTTTTGCGGTATTCTTGTTTGGATCTCATACGGATATTTGTATCTTATATTTTCCAGCACTTCATTGTAAAGCGACTCATCAAAGCAGTCATCTTCCTCGTTTTCATTTTTTGCGCCGCACACAGCTTTTTCATATCCGTTAATCAATTTGACCTCGAAAGAGCTGTCATCTTTTACAGATGAAAGTATCATTTCCATATACGATCTTGCGCTGTAAAAGGCAAACTGTGTCATTCCTCTTTTTGACACCTTTTCGTCAAATTTTGAAATATCGTCAACACCGCCTGTGACAAAAAGCTTGTTTCTCGCTCTGGTCAAGGCAACGTAAAGTATACGTGCTTCCTCCTCGATAGATTTATCGTGTTCTTCCGATGACACAGCGGTATACATAGGCGTTTTATATGAAATAAATCCTGTATCATCACGTATTTTTACGGCAAAGCCGTATTTTCTGTCGTATTTGTACGGATTCATTCCCTTTTTACCGAGATCGGCGCAAGCATCCGCAAGAAAGCAAACGGGAAATTCAAGACCCTTCGATTTATGCACGGTCATAATTTTGACACTGCTTGCCTCATCGGATTCCGCTTTTACCGCTTCAAGCTTTGTTTTGCGTTCAATAATTTCATTTATATAAGCGATGAAATTATAAAGACCTTTGAACGAGCCTGCTTCAAATTTTCTTGCGTATTCGTAAAGCATCATAAGATTTGCTCTGCGTGATTCGATTTCGCTTTTTTCACCCACAGAGCAAAGATGCGCAAATATGCCCGTATCACCGTACAAAAACCATATCAGCTTATCCGTTTGAAGTCCCTGCGCCTTTTTGCGGTAAATATCGAGCTTTTCAACAAAAGCCTTACACTTTTCATCATCCGTGCGGTTTATATAATCGAGAAGCGATGAATAAAGCGGAACGTCCTTATCTTTGCCTCTGATTTCAACAAGCTCATCGAGTGTGAAGCCGAACAGAGGGCTTTGCATAAGTCCTGCTAACTGAACATCACGCATCGGATTGTCGATAGCCGATATCAGACAAAGTGCAAGAAGCACCTCACTTGACTCAAAAAAGTTCTTTTCAACTCCGTTATAAACGGGTATTCCCCTTTCGGCGAGCGCATCTTCGTATACGGATGCCGATTTTTTTGCATTTCGCAAAAGTATTGCGAAGTCACCGGGGCGGTATGACTTCCCGTCCTCGCCTGTACCATGTTCCAATAAATCGGCTATACAGTCTGCTATATATGACGCCTCTGTTTGCTTTGCGCTTTCATCCTCATTTTTCTCTATCAACGATACCGTGACACATTCCGATGTATCGGAGGATTTTGAAAAAACAAGCTCGTCATCCTTTGTGTACGGAATATCGGGATTTTGCGAAAATACAGGTGAAAAAACAAGGTTTGTGAATTTGATTATATTTTCTGAGCATCTGAAGTTGTTAGATAAAAACACCGCACGGCCGCCATCAGCTTTTTCAAAAGCAGATCTGTAATTTGAGAAAAGGTACGGCTCCGCCCCACGGAAGGAGTAAATTGACTGCTTGATATCACCGACCATAAATCTGTTATCTTTTGATATAGCCTCAAATATTGCGTCTTGCAGGCTGTTACAGTCCTGATACTCGTCTATGTATATTTCATCGTAAAGCTCTGCTGTTTCAAGTGCTTTCTTTGTTTTTTCGCCGTTTTCATCGTAAAGAAGCTTGTATGCAAGCTGTTCAAGGTCACCGTAATCCATAAATTTACGGTTTTTCTTTTCTTCGGCAAAGAGCTTTGCAAAAAGCGACATCAGTTTAAACATACATTCAAACAAAAGCTTTCCGTCTTTTGCCACAGCCCTGAGACTTTCATCCGTAAACGATCTGTAGATGAGAAGTTTTTTTCTTTCTTCCTTCAGATCGTTTCTTATCTGCTTTGTGATCTCTTTAAAATCATACTCACCTCTTATCGGTGAAGCCTTGGCAAATGCAAAATCACAGAATATACCGAGAGCCTTTTCAACATCACCCGTATCACAGCAGAGATGTGTTTTTTCAAGCATTTCCGTTTCATCGGAAAGCATTGAAAGATATTTAGATGAAAACATCTCGTCATCCGAAAATGTATCAACGAGATATTTATATTCATTAATAAAATGAGATGTCACCCGACAAAGATTTTTCTGTACCGTATCGGCGTAAATGCTTTTGAAAAAGCCTTCTTCCTCTACAGCTTTGAAGTTGTCAGATGTTTTTTGTATTATCTTTATACCGTCTGCACAGCTGCTGACGGTATCATACACTGAAATCAGCACATCAGAAAGTCTTTCGGCGGTCTTACTTTTGATAAGACTGTCAAAGAGGATCGCAAAGCCTTCGCTTTTGTATTCATCGGGAACATCGTTTTCAAAATACATATCGATGACCTTGTCCATTACACGCTTTTTAAGGAGTACCGCCTCTGATTCCTCGGCTATTCTCATTCCGCCTGGGAGTCCGAGGGCGGCATAATTATCCTTGATAAGAGATGAACAAAATCCGTGTATCGTGCTTATTTGCGCCGAATTAAGCATCAATAGCTTAACACGCAAAGATCTGTCTGAGGGTGTTTCGGCACTTTTCTTCGTAAGTGCATCTCTGATTCTTATACGAAGCTCCTCTGCCGCCGCTTTTGTAAAGGTAACTATCAGCATTCTTGAAAGGTCAGCGTTTTCATCGACAACACGGCGTATTACTCTTTCTGTGAGCGTTGCGGTCTTACCCGAGCCTGCCGCCGCAGCAACTATAAGGTCAGAGCCTCTGTGTGTTATTGCAGACAGCTGTCCTTCTGTCCAATTCTTTTTACTCATCTTCCTTCACCGCCTTGCTTTCATATCTGCAAACCATCTTATAATCGCAAAATTCACACGGCATATACGTGCCGATCTTTTCGGGTAATGCTTCGGAATATCCCTTTTTCATATTTTCCGCAAGCTCACCGACAGCATATTTCAATTTTTCAAATGTTTCAGTAAATTCCTCGTCGGCTATATACGATATTTTCTTGTCGCTTGCATACTTCGGCATAAACTTTCCGTCGTTTCCAAACACCGCCTGCATAACCTCGGCATCATTCAACACCGCGCCTCGGCGCACAATGCTGTCCTTTGCACCGTTTTCGGCATCTTCCACCGACACATAAAGCTCTGATTCCTTTATTTCGGGAGAAACGGTTACATAAAATGCCGCCGCCGGCTTTATGTTGTCACCGAAAATCGAAGAGCCTTTTGCGCAAATGCTTATCATATAGACAAAAAGCTGTATTCCATCGCATTTTTCAATACCGTCAAGCGAAAACGTATTTTTTCCCGATTTGTAATCTATGAGCTTTATGTACGTATTTTCGCCGTCATTATACGTATCAACTCTGTCTGCGATACCGCCGAGCACGGCATCGCTTCCGTCTGAAAGTCTGATGCGCAGCGGTGATGTTTCACCGTTATCTGAAATTGTAAGCTCAAGCTTTGCGGGCTTAAACTTACTGCTTGCAAGCTCGGAAAGTATATTTTCACAAGCCTTTACGGTATTCTTCTTCATTCTTTCAAACAGCGCACGTATTTTTCCGTATCCGTCATTATCAAGTGAAATATGCATATACTGCGCTGTAAATTCAGCTGTAAATGCATCTATCAGCTCACAAAGCTCCTCGTGAGGTATATCGTGGCTTACATTGCCTTTTATATATTCTTCAAGCAATCTTTGAAGCAAATAGTGGACATAAGTTCCGAGATCATTCGACTCAATATCAATACGTTTATCGTTTTTCAGTCCCAAAACATAGTTACAGTAATACCCGAATTTACACTTTCTGAAGCTGTCGATTTTTGACTGTGACAAACGAAGGTCGCCTTTATATATTTTCTTCGCTGTTTCATCGGAAAGCTTGTTATGCGAAATATATTTGCGTGTCACAGATGCTGTTGATGCATTTTCCGCAAGTATTTTTCTAACTGTGCTTATTTCGTTTTTATCAGCATTTCTTCCTATGAAATCGACACCGACTGAATACGAAGGAATGTCACGTGCGGTAATTCCGTCAAATTCAGATGAACCGTCGGGAAAAAGCTTTGCGATCTTATAAAAAAGAACGGACGGCTTGTTCGGTGATGCTGATGAATCACGCAAGGATGAGGTAATATAAACATTTTCCTTACAAGAAGTTACAGTCTTGTAAAAATCAAAAGTATCTCTTAAAAGCAATGTTTCTTCATCTGTAAACGTAACACCGCATTTTTGAAGCTCACGTATATCGGCAAAAGAAAAGACGGTATTTACTTTGGCATCAGACGGAAAATCGCCCTCGTTGACACCTAAAATAAATATATCATCGGGGTTATTTATTCTCAATTTACCCGATTCGCCTATAATTACCTGATCCTGTGATGTTGGTATCTTACCTATATCGACTTCGGAAAGCACCATCGCAAGAAGTGCACGGTATTCCTCTGCCGTGACGACAGTATCCTTGCATATTTCGGCAATATCACCCGCCGCTTTGAAAAACAGATTCCATATCTGATATATCTCGGATATATCACCGTCGTTATCACATGACGATACCATATTTGAAAGCTGTTTTTTTATGTCGATCTTTATAAGCAGGTCATAAATATATCCGAGTATCTTTTCACACGTAAGGTCATTTTGCGAAAGTGCTGATGAAAAATCATAAATGGGTGTTATTATATAATCCTTTATTCTGTTTATTCTTTCAAGCTGCTCGGAGCTGTCGGAGGAAAACCTGATACCATAACCGTAAGGGTTCATTTCCCACGGTTCTTTGCAGAATCTTTTTCCGCTTATGCCCCACTTTTTAACGTATGTTTCAAAAAGGTCGCAATCCTCATACGACAGTCCTGTAAGCCCTGTTTTTATGTATGATATGACATCCTCACGGTAAAAGTCTGACATATGTATATTGAAAGCCGCAAAAATAAGCTTGACGAAAGGCTTTTGCATTATATCGGTTCTTGACGACATAAAATAAGGAATGTCAAATTTGTCAAATACCGCATCGATGATTCCGTGCCAATTATCTATGGAATTAACAACAACAGCAATATCCTTGAATCTTTTTCCCTCTTTTATTCTTTTGCGTATAACACTTGCTGCATATTCAGCCTCTTCAAAAGGAGTCCTGCAAATAACACTTTTTATGTGTTCTGATGTGCTGAATGGTGCTGTAAGCTCATTTCGCAATGAATATTCAAGATACTGCGTTTCTTCATTTTTGAATCTTACACTTTTTTCAAGTCTTTGAAGTGATATATCAGCTCCCGATTTTTTTGCCACCTCGACGAGATTTGAAAAAACATTGTACATTTCTGAAATCGTAAAGCTTATATCCCTTTTATCTTCGCTCGGAATACATACAGCAACGCACGAATACGGTGCATTTTTGAAAATATGATACAAGACCTTATACTGTAAGCTTGAAAAATAGTGAAAGGAATCTATGTAAACGCTGTCGAATTCCGAAAAATAATCGTTTTCTTCCAGAATTCTGCAAAGCTTCGACATATCGTCAGCAGGATCGCAAACAGCCGAACCGAGATTTGAATTATAAGCATCATATATCAAGGCAACGTCGGAAAGCTTTCCTTTGAGCTTTTTATTTTCATCCGTAATTACTTCGCAGGCATTGTAAAGCTCCTCGGGAGTAATTCCGCATCTTTTAAGCTCGCTTATTGTGGCATAAATTCCCGAAATAACTGACGAATCGGAAAATGACACGTTTTCATATTCTTTAAGATAACCCGCTACACTGCGTAATGCAAGGAACACAAGAAGTCTGCCTGTCGTTTTATCGGCATAATTATATACGATACCGCCGTATTTACGGAAAACGTCGTTGCAAAGTCTTGAAAAGCTGCAAACGTAAAGCTCCGTTGACGGTATTCCCTCTGTAAAGTCGGCACACATTGCCTCTGCACTTACCGCTTCCTGATCGGGTACTATCAGCATAACACGCTTTCCCATTTCAAGGTCGCTTCGTATTTTGCCGTATATATGAGTTGTTTTACCAAACCCCGAAGGGCCCATCAAAAATTCTGTCATATTATCTTTCCTCATATTTTGATAAGATATAAAAATTCTCTTTTTCCCATACGTTTTTTCAAATGCGCCGTAAATCTCGGCGTACATACATATACATTTTCAGATATGCTTTTTACCGAATGAAATCCTTTTATTTTCGAAGAAACAACGAGGCATATACCTTTGTTTGCCGTGTACTGAATAAGCTCTTTTGCGTGTGTTGTCATAATATCATCTTCTGTAAGTCCCTCTGCAATTATGAGTGATATATTTCTCCCATCGGAAATAAGCTTGTCGCATATCTTTATTATTCTGATTTTTTTGGGAAGTGCGATAATCAGATACGTTAAAACAGAAAACGGCAGCGAAACTATAAAAAACGCAGAAGAAAATACAAAAACAGCACCCGCTTGAACCGTCGAAACGATAACGGAAAAATATCCGAAAAATCCCGTCATAAAGCGGTATTTTCTCGAAAAAGAAAAGAAGCCTCTGAAAAATGATGCTACGGGATTATATTTCAGCTTTGAATAAGTGTAGTTTACTCTTTCCTCGACTGAATCGTATTCACGGCGTCTGTATTTTAAAAATCGTAACTTGGCAGCAGCAACAGCACCTGTTGCTTTTTCTCCGCTTGTAATTTTTGTCTTTTTGGTTATCAATTTTAACCTTTTTTCTTCTGCATTGACTATTTGCAGTTCTTTGGACATTATCCGCCAGTCAAGCCATTTAATGTATATGGATTTTATTTTTTCTCGCATATTTCTATATTTCTTTCAAGGATTTTTTTACCGCGCCAAGAAAAAGCTCTTTGTATAAATTCTTCTTTGCGGACGCTTTCAAGATAATCCTTTGTGATACTGTGTATAAGATCGTTTTTAAAAAATTCAATTTCTGTAACCGTACCGTTTTTTATCATTTTTTCGGTGTACGGACAAGAAAGCTGGCAAATATCGCATCCCCACACACTGCCGTGTTTTTTCAAAAGCTCGTTATCTTTATCTGTCAGCTCTCCTTTTTTCTGAGTTAATGCTGAAATACATTCATTTTTATCAAGTGACACAGGACACGATGAAAGACACTTACCGCACATAGTACAGTATGATTTTTCAAAGCTTCTTTTATCCGTCAGCTCCTCGTATGGAATAGGTGTGAATATTCCGCCGATAAATACAAAGCTTGAGTATTCGGGATTTATAAGAAGTCCGTGCTTTCCTATCATTCCAAGCCCTGCAAGGCTTGCCGCTTCCGTTTCATATACAGGCGATGTATCAGCACACAAAACAGCGTCACCTGTCATATTTTTAATTTGAGGAATAATTCTTTCTTCAAGCATTTTACAGTAAAAATGATAATCCTTCGCCATTGAATAAAGCGAAATATTGCCTTTGTGCTGACCGCTGAAATACGGTATCAGAAAAACGATAACAGACTTTACCTCAAAAGAAAATGTCTTTTGAGAATTCGGATTTTTAGTCAGAATATCAAACGGCACAGCTTCCGCATATTTAATTTTTTCGTCAGCAAAAATATCTAAAATCTCTTTTTTAAGCATTATTCTATTCCAATATCGTTTTTAATAAAGCTTGCGGGCTTTATAGCGTTTTTACCGTATTTTTCGTTTATTTTGTCAAGAGCAGAATCGAGCTTTTCATCCTTGCTGTCATCACATTCGACATCAAAAAACGAAAGCTGTGGACAGTCCTGAGATGAGTCCTGAAGATTAAGCGCAGTTACGGTCATAGCTCTTACGGGATTTCTCATATTCCAGTTTTTCTTATAAATCCCGACAGCACATTCGTATATTTTTTTGGTTGAATTACTCGGAAATTCAAGCGGTGCTCTGCGTTGCACGGTTTTAAGATTCACGTCTTTTACCGAAAGCTGTACAGTTCTCGCTTTTAAATTCATTTTGCGGAGTCTTGTGCAAACTTCATTTGAAAGTGCCGATATACCCGCCTCAACGTCGGAAATATTTCCGAGGTCGTGCGTAAACGTCATACCACGTCCTACAGACTTCACCTCACGCTTTGAGTAAAATGAAGATACGGGATCATCGTCAAGACCATTTGCATATCTGTAAAGCGCCGTACCGAGTACGCCAAGTTTTTTTTCAAGCAGTACGGGATCGTACTTCGCAAGCTCACCTATCGTTTTTATTCTCAAGGAATTCAGTTTTTCGCTTGCCGATCTTCCTGCCATCAAAAGTGTTTCAACACCGAGCGGGTGTACTATATTTTTGAAATTATCCTCTGTTATAACCGTTGTTGCATCGGGCTTTTTATAATCAGAGCCAAGCTTTGCAAAAACCTTGTTAAAGGAAACGCCGACGGAAAGTGTAAGCCCCGTTTCTTTTTTCACGGTATTTCTTATTTCGTCAGCAATTTTTTCAGCAGTTTTATAATCTTTTTCACCGAAAAGATGCATACTTCCTGTAATGTCAAGCCACGATTCGTCAATTCCGAACGGCTCAACAAGGTCTGTATAACGAAGATAGATCAAATTTACTGTTTTACTGTATTTCTGATAAAGGCTGTGGTGCGGAGGTACAATGACTATATTCGGACATTTTTTTCTTGCGCTTGCAAGCGTTTCGGCAGTCTTTACACCGTATTTTTTAGCAAGCTCATTCTTTGCAAGAATTATTCCGTGACGCCTTTCCTCGTCCCCTCCGACAGCCATCGGTAAATTTTTAAGTTCAGGCTTCAAAACGCATTCAACGGAGGCGAAAAATCCGTTTAAGTCGCAATGTAAAATAAATCTTTTATCCATACGTTTATTATATAACATTTTTTACTGTGTGTCAATAAGCTGTATGCAGCATAATAAAGTAAAATATTTACACAATATTAATTAAGTTTTTTTCAGTTTATGTTATTATTATATTATTAATTTAAGGAGTAGCTTAATAATATGGCAAAAAAGAATTCCGCAGTGACAACGGAACAAGATATAAAAATGCTGAAGGGTCCTGACAGGGTTCGTTTACGTCCGGGTGTTATATTCGGTTCTGACGGTCTTTCGGGATGTGAGCATTCTGTTTTTGAAATACTTTCCAACTCAATAGATGAAGCTCGTGAGGGCTTCGGTAACGTAATTTACGTCACCGTTTACAATGATAATTCAATAGAAATAGAAGACTTCGGCCGTGGTGTTCCCCTCGGATATAACGAAAAGGAGCAAAGATATAACTGGGAGCTTGTATTCTGTGAGCTTTACGCAGGCGGTAAATATGACAATAATTCCGATGAGTCAGCGTATGAGTATTCGCTCGGTTTAAACGGTCTCGGTGCTTGCGCAACACAGTTTTCATCACAGTTTATGACGGTAAAATCTTATTCAAAGGGCTATGTCAGCTCGCTTTCCTTTGAAAGAGGCTATCCCGTAACAGAGCTTGAAGTGCGTGAGCTTACCAAAAAGGAGAAAAAAACAGGTACTATCATCCACTGGAAACCCGACCTTGACGTTTTTACCGACATCAATATTCCCTTTGAATTTTACGATGACGTTCTGAAAAAGCAGGCTATTGTAAATGCAGGACTCAAATTCATTTTAAAGGTGCAAAACTCCGAAAACGGATTTGAGGAGCGTGAATACCTTTACGAAAAAGGTATTTCCGACTATGTTGAAACGCTCGCCGGCACGACCGCACTCACTCAGACAGTCAACCTTTCCGGTGAGGGTGTCGGACGTGACAGAGCCGACAAGGCGGATTACAAGCTTAAATTTGAAATAGCTTTTACATTTTCAAACATCGTAAATCTTACGGAATATTACCACAACTCAAGCTTTCTTGAGCACGGCGGTTCTCCCGACAATGCCGTTAAAAACGGTTTTGTATATGCTATCGACAAGTATATAAAGTCGATAGGCAAATACAACAAAAACGAAGCAAAAATACAGTTTGGCGACATTAAAGACTCACTCATTATTGTAACCAACAGCTTTTCAACATACACGTCATACGAAAATCAGACAAAAAAGGCTATAACAAACAGCTTTATTCAAGAGTGTATGACGAATTTCATAAAGCAGAATCTTGAAATATTCTTCGCTGAAAATCCTGTAGATGCGGAAAAGATCGCAACGCAGGTGCTTGTAAATAAAAGAAGCCGAGAGTCTGCTGAAGCAACACGTCTTAATCTTAAAAAGAAGCTTGCCACAACAAACGACATAACAAACAAAATCGAAAAATTTGTTGACTGCCGTTCTAAAGACAAAAACATACGTGAGCTTTTTATAGTTGAGGGTGATTCGGCTTTGTCCTCCTGTAAGCTGGCAAGGCTTCCCGAATTTCAGGCAATAATTCCCGTCAGAGGTAAAACGCTTAACTGTCTTAAAAGCACTTACGAAAAGATATTTGAAAGCCAGATAATAGTTGACCTTTTGAAAATACTCGGTTGCGGTGTTGAAATCAAATCAAAGCACAAATCCGATACTGCGGAATTCAACCTTGACAATCTCCGCTGGTCAAAGGTAATTATCTGTACCGATGCCGACGTTGACGGATTCCAGATAAGAACTCTTATTCTCACAATATTTTATCGTCTGCTTCCCTCTCTTATCAAAGCGGGTAAGGTATATATCGCCGAATCTCCCCTTTATCAGATAACCTGCAAGGATGAGATACTGTTCGCTTACAGCGATGCAGACAAGGACGAAATAATCAAAAGCTTGGGCGATAAAAAATACACTATTCAGCGTTCAAAGGGTCTTGGTGAGAACGATGCGGATATGATGCACGTTTCCACAATGTCGCCTAAAACAAGAAGACTGATACAGGTATGCCCCACGGATGAAGAGGAAACATACAAGATGTTTGATACTCTTCTCGGCGACAATATCGAAGCAAGAAAGGAATTTATATCAACTCACGGTGCTCTTTACATCAAGGATGCCGATATATAAGGTGATAAAATGGCAAGAAAAAAGAAAATAACAGAGCCTGAAGAAAATTTTCCTTTGGCTGAAATATCGACACAGCCCATAACGGAAACGATAGAAAAAAACTATATGCCGTACGTTATGAGCGTAATTATTTCCCGTGCAATACCGGAAATTGACGGCTTCAAGCCCTCACACAGAAAGCTTTTGTATACGATGTACAAAATGAATCTGATGAACGGACCGAGGACGAAAAGTACGAATGTTGTCGGTGCCACGATGACTCTCAACCCTCACGGCGATTCATCCATTTACGAAACGATGGTAAGAATGACGACGGGCCACGCAGCACTTTTGCACCCGTTTATTGACTCCAAGGGTACATGGGGACTTCATTCCACCAATATGGAGGTTGCGGCATCCCGTTACACAGAGGTAAAGCTTGCAAAAATATGTGCTGAAATATTCGGCGGTATCAATAAAAATGCGGTCGACCTCGTTGACAACTATGATGCAACACAGAAAGAACCGTTGCTTTTGCCCGTTTCTTTTCCCAACATCCTCGTTTCTTCAAACCTTGGTATTGCTGTAGGTATGGCATCAAATATCTGCTCCTTCAATCTTTCGGAAATATGCGACGGAACGATAGAGCTTCTTAAAAACAGCCACATTTCAACAGACAGAATGCTTGACATAATAAAAGCACCTGACTTTCCCGGCGGAGGCTTCATCATCTACAACAGAGATAAGATGAAGGAGCTTTACGAAACGGGTAAAGGTACTGTCAAGATACGTGCAAAATATGAGTATGACAAGGACAATAACTGCATCAATATAACGGAAATTCCCTTTTCGACATCCATTGAGCTTATAATGAAGAAGATCGCCGATCTTATAAAGGAAGGCAAGCTCAAGGAAATAACGGATTACCGTGACGAAATAGGTATCGAAGGCTTCAGATTCACACTTGACCTTCGCCGCGGTGTTGACCCTGAGACGCTTATGCTCAAGCTTTTCAAGCTTACGCCGCTTGAGGATAATATGGGCTGCAACTTCAACGTATTGATTAACGGTACACCAAAGGTTCTCGGAATCATCGGAATATTATCAGAATGGATAAATTTCCGTGTAAATTGTTTAAGACGTGAATTCACGTTTGACCTCAATGCGAAAAAGGACAAGTTAGAGCTTTTAAGAGGTCTCGGCAAAATTCTTCTTGATATTGACAAGGCTATAAAAATAGTCAGAGAAACATCAAACGATGCTGATGTTGTTCCGAACCTCGCAAAAGCATTTGACCTTACAATGCGCCAAGCGGAATACGTTGCTGAAATCAAGCTCCGCAACCTCAACAAGGAGTACATCTTAAACCGCATTGAGGAAATAGAAAGCTTACAGAAGGAAATAGCAGACCTTGAAGAAACGATAGGCTCTGACAGAAAGATCAAGGATGTTATAATTAAACAGCTTAAAGCTATTAAAGATAAATACGGTATTCCCCGTAAATCTCTCATTCTTGCGCAGGATGATATACAGATATACAAGGAAAGCGAAAATATCGAAAACTTCAATATCCGTGCCGTATTTACAAAAGAGGGATATTTCAAAAAATGCACACTCGTTTCATTGCGTGCATCAGATGAGCAAATGCTCAAGGACGGTGACAGGATCATTCTTTCCGAGGAAGGCGAAAACCGTGACAGCGTTGTTTTCTTCTCCGACAAGGCGCAGGCTTACAAGGCAAAGCTTGCTGACTTCGATTGCTTGAAGGCATCTGTTCTTGGTGATTATGTTCCCTCGAAGTTGTCATTTGATGCAGGGGAAAAAGCGATATTTATGAAGCTCATTCCCGAAAACTTTGAGCCGAAAAACCTGATATTCATATTTGAAAACGGCAAGGGCGTAAAGATTTCGATGAAAAATTACGAAACAAAGAGCAACCGCCGTAAGCTCACAGGTGCATACAGCACCGCATCTCCCATTGTCGGTATATTCTACGAGGATGAGCCGTTCAATCTCATTTTAGTATCAGATAACAGACGTGCTATTATGATATCAACTAAGCTTATCCCCGAAAAATCAACGAGAAGTGCTGGCGGCGTTACACTTTTCAATATTAAGAAAAACCAGAAGATAGCCGCCGCATTCAAGGAAACAGACGCTCCGTTTGAAAATACCGGTAAATACAGAAAGATAAAGATCCCCGCAACAGGAACTTTGCTTGAACAGTACGATATAGACGCAAGACAGATCGGAATTGAATGAGAAAGGAAAAATGAAAATGCTTAAAAAAATAGTTATGACATGTGGAAGAGTGTTTATGAAATGCTCATCTACAATACTTATTATGTGTGTGTTATTTACTGCATTTGCTACAGCATCTGGTGAAACGTATACAACAGAAGAAGATCCGCTCGTTTCCCTTTCCTATGTCAATGCTGAAATGGAAAAGCTGAAAACACAGTTAAAATCTGAAATGGAAGCCTATGTCAGAGAAGAAATTGCTAAAAATGCTGTCGGCGGCGGTGATGGAAATTACGTAGTATTTACTACCGAAACGCTCAAGGCAGGTCAGAAGGTCATAGCCCTCGGTGCTTGTGACGTGATTCTGCTGACAGGATCTGCAAAAGCTGTTTGTCCTACAGATTCACAAAGACTTACGGATAAAACCACGGAAACATCTATTGCCAACAACGGCAACATAATCAAAAACCACTACATACTTTTACCGAAAGCTGACGGCAGAGGTATATGCTGTACATCAAGCGGTACGGAAATTATGATCAAGGGCGAGTATAAGATCATAGGTTAAGAGGTCGGATTCGATGAAAAAACATTTCAAAAAAGTAATTGCCTTTTTGCTGTCTGTATCGCTGCTTACGGGAATTATAAACGCCGAGGAAACATCCTCTGACAGCGAAACTGTAACCGATACGACCACAGATTCCACAGATTCCACAGATTCCACTGATTCCACCGATTCGGGTGATGAGCCGATAACACCGCCCGAGGACGAGGATCCGTTTATTCCCCCTACTGTTTTCAAGGAGGGTGACACACTTCTCCGTGTCGGTATATTCTATTCCTCGGATATAAAGGAAAGCTACAGATTAACCCCCTCAAACAAAGACACACAGCTCGGATTTGATTTTTATTCGACGACGGAAGATCACGAATTCACATATTTGTATACGATTGAAAAAACGTCCGACATTTGCTATGCCAAGGGTGGAAATCTTTACAAATACAAGGAATCGGAATCAAAATGGGACTACCGTTCGACAACAAGCCTTTCAAATGCGATCGTCGGCGGATACCATATTATGCTTCCCGAATCTTATGCAAATGCACGCAAGCTTGACGAAGCAATAGCAAAGTTATCAGAAACAGTCGAAAACGATATAATACCGTCAAGCATCAATGGTGAGCTGAAAATACTGTTGGGATCGTATTTCACGGAAAAAGAAGCCAAAGCAGCATTGGAAGAGATTTCAGACACATTTGAAGGCGCAACACTTATTTCCCCATCCGATAAAAACGAGATCGTGGTTCTTGACCATCAAAGCGCAAAAATCCTCTTTTACTTCCTTGATTCATTTGAAAAAGGACTCGGATGTTATCCGAGAAAAGCTGAAGGTCAGAATAATTATATCAAAATACAGTCGGGATATTATTGGCCCGGAATATTTGAAGCAAAAAGATATAAGACATCATCTTCGCAGGATGTAATTATGCTTGTTATGATATCTGAAATGGAAGAATACGTTGAGAGTGTTGTTCCGTGGGAGATATCATCCTCTTGGCCGCTTGAATCACTTAAAGCCTTTGCTATTTGTGTGCGTACTTATGCGTATGCAAATTTAGGAAGACACTCGTCACTTGGCTTTGACCTTTGCTGTGATTCAAACTGTCAGACGTCTTTGGGACATTCACGTGTAACAGAGGGTGTGAGAGAGGCTGTAAAGGCAACAGACGGACTTATGATGATGTGTGAGGGAAAACCCGCCACAGCATATTATTCTGCAGTAACAGGCGGAAGCATTGCGGCAGCACATGAGGTATGGAACCAGCTTCCCGAAAAATATCTTGTCGGAAGATTTACACCTTGGGAGAAATACGAAACACATAAATACGGAACATGGGAATACACCGCTACCCCGAAAGAGCTTTGCACGCATATGCGAAGCCGTGGATACACACAGTTCAAGGATGAGATAAAGGATATCAAGATCAACAGACTGTGCGAAAATTCCTCTTACGTCTATTCAATAACCGTAACAGACATACACGGTACGGAAGCAACGATATTCAGAACAAGAAACGTCAAAAATTCGATGATCGATTATCTTCTCAGCGCAAACTTTGTAATTTCTCACAATGGGGTAATTGAAGACGGTCTTCCCGATAATTCAACCGGAATATATGTTATGACAGCAGACGGGCTCAAGCTTTTGCCGCCCGAAAATAAAGAGCAGATACACGTTATAACATCAACAGGTATAAAAACCTCAGCACTTCCTAACATTCTTTCTGTCAGCACATCAAAAGGTGCGGTAAGTCTTGATGTACTTAAAGAGGCTGAAAATTTTGTAAAGAATGCAAAACAATCCGAAAGCAAAAACAATACCGCAAACGGAAACTTTACCTTTATAGGAAAGGGCTACGGACACGGCGCAGGAATGTCGCAGATAGGTGTACGTGATCTTGCAGATCTGGGGTACAAATATCCCGATATACTGCTTTCATATTTCCCCAATACAGAGATAATTCATTTCACGGAATTTACAAAGCCTGCCAATTAAATAATGATGTAAAATGAAGTAATCAGGCACATTTACAAATACACATTTCTAAATACAACAAAGACCGATTCGTTATCTGAATCGGTCTTTATTTAATTGCACGATGTTTATTCAACAACCTCATAAAGCTCACTTGCGTCAGCCTTTAAAACGTGTTCTCTTACATCCTTCACCTTTACCTTCAGAACTTTATCTCCGAAAGTAATTTGAATTATGTCATTTTCTTTTACATCGTAAGAAGCTTTTGCAGGTCGCCCGTTAACCGACACGTGATCTGTATCGCATGCGTTATTTGCAACTGTACGTCTTTTTATAATACGGGAAACCTTCAAAAATTTATCAAGGCGCATTATTTGTTTACAGCGTCCTTAAGCTTTTTGCCTGCAGAGAAAACTGTGCGCTTGGAAGCGGGGATCTCCATTGTTTCCTTTGTTCTGGGGTTGATACCAACTCTCGCCTTAAGATCCTTTACTTCAAATGTACCGAAACCGAAAAGCTGGATTTTATCGCCGTTTGCAAGTGCATCTGTCATGGAATCAACAACAGCATTTACAGCTGCCTCAGCCTGTACCTTTGTAAGACCTGCTTTTTTAGCTACTTCTGCAATGAGTTCTGTTTTGTTCATTGGTGTTTACTCTCCTAATAATTTAATGTGTATGTATTATATCATCTTTTTTTTCATTATTCAATAGTAAATGGCAAAATTTATTGTTTATTTTAATATTTTTTATCAAATTTATACTTTTTTCTGCCATTAAATAACAATTTTATAATTAAATGTTTGAAAAATTTAGTACACGTAAAAATCGATAATTCGGTAAAACTAAATACTGAACAATTCAAAGGATAAAATATGCGAAAAACAGTTTTAATTTTATGTCTGATTTTGACCGTTTTGGGGTTATTCATTCTTTTCAATTTAATTAGCAATACACCCATAGGAGAATTTGAAATGATTGCACGGTCATTTGACAAATCGGAAAACACCCAATTTTTTAAAGCTTCAATACAAGCTACCTACGTACCATATTATGACACCGCAAAAGCAAAACAATGCATCAAAAATGAATACGGACGTCTTTATCCGTTTGTTAACCGAAAGACGGTCGAAAAGCAGTCGGAAAAATATTTGCTCGGATACAATGATAACACCTTTGCGCTTTCTGACGGACTTGGTAATTTAAAAGAAAAATCTTTTGCCTTATACGGTTACAAAAAGATTTTCGACATTGAAAAATGCAAAGAATCAGCCGAAAGATTTCTTTATGAAAACGGTATACAGTACAGCACTTTGAAAAAATCCCGTCTTTTTATGGGTGTGTACTATTTCCAATATGAAAACTCCGACGGTGAAATTATCACCGTCGGAGTAGATACCGAATTTTGTGAAATTAAGTATTTAAATCAATGATTTGCAATTACGTCTGTAAGGATTGAAAGATCACTGTCGGATATAGCACAGTCACCGTCAAAGTCGCCTGCTTCGATCCAACCGTAGTCCATAGTGCCAAGCATCATTTTCTTAGCACGAATAAGGTCTTTACCGTTTGAAATACCGTTGCCGTCAAGGTCGCCCTCAACGATAATTGTTGCAATATCATATATAATATCGCCTTCGCAAAGGTAAATCTTGCAACCGCTTCCGATCATTGCGGGCGCATCTGTTCCCTGAGGGGACTTAACAACACAGTTGCCTTCAAAGAGGTTAGCCACTTCTTCAGCACTCAGCATATCCTTAACACCAAATACCATATCGAACCCTGTCGTTATGTTAGTGCCATCCTTGGGAGTGATAGACTTTTCTGCCGCCATTGCATTGTTAACGATGAATGTTATAGGCTCAACACTTGTGTTGATCTTATATGACTCATCAACGAATGTATACAGAACGTATGTACCTTCCTGCAAGGGCGAACTGCCTCTTGAGGAATTGAATACACCGTTAGCTATAAGATCAAATGTTTTTGTGCTGTCGTGCATTTCGAAGTAACAGATAGATTTAACATTTCCGGGTACTTCGCCCTGCATAAATACTGCTACCCAAGCGCCTTCAATCAAACCTTTGGCTGTTACCTTTATTTCTTCGCCTACTGAGAAGAGATTCTTCTCCATAGTTGTGAATGTTTCACCTGCCGCAGGCATTGCAAACAGCGATATTTTACCTATATCGTAATTATCGCCGGCTTTTGTAACACCACGTAAAGAAATCGTGTTAGAGCCAACTGAAAGCGCACTTGTATCTAACGTGTGCTTGAATGAGTTTTTATCTGTGCAAGCACCGAAAATCGATGTGTCAAGATTTGCAACAACGTCACTGCGTGAATATGCAGAATCAACTGATTTCCAAGAGCCGCCGTTGATGCTGTATTCGTAATTTGCAATACCGTCCTCGTGAACACTCCAGCCCTGGAATGAGAACGTTTCACCTCTTGTAACGTCGCCGCCGTTAACTGCAGCAGAACCGTTTGTAACCGCTGATCCGGGCTCGATGCAGTTTATCTTTTCGCCGTTATCAGCCTGAAGTCCGAGGTGGTCCGCAATACCGTCGGCAATCGCTGTACCCATTTCAATGAGCTTCGCAGGATTGAGGAGAAATGCGTGAACATCTTCATAGTTTGACTGGAAACAACATTCGACAATACACGCTCTTGTAAGTCCCCATTCTTTAGCTCTCCACATGATCGCATACTTTTCTCTAGGACTTCCATCGGGACGTGTGCCGCTGTTTTCGTAATAAGGACGGTCCTTTATCGGAACTCCTACGTCATCTCTGAGTCTGTCCTGTATCTTTACACCGAGGTCATATGAACGGTCATACATTGCCTTGTTAAGATTATCATTAGGTATGAATATACAAGAACCACGAAGTGAAGATATATCATAACTGTTATTGTGAATACTCACAAAAGTACCGGAATTGTTGTCAAGTGCCTTATTAACACGGTCACTATAGCCCGGATTTTCTTCGTGTGTTGTTCTTGTCATAAAAACCTTAACACCGTATGTTTCTTTCAGCACCTTTTCAGTTTGCAATGAGATAGTCAAATTGTAGTGGTCTTCCTGAAGACCGCCCCACTGCTCAGCACCGGTAGCACCTGAATTCCTACCGTGACCGGGGTCAAGAGTGATTATGTTATCCTCAAGAGCCGATGCGGAAACAAACGGAATACAAGTGAAGATTGTAACCGTTACCAAAAGAAATGCAAATATTTTCTTAATCATTTAAAACCTCCTATATATAATATATGAATAATATAAATTACAATGGTAGTCTTATTTGATGCAAGAATTTGTGATAAATGAAAGGTCTGCATCGGTAATTACACCGTCGCCGTTAATATCGCCAGCTTCGGACCAGCCTTCAACGGACATATCGAGCATAACTTTCTTTGCACGGATAACATCTTTACCTGTTACGATACCATCGCCGTCAATATCAGCTTTAACGATAATTACAGCAGAATCGTATATCTTTTCGCCGAAGTAAAGGTTAATTATACAACCGCTTCCTACATAACCGTCTGCAAGAGCTGAGCCGTCAGCCTTTGTGATTCTGCAGTCGCCGTCAAACATAGCCGCAACAGTTGACGCATCAAGCATTTCTGTAACGCCTGTTACCTTAACCTTGTCGCCTGTTCTGTCGACTGTGATACCGCTTGTAATAGCTGTCAATTTGCCGTCGTAAGCAGGAGGTGTAACAGTAACTTTAAATGTCTTGATAACATAAGTTTCACCCGTCTTTGTTGTTACAACGATTTCAGCTGTGTGTGTGCCAAGTGCCAGAGCGTATGTGGGGAAATTGTGTGAAAATGCGTAAAGATCTGCACATACCGACTCATAAGACGGGAAAGCTGCGAAAATGTCGCCACGTGTTGTCTTTGTAAGCTTTGTTCTTGATGTACCGTCAACAACAAGCTCAAATGATGCAATACCCTCGGGGTGAACTGACCAGCCTGCTATGTGAATATTATCACCTGCTTCAACTGTCATATCAGTTACATCAGCTGCGGGAACATCAACTGAAAATTCTTTTCTCGGAAGAAGTGTTATTGTCTTTTCGGGAACATTGGGGTCAACGTTATATCCTGAATCAACAAATGTCAAAATCTTATATGTACCGGGAGTTACGTCACCGCGGCTGTTGTAGATACCTTCTTTGAGGAAATCGTTGAGTGTAACCGTGCCGTTGTGCATTTCAAACCAGCAGTATGAGCTTACCTGACCAGGAACATCATCGGGAGCAAACAAGCCTACCCAAGCACCTTCGATAACGCCTGTTGCAGTAATCTTGATAGGTTCATCAAGTGTATATTTATCCTTGTTAGTTGTCATTGAAGTTGTTCCGGGCGTCGGATTCATAAATATGAAATATTCAGCGATCTCGTACGTGTTATTTTCTTTTGTAACGCCTCTTATTTTAATAGTAGCTTTTCCTATAGCGATAGAAGAAACATCAATATTCTGCTGGAACGCATTGAGGGTTGAACAGTTTGTATATGCGATAGCAACATCTGCAACGTCCTGGCGGAACCAGCCGTTAAGATCCTTCCAACCGTTAGAATCGATCTGATACTGGTACTTTGCAACGCCTTCTTTATGTACGCTCCAACCGGAAACGGAAAGCTCTGTATCAACTCCCTTGATGAGGGATCTGCTCATTTTAACAACAAGCTCAGAACCGTTAAGGCAAGTTGTGGGTGAAGTATCAATATTATTGAAGTACTGCTCTTCCTTTACCTGACCGATATTATAAGCATCCATAATACCGTTAGCAATAGCTGTACCCATTTCGGTAAGCTTTGCGGGGTTGAGCAGATAGTTATGAACATCATTATAGTTTGACTGGAAAACGCACTCAATAATTACAGAGGCGTTGAGCCAGTGCATCTTACTTTGACGGAGAATTCCGTAATAGTCCGCTCTGGTACCGTCGGGATATGTCATAGAACCGTTTACAGAATACATTTCCCATCTTCTAACACCGACATCATTTGTAAGACGTGTAAGAATAGCATCACCAAGGCTGGAGCTTCTTGCAGCGTGGTTAGGCAGATAGTTGCCGTTTGTTATGAACGCACCGCATCCGTTTGCACTTGATGCATCACTTGAGTTATTATGAATACTTACAAGTGTACCTGCGCCATTGTTTACAGCAGTTGCCGCACGCTCTGCAAAAGAGGGGTTGTAGCTGTTCGATGTTCTTGTCATAACAACGGAAATGCCGTGCTCTTCAAGAACTTTTTTTGTCTGATTTGAAATTGTAAGGTTGTAATGGTCTTCCTGCAAACCGCCCCACTTCATTGCACCCGTAGCACCGGTATTTTTACCGTGACCGGGGTCAAGACAGATCTTATGTGTATCAAGCGATGGGTTATCGCCTTTTGCAGATACACCGACCATGGGAATCACTGACAGTATCATTACTGTTACAATGATAAACGAAAGTAATTTTTTCAACATTAATCAATACCTCCTTAATAACTGAATAAAATATTTAAGTACGACCGCCGTGAGGCAAAAACCTCACGGCAAAATCGTAATCATTAATGAAATAATATAATTAATACTTAAGTGCTGCGCTTGCGATAAGGTCAAGGTCAGCATCGTTAACTACACCGTCAGCGTTTACGTCACCTGCTTCAGTGTAACCGTCAGCGAACATATTAAGCGAAAGCTTCTTTGCACGGAGGATGTCTTTACCTGATACCATTCCGTCACCGTCGATATCAGCCTTTACAATTATAATAGCTGTATCGTAAGGAATACCGTCGTGGTAAAGCTTGATCACATAACCGCTTCCAACATAGCCGTCAACAGCCGTGCCGTCCGCCTTTGTGATTCTGCAGTCACCATCGAACATTGCTTCGATAGTAGCGGCATCAAGTCCGTTGTCAATTCCCTTTACTGTTTTAGTTGTACCTGTTTTGTCGATTGTAACAGAAGGAACGATAGGTGTTATAACGCCGTCATACGGAGGAGCTTCAACAGTAACAGTGAACGTACATACCGTGAACGCTTCACCCTTTGAAGTTATCGCTTTGACTTCAAACGCATGCTTACCAAGTGTAAGGTTGCTTGTTGAAACATTATCACCGAAGCCGTGGAGATTTGCGCAGATCGTTGCGTAATGCGGGTAAGCATTCAGAACGTCCGGACGCGGCATACCTTTAAGTGACTTAGCTTCTGTACCGTCAATGTAAAGACGGAAATCGGAAATAGCTTCGGGGTGAAGTGCCCAACCCTGCAGATATACGTCTTCGCCCTTGCTTACTGTTGTGTCGCCCTTGGGAGAATCATAGTTCTTTTCGATTTTATCAAGAAGTGTGATCTTCTTTGCAGGAGCGTTGGGGTCCTGGAGATAACCGGAATCAACAAACGTAACGAGCTTGTACGTACCGGGTGTAAGTTCGGGACGGTCATTCTTTGTACCGTCTTTTATAAGGTCATTGATAGTAACCTCGCCGTTGTGCATCTCAAACCAGTAGTAAGAGCTTACGTTTCCGGGAATATCGCTTTCAGCAAACAAACCAACCCAAGCACCGGGAGCATCGCCCTTTGCTGTGATCTTGATCGGCTCGTTCAAAGCAAAGCGATCCTTTTCCGTGCGCATATACGTTGAACCTGCAGAAGGATATACTATTACATTATATTGTGCAATGTCGTAGTAGTTACCTGATTTTGTGCAGCCTCTTACCTTGATCGGATATTTACCCGAAGGAAGCGAGGGGATTGCAAGCTCTGCTGAAAATGCATTTATGTCATTGCAGTTTGTGTATGTAGGCATTGCGTTTGCAACATCCTGACGGAATGAAGCCTTCAAGGACTGCCAAGAACCGCCGTTAATGCTGTACTCGAACTTGGAAATGCCTTCGGAGTGAACACTCCAACCTGAAATTGACATTGCGCCGTCAATTCCCTTTGCAAATGTCTTGTCAGCAACCAAAAGATCGTTACCGCTCTTTGATTCAGTTGCGGAAAGGTCTATACAGTTGTGATATGTTTTAAGCTTCAATCCGTAGTAATCAGCGATACCGTCAGCAATTGCTTCACCTGTCTGGATGACCTTCGCGGGGTTAAGAAGGAAGGACTGAACGTCGCTCTTATTTGACTGGAAGCAGGATTCAACGATCATAGAAGCGTTGATGCCACCGTATATCTTTGACCATCTGATAACCCTGTACTGGTCGCAGGGACCGCTTCCGCAGTTATATGAGGAGTATGAACCGTCATACGTCATACCATTGGATTCATTTACGGAATAAGGGTTAGTGTTCTTCGGGATGCCGACATCATTCATAAGTCTGCTCATAATCTTATTTGCAATTCCCAAAGACTTATCGTAGATAGGTCTTCCGTACTTGTTAGGAATAAACACAACACATCCGCGGGCAGATGAGCTCGTGTATGAGTTGTTGTGGATACTGATGAAAGCATCAGATCCGTTGTTGTGCGCGATAAGAGGACGATCTTCAAGAACAATAAATGTGTCATCGGTTCTCGTCATATGAACAGTAACACCATACTCTTCAAGTCTTTCCTTTGCAGCGAATGCCTGTCTTAAATTGTAGTTCTTTTCATCGTCACCCCCCCAAGTTCTTGCACCCGTAGCACCGGGGTCATGTCCGCCGTGACCGGGATCAAGCGTGATGATGAGATTTGATGCATCTGCCTTTACGGGTGCGAGGAACGTAAACATCGCAAGCATAAAGGAGAAACACAAAAACAGAGATACAATTGATTTCTTAGAGATGTACATAGAAATTCTCCTTTTATATATTACAATTTATTTTAACATACCATTTTGTAACTGTCAATAAAGGCAAGAAAAATAAAACCGACAAACTTTTTGATATTTTTTTGTGCAACATGAACAAAAAAAGCGTTTTTTTATATAAAAAGCTCTTTTTGAAACGTTTTCGTTATTGAGATAACAATAAACGCATTGAATCATTATATTTGCAACAATGACATCAAAGAGCAAAAAATGTATTAATTTAGTCACGAAAAATTTACATACGAATTATTTTTGTGCATTATCAACAAAAAAATCGTGCAGACTTTGTGAAAATCAGAAAATTTTACATAACCTATTGATATTTTCGATAATTTGTATTAATATATAGAGGTAAGTATAAATCGGTACATTTAACCGATTTTCAAATTCATTTCCAAAACCAAGGAGGACAAGCATGAAACGTTTCAAAAGAATTTTGTCTGTTTTGCTTGCAGTCACTTTTATAGTGTCCTGCGCCGCAATCACAGCAAATGCAAACCCTGCCCTCGGCGACGAAGATTACAAGCAGTATCTTCGTAACAAAGGCTTCCCCGAAACATACGTTACACGTCTTGCAGACCTGCACGTACAGCACCCGCAGTGGATATTTGAACCTTTAATGGTCACAAATATCAACTCAAGCTTTACTTGGGATTACGTTGTTTATAACGAAATCTGGGGTCCGTCAGGCGGTGAAGACAACAACCTTATCGACTCTTCATCAAGCTACTCCGCTTATTGGCTCAAATACGGCTCATACGACTCCGGAAAGTGCCCTGTAAGCGAAGCAACGTTGAAATTCTTCATGGATCCCAGAAACTTCCTGAACGAAAAGCGTATTTTCATGTTCAAGGAGCTTGCATACCCTGCCGGAACTGACACTTGTACAGTTGAATCCGTCAACCAAGTATTTAATGGCACATTTATGCATAATGCAGTAGTTCCCGGCTCCGATAACCCTCAGAGTCTTACATACGCACAGGTTGTTTACAACACTTCTGTTGCAGCAGGCGTCGATCCGATGTTCGTTGCTTCACGTTTAAGACAGGAAAAGGGTGTTGACGGTAACACAAAGCCTTTGCTTAACGGTAAATGCGGTGACAAGCTGTGGGAGTATTATGATAATTGGACAGACGGAGCCAATGGCAGCCACAGTTACAGCGAACTTACTTCGTACAATGGATATTATAACTATTTTAATATTGAAGCTTCCGGTAATGGTTACTTTAACATTTACCTCAATGCAATGAAGGAAGCAAAAAATTCAGGCTGGAATACACACATGAAGGCTCTCACGGGCGGTATTCCCAAGGTTAAACAAAAGTACATCGACCAGTATCAGAACACACTTTATCTCCAGAAGTTCAATATTGACCCCCGTTCGGGACGTATGTTCTGGGGACAGTATATGCAGACTGTATACGCTGTACACGATGAAGCATATAGCACATTTAAGGGCTATCTTGCATACGACCTTACTGACAAGGCATTTACATTCTCCATTCCCGTATTCAGCGGAATGCCCGAAACTCCTCAAAGTGACCCCGGCACAAAGTTCACAGATACATCAAGATTCCTTTCACATATTGACGAGCCCGCATGCGGAACACCCCAAGACGGTGTAAAAAGAAATTCTCTTACATTCAACTTTGCTGATTCAACAGTATTCTATGTCGGCGGTTGGAGCGTACATACAAAAGCACGTTCTGCATATCAGTTCAGTGTTGACGGCGGCGACTGGGTAAATGCTCAGTCACACTTGCGTGGAGACGTACAGAACGCTACCAGCGGATATACACAAGGCTCAATGAATGCATTCAACGTTTCCGTTGATATGGCCAACTACGGTCTGGGCACACACGTTGTCAGAATAAGAGGTAAACTCGAAAATAACGAGACATATCCGATAGCATCATTCACACTTAGCTGTATTGCCGAGGGCGGCGAAATTGAGCTTAATACGAGCACATACAAGCTCGGCGACACCGCAAGCGGTAAAACAATTACAAACATCAACGCAGGCGAATCCGTTTCAAGTCTCCTTTCAAAGCTTAACGATGAATGCAGAATAATCGACGAAGCGGGATACACTGTTTCGTCGGGAATCCTCAAGACAGGTTACAAGGTTCAGTACTACAAGTATTCAATGGTATTCGATGAAGCTATTGTAATTGTAAAGGCTGACACAACGTGCGACGGCATTGTAAACGGTAAGGACCTTATCCGCGCAAAGAAAATGGCTAATTCTTCCGAAAAGGGCTATATTGAAGCTGTTGACTTTGACGGAACAAACTCAATTTCACAATCCGATCTTAATACACTTACATCTTTGATAGGCAAATAATCAATTTCCCAGGAGAAAAAAATGAAATTATCACGTAAATTATTAGCAATCGTACTGTGTGTGGCAACACTATTTGCAGTAATCCCCTTCACAAGTGTTGCAGCAGGCGAATATCAGCTTTATTATCAGCATATGCTTAATATCGGCTTCCCCGCAGCTTATGCGGAGAAACTGACAAATCTTCATATGATCCATCCCGACTGGATATTTGAAGCATCGAACATAACACAGCTCAGCCGTGACTACGGCAGACCCGGCCCTTACACATGGGATTATGTAATTTCCAGGGAAATGTCTCCCGAAGACAGAAACCTCGTTTCAACTTATTCGGGCAGTGCTTACATAAAGAACTGGACATCATATGACTCCGGCTGGTATCCCGCAAACACATCAGCCGTTAAATATGCTATGGACCCGAGAAACTTCCTTGATGAAAGACACATATTTATGTTCCTTGACCTTTACAAGGGTTCAACTCCCTACACTGTTGCAGACGTTGAAACAGCCCTTAAGGGAACATTTATGGCAAACAAGGTAATTCCCGATGCAGGCAACACAAAGACGTACGCACAGTACTTCATTGAGCTTGGTGACAGATACAACGTAAACCCCGTATTCGTTGCGGCTCGTCTGAAGCAGGAGCAAGGCACGGACGGTACAAGCCCGCTTATTTCGGGTTCTTGCGGTACAACACTTTATAATTCGTACATAAACGGTACAAACGGCGCACCCTCTTCAGGATACGGTTCTTCACTTAAAAATTACAACGGTTATTACAACTACTTCAATATCGGTGCGGCAGGCGACGGTTACTTCGCAATCTGGCTCGGCGGTATGAAGGAAGCGCAGAAGGGTGTTACTGAAACAGGCCCCTGGACAACAAGAATGAAGGCGATCGAGGGCGGTGTTGTAAAGCTTCGTGATACATACCTCGCTTCTTACCGTCACACATTGTACTATCAGAAGTTCAACGTTGATGCTCGAAGCGTTATCAACGGCGAATGCGTAAACTTCTCATATCAGTACATGCAGAATCTTATGGCTCCCTATTCCGAAAGCCGTACGATGCAGACAGCGCTTTCATCTAATCTTGATATTAAATTCAAGTTTATCATTCCCGTATACGAAGGTATGCCTTCCTCTACCGGCGACCCCGGTACATACTTCCAGAAGGATAAGTTCTCATTCGCAACGGGTATCGACGTTCCCGCATCATCATCACAGGCAAACAGAATTGCGGAAATTTCGTATACAATAAACTCTGACACAAATCCCACGCTCAATTTCGTAGGTTGGGGTATCTCAACTCTCAAGACAACGGGATATTACTACAGCGTTGACTACGGAACAAACTGGAAGCAATTGACTTCCTCATTCAGGCAGGATGTACAGGACAATATGTCAGGTTATCCGGCACATAGTGCAAATGCATATTCGGGAACTATCGACGTCAGTCAGATGTCACCCGGCAACCATATCATCATAGTCAAAGCAAAAACAGGACCGCTTTCGTCAAACGGAGTTTCACAGAATATTCCTCTTGCGCTTATCAATCTCACGATAGAATCTGAGTTAAGTGCAGTTATAAAGGCGTTTGATGCTCCTTCAACCAAAGAAGTTCTGAATATTGAACACGGACAGTCATTTCTTACACACGGTTGGGCACTTGCTCCCAGCGGTCTTAACGGATTTACACTTACATTTGACGGTCAGGAACCTATAATCCTCGCTAAATCCGAGCGTCCTGACGTTATTGCAACACAGCCCAAAGACCTCGTTGACGCTTGTCTTGACTGCCATGCATTCGCCGATACTATCAGCACTTCAAATCTTACAATAGGTACACATACAGGTACTGTACAGGGACATACAAAATCAGGTAAGACATTTGTTGTCGGTACATTCAAGATCAATGTAACTCTTGCAGACTCCTATGATATTCCTTTGTATGACTTCAGTACATACTCATACGGAGAATATAAGGGCGAAAAATACCTCTTTGACGTATCGCCCAACACAACTATTGCTGACATTCTTGCAAATATCAACGCTCCCAGCGTAATATTCGATGCAAACGGAAACCAGATGGCTCCTACTTCGATTGCAGGCTCCGGTTACGTTGTTAAGCGTAACGTCGGCGGTATTCTTGTAACAGCAGGTACTATCATCGTTCCCGGTGACTTCAACGGCGACGGCAAGATCAACGGCGTTGACGTGATCAGAATGAAGAAACAGCTTTTAGGTCAGTCAGTAATAGGCTTTGAAGCAGCAGGCGACTTTGACAGAAACGGATCTCTTTCCGAAGATGATCTTAAGAAAATAACAGCAGCCATAGGCAACTGATTTAAATATGGGGCGGCGATATACATACGTCGCCCCATTTTCAACGGAGATTATAATGAGTCATTATTTTAAAAAGATATTCATTACATTTATAACCGTAACTGCATTTTTGATATTATTTCCTGTATGCTCAAATGCGGTATCGATTGCCGACATTTATCAGGGTGACGAGCTTTGCTATTCTCCACATGATATTGTCAGCGGTGTTACCGTTACAAATAACGGCGAATATGCGACATATACAGCCGTAAACGGCGACCCATATATTTATTTACGAGCAACTACGGCATCGGTATCCGATAAATATGTTCTTATAAAATACAGAACTTCAGCCGCTTTAAGCGGTCAGCTGTATTTCAAAAGTGCCGAGCCGTCAGTTCTTATAAACTGGAACGGCGACGGTGAATGGAACACCATAATTGTCGATGCTACAGCGGCAGGCGTAAACTGGAGCAACAAGAGCATTTTCCGTTTTGACCCGCTTCATTCAAACAGCGCTACCGTTTCGGGCAATTCAATAGATATTGAATATATTGCGTTTTTTGCTTCTGAAAGTGAGGCGCTTCGATATGCGCAAGACCGTGATGCAGAATCAAACGACAGCGAAAATATATTTATATTTACAAAATACGGCTCCGGATACGGTGTATCAGGCTGTACAACATCTGATTATGCAGTTGCAGTTCCCGAAATGCACGACGGACTTCCTGTAACTCACATATATTCCAATTCTTTCGTAAGCGCATCAAGACTCAAATATCTGTATATTCCGCCAACTGTAACATCGATTCAAGCAGGTGCTTTTGATTCAACTGCAAATTTCAAGCTTGTGGGCATTTCGGGTTCAACCGCTGAAGCCTACGCAAAATCTGTCGGAATGGATTTTATCGCTGTTACAACTCCGTCTGATTTTGTAATCGAACTCGAAAATAAAACAGCAAAAATAGTCAAATACACGGGCACATCTTCAAATGTGGTGTTGCCTTTATTCTACAACGGGTATAAAATAACAGATATAGGTAACGGTGCATTCGAGGGCAATACCAAAATACGCTCGGTGACAGTTGTATATTGTATTGAATGGATAGGTGACCATGCATTCGCTTCAACATCTATCACTTCTGCTTCCCTCGGCGAAAGCGTTAAATACATAGGCAAGTCAGCATTTGCCGAATGTACTTCCCTTTCTTCATTATCAATGCCAAGCGTCAGAAGCATAGGTGACTTTGCATTTTTCAACTGTAGATCATTGTCAGGTATAAGTTTGCCTGCCTCAATCGAGACGATAGGCTTGCGTGCATTTGCAAAGACAGCGCTTAAAACCGTAACTTTGCCTGCAAATTTATACGCCGTCAACAGATACGCATTTTTAAACTGCTCATCTTTGAGTGCAATTTATGTTGATGCGTCCAACAGCAAATTTTCATCAGAAAACGGTATTCTTTACGATTCTTCGAAGAAAAATGTTTATATATGCCCCGAGGGAAAAACAGGAACTGTCACATTAAACAGCAAAACCGAAACAGTTGGGAAAGGAGCATTTATTAACTGCGACCGTTTAAGCACTGTAAATCTTTCAAACGTAAGCACTATAAACTCAATGGCTTTTTATGACTGTGATGCTTTAAGCACAGTAGATGTACAGAAAACGGTATTCATCGTAAACGACTATGCCTTCACCGAATGTGATAACATTCTGATAAAATGTCCTATTTCGACTGCAATACAGTATCACTGCAAGGAATTTTCAATTCCCTTCGAAATTGTTTATGCCGATTTTATTTTAGGAGATGCTAACGGCGACGGTAAAATAAACGGAAAGGATATGGTGCGTGTGCGCTCGTACATTCTGTACCCGAACACCGCCATCATCAAGGATGCCGCCGATATTGACGGCGACGGTGATATCGACAGCACAGACCTTAAAAAGCTGCGTGATATGTTTTAGCAATATTTTCAGCCCGACTTCGGTCGGGCTTTTTTATGCAATCATAATTTTATTAATCATTCAGTATATTTCACATCTTTTTCACACAACGAACAATTATATGGGGTATGATATAAGCATCTTAATACGAAAGCGGTAGATCATGAAAGCTTTTAAAAAACCTTTTGTCTTTTGCATCATATATTCGATTTTTCTGATATTACTTTCTCTATCTATAATACTCGATGCATTCGTTATCCCCAATGAGATTTCACCGAGCGGTGACGGCGAAATATTGAGTGCTGAAATTAAATTTACATTCAAAGAGGCTGAAGATACGCCAATCGAGGATACAACAAGCAATAATCCGAAAAACGAGGAAACAACAGATTTCTCTACGGATGAAACCTCAATTATAATCACAGAGGAAAGCATACAGCCTGTCGAAGATACAACAGACGAAATCTATACTGAAAATGATACAACACTTCCCGCTTTATCCGATACGGAACCCGAAACAGAAGCTGATATTTCATATCCTATCATATCAGATAACGAATACAGAGATGAAAATATTAAAATAACCCTGCAGACAGTAAGACTGCACAACACACAGGTGTATGTGGCAGATATTTATCTTTCATCGGCACAGTATTTTAAAACCGCTATAGCAAAAAACAAATTCGGTACTAATATAAATGACAAAACCTCAGCCATTGCCGAGCAAAACAACGCAATACTCGCAATAAACGGTGATTTCTACGGTGCAAACAAAAAGGGATACGTCATCAAAAACGGGATCTTATACAGAGATTCCGTACGTTCCGACTATAAATATGACGATTTATGCTTTATGTTCGACGGTTCGTTTAAAATATTCAACGAAAAGGATATAAGTGCCAGAGATCTTTTGAATATGGGTGTATATCAGCTGTTCGGCTTCGGTCCCGTTCTTGTGAACGAAACGGAGATATTTGTTAAAGCAGGTGAGGAGGTCGGGGTTGCTATGTCAAGCAATCCGAGAACTGCTGTGGGAATCGTAGATGAATTGCATTACGTATTTGTAGTTTCTGACGGAAGAACAAAAGAAAGCGAAGGTCTTTCACTTGTTCAGCTTGCGGAATTTATGAAAGAACACGGCTGTAAAACAGCATACAATCTCGACGGCGGAGGTTCGTCGACGATGTATTTCAACGGTCGAATTGTAAATAAGCCTGTAAACCGAGGCAGTACGATTTCAGAAAGGTCGGTGAGTGACATTGTTTACATCGGTTACTGATAAATCAAAACGCAGATTTTGCGTATCCTCTGTTGTATATCTTTCCGTCACTGTGTTTTGTATCGTTTTTAATGCAATTTACACGTATTTCAGCTACGGAATGGTATCAAATCACATGAAATATATGTTTTTATTTCCGCTTTTGCTTGGTTGTATGCCTTCAGCCTTGCTTGTTTCAACAAAAGCACGCAAATATGTTTCACGAATTACTTTTAATATGTGGAATGCAGGGTGTGCAACATTTATAACAGGCTGTACCGTTGTCGGCATCATAACAAATTCAGGAAGAAGCACAGACGTTTTTCCGATCTATTGCATAATCGGAGCAGTTATGATGATCCTCTCGCTTTTATTTTTGAAAAAGAAAGCATAAATCAGTTGACAAAAATATAATTATGATATATAATAACCGTGTAATCAGTTTACTGATTGCACCAAACAAAAAAAGCTTTTACATAACTGACGGATTTTGCGGAGTACCGCAAGGAAATGTAAAAGCATAAATGTCGACCGTCTGGGCAATTCAGTTTTGATAGGCTGAATTGCCCTTTTTATATACTTTATCGGTATATGGCAGAAATGAGGTATTATATGGAACACAAAAATTGGTATGGTTTTTCAAAAGGCGTTTGGATGGATGAGATCAATGTAAGAGATTTTATTCAAGCGAATTACACAGAATATCAAGGTGACGGAAAGTTTCTTGAAGGTCCTACTCCCCGTACGGAAGCGCTTATGAAAAAGCTGAATACTTTATTTACATTGGAACGTCAGTATGGCGGGGTGCTTGATATTGATACTGCAACTGTATCGTCGCTTACAAGCTATTCTCCCGGTTATATTGATAAAGAAAACGAGCTTATTGTGGGTATGCAGACAAACAGACCTTTAAAACGAGGTGTAAATCCCTTTGGCGGTATAAGAATGGCTCGTCAAGCTTGTGAGGCATACGGCTACAAGCTCAGTGATAAGATCGAGGAAGAATTCCGCTTCCGCACAACACACAACGACGGTGTTTTCCGTGCATACACCGATGAAATGCGTCAAGCGAGAAAATGCCACGTTATCACAGGTCTCCCTGATGCTTACGGCAGAGGAAGAATTATCGGAGATTACCGCCGTGTTGCTCTGTACGGCGTGGACAGACTTATAGAAGAAAAGAAAAAGGACAAGAAAAAGCTTGCTGAGGGTGCATTTGCTACCGAACAAATACGGCAGAGTGAAGAGATACATCAGCAGATCGTTTTCCTTGGCTTTTTAAAGGAAATGGCACTTATGTACGGTTATGACATAAGTCAGCCTGCGGGTAATGCAAGAGAGGCCATTCAGTGGACTTACTTTGCATATCTCGGAGCTATCAAGGAGCAAAACGGTGCGGCGATGTCACTCGGCCGTGTCAGCACATTTTTCGATATATATATTGAACGTGATATTGCAAACGGTATTCTCACAGAAAAAGGCGCACAGGAGCTTATGGACGATTTCGTTATGAAGCTCCGCATTGCCCGCCATCTCCGCACACCTGAATACAATGAGCTTTTTGGCGGAGATCCGATGTGGATAACAGAGGCTGTAGGCGGTATAGGCGAGGACGGACGCACGCTTGTAACCAAAAACTGCTTCCGTATGCTCAATACACTTTACACTCTCGGTTGTTCCCCTGAACCCAATCTCACTGTTCTTTGGTCAACCTCACTTCCCCGTCCTTTCAAGGAATTTTGTGCCAAGGTTTCTGCAGATACCGACTCTATTCAGTATGAAAATGACGATCTTATGCGTCCGATTTACGGCGACGATTATGCTATAGCTTGCTGTGTATCAGCAATGAAGCTGGGCAAGCAAATGCAGCTGTTCGGCGCACGCTGTAATCTTGCAAAGCTCTTGCTTATTGCATTAAACGGAGGTTATGATACCACAAGCGGATTGCATATAGGCCCTCAAATGCCTGTACTTAATATTGAGAAGCTTGATTATGATATCGTTATGAAGAGATTTGATATCTATATCAAATGGCTCAGCCACCTCTACGTAAACACAATGAACGTCATACATTATATGCACGACAAATACGCTTGCGAAAAAATACAAATGGCGCTTCACGATTCTTCTGTAGAACGCTTTATGGCATTTGGAATTGCAGGATTATCCGTTGTGGCTGATTCACTCAGTGCTATAAAATTTGCAAATGTCCGTCCTATAAAAGATGAAAACGGATTCATTACCGACTTTGAAACGATTGGTGAGTTCCCTAAATACGGAAATGATGATGACCGTGTTGACCTTATTGCCAAGGATATGACTCACCGTATGATAACAGAGCTCCGCAAAACTCCCGCTTACAGAAATGCTGTTCACACGCTTTCCGTTTTAACGATCACATCGAATGTAATGTACGGTAAAAACACAGGCGCAACTCCCGACGGAAGACCTGCCGGCGCTCCTTTTGCCCCCGGTGCTAACCCGATGCACAACCGTGAGGAAAATGGCGCTTTGGCTTCTCTCAATTCAGTTGCAAAAATCAGCTACGATGATTGCAGAGACGGTATTTCAAATACTTTCTCGGTAACTCCCGATGCCCTCGGAAGAACTGAGGAAGAACGTATATCCAACCTCGTATCGATACTCGACGGTTATTTTACCAAAAAAGCGCATCATATCAATATAAATGTAATGAACCGTGAGCTTCTTATGAAGGCATACGAAAATCCCGAAGCATATCCCAATCTTACAATACGTGTTTCAGGTTACGCTGTAAACTTCAACAAGCTTTCACGTGAGCAGCAGCGTGAAGTCATCAGCCGTACCTTCCACAAGAGCATATGACGGGAGCTGTACATTCTATCCAAAGTCTCGGCGCAGTTGACGGGCCCGGTGTTCGCTTTGTTGTTTTTATGCAAGGCTGCAATTTGCGTTGCGGATGCTGTCATAATCCCGACACGTGGGAAATGAACAGCGGCGCGACATATACTGCTGAAGATATAGTAACAAGAGTTAAACGCTATAAAGAATATTTCGGAAAAGAAGGCGGAATAACGATATCGGGCGGCGAACCGCTTTTGCAGGCAGATTTTGTCCGTGAGGTCTTTGAATTATGTCACGAAAACGGAATAAATACTTGTCTTGATACATCGGGATGTATTCTAAACAGCCGCATCAAATCACTTCTGTCGGAAACCGACCGTGTGCTTCTGGATATAAAATATACAAATGATGAGCTTTACCGTAAATATGTCGGTTGTAATCTCAGCGCACCGCTTGAATTTCTCGAATATCTCAATGAACAAGGAATAAAAACAACGATACGTCAAGTTATAATTCCTACATTGAATGATGATAAAGAAAACATTCTCGAACTACGAAATATTGCCCAAAGGTTCTCTTGTATTGATAAAATAGAGCTTCTTCCGTTTCACAAAATATGTACGGAGAAATACGAAAAAATGATGATCGAATTTCCTTTTGCGCACATATCCGAACCGACGGATGAAAAAATGAATGAGCTAAGAAGTTACTTATAAAGAGAAAATCAGCAAAGATCAAATCTTTGCTGATTTTTTTTATTTTTCTGTTCTGTATACCTTAAAAAGCTCAATTACAGGCTTTGTGAAATTCAGCAAAGCAAGTAAAACGGCGGGAGCAAATATGAGAAGCAAATGCTTTTCGCTTATCGTTCCGAGCGCAGTAAATTCAGCAAGCTTCGGGAAAAGCACAGGCACTGATAAAAGGAATAATTCGACAACGAGAAGTATAAACAACCATATAAATTTACCGATTCCTTTAAGTGCTTTTTTCTTTCCTTTTGCATAAAAGATGAGGATGAGAACCGTTTGTGAAAGTATATACGACAGATATGCACTTCCGTCTGCAATAAGCGGTATGTCGGAAAGACCGACAACAAATCTTACAATGAGCGTTGAAAGACAAACAAATACGATCCATACAAGACTGTATAAAAACGCCCCTGACGGTTGCTTCATCAGCATATCATATTCAGTTTGTGACGGTATATCATCCTCGTGGCTTTTAGCCGAGGCAAGTGTAAAGATACCGCAAAAATCAACAGCAAGACCCGAAAAAAGTATCTGCGACGGAGATAAATACAAAAGCGTAGTAAATACGGATATCAGAGTCAAAATAAGCCTTAGCAGAAATGATGTAAACAGATACATCATTATTCTTCCTGCATTGTCATAGACTTGCTTTGAGATTTTAAGCGCATCTAAAACTGAATTTATACCGCCTTTTTTATTGTCGTCTGCGCTCAAAACAAGAACGTCAGATGTATGCTTAAGCGCTTCACTTCCGGTTTCCTTTAAATGCCCTTTGGATATATCCGCACCCTTCATCTGCTTCTTCGGCGAAAGACTTGTACCGGCTGAAAAGCTTACAGCACCCGAACCGACAGTAAGCGAAACATCGGAAAGTGTACTTCCGAGAATTCCTATCTTCTCACCGTTTTTGCGGAGTCTGTCGATGACGTATCTTTTTTCATTTGCATCAAATCCCTGATAAAGTCTGTAATTTTTCAGCTTGATATTCTGTAGATTAAGGTTTGAATTTACAAATTCGTATGATGAAATGATCTTACTGTCATCATCTACTATACCAAGACTTTTTGAAAGATACTCATTTCTGCTTGAAATATCGTCACAGAAAAGTATAACATTTACCCCTGCATTTGAAAATTTCCTTACTGTTTCAGAGCATCCCTCAACCACGGTTTCACGCATTATCAAAAAGCCTTCAAAGCATAGATCGTGCTGTGCATCGCTCAGTTTTTTCAGATTGTCTTCCCAATATGGCTTTGTTGCGATTGCGGCTATTTTGTAGCCGTTTTTCTCATACGATTCAACGACCTGTAAAAGATCGCATCTGTGCTCTGAATTCAATGAAAATACACCCGATGACTTTCTGAAATCCGTACATCTGTTGATTATCTGTGCGCCGCCGCCTCTTACAATTACGGAAAATTCGCCGTTTGAAGAAGTTAGTGCGGTATCAAAAAGCGAAGCACTTCCCAAAGGAACAAAATCCAAAAGTGCGGTTGCGTCTGTTTTTACAGCATATTCGCATAATGCGCTTTCAACAGGCGTCAAAAGCCTTTTGTAGGTATCAACAGTAAACGGTGCAAGCTCGCAAAGACGCCTTGCAATGTGCATATTTTCTTCTGTAAACGGATATTCATATCCGCCTGTGTATATGTACTGTATCTTAATATCATCACTGCATATCCCTGAATTTTTCGAGATAACAATGCAGGTCATATCGTTTATTTTATCTATTGCGGAAACATTTTTTACAATTACGTTTTCATTGAAAATATTATCCTTTGAGCCTGTAAAATAAAGCCCGTATGCAACTGTAATGAGTGCAAATGCACCGAAGAATTCGCACATAGATGATGCTGAAAACGCAAGTGATGAAAGAAATGCATCTGTCATTTTTCCGTCAAGTCCGTACGCAAATACCGAAATGAGTCCAATAACAAATACCGTAAATATCATAAAAAGACTTACAAAATTTGAAAGCCTATTGATATTTGAGAAAAGCTTTAGCTCCTCTTTTCCCGTTGAAGACGTCAGATTTCTGCGCCTTGCAACAGTATTTTCACCCGTTGCACAGCACAGTATTCTTGCCTCTCCTTTGAAAACAACAGAAGCGGCAAATACCATATTTTTCTGTTCTTTTGTAGGCAGCGACGGCTCATACGAAAGAAATTCCGGATCTTTTTCACCGTTTCCGCCGCTTATGTTCATTTCAAGAACCTTGAAATTTTCAGCACTTATCACACGGCCGTCGCAAGGCACGATATCGCCCTCACGCAAAAGCACGATATCCCCCGGAACGATTCCCTTTTGATTTATTCTGAATATCTTACCGTCACGTACAACACGTGTTTCGGGCTCTGAATAACGCTTGTTCGCCGCAATTATCATCTGTGAGCGTCTGTATGCTGTCATTATCAAAGAATAATTGATAATCGCAACAGCGCATATAAAGAATGCGCTTATATCACGGCTTACAAAATAGTATATGATGCACACAAGTATCAATAATACCGTTATTATACTCGGAGCTGTTTGCTTTTTACTGAAGGTTGAAACGTGCGGAAAGATGATATTTTTGGGGTATTTTCTTTGGCGTTTCTTTACCTCTTTTCTGTCAAGACCGTTTTCAAAATCAGTTTTAAGCATTGTTTTCAACTGATTGAAACGGAATTTGTACCATTGCATCTCCACACGCTCACCTCCTTACATACTATATTTTCACTGTGATCTCATCATTTTCGACACAAATATTAAGAATCTTTATGTCTTTATCAAAATTATCGATTATTATATTTGCTGCCTTATCTTCGATATTCTTCTCTATATATCGGCGCATATTTCTTGCGCCGTACTTTGCTGAATACGATTCATCGGCTATTTTATCTCTTGCTTGCTCTGTATATGAAATTGAAATTCCTCTGTCAGACAACGCCTTTTCAAATTCACCGAGCATAATTTCGGCAATACGCTTAAAGTCATCACGTGAAAGCGAATTGAATGTGACGATCTCATCAACTCTGTTCAGAAATTCCGGACGGAGAAAATCAGAAAGAGCTTTTTCCGTCTTTTCTTTTCCTGCTTTTATTTCTTCCTTGCCGAATCCCGCAGGGGATGCCATATAGTTTGAACCGGCATTCGTCGTCATAACGATAATGGTATTTTCAAAGTTGACTTCTTTTCCTCTTGCATCCGTTACTCTGCCGTCGTCGAGTATCTGAAGCATTATATTCATTACATCGGGGTGTGCTTTTTCTATTTCATCAAACAGGACAACGCTGTAAGGTCTGCGGCGTATCTTCTCGGTAAGCTGTCCTGCGTCATCATATCCGACGTATCCGGGAGGTGAGCCTATAAGACGTGAAACGGAATGCTTTTCCATAAACTCCGACATATCAACACGTATAAGCGCATCGGGAGTATCAAACATATCCTGAGCAAGTGTCTTTACAAGCTCTGTCTTTCCGACACCCGTAGGACCTGCGAATATAAACGAAACGGGCTTTTTCTTATACGATACACCCGCACGGTTTCTCTTAATTGCACGGCAAACGGCGCTTATTGCTTCATCCTGACCGATTATTCTTTCACGCAGTCTTGCTTCAAGTCCGCCGATGCGTGAAAATTCGTGCTCTGTTATATTGCCTGACGGTATACCCGTCCATATCTCAATAACACGTGCAAGATCTTCAAGTGTGAGTCTTACGCCTTCTTTCTGGACCTCAAGCTCTTTGATTTCATCGGTCAATCGAAGCTCATCGCTTTTGAGCTTTGCAAGATGCTCATAACGAGCCGCAAGGTCTTCATCGGGCTTTGCTTCCTCCGATTCAAGCTTTTCCTTTTCCGTTTGTACAGCTTTCAAAAGGTCATTTTTCTGTGCAAGCTCGCTTAAAACAGGTGTGTGTATTGCAAGATGCGATGCCGCTTCATCAAGCAAATCGATTGCTTTATCGGGCAAAAATCTATCCGTTATATACCTTTCCGAAAGAACTACAGAACGGTAAACGATCTCGTCAGAAATCTTTATACCGTGATGCGTTTCGTAATATGTCTTTATTCCTTGAAGTATCTTTACAGTATCGGATATTGACGGCTCTGCGACAACAACAGGCTGAAAACGGCGTTCGAGTGCCGAATCCTTTTCTATATACTTTCTGTATTCGCCGAGAGTTGTAGCACCGATTACTTGTATTTCAGAGCGTGAAAGCGCAGGCTTCATAATGTTTGCGGCATTCATACTGCCCTCTGCATCTCCTGCGCCGACAAGATTATGAACCTCGTCAATAACAAGAATGATATTTCCGAGAGTTTTCACCTCATCGATAAGTCCCTTGACTCTGCCCTCAAACTGTCCTCTGAACTGAGTACCCGCAACGAGAGCCGTTAAATCAAGCAAATAGACCTCTTTATCCTGAAGCTTATACGGTACTTCCTTTGATGCTATTTTCTGTGCGAGTGCCTCTGCTATGGCAGTTTTACCGACACCCGGCTCACCGATAAGACAAGGGTTATTTTTCTGTCGTCTGTTGAGGATCTGAATAACACGCTCAATTTCTCTTTCTCTGCCGATAACCTTATCAAGCTTTCCTTCTTTGGCTCTTTCGGTAAGATTAAGGCAGTAATTATTGAGATAATTTCTCGCCTTATCCTTTTTCTTTTCTTCTTTTTTCTGCTGTTTTTTCGCTTCGCCCGCACC
Organism: Clostridia bacterium; assembly: GCA_017520505.1. Taxonomy (GTDB): domain Bacteria; phylum Bacillota; class Clostridia; order Oscillospirales; family CAG-272; genus RGIG7213. Next base: position 40,570 of record JAFXFN010000015.1, read on the forward strand.
ACCGAAAAGCTTTGCAAAATCAATAGCGGGAGCATCTGCATTGTTTTCATCTCCTGCCATTGTCGGGAATTCTGCAGCACCCTGCATAATGCTTCCCATTTCCTCATCCATACGGTCAAGGTCTTCAGCACTTACTCCCATTTTGTTGAGTATGTCATCAACGGGCTTGATACCAAGCTCCTTTGCGCATTTAAGGCAAAGTCCCTCATTTATTGTGTTGCCGTTTTCTATTCTCGTCATAAAAACAACGGCAAGACGTTTTTTACATTTTGAACAAAGTTGCATTGTCTACCATTCCTTATTTATAAAAATGCTTTATGAGCATATTTTGGCAAAAAGATCCTTGAAGATATTAATATTGTATATAATATCAAAAAGTAACGAATCATCAAGTAAAGTGTTTGTGAAAAGCTCGGAGTTATACTCTGTAAGCAACGGGAATACAAAATTAAGAACTATTGCAAAAATCCAAGCTGATACGAGTCCCAAAACAGCGCCTGCGGCAATACCGAGCGTTTTATTGGCAAAATTCAAAAACGGAAGTTTCGCAATGATGTCGAGTACATTTGCGGCAATAGTTATACCTATGTTTGCCAATATGTATATAATTATAAAAGCTATCGTATACGCTGCGGCTTTTGAAACAGCCTCCGGATAATCTGTAAGTATCTTGTCTGCGAATAAAAGCGAAACAGGCGTTGCAAACAAAAGCGCAATGATAAATGATAACAGCTTCACAACAAGACTTACAAATGTTTTAATAAAGCCTCTTTTATATCCCATATACGTGGATACACCTATAAGAAGCACAAAAATAAGATCAACCAAATAACTCATACATCTTCTCCTTATCATCAAATTATTTTCATTTAAATTCATAACTGTCAAGCGGATAAGCACGTGTTTTACCTACAGCAAGCAAAATGCCGTTTTCGGTTTGTAAAATCGTATTTATCACACCGTCAGTTTCATATTTTGTTTTTTCTCCATCCTTTATATTGATACGCACAATGCAGTCGGTATACATAATATATACCTCATCGCCGTAAAAATATACGCTTTTCGGGTGTTCTTCAACAGGGCATGAAAATATTTTTTCTCCGCTGTCGGAAAATACATTAAGTATATTCTCGTCACTCAGACTCGCCGTGTCCATAATACACAAAGCATATTTTTCGGTATCGGCTGTCAGAACGCATACATCGGAACCGTAATCTATACGACAGACATCTGTACTATCATCGGTAAATATCATACCTTCTGAGCAGAAAATGACTCTTTTTCCGTTTTCAAATCTACCCAACCGAAGCCCAATCGTATCTTTATAAATCGGTGATGTTGTGACATCCTCACGCTTCATATTGCCTTCGACCGTCATACAGTTGAAAAGCCCATCTGAAGCAGATGCACATAAAAGGGTAAATGATCCGTCGGAATTCAAAACACCGTCGAATATATACTTATCGTTCGTTTTCCACGTATAAGCCTTTTCAAAATCCTTGTTATACATAACGGCAACAGAACGGTAGTCATCGCTTTTGGTTATGATAAGCACACGTCCGTCATCACTGATACAAGCGTGTGATATCGGATGATCGAGCGTTTCGCTGTATAAAACCGAAAACGAGTTATAAACCGAAAATTCATATCCTGCCAGATCATAAATGAGAAAATATTTTTCTCCTGTGGATATACGGGGCTTTACATAGCTGATATCGCTGTTCAAAACTATATTTCCCGCTGTGTCTACTATTTCGACCTTGTGGCGTCCAACACTTACAATATCGTTTTTAAATATTGCAAATACCGCTTCGGGATCTTCAGTGTATGAGATATTACCGAAATCAGACGGAGTTGCAGGAACATCTATGTTCATATCCTTCATAAGGTATCTGAATTTTTCCGTTGTGATATCCTCTGAAAATGCCGTAAGCATACAAAGCACAAAAACAATAAGAACAGTAAAGGAAATAAACTTTGCAATACGCAGTCTGTAGGCAATACCCAAATAATACTCATTCAGCTTCTCTTCCTCTTCTTCGTATATATCAAGCTCAGGACCGCCCGATCTTGCATTTTTGGGAAGACTGTCGCTGTTTATATCAATGATATCGTCCTCGGTTATATTCCGTTTGTCATATTTTTTCAAATCATCAACTCCAAGCGGCTAAAAATTCTCTTTATAAATTACCTTTGATAAATACAGTCCGTCAGGCGGTGCTGTTACACCTGATGCTTTACGGTCTTTTTTCTCTATGATTTCGGAAATTTTTCCGACTTCTATTTTTCCCTTTGAAATGTCGAGAAGCGTTCCCACCATTATCCGCACCATATTGTACAAAAAACCGTCTGCGGCAACCGAAAATATGATCTTGTCGCCGTCACGCTCAACATTAAAATACTTTATTGTACGCACGGTTGTATTAACGGGCGAGCCTGTTGCCATAAACGATGAAAAATCGTGTGTGCCTATAAATGATTTTGCTTCCTTATCGAGCAAATTTTCATCGATCTTATCGGGCACTCTTACCGCACGTTTATGCAAGAACGGGTCTTTAAAGGGTGAATTGTGTACGATATATCTGTACTCCTTATATTCGGTATGACGTGGGTTAAAATCATCCGAAACATTAAAGCAATCACTCACGGAAATATCGCTCGGCAAAAGGTGATTGAGCGCATACGGGATCCTTTCGCACGGAACAAGATTTCCTCCGTTTACCTCACAAGCAGCAAAGTATACAAGTGCGTGAACTCCCGTATCTGTTCTGCTGCAGCCTTGTATCGTGCAAGGGGCATTAAATAAGGTCTCACAGTTTTTTTTAAGCGTTCCGGCAATAGTTTTTGCGTTATCCTGTATCTGAAATCCGTGATAATCACACCCAAGATATGACATTTTCAAAAGATATTTCATATAGGCAATCCAAAATGTGTAGTTAGAATATTTGCTGTAATAACAAGTGCAAGTATACCGATACAAACTAAAAGGAGAATAACATCGTTGCTTGTTATCTTCAGCTCTTTAAGCTTGGTTCTTCCCTCTCCGCCTCTGTAGCAGCGGCAGATCATAGCGCAGGAAAGCTCATCTGCACGTCTTATTTCAGATGCGAGAAGCGGAACGAATATCGGTATCATAGCCTTGGCACGCTTTATAAGTCCGCCTGATGAAAAATCTGTTCCTCTTGCCTTTTGTGCGGACATTATTTTGTCTGTTTCCTCAATTATCGTCGGTATAAATCGCATGGCTATCGACATCATCATCGCAAAATCGTGCGTGTTAAGTCCGAGCTTTTTCAAAGGGCTCAAAAGTCCTTCAATTCCGTCTGTAAGCGCAATAGGAGATGTAGTATAGGAAAGCAATAAGCTTGTTGAAGCAACGAGCAACGCAATTCTGCACATCATTTTAAACGCCATCATCAAGCCGTCGGAATATATTTTGAATATCCACCATTCGGCAATGAGCGTTCCCGTTCTTGTCAAAAACACCTGAATAAAAGCTGTAAAGAAAAGTATAAACAATACAGGCTTCATACCTTTGAGAACGACCAATGGCGATATTTTAGAAATAAATATCAACAGCACGACAACAAGTGCCAAAAACGCAAAGCTGATAAGCGACGATGCGGCAAATACAGCACCTATCATTATAAACGCAATTATCAGTTTCATTCGTGGATCAGCACGGTGGATCACAGAATCCCCCGGGAAATACTGACCGAGTGTTATATCATTTATCATTTCAAACCTTACCGTAAAGCTTTATAAGCTGTTCTGCGGCATCTTCAACCGTGTATACATTGGCTGACACATCGATTCCGCAGTTATATAATTTTTCCATAAGCTCTGTAATTTGAGGAACATTGAGTCCTGCATTTTTAAGTCTTTTGCTCTGCGAAAAGACATCATCGGGTGTTCCGTACATACAAAGCGCACCGTCATCCATAACAGCTATTTCATCACAGTATTTCGCCATATCCTCCATACTGTGGCTGATAATGATAACGGAAGAATTTTCGGAATTTTTGTACTGACATATCTGCGAAAGAATGTCATCACGTCCCGCAGGGTCAAGTCCCGCAGCAGGCTCATCAAGCACCAAAAAACGAGGCTTCATAGCAATTATTCCCGCAATGGCGGCACGTCTTTTTTGTCCTCCCGAAAGCTCAAAGGGGGATTTTCCGAGCATTTGCCTTGTAAGTCCGACAAATTCTGCGGCTTCATTTACACGCTTTTTAACTTCGTCCTCCGAGAGCTTCATATTTCTCGGACCGTATGCAATATCCTCCCACACGCTTTCCTTAAAAAGCTGATATTCGGGATACTGAAATACAAGTCCTACCTTGAATTTGGCTTCATATCTTGACTTTTTAGATTCGTTTATATCACAGCCGTCAAGAAGCACACGCCCTTTTGTGGGGCACAATAGACCGTTTAACATCTGTGCGGCTGTAGATTTACCCGAGCCTGTGTGTCCCATAAGCCCTGTTATCATACCGTCTTTGAACGTCAAATTCAAATCGTTCAGCGCTCTATGCTCAAACGGTGTACGTTCACCGTAAATATACGATACGTTTTCAAGTGAAAGAGGCATTTATCTTCCTCCTTTTTGCACAAACAGATTTTTTAAAAGCTCTGCTCCGCCGTCTGTGGTCGTGGGAATATTCTGTATCGGCAAACCTGCCTCTTTAAGAAGTGTAAACAGCTCCGTTACCTGCGGCACGTCAAGGCGCACACGTCTTAAAGCTTCAGCGTCTGAAAATATCTCCTGCGGTGTTCCCTCTTTATAAATTTCACCGTCATTCAAAACGATTATTCTGTCGGCTTCTGCCGCCTCGTCCATATAGTGAGTTATCAAAAGTATCGTCTTGCCGAGCTTGTTAAGCTCTTTTATCGTTTTCATAACCTCACGGCGTCCGTGCGGGTCAAGCATTGCAGTCGATTCATCAAATATTATGACCTCGGGCTGCATAGCGATTATTCCCGCAATTGCAACACGCTGCTTCTGTCCTCCCGACAGCCTGTGCGGTGCGTGGTGCATATATTCGGTCATTCCGACGTCTTCAAGCGCTTCGTCAACACGCTTTCTTATTTCCTCTCTCGGTATACCGAGATTTTCAGGGCCGAAGGCAACATCTTCTTCAACGGTCGTTGCAACTATCTGGTTGTCGGGATTCTGGTGTACCATTCCTATATGACGGCGGAGCTCGTATATTTCATCCTCCGTTATATCGTCCGTTATGATTTTTCCGCAAACAGAAAGCTCACCTGTAAACTCACCCGATTCTTCTGTAAGTATCATATTGATAAGCTTTGCCAACGTCGATTTGCCGCTTCCGTTGTGACCGAGAACGGCAACAAACTCACCCTCTTTGACCGACATATCTATATTTTTCAAAACGGGAATGAGCTTATCCTCGCCATCCTTATACGAAAAGGAAAGGTCTTTGATCTTTATTATATCCATCAATAATTTCTGCCTTTATTTATACCATCTTGAAGCTGAGCCGCAGGGCAAAAATCCGCCCGTAGTGCTGACGGGAAGTCCTACCTCGTCACATATAACCGTTCCGCCGAGCTTCTTTTTTATGCCTGTATTAAGCATATATCCGACTGTTGACGGAGAAAGTCCCGTTGTGTAAGAATTGACAAGAAAGAACAGCGGTTTATCGGAAAGAAGGAGCGATGCTCTTGAAATAAGCTCATCAACACATTCTTCAAGTTTCCACACTTCCCCTCCGGGGCCTCTGCCATAAGAGGGCGGATCCATTATTATTCCCTCGTAGGAGTTACCTCGTCTTATCTCACGCTCAATAAATTTCATACAGTCATCAACTATATATCTTATCGGATTTTTCTCAAATCCCGACAAAGCCGCATTCTGCTTTGCCTGCTGTGTCATTCCCTTTGAAGCATCAACGTGACATACCGATGCTCCTGCGCTTGATGCGGCGATAGTAGCACCTCCCGTATAAGCAAACAGATTCAAAACTCTGCCGCCGCCGTTATCGGATAAAATCTTTGAAAACCAATCCCAGTTTACGGCTTGTTCGGGAAAAACACCCGTATGCTTAAACCCCATAGGCTTTATAAGAAAACGTAAATTACCGTAATTTATCGTCCACGATTCGGGAACGTCACACTTTACCCACTTGCCGCCTCCGCTTGATTCACGTCTGTAAATAGCATCGGCACGCTTCCAAAGAGGACTTGTCTTTTTGCCTTTCCAGATGATCTGAGGATCGGGACGGATAAGTATATACTTTCCCCATCTTTCAAGTCTTTCGCCGTCAGAGGCATCTATAAGCTCATAATCTTTCCAATTATCAGAAACAAACATCAGTTTTCACCACTCTCACTAAAAATACCGTTTTTCGTTTGTCTATCCGGCATAGACATTTTCAAATGCTCGTATGCCGCCTTTGTGACACATCTTCCTCTCGGGGTTCTGTTCAAAAATCCTATCTGCATTAAATACGGTTCGTAAACGTCCTCGAGTGTCACGGATTCCTCGCCGACGGTTGCGGCAAGTGTTTCGAGTCCAACAGGGCCTCCGTCATAAAATTTAATTATCGTTGTGAGCATCTTGCGGTCAGTTCCGTCAAGTCCAAGCTCGTCTATTTCAAGCTGCTTTAAAGCGTAGTCGGCAATTTCCTTCGTTATCTCACCGTCGCCCATTATCTGCGCAAAGTCACGCACACGCTTCAAAAGTCTGTTGGCGATTCGAGGTGTTCCTCGTGAACGCTTTGCAATTTCCTCAGCGCCGCTTTTTGAAATCTTTATACCGAGGATATCGGAGCTTCTCGTTACTATCGTTGCAAGTTCCTCGTGTGTGTAAAGCTCAAGACGCATAAGCACACCGAAACGGTCGCGAAGCGGTGTTGTAAGCTGTCCTGCCCTCGTTGTTGCGCCGATAAGTGTAAAGTGCTTCAGCGGCATTCTGATACTTCTTGCCGCGGGACCTTTACCGATGATAATATCAAGGGAAAAATCCTCCATTGCAGGATATAATATCTCCTCAACGGTTCTCGGCAATCTGTGTATTTCGTCTATAAACAGCACGTCGCCCTCGTTGAGGTTGGTAAGAAGAGCCGCCAAGTCGCCCGGCTTTTCGATAGCAGGGCCGGACGTTATTCTGATAGACGTATTCATTTCATTTGCAATTATTTGCGAAAGTGTTGTTTTACCAAGTCCCGGTGGGCCGTATAACAACGTATGATCAAGGCTGTCCCCCCTGAACTTTGCCGCATTTATATATATTCTGAGGTTTTCCTTGACCTTTGCCTGACCTATATATTCATCGAGTGTCTGCGGACGGAGATTTACTTCATTTTCCGAATCCTCTGCCGAATATTCAACGTCGATGAGCCGTGTGTCAAAGTCCTCACTTGTAAATTCTTCGTAATCGGGCATAATTTTATCCTTTATTTCATCAGCTTTTTAAGTGCTTCTTTTATCATATCTTCAAGGGCAAGTGCAGGCGAAATACCCGAAAGTGCTTTAACGGCTTCTGCTTTAGTGTAACCGAGCACCATCAAGGCATTCTGCGCATCTGCAAAGTCACCGCTTGCCTGAATAGGTGCTGATTTCGATGAAATCATTTCCTTTGCAACCTTGTCCTTCAGCTCAAGTATAATTCTCGCTGCAGTTTTAGCACCCACTCCGTTTGCTTTTGAAAGTGCTTTGACGTCCTCACTTCCGACAACGATAGCAAATCTTTCCGGGGTGAATGCCGAAAGAACACCCATTGCAGCTTTCGGTCCGACACCCGAAACGGTTATCAGAAGCTTGAACAGCGAAAGCTCCTCAAGCGTATAAAATCCAAAAAGATCGACTGCATCCTCTCTCACCGCCATATATGTATAAAGCTTGACATCGTTTTTAAGACAAGATATCTGCTGAAGCGTTGACGTGCTGACAGTCATTTTATAAGCAACGCCGCCCGTGTCAATGACAGCAGACGAAAAATCCGTATAAACAAGTGTTCCCTTTATATAATAAAACATAATTCACCTTAAAGTAATTTCTTCTTTTTTTCGTTGTAATATTGCTTGATACCCGAGCCGCACGTATGTGCGTGGCAAATGGCGATAGCAAGTGCGTCTGCTGTGTCATCAAGCCTCGGCATTTTTTGAAGATTTAGTATTGACATAGTCATAGCCATAACCTGCTGCTTGTCAGCTCTGCCATATCCGACGACAGCCTGCTTTACCTGAAGCGGTGTATACTCATAAAGCAAAAGCTTTTTTTTCACCCCTGCAAGTAAAATTGCACCTCTGGCTTCAGCAACAGCGATTGCGGTTTTTTGGTTCGTATTAAAAAACAGCTCCTCTATTGCCATATCCGTCGGGGAGTATTTGTCAATTATCTCCATAAGCGTATCGTAAATTTTCTCAATACGCAATTCAACGTCAATTCCTGCGGGAGTTTCGATAGCGCCGTATGCGACAGTGCGAAAGCTGTTTCTGTAATAATCAACTATACCGTAGCCGACAATGGCAAGACCGGGGTCAATTCCCAAAATACGCATACGCCCTCCAAAATATTATTATTCATAGTATTATACTATATTATATATGTAATTGTCAAACACTATTTTGTGAATAAATTGGATAATAAGCCGTGATTTTACCAAAACATTGTTTTGTACTCAACGTCCATTCTTATCAAAAGAAACGACACGTCTGATTTCCGTCGGGAAATTGAAATAAAGTTAAATAAACGGTTGAAATATTGCAATTTCTATTGTATAATGATTTATCACTTTTAAGGAGTTTTTTATGCTTACAACAAAGCTTTATGAAAAAATAGAAGAAGTATTGCCGAAATCACTCTGCTGTGTCTGGGACAACGACGGTCTGTCCGTTTTGCCCGACAAATTGCACGAAAGTAAAAAGGTGCTTATCGCACTCGATATAACGATGAACGTGCTGAAATACGCAAAGGAAAACGGCATTGATACCATCGTTGCACACCATCCGCTTATTTTCAAACCGTTATCAAATCTCACGGGCGATGATGCAGTTTCAGAACGTGCTCTTTTTGCAATAAGAGAAAATATTGCACTTATGAGTTTCCACACAAGACTTGATGCATCTGTCCACGGAATAAATATGTTCACGGCAAAAAAACTCGGCTTTGACACAATAGAGCCGTTTGCTTTTGAGGGAGAAAACATAGGTTACACGGGTACGTATAACGAGGCTATAACATTTGAAGAGCTTCTTTCAAAGGTTAAAAAAATTACAAACTGCCCCTGCCCTACGTATTCAGCTCCTAACAAAGCGGTTAAAAAAGCCGTTATTGTATGCGGTGCTTTCAGCGAGGGCGCTGAAGGGGCAAAAAGCGTTGGTGCTGACACGTTTATATCGGGCGAGATCAAGCATCACGCAATGATAGATGCGTATGATGAGGGAGTCGGCGCAATAGGTGCAGGACATTATTATTCTGAAATAATTGCAGTTGAATGTTTATCCGAAATACTCAAAAAATTTGATATTGACATTTCTGTTTATCCGAATGAAGGGGAGATAAATTATGCCGTTTGACGGAGGAATGACGTGTGCTGTTGTTAACGAAATATCCCAAAAAGCAATTGGCGCAAAGGTAGAAAAAATTTACGTTCCCACAAAAGATGAGCTTGTGATCTTGCTTCATTCACAATCGGGAAATATGCGTTTGTCCTTGTGTGCATCTGCACACACACCTCGTATAAACTTTACTAAAATAACAAAAGAAAACCCAAAAGAACCGGGTAACTTTTGTATGCACATGCGCAAGCATCTCACGGGTGCAAAAATAACCGGTGTTGAGCAGATAGAATTTGACAGAACCGTTAAAATATCGTTTATGACAACAGACGAGCTTGGATTTCCTGCTGAAAAGCATCTGTACGCCGAGATAATGGGTAAATGCAGTAACATTATACTTACTGATAACAACGACAGAATAATAAACGTAATAAAGGCGGTAGATTTTACAACAAGCTCAAAAAGACAGCTTTTACCCGGAATGACATACTCCCTGCCTCCTGCGCAAAACAAAAAAAATCCCCTCATTGAAACAAAGGAAGGATTTTTATGTGAGGTATCGTCAAAGGGCGACGTTTCCGACAATTTCTTTATGGCATCATACCAGGGCATATCGCCCATTGTCAGCCGTGAGCTTTTTAGCCTTTCGGGAAGTAATCCCGAAAAAATGTGGTTCTTCTTTTCATCATATATGGAAAAAGCAAAAAGCGGAACTCTTGAACCGATCATGCTTACCGATAAAAAAGAAAAGCCGTGTGATTTCACGGTTTTGAATATCTCACACTACGGAAGTGAATATTCTTGCGTACGTTATGAGTCATTCGGCGAGCTTATCGACGCCTTTTATGAGGGAAAAGAAAAAAATGAACGTATAAAACAGCTTGCTTCCGATGTTTTCAAGCTTCTTTCCTCTGCTGAATCACGTTTAAAAAGAAAGATCGCAACTTTAAAGCAAGAGCTTTCAGACTGCCGTGAAATGGATAAGTATAAGCTTTACGGCGATCTTATAACAGGAAGCATTTATGCGCTTGAACGAGGAATGAAGGAAGCTGTACTTGTCAATTATTATGACGAGAATTGCCCTGAAATTAAAATTCCGCTTGACAATAAGCTCTCGCCGTCATCAAATGCACAAAAATATTACAAAAAATACGGAAAATTAAAGACGGCAACCGTTGAGCTTGCACGTCAGATAACAATTGCCGAGCGCGAGCTTGACTATATCTATTCCGTTTTTGATTCATTGACAAAGGCAGAAGGTGAGGCAGATATTACACAGATACGTCACGAGCTTTATTTATCGGGCTACGCTTCAAGAATGAAGAACGTAGCACAGCAAAAAAACATAAAGTCATCGCCCCTTCGTTTTATCACAACAAACGGATACGAGGTGCTTATCGGTAAAAATAACACGCAAAACGATCAGCTCACAACAAAGACCGCAAACGGATACGATTGGTTTTTCCACGTAAAAGATGCCCCCGGAAGCCACGTTATACTGTTTTCACACGGTGAAGAGCCAGATGCCGTTGACTTTACGGAAGCTGCTGAAGCGGCGGCATATTATTCAGCAAAACGGGAAGGAGAAAATGTCGAGGTTGATTACACGCAGGTCAAGAATATCAAAAAGCCGTCAGGCTCAAAGCCGGGCTTTGTAACGTATAAATCTAACTATTCAGCGATCGTAACACCACGTGACAGAGTAAAAATAAATGCAAAAGCTTAAAAAACCGAAAATGATACTGTTTGATTATGGCAATACACTCATACACGAGGCAGGCTGGAACACGTTGAACGGTCAAAAAGCTGTATTTGAGCACGTCATTTCAAACACAAAGGGCGCAACTGCCGAAGATGCGGATAATTTCGCACTTCAAGTTTATGAAAAAGATCTTTCACCGTCAAGAGACGAGTGTATAGAAATAAATCAACGACAGTTTATGCAGCTTATGTACGAAACATTGGGTGTTGAATTCGACATACCGCAGGAAGAAGTCGAAAGACTGTTCTGGTTTTCTACCTCATACGGTGACATTATGCCAAAAACTGATAAGCTTATATCATATATAAACAGCAAAGGCATCAGAAGCGGTGTTATAAGTAACATAGGATTTACGGGAAAGCTTCTCGAAGAACGAATAAACACACTTCTTCCCGAAAACAAATTTGAGTTTATCATCGCTTCGAGTGAGTACGTTTACAGAAAACCGCACAAGCGTATATTTGAGCTTGCTGTTGCAAAATCGGGACTTTCACCCGATGAAATATGGTTTTGCGGTGACCATACGATCTGTGACGTTACAGGCTCATATAACGCAGGAATGTTCCCGGTGAGATACGATAACAGGTCAGCGGCAAATCTTTGGGCAGGACCCGACAATGCAAAGCTCGACTTTGATCACCTTTATATACACGATTGGGACGAGCTTATAGAAATTTTGGAAAATGCAGAATAAAATAACGGATGCGAAAAAACGCATCCGTTATTTTATATTTTTGATACTATATATTCAGCGTAAGCCTTTGCTACGTTCACGCCCGTTGTTTTCTCCATTCCTCCAAAAAATGCATTGGAATTGACCTCGCATACAAGACCTGTATTTTCACCAAGCAGAATATCTATGCCGCAGTAGTCAAGACCGAGAATTTGCGCTGATTTTTCTGCAATTTCAATATATTCATCAGGCGGAGAAAATGGGATACCGACACCGCCAAGCTCGATGTTTGATCTGAAATCCGTTTCACTTTTACGCATCATTGCGCAAAGATACTTACCGCCGATAACAATAATACGTATGTCGCATCCACGGCTTTCAGAAACATATTTTTGGAACATATGCGGCGTGCATTTAAGCTTTTCCATCACACTTTTCAGCTCATCCGTACCGTTCACAAGATATACCCCCTTACCGAGTGAGCCGTAGCTTTCCTTGACTATCAAAGGAAATCCAAGCTTTGATGAAATATTTTCAACCATTTCATCGGGTATCACAGCATCGCTTGTATAGCAAAGTGCACCCGGAAGTGTGTCGGGCATAGGAATACCATTATTTGAAAGTGCGATATGCGTCAGCATTTTATCATCGCACAGCGCAATGGAATCTGCTGAATTAAAAAGCCTCACATCGCTTTTTTCAAGCATTTTGGCAATATATTTGTCTTTATCAAGATAAACGGAAAAGTCATAGTCGGAATAACCGTTTATAATCTTACTGTCCTGCACCTGACAAGGATATTCTCTGTTCTTTACAGTTTTCGTATATACTCCGAGCTTTTCAAACTCCTCAGAAAGCCTTATCGCCTGATACTCCGCACTTTTAATGGGAGTATATGCATTTGTGATTATAATACCTTTTTTCATTTTTCCCTGCCTACACCGCAAATTGTATGATTGACGATATATGTAAAAAGCAATCCCGTAGCAAGAGCATCGGCGGACGCCCTGTGTGCTCCGTCGAAATATATATCACACGTACTGCATATATTTCCGAGCCTATAGCTTTTAGGCTTGCATTTTGTTTTTTCGCAATATGTTATATGCTCACGGCTGAGCGCAAGCGTGTCATAAAACACTGCATCCTTATCAAAATCAAATCCGCTTGCATAAAGAAATTTGATGTCAAATGAAGCGTTATGGGCAACTATCGGAAGATTTCCGATAAAATCTTTAAGTGAAGATTTTATTTCAGAAAACGACGGTGAATTTTCAACCATTTCATTTGTAATACCGCTTATTTCCGATGCTCTTTCCGAAATCGGAATATTCGGCTTCAACAGCGTTGTAAAAAGCGACACGGGCTTGAGGTTTTCAAATCTTATTGCGCTTATCTCCACAATATCGTTACAAGCAGGATCAAGTCCCGTTGTTTCCGTATCAAGCACAACAAAATTTTTCACTTCGCATATCGGTGAGGTTTTGATAAATGGTGAAAGTACGGCATCTTTTCTTACATTTTTCTCATTTCTTAATGTAATATCAACCTTTTCAAGACTATTAAGAACGGAATTGAACTGCCTTATTTTTTCTTCTTCGGCTTCCGCTTTTTGTTTTAATTCTTCTGTTATCATATTTTTCTCAATTCTTCGTAAGTATTACTTTAATCACAAATCTTCTCTAAAGCATATTTAAGCAATTTCAATTTGCCAAAAAATCTTTTTGCACTTGATATACGGTTCACCTATTTCAGACTCATAATCACAGCCATCGATCCAACCTGCAAAACCGTCTAATACCGTGAATAAAAAGCCATCTTCTGTTTTCTTTATTTCCGAATCTAATATCTGACCAACTTTTTCTTTAAAGTCAGCTTCAGTAACTCCTTCAAACGTTACAGTGATATAGCAATCCCACGTTGTATCAAAACGTATTACAATGCTTTTTTCATTTTCCGTATATTCACGTATAAAAGAATCATGAAAACCAAAAGCAACATCTTCGAGGGAGGCGATATCTTTTTCACCTTTTATCTCAAAGAGTTCGGGGATACTTATGCTTTTGCAATAATCCTTGAACGAAGGAAAATTCTCTATTTCTGTATCTTTTTTTGCACAAAGCACCTCAAAAAGAGCTTTATCATTGATTACCCAATCATATCCCGCCCACTCTCCTGCACTTGTATCAAAATCATTTTCGATTACAAATACATTTCTTTGAATTCTGCCAAAAGCCGAATTCCACATTTTAATTTTCTCAATTTTTTTAAATGTTTCATCAAAGGTAATAGCCTCTGATTTCCAACCTTCATATCTCAGAGCAAAGATAGGTGACACATACGTTCCGCCATTTTTGCTTTTTATTATTCCGTACGTCATTTTGAATCGACCTCCTTTTGACTTATTATACTAAACTGCCGTAAAACAAACTTTTGAGTTACTTTTGTAGATTTGATTTCGATTTAACGGTAGTAATCGAAGCAATCAACATTCTTCTGATCTTACCGCATTTATTTCGTAAGGATTTGAAAGTGAGCTCATCAATAATACCGCTTTTGAATAAAATACTAAGCCAAGTTTCGGTTTCGTTTGCTTCCTTTTGAGCTATTTCAAGCTTATGAACAAAATCGGCGTTGCTCTCAGCATATTTTGCCTCGGCAATATTCGCACCGATTGAGGAAGCAGAACGAATAAGCTGCTTTGTATATTCGTGGCGTCCCTTAATTCTTGAACACAATTCAGTAATCTCAACTGCAAATTCGATAGCGAGTTCGTGTGAGGTTTTTGCCATAAATACTCCTTTGTCCGCAAATGCGGAGTGATATAGACGGTTTTACCGTCGTGATATGTAAAGCCGTTGGCTTTCGTGATATGCTTGCTATCGCAAGCGTGATATGCTCGGCAAAGCCGAGCGTAGAACGCTATGCCTTACGTCGCGCAAGCGACATATCACGAACGCGCAGCGTTCTATATCAAGACACCGCAGGTGTCTATATCACGCGCCGAAAGGCGTTATATCACGTCGATTTGCATGACTGTGTCAGGCAAACGACACTCTCGACGTGGCTCGTTCGAGGAAACATATTTACAGGTGTTATTTTGTCTGTTTTATATCCGTATTCAGCGAATATCGCAATATCCCTGATAAGCGTATCAGGATCACACGAAATATAGACCACTTTTTTGGGTGAAGCATCTGCAATGAACTCAATGACAGCTTTTGTAATTCCCTTTCTCGGCGGGTCAACTATGATGCTGTCACACTTCGGTGCAAGCTTTGCAATATCAGAGGCATCAGCACAGTAAAATTCGCAGTTGTCAAGTGAGTTGAGAAGTGCGTTTTTCTTTGCATCCTCTATTGCTTCGGGAACTATCTCAACCCCTATCAGCTTTTCAGAGTCACTTGCGACACAAATACCGACAGTCCCTACACCGCAGTAGAGGTCAAGCACCTTTTTATAATCCTTGCTCAAAAGCTTTTTGGCAGTATTATAAAGCAATTCCGCACAGCTTCTGTTTACCTGATAAAACGACAAGGGTGAAATTCTGAAGTGTTTTCCGCACAAAACATCCTCTATATAACCGTCACCGTATATGACGATATTTTTGTCGGAGAGAACAACGTTAGTTTCTTTTTTATTTACGTTCAGACATACTGTACGCACATTCGGAAATTGCGTTGTGATAAGTGACACAAGCTCATTTTTATGGGGAATTTCATCACCGTTTATCACAATGCACACCATAATTTCGCCCGTCATTTCGGCAATTCGCAGGTAAATATGGCGTAAAAGTCCCTTACGTGTTTCTTCGTTGTAAACGCTGAAATGCTCTTTCGTGAAAAAGTCCGTAAGTGTCTTTACAATGTCAGAAAATACACTCGGCGCAATTGCACAAGAATCACACGGTATTACATCGTGTGTGTGTTGGGCATAAAATCCCGCTTTTATATTTCCGTCTTTATCAAGTGATAACGGATACTGCGCTTTGTTTCGGTAAGCGGTGTCCTTGTTATCTGCATAAAGTGTGTCGGATACCGTAACGTCTGTGATTCCTGCTTTTTTCAGTGATGACTCAATATA
Organism: Clostridia bacterium; assembly: GCA_017520505.1. Taxonomy (GTDB): domain Bacteria; phylum Bacillota; class Clostridia; order Oscillospirales; family CAG-272; genus RGIG7213. The sequence goes on from JAFXFN010000015.1 coordinate 56,612, forward strand.
TCTCTTTTTAAGCAAATTTTCATATTCAAAGCTGACGTGCTGAAAAACACATCCGCCGCATCTCTTATAAGGACAAACGGGCGTTATTCTGTACGGCGATGGATTTACAAGCTCCTCACATACAGCAAGCGCATAATTTTTAAGAAGTTTAATTATCTTTATATTGCACCTGTCACCCTCAACACCGTTTTTTACAAAAACAGCAAAATTATCTATCTTGCATACACCGTGGCCGAGATTATTTGTATCTATTATATCAACTGTAAATTTTTGATTTTTTTGTATTCTTTGCATATTATAACCTTTAATGCCAATAATTTCAAAAGGCGGCTGAAAGCCGCCTTTTCGTTTATTAATCAATTGTTATTCTGCCGCTTACGTAGTCAGACATATCAAGTGCCGTTTTTATTGAAAGCTCGCTGTTTCCGTTGAATTTTGCGGCTCTTTCACAAGCGGGATTATCAAATGCGCCACCCGCAAGCACACTGACTACAGTTCTTGCATCATCGTATGTAATCGTTCCCGAACCGTCAACGTCGCCTGCAACAACAACATTGTAAAATACGCCTTCGCCCTCTTCGATAACCATACCGGTTGCAATGAGAGCTGCTCCCGAAGGCTCACTTGAATCGGAAAATATTTTAATATCGTCAACACTTACGTTATTGAATTTAGCAAAAGCCGCCTTTGCTGAATCAATAGTCATTCCAATGGTAAATCCGCTTACGTATTTTTCCATTGTATGATCCTGATCAAAGGAAAGATTTACCGCCGAAACAACGACTTTAACAGTGCAAGTAAGCTCTCCGCACTTAGCTGTGATCGTTGCTTCACCCTTTTCTACCGCTGTGATAACACCGTCATTATCAACCGTTGCGACATTTTCATCCGATGAGGAATATTCAATAGTGAATTCCACAGCTTCCGAGGGAAGCACTTCGATTACAGTTGCTGCGGTATCACCTTTCATGAGCGAATACGATGATTTTTTGAATTTTATTGATTCAACTGCTACGGAAGAATCCGTATCGCTGTCTGTAACATTGCCGTCCGTGACTCCGGGATCGGCAGGCTCATCCTCTTCCACTGCAATGGCAAACATTGCAAGCGAAAGCACAAGAGCGCATACTGTAAGCAAAGAAATGATATGTTTCAACTTATTACTCATCGTCTTCATCCTCCTCGAAATCTCTTCCAATAAGATCATCATCTTCAAAATAATTGAAATCGGATATTACTGTTTTAGCCATATCGTCATCATCATCGTCGTAGTATTCAGCTTCTTCTTCTTTTTTTCTCTTGACATAGACGATTATAAAATATACAGCACCTGCAACAACAGACAAAATAACAATAACAGCAAGAACGATACCGACTATCTTCATCGCATTGAATCCGCTTGTGTTTCCGGGCGCTTCAGTATCGGGAGTGGTTGTTATCTCCGATGTATCTGTATCGTCAGCCGATGTATCCATACCTTCGGCGAGCTCATCCATTCGTGCTACAATAGCATTATACTGTGTTTCAACATCAACACCGTAAGTCATAACGGCAGGACCGAATTTATTTACAAGAGCATTATATCTTGACTTCAGATCATCTACCTTTGATCTGTCAGCAGCAGTAAGTGAAAGAATATCTGTTGACTTTACATCGTTTTTAAAGGTTGTGAGGTCGTCTGCGGATACATATTCAACAGAAAATGCATCGGAAATGGTTTTGTCACCGACCTTAACACCGATATTTACAACACCTACAGCACCTGTAAGATATTCAGTGAGCATAGAATGGTCTACTGTTTTTTCTTCCTGTGTACCGTCGCTGTACTGAACGATCACGGAAATTCCGTCAGGATCAATAGGATAACCAACGGGTACATACTTATATTTAAGCTCGCTGCCTGTCTTAACGATAATTCCCGCAACGGAAACCTCCATAACAGTTACTGTCATACTCGTTGTAAATCCCATATAAATTACATTGAGGTTCTGTATACCGGGTGCTGTCTTATCATATCCGGAAACACTTACGTTGGAATCTGAAAGCGGAATATAAGAATATCCGTTATCTGCATCATAGGGACTTTCATCGTAATACTGAACTATAAGCTCGCCCTTTGCAAGGTTCAAGTCCTCATTCAAAGCGTACTTTGTTGTATATGTTCCAACACGCAATGAGACAGATTTGATATCTCTGTTTACTGTAAATTCTTCCTCTACAGTCTGTCCGTCTATGATAGCCGTAAACTTGTACTTACCGTTTTCCTTGACGAAATAAGGGCTTGTTATCGTTTGAGGATCTCTGTCTTCATAAATTATCTGGGCAAAAGGAGTATCAAACTCAACCTTTACCATATTACCGTAATATCCTTCATTGTTTCCGCTTTCATTAAAAAGGATCGCGGGACGCTCAACGTACGCCTTTACAGAAGGAAGCTTAAACGAGCGAAGTGCTATGGGAGAACCGGGGGTTGTTGTTGTAACGCTATCGTAAAGATTACAATTTGTAATTTCAAACTCAGCAGGTGTGTCCTGTGTAAGCTCGTCTGTGACCTTCAATTTGAATTTAAAAAGAATAAACTTGCTTACGTTTGCTCTGGGCAACGGATCGCCCGAATTATTTGCGTAGCAATAATAGAAATTGACAGAATCTTCACCGTTGAATACAGCGTTTATTGCATCTCCGTTATTGATCTTCAGGGTTGAAAAATCAATTGAGTCTTCGACCAATGAAAAAATTGAAGTATCGAATTTCAAAGAAAGCTCCATAGCCGAAATCTTCGGTGTCATAGTTGCGTAGTTTTCAAGCTGGACGCTGACAGTTATCGTATCACCCTTTTGAGGGCTTGAAGAAGATGTTGTAACAGTTATCTGCGCCTTATCCTTTTCTTTGACTGCAGCCGATGCGGGCAGACTGACGACGGAGATCACGCTTGCTACAACAAGTACAAGCGCCAAGATCTTACTGAATTTGTTTTTCATACTCTACCTCTTTTAATCATTTTCATTTACTAAATACATATTGAAATCCCATGCGGGAATATACCTTGTTTTTCTTACTGTTATCCTCGGCTTATCATACATATCATACACCTTAGGAATTATTGTAAACAGATCATCCGGTCTATGATACAAAGATATCTGAAGGTCGGGTCTATAAGTAAGTATCGTACTCTTTGCACCGTTCAATGCATCAAGCTCCGCCCCCTCAACATCAAGCTTGATAAAGTCAACGCCCTCGCCGGCAAGCACTGTGTCAAGCCGACATACAGATATTGTTTTCTTTACTGCATCCGTTGCATTTTCACCGTATAAGGAAGTATTGCGATTTCCCTTTTCGTATATTATACACTCTTCATCACTGTTACCGAGTGCGGCATTGTACTTTATGAACGACGGCGTAATATCTGCAAGCGTTTTGTCCATTTTCCTGAAGCTTCTTGCGTCAGGCTCAAAGGCATAAACCTTTGAAAGCTCGGGACAAAGACTGCACATTTGCAAGACAGTATCGCCGTTATAAGCCCCGCCGTCAACATACGATTTATAATTATAACATCTAAGTTCGGATTTTGCAATAGATAATTGCGAACTTTGTGAGAATTTAATATATTTGATTTTTCCCGACAGCTTAAAATTAAGCACATCATCAAATTCTTTTTTTGAAGCATCGTCGAAAAGAAGTGTTCTTGCAAAATCGAATTCCTCTTTATGTGAAGAATAAAAATCATACGTAAAAAGCTCACCCGGGCATACAGGCAAATCGGGGGCATAAAGCTCAAACTCGCTGTCTATTTTACATATATTTTCTATGACATCGGGAATCTGAGTGCCGAAAGATACGAGCACTACGAACTCACTGTATTTTTTGCGTACAGCATCAAAGGACATCACCTGCTTTCCGTGAAAGAACTGTCCTCTGACAAATCCGTCGGAAGCAAAATAATCGTCGGGCTCTCTTCCTATTCTCGCAAGCGCCGAGATAAGCTTATCAGCGCCGTCACCCATACCGTAAACAACTATGGGCTTTTTATCGCCGGCAAGATACTGCCATAAATCAAAATTAACTTCAACCATAATTTCCACCACAAGCGGTATTTTGAAACTGTATTGTACATTAAATTTGTGACTTTGATATAAAAACATTTAAAATATTTCAATTTCACTGAAATAAATGCGCAAAAAACGTCAGTGTTTTAAAATATCTCTTGCAATAATTAAAAATATGTGATATTATTAGGATAGATAGATTATTTTATTCGGAGGAATTTAATATGGCAGATAATGCAAAGCTTTTCAGAACTGCTGTCGGCGGCTTCAACAAAGATGACGTTGCACAGTACATTGAAAGAATTAATTTTGAATTCAACAGAGATATCAGCATAGCAAAAAATGAAACAGCGGAATTAAGAAGCAAGCTTGAGCAGGCAGAGGCTGAGCTTGAGCGTTATAAGGCAACCGGAATCGGTGCTGAACGCTTTGAGGCAAAAATTACTGTCCTTGAAGACAATCTTGCAAAGTCAGAAGCTGCAGTAAAACAGCTTACAGAAAAATTGGTTGAGGCAGAAGAACGCATCAACACACAGAACGATGCGCTTGACAAGCTCTGCGTTGAAAACGAAGAACTCAAGTCGAATGTTCAGACAGTTGCAGCACCTGCAGATCCCGAGGTTGAAGAAAAAGCAAAGCTGTACGATCAGATGTCTTCAAAGATCGGTGTATTGATAATGGATGCCAACAGAAATGCAGACACACTCATTGCTGCTGCAAACGATGAAGCGGCAGTTATCGTGGCAAATGCCAAGGCTGAAGCACAGCGCATAGTAGACGAGGCGAATGAAAATGCGAAGACTATATGTGATGATGCATCCGCACGTGCAGAAGTATTCGAAAATGAATGTAAGACAATATTCGAGAAATATTCTTCCGCTATTTCAACATCATTGAAAACTATCGAAAACGATATAAACCGTTGCGACTATGACATCAAGAGCAAGGTCGGCAGCTTATACGGAGAAAAGGGAGAATAAAAATGAACGAACTTTCACAAAAAGCCCTTCAAATGGCTTGGGAATCCTTGAAGATAGAAAAAGAAGCCATTGAACAGGCTATGGAATATCTTGACAAGGAAGAATTTATAAAGGTTGCAACAGCACTCAGCGAGTGCAAGAAGATAATAACCTGCGCCAGCGGTTCATCAGGTATTGCGGCTAAAAAATTCCAGCACAGCCTTTGCTGTATCGACCGCCCTGCTTGCTTTATGTCCCCTGCCGAGGCTGTTCACGGCGGACTTGGTGTTGTAACAGATGAGGACTGCGTTATTATGGTATCAAGAGGCGGCAAAACAGTTGAGCTTCTTCCCATCATCGACGTTGTAAAGAAAAAGGGCGCAAAGCTTATCGCTGTTACAGAAAACCTCAATTCTCCTTTAGCTGACAATGCAGACTTCATCATAAAGATGCAGATCGAAAAGGAAAGCGACAAATACAATATGATGGCAACTGCATCTTACGTTGCTACAATTGCGATATTCGATGCTCTGCTTGCGGCAGTTATGGAGCTGACAGGATACAAGAAAGAACAGTTCGGTCTTATCCATCCCGGCGGCGCTGTCGGAGAAAGACTTAACAAAAAATAAAGTAACCTATTTACCCCTTTCGATTATAATATGAGTAACTGTATCAAGGGGGATCTATGGAAGCTTATTTATATTCGTTCAGCGGCATCGATGAGCTTGCAGGTGCATGCAAATTTATCATGTCGCTGAATTTACCGTCGCAAACCTCTGTTTATTGCGAGCGTTGCGGCATCAACACAAGATATTATCTTATCTTTTCCCAAAGTGTATACGACATACGAAGCGATTTGTACCCTATGTGTGCAATAAGCGAGTTTGCGGAAAGTGAGATAAGAATGACACGTGCTGTAAGAGCGTATCTTAATGAACGGTGCGAGCTTATTGCGGAAAATAATGCGGCGGAAATCTTCTCCGCCTTTTGTTAGGAAATAAAATGAATTTAGAAGAGCTGTACAAAAAATGCAATGAGTGCCGTGCGTGTTCGTTGCACAAAACAAAAACCAACACCGTTTTCGGTGTCGGACGAAGCGATGCCGATATTATGTTTGTCGGCGAAGCACCGGGTGAAAACGAGGACCTTACAGGCGAGCCGTTTGTCGGCCGTGCAGGTAAGCTTTTCGACAAATATCTCGATGCGGTGGGAATAAAGCGTGAAAATATATACATTGCAAATATTCTCAAGTGCCGTCCTCCCAAAAACAGAGATCCGCAAAAGGACGAAGAGGAGGCGTGCATGGGCTTTCTGCGTGAGCAGGTACGCATTATCAACCCCTCCCTTATCGTTTGCCTGGGCAGAATATCCGCAATGCGTCTTATAAAGCCAGATTTCAAAATAACTGCCGAGCACGGTGTATTTTTCGAAAAGGGTAAATTTATGATGACTGCCGTATATCATCCGTCGGCGCTTTTACGTGATCCGCACAAGAAGGATGATATGCTGAAGGATATGGAAAAAATCAAGGAGTATGCCGTTAATAACGGTCTTATAATCTGATATGGACATCAATTCATCTGAACTGTTAAATACAGTCATAAAGCTTTTTATCATTATGGTGATAGGCTTCGGTGCATATAAGCTGAAATTTATGGACAGAGATTTTTCAAAAAAGCTGTCAAATTTCGTTATTTGCGTAGGAACTCCGTTTTTGGTTTTGGGCGGTCTTTTGGGAACGAATGACAAAAGCTTTGAAAATTTAAAATCGGGACTTGTAATAATCCTCGTCGGTATATGCATCTATATTTTTACAGCCTCTGTGGCTTTCATCTCAACACGTCCGATAAAGGACAACGCTGAAAGATGCATAGGTGAGTTTGCGCTTCTTTTTGCCAACACGGGCTTTATGGGATTTCCCGTTTTAAAAGCTCTTTTCGGTGATGAAAAGGGTGCTTTTTACGGTTCGTTTTACATAATAGCATTTAATCTTGTAATATGGACATACGGCATATTTGTTATTTCCAAAAGCGGAAGCGGCGTAAAGATAAAGCCTATAAATATGATCTTGAACTACGGAACAGTTCCGTGTATATTGGGAATAATACTGTATATGCTTCCGTGGCAGTTACCTGCGGTGGTTACAGATGCTTTCAAAATGGTTGGGGATATTACGATTCCCTGTTCAATGTTTATCATCGGCGGAGTCATTGCAACGATCCCGTTCGGAAAGATCTTTTCTGATTTAAAGGTATATGTTCTCTTGCTTATAAAGCTGTTCGCAATACCGATTGCGGCATCAGGCATTGTAAGGCTTTTGGGACTTGATAATTTCTATATATATTTCGTTGCGATTATGACGGCATTACCGTGTGCCTCAAATACCGTTATGTATGCCGAGAAATACGATGTTGCACCTGAATTCGGTGCAAAGCTCACAGGAATATCCACCGTTTTGTCAGTAGTTACGGTTCCCGTTGTTTTAAGTATAGTAGATAAACTGTTTATCAGCACTGCGATCTGTTGATTTTATGCCGTTTGGAAGAGGAAAAATGAATGAAAAAAATTGTTTTAATACTTTTAAGCTTCTTGCTTGTTTTCTCATATATTGGCTGTAATAACACACAGTCAGATACGACTGATACAAGCAATACACCTATTTCCCCAAATGACGATATAACGCTTGCAGACGGCGATAAGATCATCGCAAGCGTCGATGGAATAGATATATCCGTATATGCGCTGCGATATTTCTATGTCAGCGCATACAGAGATTTTTACCAGACGAACCATTCCGACATTTCAAAGTATTTTGATCCCAATTTACCGCTTCGCGACCAAGCGCCGACACATCCCGATTACAAGGAATATGCAACGTGGTACGATTATTTTCTTTCCATAGCAAAGCGTGACCTTGAATATTACGTTGCCTTTGCAAGAGATGCGAAAAAAGACGGTGTGCAATTATCAGCCGAAGAAAAAGAATCAATAAACGCAACCGTTGCGGAAATGGAAGAAAATGCAGCAAGCTACGATGCAACATTTTCCGAATATATGGAAGACTTTGAAATGATGGGTCCCGGCGTCACGCCTGACACCGTCAAGGATGCTTACTCTCTCTTTCAGCTTGCAACAAAGTATTCCAGAATCAAATACGAATCATTCAACGTAACTGCAAATGACATTGAAAAGGAATACCTTGAAAATAAAAAGGACTATTCAACGGTTGATTATAATATCATAACTATAGTTCCGAAGTTCGATGCAACAAGTACAGAGGAAGAAAAGGAAACAGCGAAGCAAGAGGCTCTCGGTAAAGCCGATGCATTTACCTCTTATATCGAATCGGGAAAGGATTTTTACGAAGCATACAAGCTCATATATCCGGGGCTTACCGATACTGAATATACTGAATTTTTAAATTCATATTCTTACGAAAAGGTTGAATATGTAAAAGACGATACCCTTTCCGAGTGGTTGTTCAACGAGGAAAGAAAAGACGGCGACATAAACAAAACGGTTGACACTCAGGGGAAAATAAAAATCGTTCAGCTTGTATCATCAGCTCACAAAATAGACGATTCTATATTAAATATAAGATACATTTATATAGACCTTTCTCTTAACCACTACAACGAGGTAACTGCTCCGACGCTTGCAAAGGAAATAATCGATCAAATAAAGCAAGCGGAAGATAAGGACAAGAAATTCAAAGATCTTGTTGCGCTTTATTCAAACGATACCAACACGAACAAAACAGGGGGACTTATCGAAAATATAATCCCTTCAAGCACATCACTTCCCCAAAATGTTATAGATTGGTGCTTTGAAGACGACAGAAAGCTTTATGATTGCGATTATCAGAAATATGAAAGCTATGGCGTTATTTGCGGATATTTCATAACATTCATTTCGTCATACGGCAGACCGTATTATGAATATATCATTGAAACAAATCTTAAAAGCAAAATGCTGTCGGATTATATAGAGAACATTACAAAAAATCTGACACTTGAATATGACAGTTCACTGTCATCTCTCATATTTAAATAAAAAACAAAAAACATGGCGTGCTAACCCAGAAACAAATTTTCGAGTTAGCACGCCTCATTTTATATTCAAAATACGTCTTTAAAATGCTGTGTTGCGTTATATTCTTCGCAAAGTCTTATATATTCCTCTTTTTCCCTCTGATCGCCCGATGATGTTTTTACAGCCTTTATCATCGTGTTTTTGGGTGTTTCCTCAGGATCTATGAACTCAAGGCAGGTTACTGAATATCCGCACGCTTTAAGCCCTTGACAGCGCAGAGCGTCTGTCATAAGCGATGAAAGCTTTTGCTTCAAAATGGGATAATCGGTAATAAAAGAAAGATTCTGTGTCTTGATCTGCCCTGCCAATTCGTGCTGACAGCACGGGGTTGACAGAATAACGGGAGCTTTGTCGATCACAGCTTTATTTAGCACTATATCCGTTGCTATATCGCAAGCGTGAAGTGACATTACCATGTGAGGCTTTGCAGGAAGCGAAACCTCGTTTATATCACCGTGGAAAAATACGAGTCCGTCAAATGACACTCTTTTTGCTACAGACGAGCAATATTCTATTACGTCTTTTTTCAGATCAACACCGTATATTTTAATATTTTTCCCAAGAATATTTTTGAAATAATAATACGCCGCAAAGGACAGATAGCTCTTTCCGCAGCAAAGATCCCATATTACGATATTATCATCGGGAAGATATTTTAACGTGTCTTTAATTATTTCAAGAAATTTGTTTATCTGTCGGAATTTGCTCTGCTTCTTATCGTGTATTCTTCCGCTTGAATCTTGTATTCCAAGCTCAACGAGAAAATCAAATTTTGTATTTGGAGAAAGAATGTAGTCCTTCTCACGGTTTTGTGAAAGAACCTCAACAGCTCCCTCCGCTTTTTTGATCTTGTTGATAAATACTATATTTCCGCCTTTGCCAATCTTGCCCTCGGCAATACCTCCAATATCTACTACGTTTATCTGTCCGTAATTGGCAGCAAACTCCTTCGCTATGTATTCAGGGGCATTTTCAAGCGGTACGTTTAAATGCTTTGCTCCGCCTGCGGTGAACAGCACCTCTGTCTGAAGCATTGTTTCATCCTTTATCTTGACAAGCTTTGCAACAGCTCTGTCAACAGCCTTGTTTGACGACTTTGAAAGAACTATTTTTTTAAGCGTTCTGCCTTCGATACATTTAAAAACTGTTTCTGTAATTCTTTTCATTTCTACCTCTTAAATTAAAGGGAGTTGCAACACTTGTAACAACTCCCCATTGATCCTTACATATTATCGGTACTCTCAAGCTCATCGCTCTGTCTGAACAGAAGCGAAATACACCAAAGACCTGCCAGAGCTACTACGGCGAATATAATGCGGCTCACAACTGCCGTTTGTCCGCCGAAGATCCAACCTACCACATCGAAATTGAATATACCTATACTACCCCAGTTCAATGCGCCGATAATAACGAGAATAAGTGCTATTCTGTCTAACACGGTTAATAATCCTTGTTTTATCCAAAATCCCTTTCAGAAATAATGAACGGCAGCGGTATTCGTTGCCGCAACATTATTGTACGCAAATAACGGATTATTATTCAGCGGAATTTTTTTCCGATGCTGTGATCGTTATATCACCGTCAAAAGCGCAAATGTCTATCTTATTCAAAAGGTTAGGATTATATGCCTTATGATGAAGCTCGTGCGGTATACCGAGAAGTGATATTTTGCCAAGAGGAGATTCGAGATCATAATTGTATTTTTCAAGATCGTCTGCGCAAGCAAGCGTTACGTCCTTACCCGCTTCAACAAATATCTCGTTTGCTGATACTTCGCCTTCAAATTCACCCTCGGATGCATGAGCATTTACAGATTTTGCAATTACGTTTTCAAGCTTCACATCACCCGACTTATTTATTTTAAGCGCAACATTTGAGCTTGTTTCGATATTTTTCAGTAAAATATCTCCCAATTCAACATTTACGGTGTAATCAGCATCGCAGTTTGAATCAACGATTTCAACGTCACCGTTGCCGACATTGATATCAAAAACCTTAATATCAAATGTGTCGGTAACATAAACGGTCACGCTCTTTCTTCCGAGTGTCTTACCGCTGAAGAAATCATTTACATAATATCTGAAGCCCTTGAAGGCTATCTCACCCTGTGCAAGGTCGGTAAGCGAAAGAATGTTCATTCCTGCCTGCATAATAAGTGCCTTGTTTTCAACCTGGCAAAGATATTTTGTAGATGAATAGTTTTTGATCTCTATCTTGTTGCTGTCAGCGCCGCATACGATCTTTACATCCGCATCACCTGCGTTGATCTCTATCTTGCCGATATCATCTGCTGAAAAATCATACGTATTTACAATTTCATCATTTTCGTCTTTTGTATCATAAAGCTGAATTCCCTGCGCCTTAGCCTGAACCAAGCCGATAGAACACGTTATAAGTCCCGCCACGATAAGAATAACGGAAATGATACAGAATATAATTGATACTGGTTTCATATCTTATTAAACGCTCCTTTCGCATATTCATATAAGCGTTTAAGCTGTGCAAAAACAAACTTGACAAGCACCACAAGCTTTTTGAAAAGGAACGGTGCAAGTCTTACAACGAAATTGTAAAGCAAAATACCGACAAGCATCGTTATACCGCCTGCGACAATACCGATACCTATTTCGAATATACCGGCAGGGGTCGATTGTCCAAGCTGTGTAACACCGTATATCATAGCAACAAGCGCAAACGCAGTACCTGCCGCCGTTATAAGTACAAGCAGCGCTGTGCTGAGCGCAATGAGTGCAGCAACAGCAACAAAGAGTGATGCAAGAAGTGCTGATATAAGCAAAAGGAAAAATAATATAACAGGCGAAAGAATTATAAGTCCGACAGTAAACGGGGTTATTTCCTTTTTCGCCTTTGCGTTTTTAGAAGACTTTGCACCCGTGTTCTTTTTCTGCGGGCTTGTCTTATGCGTACTGTTCTTTGCTTTGTTCTTTTCGGGTGAAACAGGCTTAACGTCGCTGTCATCATCCTCAAGAAGCTTGTTTATATCATTCTCTTTTTTCGCAGTATTATCCGCTTCGTTACTTTTTACGGATGCATTTGGCACAGCTGTGGTTTTTGTCGTATCATCAGACGTATCCTCGCTGTTTTTGGCAGCATTTGCACGTCTGTAATCCTTCAAGAGCTTTTCAGCAAGCTTTTTGTCACCGCCGAGCTCCTCAATTTTTTTCGCACATTCCTCTTCCGACAGACTTGATAAATGGCTGTCAAAATATCTTACTCTTTTGTCCACCTCATCCTTTGGCATATCGCCTTCTACAAGATGCAAAGACAGTAAAGTTAAGAACAGATCTTTTTCCAAAATAAGACCTCCTGACTCACAAATAAAATTTGTGATTGATTTTTTTAAAATGTTGTGGTATAATCATTTTATAAGATTATATCATTATTTTTAGATAAAATAATATACAATTTTTAACTTTTTAAAAAATATTTAAACGAAATAGGACATATTTATGAGAGTACGAAAGAAAAAACACGGTGCAGAGCGTCTTGCTGCTTGCGAAAACTACTTTTTCCCCGCTTGTGAAAATATAAGCGAGGTATTTGAAAACGGCAATCCCGTACACGTTGAGATCGGTTGCGGAAAAGGAACGTTTGTGAGGGATATGGCGAAAAAATATCCCGAAATAAACTTTATTGCGGTTGAAAAAATAACCGACGTTATGGTATGCTGTGCAGAAAAAATAAAATCGGAGGAGCTTTCAAACGTGCGTGTGCTTTGTGCTGACGCAAAGACACTCGCAGAATCCATACCCGCAAATTCGGTTGACAGAATTTATCTTAACTTTTCAGATCCGTGGCCGAAGGCAGGACACAAAAAACGCAGACTTACACACAAGATCTTTCTTGATGTTTACAAGCAGATATTAAAAGCGGACGGAAGCATAGCCCTGAAAACGGATAATGATTCCCTTTTTGAATTTTCTCTTGAGGAGTTTGCCGCAAACGGCTTTACACTTGATGAAGTTTCTTACGACTTACATTCAAGCGATTTTGCAAAAGAAAACGTAATGACGGAATATGAAGCAAACTTTTCCAAGCAAGGCATACCGATAAAGCGGTGTGTCGCAAAGCTTTGATGGTGAAAAATATGGACAGAAAACAGCAGTTTATCGATTTTATTTCCGAAAGATCAGACGCAGAGCTTAAAGAAATGACGGATAATATGAAAATACTTATGTCATATTACCGTTGCGCTATGTTTGAAATCGAAACGAAATTCCGTGTTTTGAACGAGCAGTTTTCAATAGAGCACGAAAGAAACCCCATAGAAAGTATAAAAACACGTTTAAAAAGTCTTGAAAGCATACGTGAAAAGACAGTTCGCAAGGAAATTCCCTTTACGGTACAGTCTATTGAGGATAACCTCAGCGACATTGCAGGTGTACGTGTTATATGCAGTTTTATTGACGACATTTATATGCTCGCAGATTGCCTTACCTCGCAGGATGATGTAAGACTGATATGCACAAAGGATTACATAAAAGATCCCAAGCCAAACGGTTACAGAAGCCTGCACCTCATTGTCGAGATACCGATCTTTTTGAGAAACGAAAAACGCTTTGTAAAGGTTGAAGTACAGCTTCGCACGATCGCAATGGAAACGTGGGCAAGACTCGAACACAGAATGAGATATAAAAAGAATCTTTCAAATGATCTTTTGAAGCAAACGGAAAACGAACTTCTTGAATGTGCGGAGTTGAGCAATACACTCGACTTGAAAATGCAGGACATCAGAAATAAGATAGAGGGCGAATACATTTAACAAAATTGCACTTTTTTCAAAAACCTATTGACTTTCTCGAATTAAAGTGCTATAATATGCCCAGCAATTAAACAGTTGTAACACTAAATGCGAAGATCAGAAACCAGTAGATTGGAAAGAAGCAACAGAGAGTTGTCGGTAGGTGCAAGACAATGCGGACATCCTTTTCGAATTCATTCTGTAGCTGTGCGCTGAATAAGAGAAATCTTTAGTAGGATGCATCGGGAGTTCCCGTCACAGAACTAAGGTATTTAAGTACCTGAAAAGGTTGCTATCGTGAGGTAGCGGCGAACTGAGGTGGTACCACGAGATTATCGATTTTCTCGTCCTCTGTATTCTTAATCGGAATGCGGAGGACGTTTTTGTTTGTCCTGTCCACTTCCGAGGGTCTTGTACCCACTAAAATTCAACGCCTTAAAAGGCACAAAAGAAAGGATGGTCAAAATGGCACAGAACTACTATCAAAAAGAAATTGAAACGATGCCGAGAGAGGAAATGAAAAAGCTTCAATCGGAAAAACTTGTCAAGCAGGTAAAGCACGTTTACGAAAACGTACCTTACTACAAAAAGCTTATGGACGAAAAGGGTGTAACACCCGATGACATCAAGAGCATTGATGATCTTCACAAGCTTCCGTTCCTCTCAAAAGCAGACTTAAGAGATGCGTATCCCTACGGTCTTTTGGCAAAGCCGCTTGACGAATGTGTACGTATTCAGTCGACGTCGGGCACGACGGGCAGACGTGTCGTTGCATTCTATACACAGCACGATATTGATCTTTGGGAGGATTGCTGCGCACGTGCTATAATCGCAACGGGCTCAAGCAACAAGGACGTTTGTCAGGTTGCTTACGGTTACGGATTGTTTACCGGCGGTGCAGGTCTTAACGGCGGCTCTCACAAGGTTGGCTGTCTTACACTTCCTATGTCATCGGGCAATACAGAGCGTCAGATACAGTTTATGATGGATCTTAACGCTACCATCCTTTGCTGTACTCCCTCTTATGCGGCATACTTGGCTGAAAGTCTGAAGGAACAGGGATATACCCCCGACAAAATTCCGCTTAAAGCAGGCATTTTCGGTGCTGAGCCGTGGACAGAGGAGATGCGTCACGGCATTGAAGAAGCGCTTGGCATAAAAGCGTACGATATTTACGGTCTTACCGAAACAACCGGCCCCGGAGTTGCATTTGAGTGCAGCGAGCAGACAGGTATGCACGTAAACGAAGACCATTTCTACGCAGAGATCATCGATCCCGATACAGGCGAGGTGCTTCCCGAAGGCTCTAAGGGTGAGCTTGTGTTCACTTCTCTCGACAAAGAAGCATTCCCCCTGCTCCGTTACCGTACACGTGACATTTGCGTGCTTACACGCAAGGAATGCTCGTGCGGAAGAACGCTCGTTAAAATGGCAAAGCCTATGGGAAGAACAGACGATATGCTCATTATCAGAGGCGTCAACGTATTCCCGAGCCAGATAGAAACAGTTCTTCTCAACGAGGGCTATCAGCCTAACTATCAGATCGTCGTCGACCGTGTAAAGAATACAGATACGTTTGAAGTAAACGTCGAAATGACACCCGAAAAATTCACGGATAAGATAGGCGAGATCATCGCAATGGAAAAATCCCTTGCGAACGCAATGAAGACAATGCTTGGCATCAATCCAACAGTTCACCTTGTTGCACCAAAAGCAATCGCAAGAAGCGAAGGCAAGGCTGTTCGTGTAATCGATAAGAGAAAGCTTATATAAAGCGAAAGGAGTTTACTATGGCTATCAAGCAATTAACCGTATTCGTTGAAAACAGACAGGGTGCTGTGGCTTCAATTACAGAAACACTTTCAGCGCACAACATCAACATCCGTGCGCTTTCCATTGCAGAAACGCAGGACTTCGGCGTTCTCCGCCTTATCGTAAACGACGAAGAAGCGGCAGAAAAGATTCTCAAAGATGATGGGTATATCATCAAGATCACCGAGGTTGTCGGTGTAAAAATAGGCGATGCTCCCGGTAAGCTTTCCTCTGCGCTCAAGGTGCTTGATGAAAGCAAGATAAATATGGAATATCTTTATGCGTTTATGGCTCGCACAGAAAAGCACGCTTACGTCGTCATCCGTGTTGAGGACAACGATTCTGCTGAAAACGCACTTCGCAGTGCAGGTTTCAAAATCGTTACCGATGCCGATATAGAAAAGCTTTAATACTATTAAATCCCAAAAAAGAGCCTTTGTTATGAAAAATCAAAGGCTCTCTTTATAATTGAGGTGGTTTCACTTTGAAAAAAACTTACGTAACATCAATGCCGAATCATATAGGTGCATTTTTGAAAGCAAGCAGATGCTTTTCTGAGCTTGGAATAAACATAACACGTGTAAGCTATAACAAAGCGGTTGACTCACACACGTTGTTTATCGACGCCGAGGGCACAGAAGAACAATTAAACAAAGCTGATACAGAGCTTGAAAAAATCGGATATCTGCGAAACAACACAAGCAAAACAAGCATTGTACTGATTGAATTTTGTCTTGAAGACAAACCGGGAAGTGTTGTAAACATTTTGACTCTCATAAACGATTTCAATTTTAATATTTCCTATATAAGCTCACAGGAAAACGGTACAGATCATCAATATTTCAAAATGGGACTGTACGTCGAGGATGCCGATAAAATTACCGAATTTCTCGCAGAGGCGGAAAAGCTGTGCCGTGTACGAGTTATTAACTATAACAGCTCTGAAAAGGTTTATGACAACAGTATTTTCTACAACACATACGTGATGGGACTTTCTCAAACGATGGGACTTTCCGAAAAGGTCAGCCGTGAGCTTTTAGTACACGTCAATCTTGCAATGCAAACGCTTGACGAGCAAGGACTTTCACCGTACAGAACATTTGACAGCATAAGCAAATTTGCCGAGCTTCTCGGTGCCTGTAAAGGATCATCGTTCATGCCGAGAGTGAGCAATCACAAAATTTCCGCCGACACAGAAATAGTGCTGATAGAGCCACCGTGCGGCAGTAACACGATCATAATAAAAAGCAACGGCAAGGTGTTGTTTGTTGACAGTGGATATGCTTGCTACAGCGATGAAATGTCAGAAGTTATACGAAAGGTAGTTCCCGACTTTGATAAAATAAAGAAAACTATCCTTGTAACTCACGCTGATGTTGACCATTGTGGGCTGCTCCCGCTTTTCGACGAGATCATAGCAAGTTCAAGAACTGCTCTTTGTCTTAAAAATGAGTATCTCGGCAACGACGGTTACAGAGAAAAAAATCCATTGCACAAGCCGTACATCAACATATGTAAAGCTCTGACGTCATATAAGGCTGTCGAACCTGATAAGATCACAATTTTGGGCAATGACATAAAAAACCTGACAAAGCCTTTGACACAGATTGGATTCTTCGATTTTGAAGAATTGCATTTTGAGGTTTATGAGGGCAAGGGCGGGCATTTGCCGGGTGAAATAGTGCTTATAGATTACTCAAAGCACATTGCAATTACCGGAGATATATACATAAATCTTCACGGATTGACACCCGAACAGGCTGAATATAATCAATATGCGCCCATTTTAATGACATCCGTAGATACAGATCCCGCACTGTGTTCAGAGGAAAGAAAAGCTATAATCGGACGTCTTGGTGTCGGCAAATGGCAGATCTTCGGTGCACACGGCTTCAAGCAAGATTATTCCGTAAATTCATAATTTTAAATTATATCTCAACGAAAAATACCGAGAAGAACTTCTCAAAGTTCTCTCGGTATTTTTTGTCTTATCAAATGTTAGATCCTGTATTCAAAAACATATTTACCCGACGGCACAACAAATCCCTTGGTGCGCTTCTTGCATTTTCCTTCTGTAACAAGTGTCGTCTTTTCGGGATCAAGTGCAACGTATGCCTTAGTGTTTACAGGAACGGTTATCGTAAGCTCATATCCGCCTTCTATCTTCTTCCAGCTTGATGTTATCATACCGCTTATGCTGTCGTATTTTACGTTTACAAAATCAAGCTTATCCGTGAAATACGGTCTTACAAAGAATTCCTTAAAGCCGGGCTTCGCAGGTCTGATACCGCCCATATAAGCGTACATCCACTCAACGACGGAGCCGAGTGAGTAGTGGTTAAAGGAGTTCATACCAACATCGCCAAAGCCGTTTTCTATCGTATAGGAATTCCATCTTTCCCAGATCGTCGTAGCGCCATTCTTAATTGAATAGCCCCAAGACGGGTACGTGTCATTGAGCAAAAGTCTGTATGCTATGTCGCTGTATCCGCAGTCACAAAGCACAGGAAGCAGATACGAAACACCGACAAATCCCGTTGAAAGATGGTAGTTCTTTCTTTCGATCGTACGGACAAGGTGCTTTGCAGCACGCGCTCTCTGCTCTGTAGGAAGAAGCTTCATCTTGAGCGCAAGAATATAACAGCACTGTGTATCGCCCTTGATGATTCCGTTTTCATCCATATAAGCATCACGCCAAGCCTTGCTTATCTTTTCGAACATATTGGCGTAGTATACTCTTTCGTAGTCCTTTCCGAGGATATCGGAAATTTTGTACATCAAATACGCATCATAAGCAAAGTAAGCCGTTGAAAGTACATCCTTAGGTGTATCGTCGTCAATGGAAAGCCAGTCGCCGTAACCGAAATCGGGACGGAGCAAGCCGTTCGTTGTACCGAGCAGGCACTTGAAATAGCTCTCCATTGCATCATAATATTTCCAAAGAATATTTTCATCACCGTACATCGTGTACAACGTATACGGCATAATGAACATAACGTCGCCCCAAGCGGCATTTGCATTGCCGACCAGATCAGGACCGATACCGTTGTTCCATTTAACGTGAGGTACAACGTCTGTTATTGCGCCGTTGGGCTTCTGTGATTCGATAAGATCCTCGCCGTACTTATAGTAAAAGCCGTAGCAATCCATATTGTAGCAAGCTGTACGGCAGAATACCTGTGCATCACCCGTCCAGCCCATACGCTCGTCACGCTGCGGACAGTCAGTAGGCACACCGACGAAGTTACCCTTCTGTCCCCAAAGAGCATTGCTGAACAGCTTATTGACCATCGCATTTGACGTTTCAATATAACCCGTTCTCTCACAAGCGGAGTAAATAACGCATCCCTTTATATCTTCAATAGCAGGAACGTAGTCAAGTCCCGATATTTCAATATATCTGAAGCCGTGGAACGTGAAATGAGGATGGAATACTTCCCCGTTTTCATCTCCGCTCATAATATACGTATCTGTCTGAAGCGCAGAACGCAGATTTTCTGTATAAAGCGTTCCGTCAACGTTCAGCATCTCACCGAATCTGAAAACGATCTTCTGACCTATGCTGCCCTTAATTTTAATTTCGGGAACACCGACCATATTCTGACCCATATCAACGATAACAAATCCGTTTTTATCAGTTGTTACTTCGATAGGAATTACATACTCCATAACCTTGGCTTGCGGACCTATTGATGCTTTCAATCTCGTGCCGATAGTTTTGGGAGGCTGTACACCTATAGGCTCAAGCCATTCAGAGTCGTCAAATCCGGGTGCGCACCAGCCGTTCATTTCAAGTCTTGCATCGTAATACTCACCCGTCTGGTTATCTGTATAAACGATAGCACCCTTGTTTCCTCTCCAGTTACCGTCTGTTACGATAACGTCTTCTGTTCCGTCATCATAAATTATGGTGAGATTGAGCATAAATCCAAGAGGCGCATCGCCGTACTGATTACGTCCTACGATAGCGATATTACCGCTGAACCAGCCGTCGCCGACAATAGCACCGATGACGTTTTCACCCTGCTGTATCTTATCTGTAAGATCGTAATACTGATACTGCAAGCTCTGTGTATAATCAGTCCATTCGGGCGCAAGTACATAGCTTTCGTCCTTTTTTCCGTTTACATAAAGCTCATACACACCGTAAGCAGTTGCATACGCTTTAGCTGAAACAACGTTCTTTGTCACCTCGAAGCTACGGCGCAGATACGGTGCGGGCAAGCCAATCTTGTCAGCTTCCTCACATTCGAATTTAGGTGTCTTATCGGCAGGAATACCGATAAATCCGCACTTCCATTCAGAAGCAAGTAAAAGACCCGTTGTAAACATACCGATCTTACTTGCAAGCTTTGTTTTACTGCAAAGTGCAAAAAATCTGAAATAATATGTTGTTTTGGATGCAAGCTCTGCCCCATCGTACAGTATATCGTGAATGTCACTACTGTAAATAAGACCTGAATCCCAAACGTCGCCTTCCTTATTCATTGCCTTGTCACGGGTTGAGGAAACGATGATTCTGTAGCATTTTACAGCCGCATCATATTCATCACCCTCTACAGCAAAGGAAAACACAGGGGTTTCGGTGTCGATACAAACAGGTGTTTTTTTGTACGATATCTCGTCACAGAGCATATGCTCACACATTACCTTGCTTATTCTCATAATAATTCTCCTTGTGCGACAATGTCGCAATTATATATTAACAGATATATCGTCTGTTATTTTGTTCCGAATATTCTGTCGCCTGCATCTCCCAGACCGGGAACGATATAAGCGTTTTCGTTAAGCTTTTCGTCAAGATTACCTATGTAGATATCAATATCGGGGTGTGCTTCGGAAAGTGTCTTTACACCCTCGGGAGCAGCGATCATACAAAGGAATTTGATAGAAGTACAGCCCTTTTGCTTAACAAGGCTCACCGCTTCGACGGCAGAGCCGCCTGTAGCAAGCATCGGATCGAGAATAAAAGCAGTCCTTTCATCGATATTCTCCGGCAGCTTGCAGTAATAACCGTGGGGCTGACGTGTTTCCTCATCACGGTAAAGTCCTATATGTCCGACCTTTGCGGCGGGAACAAGACTCAATATACCGTCAACCATACCGAGACCTGCACGGAGTATCGGAACAACTGCTATCTTTTTTCCTTCGATAACAGGCGCCATTGTTTCGCATATAGGTGTTTTGACAGGCTCAAGAACCAAAGGAAGCTCTCTGAACGCTTCATATCCCATAAGCATAGCAATTTCCTTTGTTATGTTTCTGAAATCCTTTGTGCCCGTATTTTCATTACGTAATAATGTTATCTTGTGCTTGATAAGCGGATGGTTACATACAAAAATTTTTCCCATAAAGCATCACCTTTTCAATTTAATAATATCTTTGCAGTATTATATCACAATTATTCTCTGATTTCAACACCAATAAAGAAAAAAATGCTTTTTATGTATAAATAAACCGCCGTGGGCAAAAATTATTAAGCGAGGTGAAAATATGACGGTAATGTTTATACGTTCGTTTATAACGTACATTTTGCTTCTTTTGGTGTTGCGCCTTATGGGCAAAAGGCAAATTGGCGAGCTTCAGCCCTCAGAGCTTGTCACGACGCTTCTTCTGTCAGAGGTGGCATCTCAACCCGTGACAGATGACAATATTCCTCTTGTTTACGGACTTGTTCCCGTTGCGGCTATTCTTTCCTTTGAAGTAATACTGTCTTTCGCAATCACAAAGAACAAGAAATTCAAAAAAATAATGACAGGTGAAATCAGCGTATTGATCGACAAAGGCAAGCTGAATATGAAAGAAATGAAAAAGAACAGAATATCACTTGAGGAGCTTGCATCCGAATTAAGACAGAAAAACATCGCTGACATATCAAGGGTGCAGTATGCAATAATGGAGAAAAACGGTAAGATATCCGTAATTGAAAAAGCTGAATATCAGCCTTGTACGTTGGAAGATATGAATATACAGTCAGAAGAAAGAGGTATTGCACACGCATTTATCGTTGACGGAGAAATTTGTTATGAAAATATTGAGTCGTCCGGTAAAAATGAAGAATTTTTAAAAAAAGAATTGGAGAAAAGAAAAATAAAGTCAGCGGAAGATATAGTGCTTTTCACCTGTGATGATGCAGGCAATATCAATATCATAAGAAAGGAATAAAAATGAAATCTGTCATTATATCTATATGCTTACTTTTAACAGTCAGTACAGGCGTTACATTAAATGCTTTTCACACTTGCAGTACAGTTTCCGACTTGCGTTTTAAAGCCGAGCAGTTAAATATATCCGAAAGTATATCAAAAGAAGAAAAAGAGATTTTTAAATCACTGCGCTCAAAATGGAATGAAAAAAGAAATATACTTACTTATTTATATGATTACAGAGAAATAGAAAGCATCGAATTGGCGGTAGTTCGTATGGAAAGCGCAATTTATTCAAACAGTCCCTGTGAATTTTCTGTTTATAAAGGTGAATTTTTGTACTCCTTGTCGAGGCTTGAAGAAATATCGATTTTTTCATTTAAGAATATTTTGTAAACAGTATATATATTTTTGTTAAATTGTGGCATTTTTGTATTGACAGTTGCGAAAAAACGTGATATAATCCCGACATCGATGTGAAAAATAAACGCATTGAATATTCTAATGTAGGAGGTTTTATCTGATGAAGAAGTTTATCGTTCTTGCACTTGCTGCAACACTTGCACTTTCCTTCGCTTCTTGCGGTGGTGATGCAAAGGATACATCCGCTGACACAGCTAAGGATACAGCTGCTGCTACAGGCGCTGCTACTGATGCTGCTACAGAAGCTGCTACAGATGCAGCTACAGATGCTGCTACAGAAGCTGCTACAGATGCTGCTACAGATGCTGCTACAGAAGCTGCTACTGATGCTGCTACAGATGCTGAATAATTTAGTTCAGAACTTAAAAAAACTGCTCTTACGAGCAGTTTTTTTGTTCCTTTTTTAAAAATTCTTCCACCGCTTTATTGAAAGTCTGCGGATTTTCAGCCGCTATCAAATGACCGCCGTCGATAAACAGCAACTCTGCGTTCGGCAAAGATTTATAAATAAGCTCGGTGTGCTCTCTTTTGATAAGATCAAAAGTTCCTGCAACAACAAATGTCCTTGCTTTGATATTGGCTAACTCAGAGGGTTTTATATACGGCTCATTCACCATTATAGAAAGCATTTCTTCAAGACGCTTTTGTTCCATCGTCTTGTCAGGTGTCAGAACAAGAGCTTTGTATTCATCAGTTATGGATCTTTGCAGTTCGTATTCCACCCCATCGGGTGAAATATTCCCGCCGTTGATCACAAGCGTTTTTACACATTCGGGATATTTCAAAGCAAACAGCATTGCGATATTCGCCCCATCGGAAAATCCGACTATATGCGCTTTTTCTATATCCATATTTTTCATAAATACGTATAGATCATCCGCGAATGTGGCAAGTGAAAACGGTTTTGTTCCTCTCGGTGTTTTCCCGTGCCCTCTTGTATCGAGTGCTATAACACGGTATTTTTGAGAAAAATAATCAATCTGATGCGAAAAATAATTGCCGTCGCCGTTATTACCGTGAAGGAAAATTATAACGTCCCCGTGACCTTTTTCTATATAATAATTTTTAATATTCATTAATATTCCCCATTAAAAAGTTTTTTATAAATATATCACATATAACTTTTTTTGTCAACAAACAATGTTTTTTGACCTTATTCAGCTTTAAGGTAACACGAAATTAATTATTTATTTATTAAAAACTATTGCAGAAATTATTTTTTTGTGATATCATATACCAGAAAGTTGAGGTGGTTTGGTATGCCAAAGAATAAAGACGGCAAAAAAGTAATTGCAACAAATAAAAAAGCATATCATGACTACTATGTGCTTTCTACATACGAAGCAGGTATTCAGCTTTTCGGAACTGAAGTTAAGTCGATCCGTGCAGGCACGGTAAATCTTAAGGATTCATTCTGCCACATCAAAGGCGGTGAAATGTTTGCACTCGGTGTGCACATAAGTCCTTATGAAAAAGGAAACATTTTCAACCGTGATCCGCTTCGTGAAAAGAAGCTTTTGATGCACAAAAAGGAAATTATGAAGCTTTTGGGACAAGTCGGTCAGGAAGGACTTTCGATAATTCCCCTCTCTCTTTATTTCAGCGGCCAGTATGTGAAGCTTGAGATAGGTCTTTGTAAAGGTAAAAAGCTTTACGATAAGCGTGAAGTAGATGCCAAAAAGCAAGCGGCACGCTCTATCGAAAGATATGAAAAATCAAACGGAAGATACGAATAACCGTATAACTTCCCATTATATGGGGGCGTAAAGGCTTCGACGGGGAGTTTGAGGTATGATAAGCGGGCAGAGGCGCATTACCTCTTTAAAAAGTGCAACTTTAAAATTAAACGCTAACGATAATAACGTAGCTCTCGCTGCCTAATCGGCGAGCGTCCGCCACAGAGGACCACGGCTGTGCTCGGATGTCATGCAGTGGTAAATATGCGCCGCCCTTTTGCTTTTGAAGCGGCCATACACTAAAAAGCTACCGAGACTTTATATCTGAGTGTCGATAAGAAGCCTCGGGAATAAATAAAGATACTCTGCGCCCGGAGAAAGTTATATCAAGAGCTTTTCGGACAGGGGTTCAATTCCCCTCGCCTCCACCACTAAAGGTGGATAATCCTTGCTTATTCAGCGGATTATCCGCCTTTTTTTCTTTATATTTTTCGAGGGTGCTGTCAATTACAGCACCCTCTTTTCTTCCGCTTGATTCGATAGATTTTAACGCTTCAATTATTTTAGGATCGATCCTTGTCATATACTCGATCAGTGTTTCATCCTCTTTTATACCGAGCGATCTGTCAAGCTCTCCTTTGAGTATATCCGCAGGCAGCGTGTTGAGATAAAATTCCACGTGGTCGTAATACACGACAACCTTTTCAACGTACAGGTTTATCAGCTGACGGTAAAGCTCTTTGTCGCCCGAGCGATACATTCCTTTTGCGTATTCGTATGCAAGCTCGACCATAGCTTCGGTAACTGTCTGCGCCTTCGACTGCTTCTCCACCTCCGCCATCTGCATTTTTATTTTCTCTCGTTCGTTTTCAAAGTCCTGAAGCGATGACAGCAGTGCCGAGCTTCCCGTGTTTGCAACAGCGGCTACGATGTTATCTATCTTCTTGTTTAATATTTCAAGTGAGCCGTTCAGTTGTTTCAGCGTATTTACACTTTCCTCATCAAAGATCGTGTGGTACTTGTAATATTCTTCCACTACCTTTTCCGCATTCATCTCATCAAATATGATCTTTGAAATTTCTTGCATAATAAACGTTTCAAGATACTCACGTCTTATCTCTTTATTTCTGCAAGCACGTGATACGGTTCGCTTGCGGTTTGAGCATTGATAGCATACATATTTGTTTTTGTTTCTTCCGCTGAAATGTCTTACTCCTGTAAATGAGTGTCCGCACTCACCGCATATGATCTTCCCTGTCAGAAGATACGTTTCTTTCGCTGTGTTGTTGCCTGTGCGATGCTTAGTTCGTGATCTCAGTATAGCCTGAACTCCTTCCCACACCTCATCCTCTATGATTCTCGGAACACCGCCTTCGATGCGTATCATATCTTCGGGTGATTTATTCCTGTGGTTATTGCGTTTTCTGTTTACATCCTTTGAGTCGGCTCGGTTGAATATATACACTCCACGGTATTTTTCGTTTCGCAATATCTCGTGCAGACTGTTCTTTCCGAACGGTTTACCGCCTCGTGTAAGGTAGCCCATTGAGTTCAGCGAATTGATGATATCGCCGTAACCGACCCCCTCAAGGACTTTATCGAAGATCATTTTAACGGCATCAACCTCATTTTCTTCGATCTCATACCGTTTTGTTTCGGGATTTATCTTGTATCCAAACGGTGCGTATCCTCCGACTGAACGGCACTTCAAAGCCGACTCACGCATACCTTTCATAACCTCTCGTGCGAGGTTGCGTGAGTAGTATTCGCTCATGCCCTCGAGTACAGATTCAAGAATAATACTCTCGGGTGAGTCATCAAGATTTTCAAGCACGCTGATAAGCGACACGCCGCATTTCTTCAGCTCACGCTTGTAGTATGCCGAATCGTATCTGTCACGACTGAAGCGGTCAAGCTTATGCACGATCACAATGTCAAACTCACAGTTTTTTGATTCCTGTATCATTTTTTGAAACTCGGGACGGTCATCTGTTGTTGCACTTCGTGCGTGGTCACAGTATTCGTTTGCGATCACGACTTTGTTGCGCTTGCAGTATTCACGCACTGCACGGAGCTGTGCATCGATCGATTCTTCACGCTGATTGTCTGAGGAAAAACGTGCATAGAGTGCCGCACGAGGTATGATGCCCCGTGCTTTCATTGTTTCGATAACTGTCATAGTCTCCTCTTTCTGCCGAGATAACGGCGGTTTATTATTTCGTTTAATATTCTCATAAGACCTCGTGTGTTCTTCTCTTCACTCGGTACAGTCTTAACGCTTGCCTTGAATTTTTCACCGCTGCAGACCTTATATATCTCCTTGCGGTCAACGCTGTAATATATCATTCGTCCTCCTTAATTATCTCACAACTATTTTATATATCCAGATGTTTTCTTCGGAAGTTACAAAGAATTAGCAACTACATTTTGAGCGACAGTCCGCTCTGCTGTTCATATTCTTCTCTTGTGCAGTAGCACACAAATGCCTCTGCTGAGATCTTCTTGCCGAGGATCTCTTCCAACCGTTCTTTCTCCCGCTTGTCCATCTCGGTAAGTTTCCTTGGTGTATATAACGCTCTCTGCGGTGGGATGCCGAGGAAGTTACCGATGAGATTTACAAGCTCTGTGCTCATCGTTTGCTTTGCGTGTGGCTCGTGTTCGGGTGTTTTGTAGAAAGCATACTCGTTTGCCATCGGACCAAGACAACCGCCCATGGCGTAATACAATTCAAGGTTATCCTTTAAGAGTCGCTCATCGAAGAACTTGTTATCGCGCACCTTGATGCCGTCGGGTGTGGTAAAGGTGATATACTTTCGATACGCTTCCCAGTGCACGCCGTAACCGTGGTTCTCCATATAGCCGATGAAGCCATCGATAGTGTCAGTATAAGCGACTGCGAGAAATGCTGTGTGGATCAGATCCTTTTTCCACTTTTGCATCTTACCGGCACTTGTGTCTGTCTCGGTGGTGGTAAGTCCGTACTTGCGGCAGACCTTATTGGAGTATTCCTTCAGCGCTTGCAGATCTGCTTTCTCCATGTGAAGCTTCTTGCCGTCCTCGAAGGAAACCGAATTGACGATGATGTGATTGTGCAGATGCTCTCGGTTTGTATGCGTAACGACAAGTGTCTGATAGCCCTCAAAGAATCCCGCAAACTCCAAACCGAGATTATTTGCTTCGTATGGTGTGATGTCATCCTCGGGTGAGAATGACTGTACTATATGGAAGTATGTTCTTCCATCGGTCTTGCCGAAGCGGTTCTTCACCATTTCAAATTCCTTTTGCGCCGTCTCGGTCATACAGTTGTTTCCTGCGATCAAGGTATCATCAGTCTTCTCTTTATCAAGTACGTAATTGAATACGTCTGATAGCGAACCCTTTCCCGCCTTTGCTTTTACGATCGCCATCGCTCACGCTCCTTTCATTTTTTCATTCAGCAGCTCAAAGATTTTTGCAAGCTCACGTTTCGTTTCTTCAAGGTTCACCGCCGTGAGCCTTCCTTCATTGACTCGCCACGTGAGCTGATTGAGATTCTTTCCGATGTGACGGAGCTGCTTTGCCGCATCATCAACACCTGGGATTACGGTGATCTTCTTGCCAAACACACAGTCACGGCAGTAAACGGAGACGAGTCTGTACGAGCCGTACGCAAGATTTTCAAGCCGTTTGTACTCTTCTTCTGTGACACGGAAGGTCACCCGTTTGGTTTTGTTATCTTTCAAATTCTTACC
>JAFXFN010000004.1 GCA_017520505.1 Clostridia bacterium
CAAATTAATGGGGTTATTTTCATTAAATTCAACGTGACGGCGCCCCCCGCCACCCCCCTCGGCGGGGGCGCATTTCCTAACGGAAATATATTTTACTCCATCCGGGGTGGTGTTGCAGGGCGGGGGCGTGGTTCGTATGCGAACCACATGCTGCACGCCGTTTCAATCCCATTTTCATTCATTTCATAATTGTTACACCGTAATGTCCGTTAAACGACATTACCACACCCTATATTATACCACATTTTATTATAAATTACAATATATAATTTATAATTTAATTAAATTTATATATTATTAATTACTATGCACATACTATATTTTTTGAAAAAAATATTGATTTATTTATATATGTATGCTATAATGAGGCGAAAATATATAAAAATAAACCACAAGGGGAGAAATAAATGCTTGACGGCTTTATAAGGGTTGGCTCGGCGAGTGTTGAAACATTTGTCGGAAATCCCTTCAAAAACGCTGAAAACATAATAAAAACCGTTAAAGAAGCGGATAATTCGGGCGTTAAGCTCTTGTGCTTTTCGGAGCTTTCGTTGACGGGTATCGACATCGGAGACTTGTTTTTCTCCGACGTTCTTTTGAAAAAAGCAAAGGCGGCGTTAATGTCGATAATTTCAGAAACTGCCGACACGGACGTTATGTTCGTGGTAGGACTTCCCGTAAAAATTTCATCAAAAATTTACAACTGTGCGGCTGTCATCGGCAAGGGTGAGCTGTTTGCTCTCATCCCAAGCCGTGAGGAATCACCCTATTTTGCGAAATTTGAAAGCGAAAAGGGCGTACAGCTTTATGACTTCATAAAAAACGATGGCGGCTATACCGAGAGCATACCGTTCACCGACAAAATAATTTTCTCCTGCGAGGACTGTGAAAATTACAAATTCGGCGTTGTGTTCGGCTACAACGGCAAGAAGACGGAGGAGCTTTGCAAAAAGGGCGCAAAGATAATTTTATCCCTTTCAAGCTACCCCGAAACGGTAAGCTCACGCAATAATAAAAACACGTTTTACAAATGCCTTTCGGCAAAGCAGATATGCGGTATCGTTTGCGCCGAGTGCGATGAAACGGAATCGAGTGCAAAGGCTGTTTATTCAGCTAACCATATGATATACGAATGCGGAGAAAAGCTTTGTGAAAACGCTCCTTTTGAGGACAAAAAGCTTCTCATTTCCGAAATAGATGTAAATAAGATAGCAAATCTGCGTTCACGTGAAAAATCGTACGGAGAAGAACCCTCGCTTTACTCAAAGGAAGTCGGTGTATATGACGAATTTGAGTTTGCGCAGGATATAACCGTAACACCTCTGACACGTCATATAGATAAAAATCCGTTTATGCCCGACAACTGCGAGGGGGCAAAAAGGGCGGAGCATATAACGAAAATACAAGCCTACGGGCTTAAAAAGCGTATGACGGCTTCCAAAAGCCGTAAAATGGTCATCGGTATTTCCGGAGGACTTGATTCAACTCTTGCGCTCCTCATCTGCGTAAAAACTGCCGATTTGCTCGGCTATGACAGAAAAAGCGTCGTTGCCGTAACAATGCCGTGCTTCGGCACGTCCGAGCGCACGAAATCAAACGCCGTGGTGCTTTGCGAAAAGTTAGGCGTTGATTTAAGAACAGTTGATATTACAGAGGCTGTAAGGCTTCATTTCAAGGATATTTCACACGATGAAAGCGTAAGAAATGCCGCTTACGAAAACTCACAGGCACGTGAGCGCACGCAGGTGCTTATGGACATCGCCAACGACGAGGGCGGTCTTGTCATCGGCACGGGCGATCTCAGCGAGTCTGCGCTCGGTTGGTGTACCTACAACGGCGACCATATGTCGATGTATGCGGTAAACTGCTCCGTTCCCAAGACGCTTATGCGCAATATCGTCGAAAACGAAGCGAAGAACTGCACCGATAAATCACTTTCCGATACGCTCTTTGACATACTCAATACACCCGTTTCGCCTGAGCTTATGCCGCCCGAGGACGGAAAAATAGCACAGTGCACGGAGGAGATAATCGGCCCGTATGCGCTTCACGATTTCTTCATTTACTACACGGTAAAATACGGCTTTACGAACGAAAAGCTTTTGCGCCTTGCCGAATACGCATTCGACGGCGAATATACGAGAGCTGACATTGAAAAATGCTACAACGTCTTCAAAAGACGCTTTGCAACACAGCAGTTCAAGCGTTCCTGCGCACCCGACGGTGTTATAATAGGCAGTGTTAATTTGTCAAACTACGGCGGTTTTTCGATGCCGTCGGACGTTGACTCGGATATATTTTCGTAATTTATGAAAGGAAATAGATAAAATGGTTATTGAAAATCTTGAATTCCTCAGAAAATTCGACAGCGAGGTTGCCGATGCGGTTGAAAAGGAGTACAACCGTCAAAGAGGCGGTATTGAGCTTATCGCATCTGAAAACTTCGTGTCAGAGCCTGTAATGGCTGCAGCATCCTCCGTGCTTACAAACAAGTACGCAGAGGGTTACCCCGGCAAGAGATACTACGGCGGCTGTGAGTGCGTTGATATTGCGGAAAACATCGCAATCGAAAGAGCTAAAAAGCTTTTCGGCGCACAGTTTGCAAACGTTCAGCCTCACTCGGGCGCACAGGCAAATACGGCTGTTTATATCGCTCTGCTTCAGACAGGTGACACCGTTATGGGTATGTCGCTTGCACACGGCGGACATCTGACACACGGCTCACCTGTCAACCTCAGCGGTCTTTACTATAATTTCGTAGCTTACGGAGTTGACAGCGAAACACACAGAATTGACTACGATGCACTCGAAAAGCAGGCAAAGGAAGTTAAGCCCAAGCTCATCGTTGCAGGCGCTTCCGCTTATCCGAGATTCATCGATTTCGAAAGAATGGCGAACATCGCCCACGAGGTCGGCGCATATCTTATGGTAGATATGGCTCACATCGCAGGTCTTGTTGCCGCAGGCGTTCACCCCTCGCCTATGCCCTATGCCGACATCGTCACAACGACAACGCATAAGACGCTCAGAGGCCCCAGAGGCGGTATGATACTGACAAACAGCGAAGAACTTGCAAAGAAGATAAACAAGGCTGTATTCCCCGGCACGCAGGGCGGTCCCTTGATGCACATTATTGCGGCTAAAGCCGTTTGCTTCGGCGAGGCGCTCAAGCCCGAATTTGCCGAATACGGAAAGAAAGTCGTTAAGAATGCCGCAGTTCTTGCAGAAACACTCGTAAGCGAGGGCTTCAATCTCGTTTCCGGCGGTACTGATAACCATTTGATGCTCGTTGACCTCCGTCCGTTCAACATCACGGGTAAGGAGCTTGAAAAGAGACTTGACACAGTTCACATTACTGTCAATAAGAACGCTATCCCCGACGATCCTCAGTCACCGTTCATTACAAGCGGTGTGAGAATCGGTACGCCTGCCGCTACAACAAGAGGCCTCGGTGAGGAAGAAATGAGAACGATAGGTAAGCTCATCAAGCTCACGGCGACAGAATACGAGGACAAGGCTGATTACATAAGAGCCGAAGTCGCAAAGATCTGCGAAAAATACCCCCTTTATTAATAAATATTCCTCATATCCTATAACGACAAGGAACGTCGGCACGTGAGAGGGCAAAACCCATTTACGCAATTCAAATAATCACAAAAATATCTCCCTTACATATCATTTAATGTAAGGGAGATTTTTTCGTATTACACACCGTAAGCTGGTGCTTGCAGAAAGGTACAAAATGCGTAAATGCTTGTATAAATGTAATGAAAAAGTAAAAACGGTGACACTTTGTGCCGTCAGCTTCGGCGCAGGTGTGCTTTTATCGGTATTTTTACCGCCTGTTTTTATGGTCATAATCGAAGCCGTGCTTGTGTGCGGTGTCGGAATACTGTTTATTATTTAGGAGGGCTTATGAAGATAGTCGTTGTTCGCTCCCCGAAATTCTTTTCGGGCATTTTGAAGAGAATATTTAAGATAAAATAAAAATATATTTCCTTAAATATATTTCCGTAGGAAATATGTGCGCCTCCGCCTGTGGCAGTTGGCTTTGCCAACTGAGGGGGGCAGGCGGGCGCACCGTTATCACGTTGAATCAGATGAAAATAAACCCTTTGAATTTGTAGGGGAGGATATTATCCTCCCGAATTAAACAATAGATAATAGATAATAGAGATTAGATAAGAGATAATAGATATTTTTGTATGGGGCGTGTAGTTCGCTGTACAGCGAACTACTTTGCTCGCCCGCATAAAATGAACGCAAATCAATCGTCTTCTGCTTCGTTAAAATAATCCTTGTTAAAAAATTCGGATAAAGTAATTCCTGCACCTTCGCAAAAACACTTTACGGTTATGACCTTTGAGCATTTTGTCCGTCCTTTTGCAAGGTCATAAATAGACGACGGTGACATACCGCCTTTTAAACAAATCTCGCATATATTGCTGTTTTGCTCTTTACATATTTCATATATTCGACAGAGAATCGCTTCATTTAATTTCATAATCATATATACCTTTTCACGGAATTCCGTAATTATTATAGGCAGATATGATTTTTTACTCTCGTGGAGTTCCACGATATTGACAAATCTTTTTCTGAATATTATAATAAAATCGTGGTATTCCGTGAAAGAGGTGTGATATGATAATTACGTTTGCAGGTCATTCGACTGTTTTTTCGTGTGAACAGGTTAAAGAAGCAGTAAAAGAACAAATCAAAAATAATATATCAAGTAATGAAAAAACGGTTTTTTATTTAGGCGGTTACGGTGAATTTGACAGTATTTGCGCTTGCGCATGCAATGAGTTGAAAAAAGAATACAGTATTGAGGTGGTGTATGTAACTCCGTATATCAATCATAGAAAAATTAAAGAAATGCAAGACGTCGGCTTGTATGATACATCAATTTATCCGCCTCTTGAAAATGTACCGCCGAAATTTGCAATTTTGAAAAGAAATGAATGGATGATAGAAAATGCAAATTTGGTAATAGCGTATGTAAAAAATAATTACGGCGGAGCATATAAGACGTTGAACACGGCAAAACGAAAGAAAAAGAAAATAATAAATATTTGTGATTTATTAAATGATAAATGAAAATATATTTCCGTAGGAAATATGTGCGCCTATACCGTGCAGTTTACTTTGTAAACTGCGGTAGTTCGAAGTAATTCGAACTACATGGGGGTTGCAGGCGGGCGCACCGTTATCACGTTGAATCAGATGAAAATAAATCCTATATTTGTAGGAGTCGGTGTTTCGATGATTGAAATAAAACAAATAGGAGAAGAAGTTTAAAATAAAAATCTGATTCGGTAATCATAATATACCGCCGTAGGCGCTTTTTGTTTAAATAATAAAGAATAAAGAAAAATGATAAATAATATGTCTTTAAAAAAATTGAATAAAAGAAAATAGCACCGCTTTTGCGATGCTATTTTGTTTAGCGAATAATATTATTGATTATTACTGCTTTTCGAAAACGAGGGGAAGGAAGTCTGAGAACATATTTGAGCCTTCTTCGTCGCCTCCAACCACTTCTGTGAATGTGAGTTTACCGTTTTCAAGTGTGAATACGATGTACTGTGTCTTGTCGATCTCACCGTTTTCATCTTCTTCCATGTAGAGCTTGTTGTCTTCGATAAGGAATTTGCCTTCTCCTGTGAAACTTTCTGCCATGTCAGTGGTGTTGAATTCCTGTTCAATAAGAGCATCGATGCTTTCAATGCCTGAAGCAGCGAGTACTTCTTCAAGCGTAACGCCCGACTGATCAGCCATTGCTGTGTAAAGTGCTTCAAAGAATGCAACCAAAGAGGGTTTAGCGTTTTCTATAGCGGCTTTTGCAGAATCTTCTGATGCTGCAATCTTGAATGTGCCGTTTTCGTTAATCTCAAATTCTACTTCGAAAGAGAGGCCTGTGATAGCAGGAAGTGTAATACCTTCAAGGAGCGCTGCGTAGAGCTGATTCATCATTTCGGAAATATCAAGGCTTGTTTTCCATGTGCCGTAGATGCTTGTTTCACCTTCTGCGGGAGCTTCTGTTTCAGCGTCTGTAACTGCTTCTGTAGCAGCTTCTGTAGCAGCATCAGTAGCTGCATCAGTTGCCGCATCTGTTGCAGCATCAGTAGCTGCTGCTGTGTCCTTGTCAGCTGCTGTTGTGTCAGCGCTGTCGTTTGAGCAAGCTGCAAATGAAGCAGCAAGGCAAAGTGTCAAAACTAAAGAGATAAGCTTTTTCATTTTAATTTTTTCCTTTCAAATGTTGTTTATGTATTCGCAACGGAAAGTGCGAAATCCATTTACGTTGATTTAATTCGGGCGGGACGCCCCGTTTTGGTAATTTATTCGGGACGTGTAGTTTTGTGGTGAACCACGAACTACTTGGACGTCGTCCCCCGCAGAGGGCGTTTAATCACCTCATACACCGCTTGCGGTGTGCGCCATATCGCCCAAGGCAGTTGACAGGCGTAATTGCCTGTCAACTGTGGGGGGTGGGCGATGGCGCTTTCATCTATTCTCTATTATCTTTTGTTTCTTGCAGGAGGATAATTATTAGTTATGAGTTATGAGGCTCGCTTTCGCTCACCGTTATGAGCTTGCTTCGCAAGCGTTTATAACTATGCCGCAGGCATATCATAACTTGGAAAAGCCAATCATAACTCTAAACTCGCCAAAGGCGATTATAACTTAATAAATATCCTCACACTACAAGGTTTGACAAGGGGGAACCCCCATTATTACCAAATTTCATACGGTGAAATGACCGTACTAAATTATCGAAAATGACATAATCACCGTTTTTTTCAAAACGGTGATTATAATTTCAATGAATATTAGCCGAGCTTAGATGTGTTGATCTTGATGCCGGGGCCCATTGTAGAAGCGATGCTTACGCTCTTGAGGTACTGACCCTTAGCAGCTGCGGGCTTTGCCTTAACGATAGCGCCCATAAGTGTGTCAAAGTTCTCTGTGAGCTTTTCTGCACCGAAGGAAGCCTTACCGATGGGGCAGTGTATGATGTTTGTCTTGTCAAGTCTGTACTCGATCTTACCTGCCTTAGCTTCTGTAACAGCCTTAGCAACGTCGGGAGTAACAGTACCTGCCTTGGGGTTAGGCATAAGTCCCTTAGGACCGAGAACCTTACCGAGACGGCCGATAACGCCCATCATGTCGGGGGATGCGATAACAACGTCGAAATCAAACCAGTTTTCCTGTGTTATCTTTGCAACCATATCTTCTGCGCCTACGAAGTCTGCGCCGGCAGCCTTTGCAGCCTCAGCCTTGTCGCCTCTGGCGAAAACGAGTGTACGAACAGTCTTACCTGTACCGTTGGGGAGAACGACAGCGCCTCTTACCTGCTGGTCAGCGTGACGGCTGTCAACGCCGAGACGAACGTGAAGCTCGATCGTTTCATCGAACTTTGCCTTTGCTGTCTGGCAAACGAGTGCGAGTGCTTCGTCAGAATCATAAAACTTAGACTTGTCGATAAGCTTTGTGCTGTCTGTATATTTCTTACCTTTAAACATTTTCGTCTACCTCCCTTAGTCCTCTACAGTGATGCCCATACTGCGTGCAGTACCTGCGATCATACTCATAGCTGCTTCAAGTGAGCCGGAAGTAAGGTCGGGCTTCTTTGTTTCGGCGATCTTCTGAACCTGTTCCTTTGTGATCTTTGCAACCTTTGTCTTGTTGGGGACAGCGGAACCTGATTCGATACCTGCAGCCTTCTTTATAAGAACTGCTGCGGGGGGAGTCTTTGTGATGAATGAGAAGGATCTGTCAGCGTAGATAGTGATAACTACGGGGATGATAAGACCGATGTCATTCTTTGTTCTTTCGTTGAATTCCTTTGTAAATGCTGCGATGTTAACACCGTGCTGACCGAGAGCCGGACCAACAGGGGGTTGGGGTGTTGCTTTGCCTGCGGGCAACTGCAACTTAACATAAGCCATTATTTTCTTAGCCATTTTATGTTTACCGATTCCTTTCCGTAGCAGAATATATCATTATTCTGCCCATGTGGTTGTTCGGAAGATGATAAGTGAATTTTCTTCCTCCCACATTTACCGCAGTGTTCTGCGGAATACCTTTTATTTCAAAGGCTTAACGTCAGCGGCATCAAGCTCAATGGGCGTTTCTCTGCCGAACATCAAAGCTGTGACGTTGACTTTCTTGAGGTCGGGCGAGATAGCTGTTACTGTTGCTGTATTTACACCGAACAGAACGTCTTCTCTGATTGCGACCGTATCTCCCACGGCAAAGCCGAGCGAGGTCGTCTTGCGAACGGCTGTTTCTTCACCGTTTTCAAGATCTATTCCCAAAGCGGCAACTTCAGCATCCGTCAATGCAACGGGCTTTGAGCCGGGGCCGACGAAGCCCGTAACGCCTGTGATGTTTCTGATGACGTGCCACGTAGCATCGTTCATAACCATCTTTACAAGCACATAGCTCGGGAACATTTTAGCTTCGGATTCCTTCTTCTGGTCGCCGTCCATCTCCACAACGGTTTCCACAGGTATCCTTACGTCTGTGATAACATCGGAAAGATTTCTGTTTTCAACGATCTTTTCAATATTATCCTTTACCTTATTCTCATATCCCGAATAGGTGTGAGCAACATACCACTTAGGATCGAGAGAGTAATCGTCCATCATAGGGAATTACCTCCTTAAAGTAGTTTATTTACCTATTCCTGCGAGGAGTTCAACCACTTCGGAAAAAGCGGTATCAAGCAAAAATACGAATACGCCTACAAGTACCATAGCACCGATAACAACAAGTGTGTTGTGAAGTGTCTGCTTGGGTGTGGGCCATGTGATCTTTTTGATCTCGCCCTTGTAGTCTTTAAAAACGTTCAGGATCTTTCTGCCAATACCGGGACCCTTTTTCTTTTCGGGCTTTTTGTCACCCTTGTCCTTTTTGGACTCGGTAACTTCATTTTCAACGTTTTCGATTTCGTTGTTCAGTTCTTTTTCAGCCATTTTCTCCTGTACGCTCCTTACTTAGTTTCTTTGTGAAGAGTGTGCTTGCGGCAGAAGCGGCAGTACTTATTCAGCTCAAGTCTGTCGGGAGTGTTCTTCTTGTTCTTTTTGCTGTCGTAGTTGCGCTGCTTGCATTCTGTGCAGGCAAGTGTGATCTTTTCTCTCATTTCGGCACCTCCTGTTTGATTTAAAGCCGAATTACCTGAAGATGACGGCAATTCCGCTTTATGAAAGCCTCCCTCGGCGGAACATCACCGCAGAGGTACAACGAGTATATCATAAAATAAAATTATTGTCAAGGCATAATAGAAGTGAAAAAAGATGAATTTAAAATTTTTAAATAGAAAATTTACATTTAATAACGCACGGTGAATTTAATGAAAATAACCCCATTAATTTGTAGGGGTCGGCGCCTCGACGACCCGTTTAAAACCCATTTTCATTTACTTTATTCGGGTCGTCGAGGCGCCGACCCCTACGGTACCACCCGAATGGAGTAAAATATATTTCCGTTAGGAAATATGTGCGCCTTGCAGTTGACAAAGTCAACTGCCGCCACGGGCAATAGGGCGCACCGCCTTCGGCGGCTTGAGCAAACCGTTGTTATCTCGCAGTCCGAATTAAACGAAACGAAAAAAGCACCTGAAAAACAGGTGCTTTTTAAGTTAAAGCTAATTAATTGACAAGGCACAAATTACTTATACTTACGCTTTCTTGCTGCCTCAGACTTCTTCTTACGCTTTACGCTGGGCTTTTCGTAATGCTCCCTCTTACGGAGCTCCGTGAGAACTCCGGAACGTGCGCACTGTCTTTTAAATCTGCGAAGAGCACTGTCAAGTGTTTCGTTTTCTTTAACTCTGACTTCTGCCATTTATATTCCCTCCCTTCGCATTTAAACCATCTGCGCATTATTATATAACGAAAACGCTAAATTGTCAAGTATTTTTTTCTATTTTTTTCGGAAAATGCTACAAAAATGTGACGAAAACTTATTTTACAACGATATTGAATATCTTTCCGGGTACGAAAATCTCTTTTATTATAGTCTTACCCGTGATAAGCTCTGCAATTCTTTCGTTTGTCTTAACTGCCGCCATAGCGGTATCTTTATCGCAATCCTTGGGAATCGTTATCGTGCCTCTCATCTTACCGTTGATCTGAACACCTATTTCAACCGTGCTGTCAACCGTCTTTGCTTCGTCATATTCGGGCCATTTTGCGTAGGAGCAGAAGCCCTCACCGCCGAAATACTCCCAAAGCTCCTCGCAAAGGTGGGGTGCAAACGGACAAAGAAGCGTTACGTAAGTCTTTGCTTCGTCTTTTGTAAGTGTACCCGCATCGGATATCTCATTGAGCAAGCTCATCATTGCGGCAATAGCCGTGTTAAACTTCATATTGTCGATATCTTCCGTTACCTTCTTTATCGTCTTGTGGAACGATACCTCAAGGCTCGGTGTGACACCCTCGCCCTTGACCATATCGGGAAGCGATGCAACTCTTTCCAAAAATCTCTTACAGCCCTTGATGCTTGCCTGTGACCAGGGTGCGGACTTTTCAAAGTCACCGATGAACATTTCATAAAGACGGAGCGAGTCTGCGCCGTAATCTCTTACGATGTCGTCGGGGTTGATGACGTTTCCTCTTGACTTCGACATCTTTTCGCCGTTTTCACCGAGGATCATACCGTGCGCTGTACGCTTCTGATACGGCTCCTTACAGGAAAGCACGCCGATATCGTAAAGGAACTTAGCCCAGAAACGTGAATAAAGCAGGTGAAGTGTTACGTGCTCCATACCTCCGTTGTACCAGTCAACGGGCATCCAATAGTCAAGCGCTTCCTTTGCGGCAAGTGCATCGTTGTTCTTCGGGTCGCAGTAGCGCAAGAAGTACCACGATGAGCCTGCCCAGTTGGGCATCGTGTCAGTTTCTCTCGTTGCGTGTCCGCCGCAGGCAGGGCAAGTTGTGTTTACCCAATCCGTTGCCTTTGCAAGGGGGGATTCGCCTGTGTCGGTCGGCTCATACGCTTCAACGTCGGGAAGCGTAAGCGGGAGCTGTTCTTCGGGAATCGGCACCCAGCCGCATTTTTCACAATATACAAGCGGAACGGGCTCGCCCCAATATCTCTGACGGGAGAATACCCAGTCACGGAGCTTGTAGTTCGTCTTCTTTTCGCCTATGCCCTTTTCCGTTAAGAACTTGATTATTGCTTCCTTTGCCTCTGCAACCTGCAAGCCGTCGAGGAAGCCTGAATTTACCATAA
Source organism: Clostridia bacterium (assembly GCA_017520505.1). Classification (GTDB taxonomy): domain Bacteria; phylum Bacillota; class Clostridia; order Oscillospirales; family CAG-272; genus RGIG7213. The sequence continues at coordinate 11,242 of JAFXFN010000004.1, forward strand.
CACCCGTTTCAACGTCTGTGAACGCTTCGTTCTGAACGTCGCCGACGGCAACGACCTCAATTATGGGCAGGTCGAATTTCTTTGCAAATTCCCAGTCACGTGTGTCGTGTGCGGGAACTGCCATAATTGCGCCCGTGCCGTATGTAGCAAGCACGTAGTCGGAAACGAAAATCGGAATTTCCTTGCCGTTTACGGGGTTAATTGCCTTGACACCGTCAAGCATAACGCCCGTTTTGTCCTTAACAAGCTCTGTTCTTTCAAAGTCGGACTTCTTTGCGGCATCTTCCTTGTATTTGATGATGTCATCGTAATTTTTGAGCGAATTTTTCCACTTTTCAACAAGTGCGTGCTCAGGTGCGATAACCATATACGTTGCGCCGAAAAGCGTGTCGGGGCGTGTTGTGTAGACGGTTATCGTGTCGCCTGCGGTCGTTTCAAACTTGACCTCTGCACCGTAGGAACGACCTATCCAGTTTATTTCCTGTGTCTTTACTCTTTCTATAAAGTCAAGTCCCTCAAGGTCATCGATAAGTCTGTCGGCATACTCTGTAATTTTGAGCATCCACTGGCTCTTTACCTTTCTGATGACCTCGGAGCCGCAACGCTCGCAAGCGCCGTTGACGACTTCCTCGTTTGCCAAAACTACCTTACAGGAGGTACAGAAGTTAACGGACATTTCCTTTTTGTAAGCCAAGCCCTTTTTGTAAAGCTGGAGGAATATCCACTGTGTCCATTTTACGTAGTTGGGGTCAGTCGTGTCTATCTCACGTGACCAGTCAAAGGAAAGACCGAGCATTTTAAGCTGCTTTTTGAACTTTGCAACGTTTACCTCTGTAACCTTTGCGGGGTGAATTTTGTTTTTGATAGCATAGTTTTCAGTCGGAAGACCGAAAGCATCCCAGCCCATAGGGAAAAGCACGTTGTATCCCTGCATACGCTTCTTTCTTGAAACGATGTCAAGCGCTGTATAAGGACGGGGATGTCCTATGTGAAGTCCCTGACCTGACGGATAGGGGAACTCGATGAGCGCATAATATTTGGGAAGCGTGTAGTCGTTCTTCGCTTCAAATGCGTGGCTTTCTTCCCATCTGTCCTGCCATTTTTTCTCAATACCTGTGTAATCGTATTTCATTATTTCTACCTTCCTTGGGTTATTCTTCGCTGTTTATCTCAAGCTCGGTGGTATCGCCCCAGAGCTTATCGAGCTTGTAAAATTCTCTTGCTGACTTAATGAAAATGTGAACGATGACCGATGAAAAGTCAAGCACCGACCATTCGCCTCTGCCCATACCGTCGGTGTGTGCGGGGGGAGTGTTACAGAGTGTCATCTGATATTCAAGCTCATCGGCAAGCGACTTTACCTGCGTTGTTGAGTTTGCCGTGCAGATAACGAAATAGTCTGCAATTACCGTGCGTGAATGTACCTCAAGCAGCTTTATGTCACCGCCCTTTTTGATGTCGAGTATATTCACTATCTTATCCGCTATCTTCTTCGGTTCCGCATTTGTTAAATCCTCGGGAACTATCTGAAGATCGTTTTTGCTGATATTTTCAAACAGATTTTCCATATTTATATTTTCCTTTCAAGGTTTAAGCTCTTAATTATATCCTCTCTGCCCAGAAGGGTTGAGGGGTGGACAAATGCGCCCTTTTCATTTAAATACCTTACTGTATTATCGTAAGCCAAAAGCACGGCTTTGTCAAGATGTTTTCTTATATTTCCGTCATAACATTCGTTAAAAAAGAAGTGATTTAACGATTTACACGCTTCATTTGTACGTGTCGGCTCGATATAATCGGCTAAAAATACTATCTTTTCGTAAATATTCATATTTACCCCACCCGTGCAGTGCTTTGAAATCGCACCGTAGACCGTGGGGGTGACATAATCGGGAAGAACTTTTTTTGCGTAAGGCGCACCCGTTATCTGGTGTAAGACCTCGTCGGCACGTTTGTCGTCGTCGGAAAGGATAATGCCGTGCTGATTACAAAATTCATAGTGCCAGAGTTTGTCCTTTTCCTTTGTTATATCGTGAAGATATGATGCTGTGACCGTTTTTTTTGTTTCTTCCTCCGACAAGGTGAGAAGCGTGCATATTGTAAATGCCGTTTTTGCAACGGACACAACGTGGGAAAGTCTTTTTTCCGACATCTCACGGCGTACCGCTTCGTGAAGCGTGTTTATATGATCAAGCTCTGTAAAGACCGTGTTCATTGATATAATCAAGCACTTCCTTTGTTACTTTATCCGACACGCTGTGACCGTTTTTTATGTCTTGCCTTATTTCGGTCGAGGAAAGCTCATAAACCGTGTATTCGGGTGTCATAATGCGTGCGGAAAATTTTTCCTCATATTCTTTCTTTTTCGCCTGTATTTTTTCAAGTATCGCACCGTCGTCATCTCTCGGAAAGCACACGACCGTGCAGAGGGCGAAAATTTCATCGGGGGATCTCCACTCGTCAAGCGTTAAAAACATATCGTCCCCGACGAGCAAAAACAGCTCATTTTCCTCCGTTTTGAAATGGCGAAGCGTGTCCTTTGTATAGCTTACGCCCTTTTTTTCGATTTCATAATCGGAAACGACGGCTTTTTTTATCTTACCGAAGGCAAGGCGAGCCATTTCAAGCCTTTGATACGGGTCAGCGTCGCCCTTTACCTGCTTGTGCGGCGGTGTGTAGGTGACGGTTATCAGAAGCTCGTCAAGGCGTGCGCACTTTATAAAATGGCGTGCCGCTTTTACGTGTCCCTTGTGAGGCGGGGCGAACGTGCCGCCGTAGATACCTATTCTTTTCTTCCTCATTTCGGAAGTATTATGCGTGTTTCACGGCGTTTTTTATCCTCGGTTTCACGGTAAATTACGAACTTTGCACCGAGAACGGAAACACCGTCAGCGCCCGTTTGCTCACACACGATGTCGCAAGCTTCTCTTGCCGTGTAGGGTGAGTTTTCCAAAACGTGAACCTTTACAAGCTCATGCGCTGTAAGTGCATCGGATATCTGCTTTATCATATTTTCGCTGATTTCGTTTTTGCCTATCTGAAAAATGGGGGCAAGCGGCTGTGCCTTTGCTCTTAAAAATGCCCTTTGCTTTGATGTTAACATAATTCTCCTATTTTTTCGGCAAACAGCTCAAGTGCGTTTGCCCTGTGGCTTATTTTATTTTTTTCTTCCTGCGATATTTCCGAAAATGTTTTACCGAGCGAGGGAAAGTAGAAAACGGGATCGTATCCGAAGCCGCCCTCGCCGTGACGTTCTTCAAGTATTATACCATGGGCTTTTCCCTCTGCCGTTATGACCTTGCCATCGGGAAATACACAGCAGATACTGCATACGAAATGCGCCGTGCGCTCGTCAAATGGCACACCGTCAAGGCTTTTAAGCAGCTTTTCGATGTTGCCCTCATCGCCGAGTCCCGAATAACGTGCGGAGTATATTCCCGGCTCACCGCCGAGATGGTCGACACACAGCCCCGAATCATCGCCTATTCCGATATATCCGAGGGAGGCGGGAACGCTTGCCTTTATTTTTGCGTTTTCGGCAAACGTCTTGCCGTCTTCAACTATCTCACCATCAAAGCCTATGTCGGCAAGAGATAAGACCTTTACATCGGGGAGCTTTTTTGACAAAATTTCATTAAGCTCCTTTATTTTTTTCTTATTATTAGAAGCAAGTACAAATTCCATTATTCGAACAGCGCCCTCACGAATTCCTCAGCTACAAACGGCTGCATATCGTCTGCCTTTTCACCGACACCGATGTACTTGACGGGAATACCAAGCTCCTCTTTAATGGAAATGATGATACCGCCCTTTGCCGTGCCGTCAAGCTTTGTAAGCACAAGGCCTGTAATTTCAGCGGCATTTTTGAATTCCTTTGCCTGAATTACCGCATTCTGTCCCGTCGTCGCATCGAGCACAAGAAGCGTTTCACGAGCTGCATCGGGCGCTTCACGGGAGATAACACGGTTTATCTTTGCAAGCTCATCCATAAGATTTTTCTTGTTGTGAAGACGTCCTGCCGTGTCAACGATAAGCACGTCGGCACGCTTTGCCTTTGCGGCGTTGACCGCATCGTAAACGACCGCCGCAGGGTCGGAGTCTTCGTTATGCTTGATTATATCAACGCCGATTCTGTCCGCCCATATCTGAAGCTGGTCGATAGCCGCCGCACGGAACGTATCCGCCGCCGCCAGAACGACCTTTTTGCCGTCTGATTTCAAATTGTTTGCGATCTTCGCAATAGACGTCGTTTTGCCGACACCGTTGACACCGATAACGAGGATTATGGAAAGCTCACCCGACAGATTCAGTCCGTCACCGTCGCCTATCATCTCGGCAATTATCTTTTTAAGCTCCTCGTATACACGTTCGCTTTCCGTTATTTTTTCGGATTTTACGGTGTAGCGGAGCTTTTCAAGTATCATTTCAGTACCCGCAACACCGACGTCAGCGGTGATGAGTATCTCCTCAAGCTCATCGAAAAGGTCCTCGTCGACCTCTCTCATATTTATGAAAAGGTCTTTTACTTTGCCGAAAAGTGCGTCCTTTGTCTTTGAAAGACCTGCTTTAAGTTTATCGAAAAATGCCATTTTATGTTCCTTTCTTCATCAGTCGAGCTTACCTATCTTCTGTTCTATTTCACCTATATCGACCGAAAGAATCTTTGATATACCCTTTGTGGGCATCGTTACGCCGTAAAGACGGTCAGCCGCTTCCATCGTGCCTCGTCTGTGGGAGATGAGTATGAACTGCGTTTTCGTTTTGTTTACCGTGAGGTAATCGGCAAAACGGTCAACGTTCACCTCGTCAAGTGCGGCTTCTATCTCGTCAAGCAAGATAAACGGCGTTGGGTTTACTTCAAGAAGTGCGAAGTAAAGCGCAATTGCGACAAACGACTGCTCACCGCCGGATAAAAGCGAAAGGCTCTTGACTATCTTTCCGGGGGGTGCTACGTTTATGTCGATGCCCGACTCTAAAATGTTGTCAGGCTCCGCAATCTTTATTTCTGCGTGTCCGCCGCCGAAAAGGTGGGTGAACACTCGTCCGAAGCAGACGTTTATTTCCTCGATCGCCTCGGAAAAGCTTGACTTCATTTCCTCGTCAAGCTTGAAAATTATTTCCTCAAGCTCTGCCTTTGAAGCCTTCAAGTCCTCGGTCTGGGCGGTCATGAAGTCGTATCTTTCCTTGACCTCCTTGTATTCCTCCGCCGCATTGACGTTTACGTGGCCTATTGCACGAAGCTTGTTTTTAAGCTCCGTCTGGCGGTGTACAAGCTCGCCTCTGTTTGACGGTGTGACGGTAATTTCCGTCGGCTTTTCCTTAGCCTCGGAATACGAAAGTCCGTATTCCTCCGAAAGCGATACTGTCAGCTTCTCACGCTTTTCCTCAGCGCTGTTAAGCTTGTTTTCAGCCGTCGTGAACTCACGGAACATAAGCTCCTTTTTGTGTGCCTTTTCTTTTTCTGCCGTGCGTGAGGCGTTGAGCGCACCCTCAAGGGTGAGCGATTTTTGCGAAAGGCTTGCGATTTCTGCCTTTATTTTTTCGATTTCCGTGTCAAGCTCGTCTGATGCACCAGATGAATTCTCTACCGTTTCGGTGTTCCTTGTAAACGCTGCTTTGAGCCTTTCAAGACGCTCCGACAGAGAATTTTTCTTCATTTCGGAGTCTTTAGCACGTGCTGTAAGCTCAGCGCCCGATGCGTTTACGCCCTCTTGCTCCTTTGCGTTTTCGGCAATTTTAACCTCAAGCGATGAAAGCCTTACACGAAGCTCCTCTTGCTTTTTGTTTCCCTCGGCGATTTTTGCCTCGGTTTCTTCAAGCTCGCTTGCCTTTGATTTTAAAAGTTCGGAAAGCTCGGAAAGATGCTTTTCGTTTTCTTCTCTTTCAAGTCTTCTGCGCTCAGCTCTTGCGCCGATGTCGTTTTTCTCCGCTTTCAATTCTTCAAGACGCTCTGAGTCACGGCTTATCTGTGATTTAAGCACCTGAAGCTGTGTATTTTCCGCATTCAAAAGCGACGTGATGATAGATGCGGAATTGTCGGAGTTACCGGCACTTGACTGATGCTCCTTGATGCGCTCGTTTATCTCATCAAGCTGTTTTTTAAGCGCATCCATCTTCGCCTTATCTGCATTTATCTGCTTTGTAAGGGTGTCTATCTGCGTGTTACGTGAGAGCATTCCGCTGTCGTTTCTTGCCGAGCCTCCCGTATATGAGCCGCCTGCGTTGATAAGCTGGCCGTCAAGGGTTACTATTCTTATTTTGTGGTCGTATTTCTTTGCAAATACGGAAGCCTTGTCCATATTTTCAAAAACGACCGTTCTGCCGAGCAGATTTCCGATTATACCCTTGAATTTTTCATCGCATTTAACGAGCGACGATGCAACCCCTACGTAGCCGTCATTTTTTGAAAGCTCACCTTCGTTATATGACAGATACATCGGCTTTATCGTTGACACGGGGTAGAACGTGGCACGGCCCGCACCGTGCTTCTGCAAATGGCGGATGGCGTCCTTTGCCGAAGCATCGTCAGCAACCACGATATTCTGCATTGCCGCACCGAGGGCGGTCTCAATGGCTGTGGTGTAAGCGTTTTCAACCTTTATAAGCCTTGAAACGGGGCCGTATATTTCACCGCACACACCGCCGTCACGTCTTCTGATGTTGCCTTTTTTGTATTCCTCAACGACGAAGCGCACGCTGTGGGAGTATCCCTCAAGCAGCTCCTCCATTCGTTTGAGGTTTTCTATTCTGTGTGTTTTTGACGATATGTCAATGTATATTTCGTTTATTTCCTCACGGAGCGATGACGCCTCGTTTTCCGCCTTTTCCGCTTCCTCACGTGATAAACGTGATGCGTTTGCCGCACTCGCAAGCTTTTCCTCATACCCTGCGATAACGCCCTCTGCCTTTTCGGCACGCTCGGTTATAAGGCGCAAGCTTTCGGTACGGGATGCTATCTCCTCGTCAAGGGCTGAATCCTTGACGGTGTCCTCACCGCCTCCCGTGTCTGCCACGGAAAGCTTGATGCGGATGTCGGTCATCTGCTCCTTTATTTTTTCCGAATCCTCGGTTATGTCGTCTGCAAGCCTGCTCATTTCCTCAAGCTCATCGGTCACATCACGGTGCGCATTGAATACCTCCGTATGCTCACGCTTTAATGCTTCCGCTGTCTTTTCAAGCTCGCTTACCTGCAAAAGCTTTTCCTTTATTTTTTCGGAAAGCTCGTTATATTCCTTTTTTTCTGCCTTTATGGCTTCCTCGGTCGAGGATATGTCGCTTCTCAAATGCTCGATTTCTTTAAGGGCTATGCTCTTGGCGTTGCTCTTTGTGAATTTTTCCTCTGTGAGGGCTGAAAGTCTTGCGTTTTCCGCTTCCTGACGGCGCTTTATCTCAGACGACTCTGCCATAAGGCTTTCCGTCTTTTCTTCAAGGGCTGATAGCTCTCCCTCGGCAAGCGCAAGCTCCGTTTTGTAAAGCTCGTAAGTGCCTCTGAACTTCTGTATGTCCTCAGACAGTACCGCCATATCGTAAAGCCATACGGCAATATCGATGCTCTTTTTCTCATCGTGAAGCACGAGATATTTTTTCGCCTTTTCCGCTTCCTTTTCAAGCGGGCCGACACGGTTTTCAAGCTCACCTAAAATGTCAAGCACACGGGACAGATTATCCTCTGTTTCAGCAAGCTTTTTGGCACTTTCATTCTTTGAGAATTTGTATTTTGAAATGCCTGCGGCTTCTTCAAAAACGCTTCTTCTTTCCTCGCTTTTTCTTGAAACTATCTCGGCGATCTTACCCTGACCGATGACGGAATATCCCTCACGGCCGATACCCGTGTTCATAAAAAGCTTGTGAATGTCCTTAAGTCGGCAAGCCTTGCCGTTTATAAGATAGTCACTCGTACCGCCCTTGAAGTATCTTCTCGTGACGGTCACCGTGTCGTAATCGATGTTAAGACGTCCGACGGGCGACGAGTTATCAAGGCACAGCGTTACCTGCGCAAAGCTTCCCGGCTTTCTGCTTTCACAGCCGCCGAAGATAACGTCCTCCATTTTAGTTCCTCGGATGTTACGTGAGGAAACCTCGCCAAGCACCCAACGCATAGCATCGGCAATATTTGATTTACCGCTGCCGTTAGGGCCGATAATGACGGTGATGCCCTCGTTGAACGAAAGTGTCGTCTTGTCGGGGAACGACTTGAAGCCCTGAAGCTCTATCGATTTTAAATACATACCGTCACCTCCTTGTGTCGGGAACTACTTTTATTTTCACTTCATAAGAAGCCAATTTTTCGTCCTCTATTACTTTTATTTTATATATACCGTATTTATTAATTAGTTTTTTCTTATTATTACTGCTGATACCGACAGCCGACGAGGTCTTTCCCTTTGAAACGTACAGCGTTACAAAAGCGTTTTTCAAAACGTCCTTGTACGGTGTCAAAAGCTCCTCGGCTTTTTCAAAATATATCTCTGCATCAACGGATGCGCCGACAGACGGATCGTAAATGCCGAAAGCCTTGTCACCCTCTATGTTGTCCTGTGCCTGAATACCGAGACGGATAACGGGAACACCGTTTTTGATGAATACCTTTTTTACTTCCTTGCACCTGTAAACGGTATCATCTCTTTCACTTGGAGAATAAATGCCCGATTCCGTCATTTTCGCAAGCACCGTGTCCTTGAAAACGACCGTCGGATAAATTCTTGCACCGTCAGCAAGGCATGCGCAAATATCCTCTGCCGTTTTGATTTCGTCATCTACCGTTGAATGGGGTAAGGACGTCATCATCTGCCCTATCAGCTCAAAGCCGTGGGCTTTTACAGCCTTCATTGCGTTTATCGACTGCTCCTTAGTGTGCCCGCGCTTACATATTTTCAGAACCTCGTTGGAGGTACTTTGTATGCCAAGCTCGATCGTTTTCATTCCGTAAAACGAAAGCGTGTCGAGTATCTCGCCGTTTATGTAGTCGGGACGTGTGGAACAGCGAAGCGAGCTTACGTCGCCTCTTTGTATGTAACCGTGACCGATTTTTAAAAGCTTTATCATAAGCTTTCGGTCGATTCCCGTAAATGAGCCGCCGAAAAATGCAATTTCACGCTGTGCGCCCTCGGTGGTCTTCAAAACCGCCTCAATTTGCGGAATGACCGATTCTGCATTGAATTCTTCCGTTTTCGTTATCTTCCGTTGGTTACAGAAAACACAGTCGTTGGGGCATCCGAGGTGCGGAATGAAGATAGGTATATTTACGTGCTTCATTCTTTTATGACACCGAACAGTATCAAAGCGCCCTTTGCCGCCTCCTGTTCAGCCCGTCTTTTCGATTTGCCGACACCCTTGCCGACAACGGAGCCGTCAAGGATAGCATCAACGTAAAATACCTTGTCGTGGTGAGGGCCCTCCTCACCTGTGATGACGTATTCGAGTAACGCTGACGGCGTTTCCTGCACGAATTGCTGTAAAACGGTCTTGTAGTCGATGTTGCTTCCGGGTGTTATGTGCTTTTCGATTTCGGGAATTATGAGCGGGTACAGAAAATCTGCTGCGGCGTCTCGGCCGCCGTCAATGTAAACTGCTGCCAAAAATGCCTCGAATGCATCAGCTAAAATCGATTTTCTGTGCCGTCCGCCGTTTTGTTCTTCCCCACGGCCGAGCTTTATGTGCGAGCAAAGGTCGATCTTCTCGGCAAGAGTAAAGAGCGTGTCCTCACATACCACAGCCGCACGTGTCCGTGTCAGCTCGCCCTCGGGAAGGTCGGGATACTTGAAAAACATATATTCGCTTACAAGGATGCTCAAAATAGAGTCACCGAAAAATTCAAGTCTCTCGTTACATTCCGTCTTTGCTTTTTTGTTTTCGTTGGCATACGAGGAGTGTGTCAAAGCAAGCGTAAGATATTCAGTTTTTTTAAACGTGTACGAGCACGTTTTGTAAAGATCGTTTAAATTTTCGTTGTACATACCTTTTGCCTGTTCGTTTATTTCATTCGGGGTGGATAAATGGAAAAATCCCCATTTCCGTTCATTTCATTCGGGTGTGGTGTTATGGCTCCCTCCGGGAGGGGGCTCCGCCAAAGGCGGTGGGGGAGAGTGCGTAACGGTAAAATTCAGATAAAATAATACCATAACGCAGGCTCCTTCCGTCAAGACTTCGTCAGACACCTTCCTCTCGGAGGAAGGCTTTTACCGTAAGATCGATGTATTCGCAAACACCTCGGAAATTTTCATTTATCATACGGTTCGTAAACCGTATGACTTTTAAATCGTATCCTTTTAAAATTTCCGTTCGGAATTCATCTTTGTTTTTACCGTCAGCGGTATAATGCTGTGAACCGTCTATCTCGATAACAAGCTTTGCTTTGTGACAATAAAAATCTGCTATAAAATTATCTATCGCCTTTTGCCTTTGAAACCTTATCTCATATTTTGATAAAAAATCATACCACAAATGATTTTCTTCCGCTGTTGCATTTTTACGTAATTGCTTTGCATAAAAAATGTTGTTTTTATTGTAATCCAAAGACATACGCTTTTTATTCAACTAGATCCTTCAAGGAATCTATATATTCTATCGCACGTGTTGCGTAATAATCGTATCTGCCACGCTTGCCGCCCTTTACTTTCCTGTCGGGCGGGGCGATAATGCCGAAATTGGCATTCATCGGCTGAAAATCTGCGCCGTTATAGCCCGAAACGTACTTCGCCATAGAGCCTATGACCGACACGTCGGAAAATACGAATCTTTCCTGCCCCTTGACGAGCAAGGCGGCACTTATTCCGCACAGAAGTCCCGAAGCGGAGGATTCGACGTACCCCTCGACACCCGTTATCTGTCCTGCGAAGAACAGCCCCTTTTTGCTTTTGACCATATACGTTTCATCAAGGAAGCCGGGAGAGTTGATATACGTGTTTCTGTGCATCACGCCGTAGCGTAAAAACTCGGCATTTTGTAAGCCCGGTATCATCGAAAACACCCTTTTTTGCTCTCCGAACGTCAGATGTGTCTGAAATCCGACGATGTTGTACATCGTTTTTTCAAGGTTTTCCGCACGGAGCTGAACTGCCGCGTACGGCTCACGCCCCGTTTTCGGGTCTGTAAGTCCCACGGGCTTCATCGGCCCGAACAAAAGCGTTTCAAAGCCTCGCTTCGCCATGACCTCAACAGGCATACAGCCCTCAAACACATTCGGCTCTTTTTCAAAGCCGTGAAGCTCTGCCGTGTCTGCCGTTATCAGTGCGTTGTAAAACGCCTCATATTCTTCACGTGTCATCGGGCAGTTGATATAAGCCGCCTCGCCTTTATCGTAGCGTGACTGCTCAAACGTTATGTCCCTGTCGATGCTTTCCGCCGATACGATGGGGGCGGCGGCATCGAAAAAGTGAAGTCCTTCCCCGGCCAGATCCTTTATTTTTTCGCTTAAAGCATCTGACGTCAAGGGCCCCGTTGCAACTACCGTCACACCGTCGGGAATTTCGGTGATTTCCTGCGAAATTACCTCGATATTTTCGTTATTTTTTATCTCGTCCGTTATATATCGGGAAAATTTATCTCTGTCAACCGCAAGAGATGCCCCCGCCGGCACGCTCGTTGCATCTGCCGCACGCATTATCAGCGAATCAAGTCGGCGCATTTCTTCCTTTAAAAGTCCGACGGCGTTGAATATCTGATGAGAGCGAAGCGAGTTTGAGCAAACAAGCTCCGCAAACATATCACTTTTATGCGCAGGTGACTTTTTTTCGGGCTTCATTTCATAAAGCCTTACCTTGACGCCTCTTTTTGCTATCTGATAAGCCGCTTCGCATCCAGCAAGCCCTGCGCCGATTACGTTTACGTACTCACTCATTTGCAGTTCTCGTTCAGACATACGTCCTCGCCCGACTTCTTTGTGAACATCGAGGAGCCGCATTTCGGGCATTTTTCCTTTGACGGTGCGTGTGACGTTGTAAAATCGCACTTGGGCGCATTTGCGCAGGCAAAATACTCACGTCGGCCGTGCTTTTTCTTCACAACGCTTCCGCCGCACTTGGGGCAGGCGGCACCTGTCGGCTCCGTCTTCTGAAGCGTGTTTTTGCAGGTGGGGAAGTTTTCGCAAGCGTAAAACTCACCGTAAGGGCCGCTTCTTATGACCATAGCACCGCCGCACTTTTCGCATACCATATCGGTCTTGACGATGGGTGTTTTTTCCTTTTCGGGTACGACGTTGCCGTTTTTGTCTATCTTCTTCGTGTTTTTGCAAGCAGGGTAATTGGGACAAGCGGCAAAGTCGCCGTATCTGCCCGATTTGATTACCATAGTTGCGCCGCACTTGTCGCAGATGATGTCCGTTTCCTCATCCGCATACTTGTATTTCTTACCCTTGACGGTCGTTTCTGCCTTTTCAAGCGTTACGCTGAAATCACGCCAGAAGTTACCCAGAACGTCCTGCATACTTTCCGTACCGTGGGAGATGTTATCAAGGGAGTTTTCCATATTTGCCGTGAATTTATAGTCAACTATATCAGCGAAAAAGTCCGTCATAAGCTGTGTTGTGACTTCGCCCAGGGACGTCGGCGCAAGAGATTTGCCCGAACGCTTGACGTAGTTTCTCGCAACGATAGTCGTGATGATAGGCGTGAACGTACTCGGACGGCCTATGCCCATTTCCTCAAGCTGTTTGATAAGCGATGCTTCCGTGAATCTTGCCGGAGGCTCTGTGAAATGCTGTTTTTTCACAAGGTCGAGGAGCTTCAGACCGTCGCCCTCGTTCACCTCGGGAAGCTTTACGCCTCTTTCTTCGTCAACGCTGTCCTCCGTTTCCTCGTAAACAGCCATATAGCCCTTGAATTTAACGGTGTAACCGCTTGCACGGTAGTTGTAAATACCCGCATTTATGTCAAGGCTGACCGTATCAAGCTCTGCCGATGCCATCTGGCTTGCAACGAATCTGTCCCAGATGAGCTTGTAAAGACGGTACTGGTCTGCCGTCAGCTTATCTTTGATAAGCTTCGGGGGAAAGTCGAGCGACGACGGACGGATGGCTTCGTGCGCATCCTGCGCACCTGCTTTAGCCTTGAATACTCTTGCCTTTGAGGGCAGATATTTTTTGCCGTATTCACGGTCGATATGCTCACGGAGCGACGACAGCGCCGTGTCGGAGATACGCAGAGAGTCCGTTCTCATATAAGTGATAACACCCTGCGTTCCGCCAAGCTCAGCACCGAGGTTGATACCCTCGTAAAGCTCCTGCGCCACCTTCATCGTTCTCTGTGAACGGAAGTTGAGCTTCTTTGAAGCCTCCTGCTGGAGTGTGGACGTGATGAACGGAGGCTGGGGATTTTTATATTTGAGTGTCTTTTTAACGCTTGATACCACGAAAGACTCTTTTTTGCTTCCTTCCTCAACGGAAAGAGCTTCCATAGCACTCGTCACCTCTGTTTTTGTGCCGTTTATGCCGACAAAGCGTGCCGTGAAAACGTCACCCTTGTTTGTTTCAAGCTCACTTTCAAGTGTCCAGTATTCCTTGGGGATGAATGCACGTATCTCGTTTTCTCTGTCAACGATTATCTTTGTCGCAACAGACTGAACACGGCCTGCGGAAAGACCGCTTTTTACAGTCTTCCACAAAAACGGACTGAGCTTGTAGCCCACTATTCTGTCCAGAATTCTTCTTGCCTGCTGTGAATCGACAAGATTCATATTTATCTTGCCGGGGTTTTCAATGGCACGGCGTACGGCTTCCTTTGTAAGCTCGTTGTATGTGACACGGCTCGTCTTCGCCTCGTCACATTCAAGTGCCGTGGCAAGGTGCCACGCTATTGCCTCGCCCTCACGGTCAGGGTCCGTTGCGAGGAATATTTCATCAGCCTGCTTTACTTCCTTTTTAAGGCTGTTTATAAGCTCGCTTTTATCTCTTATATTTACGTATTTTGCTTTGAATCCGTTTTCAATATCGACTCCGAGAGTGCTTTTCGGTAAGTCCTTGACGTGACCGACCGATGCCACTACCTTGTATCCCGAGCCGAGATATCCTTTGATTGTTCCCGCCTTACCGGGTGATTCTATGATAACAAGCTTCGACATTTCTGTCCCTTTCTGTTGATTATTTTCGTTCATTTAATTCGGGGTGGTGATAATTGCCCCCCCGCCTGCACATATTTCCTGCGGAAATATGGTTTTCGTTCATTTCATTCAACGTGATTTGTATGGGGCGTGTAGTTCGCTGTACAGCGAACTACTTTGGTCGTCCGCCTCGATCCCGTTTTCGCCGATTTTATTAACACCTCATCCACCGCATTAAGCCCTCCTTGTGTAAAGGAGGGTGTCAAGCGAAGCTTGACGGGAGGATTGTTTTAATGTTATCCGATGTCGGATAACATTTCAAGTTTGCAAAGGCAAACATTTCGTGCGGCTATGCCGCATTTCAAGAAGTTCGTATTTGTACGAACTTCATTTCATTCTTTATGCGGGAGGATGATATCCTCCCCTACAAGGTTTGGTTGATTGGGCGATCGTTTGCTTTTAGCCCCTGCGATTACCTATTATTCGGTTTCGCCATTTCCCACATTATTACCGCCGATGCAACAGCGGCGTTGAGCGATTCTGAATGCTCCTGTATTGGAATTATTACAGAGCCTGTGCAAAGATCAATAATTTCCTCCGAAAGACCGTTTCCCTCGTTGCCTATAACGAAGGCTGTCTTTTCGTTCATTTTGACATCTCGTATGTCAAGACTGTCGTGATGGAGAGCCGCCGCATAAACGGAAAAGCCGTTTTCACGAAGCTCCTTTACGGCGTCTGCCGTCGGCTTTGTTATGAGGCTTTGCGAAAACGCCGCACCCATAGCCCCTCTTTGCACCTTGGGCGAGTAGACGTCCGCACAGTCGGGCGATGCGATTATAAGCCCCGTGCCGAATGCGTACGCAGTTCGTATCACCGTGCCCATATTTCCGGGATCTCTTACGCTGTCAAGTATTATGACACCGCCTTTAATACCATCACATAATGTATTATTATATATTTTATCTATTTTTTCCGATTTGTCAATACACCCCATTATACACACGATGCCGTCGGGGGATTCATCACCGCTTATTTTTTTCAAAATTTCATCATCCGTCAAAATAATTTCGGCACTTTGACCAATTTTTTCAAAAATATCACGGCAAAATTCTTCATTTTTATCAAGAAAATTTTTTGTTACAAAAATTGTTTTTGCGTAAATACCGCAAAAGGATGCCTCGGCTGTAAGCTTTCTTCCGACTACAAGATACTCACCGTATTCCTCACGGTATTTTTTCTTCAAAAGCTTCGATGCGTGCATCACACGCGGGTTATTTTTGCTCGTTATAAGCTCCAAAAAAACGCCTCCTCTTGAAAATATTGCAGCTTATACCATACCACAGAGGAAAAAATTTTTCAAGTGTAAAGAAAAATTTTAACATTTGGTAAGCGTTCAACAAAATATATTCCGTGTGAAATGAACAAAAATCATATTTCCGCATGAAATATGCACACCCCAGCCCGTGGGCGGCAGGTGTAACCTGCCGAGGGGGGACGGGCGGGTGTGCCGTTGTCACGTTGAATCAAATGAATGAAAATAATAACATTCCACAAATTATTAATTTAACATTAATAATATTTTATTGAATGACAGGGGTGTTTTGTGATAAAATACCATAATGGAGAGTTTTGGGTGTATAGCAGTTAATTTTGCACACAAACGGCGGTTTTATGTGTGAAATTAAGTGTTATGCACAGAAGCTACTTCAAATATTATTTCAAAAGGAGCATAAAATGTTCGAAAATTTCAAGGTTTTTAATTATGAGCTTGCAGGCCGTCCTCTCGTTATCGAAACGGGCAAAATGGCAGGTCTTGCAAACGGTTCTTGCTTGGTAAGATACGGTGATACATCTATCCTTGCCTGCGCAACGGCATCGGCAAAACCACGTGACGGCATCGATTTTCTTCCCCTTTCCGTTGATTTTGAGGAAAGACTTTACGCTGTAGGCAGAATCCCCGGCGGTTATTTCAGACGTGAGGGCAAGCCCACAGAAAAGGCGATACTTACCTCCCGTGTTATCGACAGACCTATCCGTCCCCTTTTCCCCAAGGACCTGCGCAATGACGTTAACCTTTCCTTGACGGTAATGAGCGTTGACCGTGACTGCTCACCCGAAATTGCCGCAATGATCGGTGCATCCATCGCCCTTTCCATCTCCGATATTCCGTGGAACGGCCCTATCGGCGGTGTGTTCGTAGGTATGGTAGGTAATGAATTTATCATCAACCCCACAGCAGAGCAGAGAGAAAAGAGCACACTTGAGCTTACAGTAGCAGGCAGCGCGAAGAAGGTCGTTATGATCGAGGCGGGCGCAAAGGAAATATCCGATGAGGATATGTTCGCCGCAATCCTTCTTGCACACGAGGAGATAAAGGGCATCTGCGCATTTATTGATTCTATCGTTGCTGAAATAGGCAAGCCCAAGTTTGAATACGAACAGCACGACGTTGACCACGACCTTTACGATGCTATCGAAGCATTCTGCATCGAAGACGTTAAAAAGGCGCTTGACACAGACGACAAGAAGGTACGTGACGCTGCGCTCAACG
The DNA here is from genome assembly GCA_017520505.1 of Clostridia bacterium. Taxonomy (GTDB): domain Bacteria; phylum Bacillota; class Clostridia; order Oscillospirales; family CAG-272; genus RGIG7213. Next base: position 27,827 of record JAFXFN010000004.1, read on the forward strand.
TTATTACAAACGCAGTTTACGAAAAATTTGACGAGCAGTACCCCGATTCACACGCAATGATGGACGAATGTCTGTACAAGCTTCAGAAGTTCATCGTACGCCGTTGGCTTCTCGACGAGGGCAAGCGTGTTGACGGCCGCCGTCTTGACCAGATCCGTCCCCTTGCGGCTGAAGTTAAGCTTCTCCCCCGTGTACACGGAAGCGGTATGTTCACAAGAGGCCAGACACAGGTTCTTACAATTGCAACACTCGGTTCTATCAGCGATATGCAGATCCTTGACGGTATCGACGATGAAGAATCAAAGAGATATATGCACCACTACAATATGCCCGGCTACTCTGTAGGCGATGCAAAGGCATCAAGAAGCCCCGGCAGACGTGAGATCGGCCACGGTGCGCTTGCTGAGCGTTCACTCGTTCCCGTTCTTCCCTCCGTTGAAGAATTCCCCTACTCCATAAGACTTGTTTCCGAGGTTATTTCCTCCAACGGCTCAACGTCACAGGCTTCTGTCTGCGGTTCAACTCTTGCACTTATGGATGCAGGTGTTCCGATCAAGGCTCCCGTTGCAGGTATCTCCTGCGGTCTTATCACAGAAGGCGACAGATGGATGACTATGATAGACATTCAGGGACTTGAGGACTTCTTCGGCGATATGGACTTCAAGGTTGCAGGTACACACAAGGGTATCACGTCCATTCAGATGGACCTTAAGATAGACGGTCTTACACCCGAGATCATCAGAGAAGCTCTTGCTACAACTCACAAGGGCAGAGATTATATCATCGACGACATCATTCTCAAGGCTATAGACAAGCCTCGTGACGAGGTTTCCGAGTATGCACCCAAGATGATCTCAATGCAGATCAACCCCGACAAGATCCGTGAGGTTATCGGCTCAGGCGGTAAGACTATCCAGAAGATAACAGGCGAAACAGGCGCTAAGATTGACATCGAGGACGACGGATCTATCTTCATCCTTGCTGTAAACAAGGCAAGCTGCGATGCGGCTAAGGCTATGATCGATGCTATCGTGTTTGAGCCCGAAGTAGGCTGCTGCTACACGGGTAAGGTTACAAGAATCATTCCTATCGGCGCATTCGTTGAAATTGCACCCGGCAGAGAAGGACTTGTACACATCTCCAAGCTCGATACAAAGCGCACGGAAAAGGTTGAAGACGTTGTCGCTGTAGGCGACGTTGTAACTGTCAAGTTCCTCGGAACAGACGACAGAGGCAGACTTAACCTTTCCAGAAAAGATGCTCTCACAAAGGTAAGCCTTAATTGAAAACAGGTAAAAAGTATTGAAAAAAAGCTTTGACAGACGGCGTGCCGTAATGGCTAAAAAGGCATACCGTAAGGCGTACGGCACGTCTGTTTTAACTGTAGCCACGATAGTGATGCTTGTCATCGTCATCATAACGCTTTCGGTGATAATCGCAAAAAACAGCAACGACACACCTGACGCCCCCGACACGGATAATGCAGTCGGTCAGGTGACAAACAGCGTGACGGAAGCCCCAGAAACGGACGAGCCGTTTGACTATTCCGTATATAAAACGGTAGCTTGTACCGATAAGGAGCTGACACGAGGCTCGCTTGTGCTTGTCAACCGCAATAATGCGTATGAGCTTTCTGACAGCGTTCCCTTGATAAACCTTTTCAACAACAAGGACCGCAGGTATACCGTGGCATCTGCCGATATTTCGCTGGAAAACGAAGCCTTTACGGCGCTCGGCAAGCTGACGGATGCATTTTATGCCGAAACGGGCAAGGATATTTTGCAGGTGACGTCAGGACACAGAACGAAAAAACAGCAGGAGGATTTTTATTCCTCAATGGTGTCGAGCCCCGAGGATGCCGATTATTACGAGCTTGCGGGATTTTCCGACCATCATACGGGATATTCCTTTGACGTGAAGCTGTATCTCGAAGACGGTACATCGCTGTCTTATTCGAAAAATGCCGAAGAATATGCTCCGTGGATAGTGGAAAACTACTATAAATACGGATTTGTTATGCGTTACCCCGGTGACAAGACCGAGCATACGGGAATAATTGCCGAGGGCAATCATTTCAGATATGTCGGTATCCCTCATTCGGCTTATATGCACGAGAATAATCTCTGTCTTGAGGAGTATATTTCGTATCTGAAAAACTTTTCCGTTGAAAAGCCGTTGCAGATATTGACGGGCGGTAAAACGTATTACGTCTATTATACGCAGAAAACAGCCGATTCGACAGACGTGTATGTGCCAAGCGACGGCAAATATACTCTTTCGGGTAATAATACAGACGGCTTTATCGTAACGTACAGTCAAAAATAAAATATTTTTTCATAAAACAAGCTTCGTTTTAAACGGAGCTTGTTTTTGCGTTCCTGCCTATGCAACCCCGCAGCAGGAAAAAGAGATAAGAGATAAGAGATAAAAGAGAATAGATAAAAGCGCCATCGCCCACCCGAATAAAATGCCCAAAATGGGTTTAAAACTACGCATTCACGTCGAGCGGAATGAATAAAAAATATATTTCCGATAGGAAATATGCGCAGGCGGGGGGCTGTTACCACCACGAATGAAATGAACGAAATAAACCCAATAATTTGTAGGGGTCGGCGCCTCGACGACCCGAATGAAATAAACGAAAATGGGTTTGAAACGGCGGGAGTAGTCTCGCTGCGGCTCGGTCACGTTCGGGTTCTGACATACCACCGGTATGTCATTCATTACCCTCACGCCGCTTCGTTACCCCCGC
>JAFXFN010000016.1 GCA_017520505.1 Clostridia bacterium
CACCGAGCTGACCACGGGACTTCGCCTCGGCGAGATCTGCGGACTGCGTTGGTCGGACTTCGATGAAGTGAGCGGACGGCTGAAGATCTCACGGACGGTTAAGAGAAAGAAAGGCGGCGGTGTGACCTGGGGCGATACCAAAACCGAAACGGGAATGCGCAACATCCTGCTGCCGCCGAGCACCGCGGAGATACTGCGAGAGCGAAAGAAAACAGCGATGAGCGAATGGATCTTTCCGAATATCTACAGACCCGAGGAAGCGATGCATCCCGAGTATCCCTACAACCGAATGAAAACCTTGCTGAAGCAAGCGGGACTACCGCTGATACGCTTCCACGATCTGCGTCACACCTTCGCCACCCACGCGCTGACGGGCGGCGTGGATGCCAAGACTTTGTCCCGTATCCTCGGACACACCAACGCCAGCTTCACGCTGGACACCTACACCCACGTGACCACCGATATGCAAAAGCGAGCATCAGGCATCGTCGGTGGATTCATGGAAGACCTCATCATAAAGGAGTGAGACGAATGGCTAAAAGAAGAAAGAATGGCGAAGGTATGATTCGCAAACGAAACGACGGACGGTGGGAAGGCCGAGTGGTGGTCGGATACGATGACAAGGGCTTACCCATCACCAAAAACGTCCTCGCTCACACCAAGACCGAGTGTGCGGAGAAGCTTGAAAAGCTGAAAGAGGAATACCGACCGCCGAGCACGCGGTGCAAGCCGGATATGCTGTTCGGTGATTGGATAGAGTTCTGGTACGAGAACTACTCCAAGCCGGCCATCCGACCGTTGACTCAGCAAAACTACGAGAACCGAATCTACGACCACATCATCCCCTACATCGGCAAGATACCACTGAACAAACTGACGCAGAACGATTTGCAACAGTTCTACGCACGGCTGAAGCGGAACGGGCGAAAGCAATATGTTGAGAAATACGGAACGGGACTGTCCGACCGTATGGTGCGCGCCTGCCATGCAAGTTGTCGCATGGCATTGGAAAAAGCAGTAGCCGAAGGACTGATACGAATCAATCCCGCCATTGGCTGTAAACTGCCGCCCAAGAAAGCACGGGAGATGCAGGTGCTCACTAAAGATGAGCTGCAACGGTTCCTCGCCCAGGCCAAAGAGGACGGATACTACGAGCTGTTCCTGCTGGAACTCGGCACGGGGATGCGCCGAGGGGAGCTGATGGGATTGCAATGGGATGGCCTCAACTTCCAAACGGGCGAGCTCCAAATCGTCCGCCAGGCGTGTGCGGTGAACGGCAAGATCGAGATCTCCGTGCCGAAAACAAAAAGCTCCATCCGCACGGTGGTACTGCCGCCGTCGCTGGTGGAGGTTCTGAGAAAGTATAAGGAAACGGTCAGTTCTCGGTGGATGTTCCCGTCACCGCAAAATTCCGACGTGCCGAGGTATCCCACGTCCGTTGGCGATATCCTGTCGATCCTGCTCAAACGAGCGGGATGCAAGCATGTGCGGTTTCACGATCTGCGTCACACCTTCGCAACCATGGCACTGGAAAACGGTATGGACGTGAAAACGCTGTCGGCAACCATCGGTCACGTGTCGGCGGCGACAACGCTTGATATTTACAGCCATATGACCGACACGATGCAGATGCAGGCGGCGGTGAGCATTGACCGCAAAATCGGCGGTACAAACGCGCAGATGCCCGTGGTAGAGCAAACATCCGAGGAGACGGTAAAGCCGCCCGTAAACGCCCCGTGTGCGCCCACAGAGCCACATCCTGAGCCGGTGCCGAGAAAGATACGCAAATCGGGAACAGGATGCCTGTATCAGATAAACGACAGCCTGTGGGAAGGCAGCTTCTTCCCAAGACTGCCGAACGGCAAACGAAAGAAATTCAACGTCTACGCCGAAACGAAAGAGCAATGCGAAATCAAACTCGCTGAGATGATCGAAAGAGTCAAAGCGGAGATCGCAGAAGAGAAAGCAAAACTAAAAGAGGGCGCCGAGTAAGGCGCCCTCAAATATTGGTTTGCAGTAAACAAAGAAAAGGAATATGAAGTGATTTTATAAAAACAGTTATTCATATTTTGTGATTATCTAAAATGGATTGAAGACTATCCTTCAATTCCTTTTGCTTGTTCAATACCTCTTTTAAGCTATTAAACAATTGATCGTTGCTAATTACATGATATATCTCACAGTATGAAATCACGCCAGGAGCAAATGGTTGCACATCTGTATATTCCTCTATAGGCGAGTCGTTGTGAATTTCATCGTGGCGGATTTGTTTGACAAATTTCACGTCTTCGTTATTAAGATACTTAATATATGTTTTTCTAAATTTTCGGACAAGTTGGTTGCTTTTCGCCTGTTGCTTCAAGTGATACATAAAAATATCATGTTTGCGAGTTGATGAATTAAATTGCAAAATTAGACGGATCATATTTTTGATCTTTTCTTCATACATAAAAATCTCGGCACAAACACAGCGAGCAGATCTTCTGAAAAGAACTTCATAGATTATACGATCATCTTCTGTTGTGCTATCTTTCATCAAATTATAGTAGTTAACCATTCGAAAAATAGCATCCGTTAAATAGAATACATCATTGTTGAATCTGCGAACTTTTTCTCGCAAATCTTGATTTACAGTATAAAATAATCCTTTTGAATCAAAAAAGTCTGTTGTGATTTTATTGGACAAATTATTGAGTTTTAAGTATGCATCTATATCTAAATGTAAATTCGTTGTGTTAAAATAATTTGTGAAAATATCAACTCTTTGATCCATAGTGGGATATTTAACATTATTTAAAAAATCTTTAATCGCCATTTTTCCTCCCGAAGCTTATTATCAAAAGTTAAAAATGAGCCTAAATTTCTGCATTTAGGCTCATTTTTGGTCCGAGTGACAGGGATCGAACCTGCGGCCTGATGGTCCCAAACCACCCGCGCTCCCAGCTGCGCCACACCCGGATATCTATTCAATTTTTCTCGCTTTTGCGTGGAAGTGGGACAAACTGTGGTCAAACTCAAAATCCACGCCGTTTTGCGTTTTTATAAAGTGCCGAAAGTCCGCATAGATAAAGGCTTTTTGAGACTTTTGCAAAATATCGGCTATAACTGCCCGACACGCTCCCAAATGATGCGTGGTACATTACGGAATTTAAAGGTACTGTTTCTGTAAGCCGGGTTCTGTCGTGGGCAATCATCTGTCTTGTCTTTATGTTACCACAAAGCTCTGTGCCGCCTCGCTCTTAAATTACGGTCGGGGAGATCGGGCATTTCTGCCGTTTGCGGGGCGTTGCTTCGGATAGGGTTTACATTTGCTTGTACGTTACCGTAAAGCCGGTGAGCTCTTACCTCGCCTTTCCACCCTTATAGCAAAAATTGCTACGGTTTATTTCTGTTGCACTTTCCCGGAAGTCACCTTCGGCGGACGTTATCCGTTATCCTTCCCCTGTGAAGCCCGGACTTTCCTCACGGTAATACCTTACGGCACAATACCGCGCGATTGCCTGAAACAGTACCGCAAAAGATTATATAATATTTTATCTCATTTGTCAAGTGATTTCATATAAAAAGAATTACAGGATAAAACACAAGTGCCATATATCAAAATCTGTTTTCTTTTTTTGCTGTTTGCGGTTGACAAATGATTTGATTTAATATACAATATTATACAGTAGTAAAATTTGTTATTTACAGTTGTACACCGTAAAGCGGTGTGCAGGCGAAAATACTTATTGAGAGGTTAGTTATGATATTGAATTATTCAAGGATCGACGGAGATAAATATACCGTTTCGATTTCTTTTTCCGAAGCCTTTGATGGCATATTGACAACGGAATTCAAGTGTACAAGCTGCGGCAGAACTGTGACGAGGGAAACACACTTGTCAAGCGGAAAAGACTTTGTTGTTGTTCACGAAAACGTTGAATTTTTGTCAGGCGACTACATTGTTACAGTTACCGCAGGCTCAGAATCCAAATGCGTTAAGTATGTAAAGGGTTATCCCCAACTTTCGGGCGACACGGTCAAAATGGCTGTTGCTGAAATGACACTTGATGAAAAGTGCTCACTTTTCGTTGCTATGGGCGCTGACAGACATATGGCGGCGACAACATACGTTGTTGAAAGACTCGGTATACCTATGATGTATCTTGCAGACGGCCCTGCCGGTCTTCGTGTAAACGTTCCGACGGTCGGATATCCGTCAGGCACAACACTTGCCAACACTTGGGACCCATCTGCTATGGAAAAAGTAACTGCGTTTATGGGCGATGACTGTAACAGCTTTGGTGTTGATATATTGCTTGCGCCCGGTATGAACATTCAAAGATACGTTCTTAACGGCAGAAACTTTGAATATTTCTCCGAAGACCCGTATCTCAACGGCATAATGGCAGGTCACTATACGCTTGGTGTACAGTCTGCAGGTGTCGGTGTTTCGCTCAAGCACTATACGACCAACAATCAGGAATTTAACAGAGGCGGTGTATCGACTGTTATCAGCGAGCGTGCGCTTCGTGAAATTTACCTTAAAGGCTATGAATACGCCGTTGAAATGGGCAACCCTTATACGGTAATGACAGCTTACAACAAGATAAACGGTGTTTGCGCACCTACTGCAAAGGATCTTATTACCGATGTACTGCGAAATGAATTCGGCTTTGACGGATTTGTTATGAGTGACTGGGGCGCACAGGGCACAAAGGATGCAATGATCGCCGCAGGCAACGATATGTACTGCGGAAGCCCCGATGTTCCTGCTGATATTGCCGCAGTCAAGGAAATGGTTGAAAACGGCAAGATCGACGAAAAAGCACTTGACTTGTGCTGTGAAAAGATACTTTCCGTTGTTGCACGCTCACAGGCGATGAACAGAGGCAAGGTATCGTATACGATATCGAACAAGGCTGAAAAGCTTCAGACTGTACGTAAGGTCGGTGCTGACGGTATGATCCTTATGAAAAATGACGGTATGCTCCCGATGCAGAACGGCAAAAATATTGCGCTTTTCGGTAATGCATCGTATATTACAGAGCATTGCGGATACGGTGCGGGCTATGTCATCGTTTCCCACGTTGTAACCGTAAAAGAGGGATTTGAAAACGCTAATTTCAGCATCAACGGTGAAGTAGCATCGCTTTATACCGACTGCAAGCGTCACCCGCACATTCTGACTCAGGAAATGAATCCGACGGATGACCAATTCGAAATCGTTATAACCGAAGAAATTGCAGAAAAAGCGGCACAGACATCAGATTTCGCTGTATTCACTATCTCGCGTATGACAGCAGAGGGTGTTGACCACGCTGACATCAAGGGTGACTTCTATCTCAATGACAGAGAAATGACGGCAATAACGAACATTTCCAACGCTTTCCGCAAGGCAGGCAAGAAATTCGTTGTTCTTATAAACGTAGGTAACCCCATTGAAGTTGCTTCGTGGGCAGATAAGGCAGATGCTATTCTTTGCATCGGTCTTTCGGGTGAGCAGATCGGTAACTCCATGGCTGACGTATTTACAGGTGCTGTCAACCCCTCTGGTAAGCTTGCGGTAACGTGGCCTGTTTCGTATAACGATACGGCTTATTCCGAGTTATATCCCGATAAAGATCACGCAGTATATTCAGACGATATTTACGTTGGATACCGTTATTTCACAACGTTCAATGCGCCCGCAATGTATGAGTTCGGTTACGGTCTTTCATATACTGATTACGAATATTCCGATTTCAAGGTAGAAAAGACTGAAAACGGCTTTACACTCGGCGTAAAGGTTATAAACAAAGGCTACGTTACAGGACGTGAAACGGTACAGTTCTACGTTACGAAGCCCGAAACGAGAAACGAGCATCCCGTGCGTGAGCTTGTCGGCTTCGGAAAGACTCCCGAGCTTTCGAAGGGTGAAAGCGCAACTGTTACGGTGAACGTAACGAATAGAGAGCTTATGACATACTTTGCGCCTGAGGCAAAGTGGATAGTTGAAAAGGGTGAATACGTATTTTCCGCAGGCGCATCCGTCAAGGACATCCGCTTGACGGCAAATGCTACTGTTGAAGACGAGATATTCGTCCGTCAGGTAATGAACGTATCGCCCATACAGCTTGATATTGATACTATAACAAAGAAAAATCCCAAAAAGGTTGGGGCAAAGGGTGAAAACCTTGCGCTTTACAAGACAGTATATGCAAGCGGTGAAGAAAAGGGCTGTGAGGCTCTGTATGCCGTTGACGGCTCACACTTCACAAGATGGAGCGCACTCGGAACAGAGGGCGAAAATTACTGGATAACGGTTGATCTCGGTGAAGTTTCAAAGATCGAAAAGCTCGTTCTTGAATGGGAATCAAATGCCCTCGGTGAATTTACAGTTTCTGTGTCGGATGACAATGAAAGCTGGAAAGACATCAATAAATACAAATATGAGCCCAAAAACGTTATCGGCCTTGACGTTAGGGCAAGATACGTAAGAGTGCTCAATAAAAAAGACGGCTTCTTCTCAATTTATAACATAGGTATTTATTAACAATATAAAAATGCGATACTTGGTTTTGTACCGAGTATCGCATTTTTTGTTGTAGTGTTATTGTTCTTTTCCACACTCGCTGCAGAATTTGGAATCACCATCAATTTTTGTTCCGCAGTGCTTGCAGAACTTTGTTTTGCCCTCTGACATACCTTCCTTTACGCCTTTTGCTATTTCTTTAGCGGTTGTTCCGAGTGTAGGGGACATTTCTTCAAAGCCTTCTTTTACAATAGGCATAGCCTGCTGTGTCTGGTAAGCCATAATCTTTCTCTGATTAGCTACTACAAAGCGTATTATACAACCGACAAAGGTTATAAATATTCCGAACATTACCATAGCGCTTCCTTTAAATTCTCTTTCTGATTGACCGGAGGCTTTTTCGAACCAATTGGAATCTGACATGTGAGGAATCTCCATTTCCGAAGCGGATTTAAGCACGGCAATGCCGGCAATCGCAATGCAAATACCGATTATCATTACTATTATGCCTGCAATTTTTACTTTCTTGTTATTTTTCTGATATTCTTCTTCGTTTAAATATTCTTTTTTAGCCATTATTTTATCTCCTTTACAGTATATTTGCGAGAATTATACAATATTTTAAATTCGTTGTCAAGTGGTAAGGTGAAAATTCGACACAGCGCATTACGGATAAAAAAATCAAAAGGGTATTGACAAAAACAATACTTCGTGATATGATGTATTTCACAAAAGGAGGTATAGCATGGATACACAGTTAAAACGAGGACTTTTGGATGTATGTGTGCTTGCGGCAATAAAAAATGATGATTCGTACGGATATAAGATAATCAAGGATATGAAGCCGTATATTGAGCTTTCCGAATCTACCCTGTACACTATTTTGAAGCGTCTGGAAAATGCAGAGATGCTGACAGTAAGAACGGCGGAGCACGGGGGAAGACTCAGAAAATACTACAGCATTACCGCCGAAGGCAGAAAGCGTATTGAGGACTTTAAAAAAGAATGGGAAGAAATGGCATCGATATGCCGATTTATAATGAGGGAGGATGAAAATGAGTAAGCAGGAATTTCTTACGCATCTTCGCTGTGGCTTATCACGCTTACCTGAAAAGGACAGGGAAGAAAGGATAACGTTTTACAGCGAAATGATAGATGATATCGTTGAAGAGGGGGCATCGGAGAATGAAGCTGTTTCATCGCTGGGCTCTGTTGATGAGGTCATATCTCAAATTATAGCCGAAGTTCCTCTTTCGAAGATAGTCAAGGAAAATGTAAAACCGAAAAGAGAAATGAAGACGTGGGAGATCGGTTTGCTTTTGCTCGGCTCACCGCTATGGGTACCGCTTTTGATTTCCGTGCTTGCTGTTATATTCTCCCTTTATATTGTAATGTGGAGCGTGATCGTTTCTGCCTGGGCAGTTTTCGTTTCGCTTTGTGCGTGTGTTATAGGTGTGCTTACAGCATCGGTACTATGCTTTGCTTTTAACAGTACCGCTGTCGGTATTGCAGTGGTAGGTGTGGGGATCACACTTGCGGGCTTATCTATTTTTGCATTTTTTGCATGCAGGATCGCAACAAAAGGTATCTTGCTTTTAACAAAGAAAACCACGATGGCTTTAAAAAAGAGCTTTCTTAAAAAAGAGGTGGCACAATGAAAAAGTGGCTTATTACAGCCGGTGTGCTTGTCGCACTCGGTATTATAATGTTTATATCGGCAATGGCATCTTTCGGTTGGGATTTTACAAGAATCAATACTGTGGGATATGTCAGCAACACTCACGTAATAGATGAAGCGTTTGAAAAAATACTGATAGATACCGATACTGCGTATATTTCATTCGTATCCTCTGATGACGGCGTGTGCCGTGTAGAGTGCTACGAAAATGAAAATGTAAAACATTCAGTCGATGTTTCAGAAGAAACGCTTAATATAAATGTTATCGATGAAAGAAAATGGTATGAGTATATTTCAATAAGCTTTGAAAGTCCGAAAATAACCGTTTACTTGCCTGAAAATGAATATGCTTCGCTCGTAATAAATGATGACACGGGCAGTATTGAGATACCGAAAGACTTTAAATTTGAAGGTCTTGATATTACGGTAAGCACGGGAAGTATAAAAAATTATGCTTCTGTGACAAAGGCTGCTAAAATCAAAACAAGTACGGGAAATATTTACACAGAGGGGGCATTCGGTACACTTGAGCTTTCCGCCTCAACAGGGCACATTACTGCTAAGGACATTACCTGTGACGGTGATGTTAAGGTCAATGTAAGTACGGGAAAAACAGAGCTTAAAAATGTTACCTGCGCCTCTTTGCTCTCACAGGGAAGTACGGGTGATATAACACTTAAAGATGTTATTTCAAAAGGTAAGCTCAGTATCGAAAGAAGCACAGGTGACGTTGAATTTGACAGGTGTGATGGTGAGGAGCTGTTTATAAAGACCGACACGGGAGATGTTGAGGGAACATTACTCAGCGATAAGATTTTTACAGTCAAAACCGAAACAGGCGACGTCGATGTTCCGAAAACGACATCGGGCGGCAAATGCGAAATAGAAACCGAAACGGGTGATATTGACATCGATATTTTGAAATAATGTTTTTGAATTTTATGTCAGCGGATTTTGCAAAAAAACTTGACATAAAAGTGAAAATATGTATAATGGTTGTATGTGCAACAGTTGCACATACAACTTTATTTTTGGAGAAAAGTATGCCTAAAATAATGAAAATATTAAATAATATAAGCAGATGCCAGGCTGTATACAGACGGCGGATGATACCCGACGAGGGCCTTTGTGCGCATCAGTATGCTTTTGTGCTTGCAATATGCTATAAGCCGGGACGCTCGCAGGAGGAGCTTGCAAGGGAGCTTTGCCTTGACAAAAGCACGGTTGCAAGAACCATTGCATCTCTTGAAAAAAACGGATATATCACAAGAATTGAAAACGAGGATGACAAGCGGCAGTATCTTGTGCATCCGACAGAAAAGATGCTAGGGGTTTATCCGTCTATATGCCAAGCCAATGAAATGTGGAACGAACAAATAGAAAAGGGAATAACAAAAGAGGAGCTTGACGTGTTTTACAGCGTGCTTTCACGTATGGAGATGAGCGCACGGCTTGCCATTGAAACGGAGGCGGATGAATGAAACGTATTTTATCTTATCTTTTACCGTATAAAAAACGGCTTCTCATAGGCTTTTCAATAAAGGTATTCGGAACGGTGTCGGAGCTGTTTATACCGTTTTTGCTGACGTACATACTTGAAAACGTAATAGTTACGGAGGATATATCGAAAATCGTATTTTACGGTGTTCTTATGATGCTTTGCGCACTCGGTGCGTGTGTCGGAAACGTCACCGCAAACAGAATGGCGGCTCGCTCAACGGCTGATTTTTCGATAAGAATGCGACACGATCTTTTCAAAAAAACGCTGTATCTTTCCGCAAAGGATACCGACAGATTTACTGTTGCCTCGCTTGAATCGAGAATTACGTCGGACACGTATAACGTACAGAATTTCATCGGAATGATGCAGAGAATGGGTGTGCGTGCGCCGATACTCCTGCTCGGCGGTGTTGCAATAACGCTCTTTATGGATTCGGCGCTTGCGCTTGTAATGATAGCAACTATGCCGATAATATTTATCACGGTCTTTTGTATTGCACGCTGGGGTGTTCCGCTTTACACCCGTGTGCAAAAATCTATCGATGATATGATACGTGTCGTGAGAGAGGATATTCAGGGTGTCAGAGTCATAAAGGCACTTTCAAAAAACGAATACGAAAACCGCAGATACGATGCTTTTAATAAAAAGCTCGTTGAGAATGAACGCCGTGCAAGCATCGTTATGAATGCGGGAAACCCCATAATGACGCTTTTGATGAACCTCGGTATTGCCGCAGTAATTGCCGTTGCCGCAGTAAGAGTTGACAAGGGAAGCTCGTCAACTGCCACGGTAATTGCATTTATGCAGTATTTCACGCTCATTTCAATGGCGCTTATGTCGCTGTCAAGAATGTTCGTTATGTATACGAAGTGCGCCGCTTCGGCTCGCAGAATAAGTGAAATACTCGATACTCCCAATACGTTTCCAATTGAAGAGGATGACGGTATGGGAAATGAGGATGAGCATATTTCATTCGAAAATGTTACATTTTCATATTTCGGAAAAAAGCCGAATCTTGACAATATAAATTTTTCACTTCCTCACGGCGGAACGCTTGGCATTATAGGTGCTACAGGAAGCGGTAAATCGACGATAGTAAAGCTTCTTTTGAGATTTTACGATGCTGATTCGGGTGTGATACGAATAAACGGCAAAAAGCTTTCGTCATATTCCTCGGATGAGCTTACGTCAATGTTCGGTGTCGCACTGCAAAACGATTTTCTTTACGCTGACACGATAGAGGAGAATATATGCTTCGGACGTGATATATCGCACGACGACGTTGTAAAAGCGGCAAAAATCGCACAGGCGCACGATTTTATTTTTGCAACACCCGACGGATATGATTACAAAATATCTGCTAAGGGTACGAATATTTCCGGCGGTCAGAGGCAGAGGCTTCTTATTGCAAGGGCAATAGCGGCTAAACCCGATATACTTATACTTGACGATTCATCATCGGCTCTTGATTATAAGACAGATGCAAATCTGCGTAAGGCACTCAAGGAAAATATGACGGATACTACGGTTATCACCGTTGCGCAGAGAGTAAGCTCCGTTAAAGACTGCGACGTTATAATCGTGCTTGATAACGGTAAGATAATCGGTAAGGGCAAGCACGCAGAGCTTCTTGAAAATTGCCCGGAATATAAGCAAATAAGCGATTCACAGATGGGAGGTGCTTTCCTTGACTGAAAATAAAAATGTAAAAAAACGCAACACAAAGGGAATTGCCCTTCGCCTCGGTACTTACGTAATCCGTCAATGGCACTTGTTTATCCCTGCTGTGATACTCACGTTTGTGTCAAACCATCTGGCACTTCTCGGCCCGAAATATTCGGGCGCTGCAATAGATGCAGTAACACTTGAAACGGGCGTTGATTTTCCCGTTGTGTGGGATAACGTCATAAAAATGATAATCTGCTTTGCAGGGGCGGCACTTCTTTCGTATTTACTTTCAATTATAATGGTATTTCTGAGCCAGAGAATAGTTTACATAATGCGTAAGCAGTTGTTTGAAAAGCTCAACACGCTTCCTGTCGGATACTTCGACAGCAACGCAACGGGTGACATCATCAGCCACTTATCGTACGATGTCGATACCGTAAACACCTCGCTTTCAAACGACCTTGTGCAGGTTATGACGAGTATTTATACCGTCGTCGGATCGCTCGTTTTTATGTGGAATATTTCAAGACCGATGATACTCATTTTCGTTCTGACCGTTCCCGTGTCGATACTTTTTACACGGTACCGTTCAACGAAGGTACGCCCGATGTTCCGTGCAAGGTCGAAAAAATACGGCGAGCTTAACGGATATGCCGAGGAAATGCTCTCAGGCTCTGCAAGCATACGTGCCTACGGCCGTCAAGACGTAATTTCGGGAAGATTTGACAAGCATAACGATGAGGCGATGAGTGCATTTTATAATGCCGAGTACAGCGCATCGCTTCTTTACCCAACCATTAACCTTATAAATAACGTGTCACTTTCGCTCGTTGCGATATTCGGCGGAATTCTTTATATGTATTCGCAAAACGGTGTGTTTTTGGAAGGCTCGTTGTTCTTCATAAGCCTCGGCGGTGTGGCGCAGTTCGTGCAGTATTCAAGAAAATTTGCAGGACCTATAAACGAATTTTCCAATATCCTCCACGAATTTCAGTCGGCTTTTTCAGCCGCAGAGCGAGTTTTCAAGGTTCTTGACGAAGATCCTGAAAAGCTTGATGCATCCGATGCCGTTGAAATGAAAGAGGTTGACGGACTTGTTGAAATAGACGGTGTTACGTTCGGCTACCGTCCCGACAGAACGATACTTAAAAACGTTTCGGTAACGGCAAAGCCGGGACAGATGATAGCTATAGTCGGGCCGACGGGTGCCGGTAAAACAACGATAATAAACCTGCTTATGAGGTTTTACGATCCCGATTCGGGAGAAATACGCATAGACGGCAAGCCGTCAATGAAAATAAAGCGTAACGACCTGCGCCTTGTCTTTACAATGGTGCTTCAGGATACGTGGTTGTTCCACGGCACGGTGTTTGACAATATCGCATACGGACGGCAGGGAGCAACGGAGGAGGAAGTCAAGGAAGCGGCAAGACGTGCAAAGATAGACGGTTACATTGAAAGTCTTCCCGACGGTTATAACACCGTACTTTCCGATGACGGCGTCAATATTTCAAAGGGACAAAAGCAGCTTATAACGATAGCACGTGCATTTTTGTCAGATGCCCCGATGCTTATTCTTGACGAGGCTACCTCAAATGTCGATTCACGTACGGAAATACAGATACAGGAAGCGATGAACGGGCTTATGAAGGGAAGGACGAGCTTTGTTATAGCACACCGACTTTCGACTATACAGAATGCCGATACGATACTCGTTGTTACAGGCGGTGAAATATCCGAGATAGGAACACACGAGGAGCTTTTGAAGCAGGGCGGCTTTTACAGTACGCTTTACAATTCACAGTTTTCTTGAATATACGTACAATATATACAGATGTTTATGACATTTCTATAAATTTTTTTGCGACGTTAAAATATTAAGGTTGACAAAAGCGGAATAATTTGATATAATCGTCACCGAGTATAGGACTTGTTCTTATACATCACAAAATCGGGTTTTCCCGAAGAAAGGTTTTTGAAATGAAAAAAATCAAACTTTTGAGTGCAGTTCTTGCACTTGTAATGGCATTTGCAATGTCAGCTTCAGCAGTTGATACACTGTCTTATGAATTCGACAATGATTTTGTAGGCGACCCTGCTGATTTCACATCCATGGGCACGTTCTGGAGCAAGACACTCCCTGCGGTAGGTACTTGTCAAGTTGTTGAAGTTGAAGGCGGTAAGGGCCTCGAGCTTTCAGGCTTCAGCGAACTCAAAACAACAGACGTTATCACAGGCGAATACGTTTTCGGCCTTGATGTAAAGACAAATGACGCAACAGCTTCCGCTGAAATGGTTGGTCACGGCATATTCATCAGAAGCGTAATGCCTGAGCACTTTATGAAGAACAACAACCACAGCGGCGAAGGCGATTGGCCCATGCACCTTTACTACTACGAATCCGACTGGTACGGCGTATGGGGCGGTACTGACGGCGCACAGGGTATCGGCGGTTCAGGTATCTACGCATCACTCGATGATGAAGGTCTTATGCTTACTGTTAAGTCCTTTACAGAGGATGCTATGAACGTTTCCTCCAAGCCCACAGTTATCCCTTATCCCGACGGCGTTTACTATGATGAGTTCTTCAACCTCACGTTCTTCGATAACGGTGTAGACAAGATCGATGTTTACATAAACAACCAGCCTTTTGCTACATTTGAGCTTTCCGAGCCCGGCGTTGTATACGACGTTGATGCTAACACAGCAGAAGATGCATACTTCGGCAAGGCAGTTCTTAAGGATGCATACGGCACAGAGCTTGCAACATTCGAAAACACAAGAATCAGCAGCAAGTCCTCACAGCTTGCTTTCGGTACACGTGGCGGTAAGATCGTAGTTGATAACATCAAGGTTATAACAGGCGAAGGCGCTGTTGAATCCGTAAAGAGTGATCTCCCCGCTCCTGAAACAAAGGATCCCACAGCTACACAGAAGCCCGCAGAGGATACAAAGGCTCCTGCAGAATCAGGTGCTACAACAGATGCAGGTACAAACGCTGTAACAGGCACTGACACAACAGCAGGCGACAAGACAGATGCAGAAGGCGGTAACACAGGTCTTATCATCGGTATCGTTGTTGCAGTAGTTGCTGTAATTGCAGTAGCAGTTGTAGTTGTAATGAAGAAAAAGAAATAATCGGTTTTAACTGATTTTGAAAACGTCCGGATTCGGGCGTTTTCTTTTTGTCCGGAATAGTTATTTTTCAAATCCTGCAGATGCATTGTTTTGAGTTAGCTTTATAATATAGAAATAATCATTTTATTTGAATTTTATATTGACAAAATTATGTGCAGTTGATATAATATCCAAAGGTATATAAAAAATTAAGTTATGTTTATGCAAGAATGAAATATTGATTCTTTCAAAAGTAATATTCGGTATTTTATTTGCAAAACGGTATACAGGAAAGGTTTGGTATATTTTATGAGTAAGATCAGAGCCGGTATTATCGGTGCAACGGGTATGGTTGGTCAGAGATTTATAAGACTTCTCGAAAACCACCCCATGTTTGAAGTGTGCGCACTTGCGGCAAGCGCAAGAAGTGCAGGAACAACTTATGAAAAGGCAGTTGAGGGAAGATGGAAGTTCTCTTGCGACATTCCCGAATACGCAAAAAATATGATCGTTTACGATGCGGCTGAGGTTGAAAAGGTTGCATCAATGGTTGACTTTGTTTTCTGTGCTGTTGATATGAAAAAGGATGAGATCAAGGCACTTGAGGAAGCGTACGCAAAGGCTGAGGTCGTTGTTGTTTCCAACAACTCCGCAAACCGTTGGACAGAGGACGTTCCTATGATGATCCCCGAAATAAACGATTCACACACGGAAGTAATTGAATATCAGAAGAAGCGCCTTGGAACAAAGAAGGGCTTTATCGCAGTTAAGCCCAACTGCTCCATTCAGTCTTACGTTCCGCTTATCACACCTCTTTTGAAGTTCCGCCCCAAGACAGTAGTTGCTACAACTTATCAGGCAATTTCGGGTGCAGGTAAAACATTTGAGCAGTGGCCCGAAATGATAGATAACGTAATTCCGTACATCGGCGGTGAGGAAGAAAAGAGTGAAAAAGAGCCTCTCCGTGTATGGGGTAAGGTTGAGGACGGAAAGATCGTTCCCGCATCAGCTCCCGTTATCACAACACAGTGTATCCGTGTTCCCGTTTCCGACGGTCACATGGCGGCTGTATTTATAAGCTTTGAAGAAAAGCCCACAAAGGAACAGATACTTGAGGCGTGGGCAAATTACTCAGGCAGACCGCAGGAACTTAAGCTTCCTTCTGCTCCCGAGCAGTTCATCACATATTTTGAGGAAGACAACCGTCCTCAGACAAAGCTTGACAGAGATATCTACGGCGGTATGGGTGTAACAGCGGGAAGACTCCGTGAGGACACAGTATATGATTATAAGTTTGTAGGTCTTTCGCACAACACACTCAGAGGTGCGGCAGGCGGTGCTGTGCTTATTGCAGAGCTTTTGGCGGCTGAAGGCTTCATTTATTAATATAAAGGAAAACGTATGGATATTTTAAAAACGATCGAAGAGTCGATGAAGAGCTTTTCGAAAGGTCAGCGTGCTATTGCAAGATATATGCTTGAGCATTATGATAAAGCTGCCTATATGACGGCATTGCGTCTTGGCTCTGAGGTGAATGTTTCTGAGTCCACAGTCGTGCGCTTTGCTATTGAGCTTGGCTTTGAAGGCTATCCGGAGCTGCAAAAATCATTGCGTGAGCTTATTCGTTCACGTCTTACGACTTTACAGCGTATAGAGATCGCCAATGACAGAATAGGCGATGACGAAGTCCTTGAAAAGGTCGTTAACTATGACATTGAAAAGCTGAAGATAACGCTTGAAAGTGTTGATAAGGCGGCATTTGAAAAGGCGGTGGATACGGTTATATCCGCAAAAAGGATATTTATAATGGGTGTCCGTTCCTCGGCTTCTTTGGCTCAGTTTATGAATTTCTATTTCACGATGATGTTTGACAATGTAAAGCTTGTCAGCACAACGAGCCGTTCTGAAGTCTTTGAACAGCTTTTCAGAATAGGCCCTGACGACGTTATGATCGGTATAACATTCCCGAGATACTCCAAAAGAGTCACCGATGCGCTTGAGTTTGCAAGCTCAAAAGGGGCAAAGACGATCGCACTTACAGATTCAAATGACTCTCCTGCGGCAGAAAATGCAGATTGTGTGCTTGTTGCAAGAAGTGATATGGCATCGTTTGCCGATTCTCTCGTTGCACCGCTTAGCATAATCAATGCAATGACCGTGGCTATCGGTAAGAAGAAAGAAAAAGAGCTTACAGATACATTCAATGAATTTGAAAGCATCTGGGAGCAGTATGAAGTTTATGATAAATCAAGCAGATAAGGCTTGTAAAAGGGTAGCTGTTATCGGCGGAGGCGCCGCAGGTCTTTTCCTCGGCGCCGTGTGCGATGCTGACAGTATTCCCGTCGATATATACGACAAAAATACCGTCTTCGGCAGAAAGCTCCGTATAACAGGTAAGGGCAGATGCAACGTAACGAATAACTGCACAAGAGATGAGTTTTTTGCAAACGTCCCCACAAACCCGAAATTTCTATATTCAGCTTATGCGAATTTTGACAGCGCATCCGTTATGGATTTCTTTGAAACAGCGGGTGTTCCTCTGAAAACAGAAAGAGGCAACCGTGTGTTTCCCGTGTCTGACAGAGCACACGATATTGCAGATGCTTTGGTCAAAAGGTGTAAGGATAACGGTGTGACTCTTATAACGGATAAGGTCAAAAAAATAGAAAAGACAAGTGACGGCTTTGTTGTTTTCAGCAATCAGAAAAAGCTTTATGACTATGTAGTTATCGCAACGGGCGGCGCATCCTATAAGGCTACAGGCTCAACGGGTGACGGATATGACTTTGCACGTCATTTCGGTCATAATGTTATAGAACCGACACCTTCGCTCGTACCGCTTGTGTGTGCTGAAAAATACTGTGCGGAGCTTATGGGGCTTTCCTTGAAAAATATCGAGGTCAGATTTGTCGACAGCACAAACGGAAAAACGGTATACCGTGAATTCGGAGAAATGCTGTTCACACATTTCGGCGTAAGCGGCCCTGTGGTGTTGAGCGCATCGTCATCGCTCCGACCTATGGAGAAAAAACGGTATAAAATGTATATAGATCTCAAGCCCGCACTTGATGAAAGCGAGCTTGACAGACGGCTTCTTTCAGATTTTTCAAAGAACATAAACCGTAATTTTTCAAATTCCTTGTCAGCGCTTCTTCCGCAGAAGCTTATACCTGTTATGGTTAAGCTTTCGGGAATCGATCCTTACAAAAAAGTAAATGAAATAACGAAAAAAGAACGAAGAACACTGCTTGATCTTCTTAAAGCTTTCCCGTTGACTGTGGACGGCTTTTCGGATATAAATGAGGCGATAATTACATCAGGCGGTGTATCGGTTAAAGAAATAAATCAAAAAACTATGGAATCTAAGCTTGTAAAAGGGCTTTATTTCGTCGGTGAAGTGCTTGACTGCGATGCTTATACGGGCGGATTTAATCTGCAGATAGCTTTTTCGACTGCCTACGCTGCGGCAAGTGCTTTAATAAACGAAAGTGAGAAATAATATGCGTATAAATATTGCAATAGACGGTCCTTCGGGAGCGGGTAAAAGCACCGTTGCAAAGGGAATTGCCTCTAAAATGGGGATAATTCACGTTGACACGGGCGCTATGTACCGCACAGTCGGACTTTATATGTACGAAAACGGCATAGAGCTTTCTGATGAAAACGGTATAATATCTTCACTTAAAAATGTAAATATAAAGCTTGAATACGAAAACGGCGCACAGCATATATACCTCAACGGAAAATGCGTTGATGCTGACATAAGAACAGATGTTGTGTCAACGTATGCTTCGGGCGTTTCTACAATTCAGGCAGTTCGTGATTTTTTGCTTGATACACAGCGTGATATCGCAAAAAGCAAGGACGTTATAATGGACGGACGTGATATCGGCACGGTGGTTTTACCCGATGCAGGTCTTAAAATATTTATGACCGCAAACGACGAAGCACGTGCAAGAAGAAGATATAAGGAACTGCTCGAAAAGGGCGAAAACGTTACGTTTGAAGACGTTTATCAGAATATGGTAAAGCGTGACGACAAGGACAAGAACAGAAAAATTGCCCCTGCTGTTCCCGCTGATGATGCGGTTTTGTTTGATAACACAGAATACGGACTTAATGAGAGCATTGACTACGTTGTAGAGCTTGCTAAAAAGAGGTTTTCGGTATGAGTTTTTACACCGGCGCAATCAAGGTTTTAGGGCCTGCGGTCAGATTTTTGTTCGGGATAAGAAGAATTGACGGAATAGAAAATATTCCGAAGGGCGGCGGACTTGTTTGCGCAAATCATACATCGTTTGCAGATCCTATCGTTATTGCGGCATCGCTTAAAATGCCTGTTAAGTATATGGGAAAGGCTGAGCTTTTTAAAATTCCCATTCTTAAATCGGTTATAAAAGCCTTCGGTGCGTTTCCTGTTAAAAGGGGCGGGGCAGATCCCGGTGCGATACGGACGGCAGAAACGCTTTTGAAAAGCGGTGAGCTTGTCGGTATATTCCCTCAGGGCACGAGATGTCCCGGTGTTCCGATAGAAGAAGCAAGCGTTAAAAACGGTGCAGGGCTTATTGCCTACAGATCAGGCTGCTGTATTATTCCGGTTTACATTAAAACAAAAAATAATAAGGTCGGATTTTTCAAGCGTACTCACGTTATTATCGGCAAGCCTATAGAAAATTCGGAGTTCGGCTTTAAAGACGGCACATCAAAGGAATATGAGACGGCGGCAAACCGTGTGCTGGCGGATATATGCGCACTTGCAAATTCGGCAGAGGAGAATGGCTGATGGGGGTAAGTGTTGCTAAATATGCAGGCTTCTGCTTTGGTGTACAGCGTGCGGTAAGCACGGTGTACGACATAGTCGAAAAGGAGCATAATTCAAGGATATATACCCTCGGCAAGATAATTCACAATCCCGTTGTTACCGAAGAGCTTGAAGAAAAAGGCGTTAAAATAATATCCCCCGATGAAATAGACGGTATTGCCGGGAGCGCTTGTGCGTCATCACCTGTCGTTGTTGTGATCAGAACACACGGAGTTGTTAAGGACTTTTCAGACAAGCTGTTCAGAATAGCAGAGGAAAATCCGTTTTTCCGTGTAGTTGACTGCACGTGTCCGTATGTTAAGAAAATACATAAAATTGTAAGTGAAAATTCAAGTGCAGAAACACTTACCGTTATATTCGGCGACAAAAAGCATCCCGAGGTCGAGGGAATACAAAGCTACTGTAACGGTCAGACACGAACGATTTTAGGTGAAAACGAAATTGACAGCATACTTTGTGAACTAAATGATTCAGAAAAATGTATAATTCTTGTATCACAGACTACGCAAAATATGGCTGAGTGGAAAAAGTCACAAAAAAAACTCAAAAAAGACTATACAAATACAAAAATATTTGATACAATATGCAGTGTGACTGAGAATAGACAAAAAGAAACAGAGCAGCTTGCCTCAAAGGTTGACCTTATGGTGGTTATCGGAGGCGCTGACAGCTCAAATACAAACAAGCTTTACCACATTGCAAAATCCAAATGCCCGAACACGGTTATGATAGAGAGGGCAGGTGAGCTTAAGGGAGTGGATTTCTCCCGATATAATAATATAGGAATAACTGCCGGTGCTTCAACACCGGACAGCATAATACAGGAGGTACAAGAAATTATGAGTACAGAACTCAAAATTGAAACTGGCGAAAACTTCGCCGAAATGCTTGAAGAATCTTTCAAAACTTTAAATACAGGAGATGTCGTAACCGGTACAGTGATTGCAGTGTCGAACAATGAGATACATGTTGACCTCGGCGCAAAAGTTACAGGTATATTGTCCTATGACGATATTACAGACGAACCCGGTTTGAAGCTCGAAGAGATGTTTAAAGTTGGCGATCAGATCGAAGCTGTTGCTATGCGTGTATCCGACGTTGATGGTGTTGCTACACTTTCAAAGAAGAAGATCGACGCTAAGAACAAGTGGTCATCTATCGTTGCTGCTTATGAAAGCGGTGAGATCCTCGAAGGCAGATACGTTGAGGTCGTTAAGGGTGGCGTTATAATGTCCATCGACGGCGTACGTGTATTCGTTCCCGCATCTCACACACTCGTTCCCAGAGACGGTGACCTCACAACTCTTAACAACAAGCGTGAAAGAGTAAAGATCATCGAGATCGATGAAACAAGACGCCGTGCTAAGGCATCTGCACGTGTTGTTGCAAGAGAAGAAAGAAAGCAGGCTGAAGCTGAATTCTGGGCAAACATCGAGGTTGGTAAGCACTACACAGGCGCTATCAAGTCCCTTACATCTTACGGTGCATTCGTTGATCTCGGCAGCGGTATCGACGGTATGGTTCACGTTTCCGAGCTTTCATGGCAGAGAATCAAGAATCCTGCTCAGGTAGTTTCCGTAGGTCAGGTTATCGAAGTATTCGTTAAGGAATTCGATGCTGAAAAGAAGAGAATTTCTCTCGGCTACAAGACAGAAGAATCCAACCCCTGGACACTTTTCACAAAGCAGTACAGCGTTGGTGACGTTGCAAAGGTAAAGATCGTAAGCCTTATGCCCTTCGGCGCATTTGCTGAGATCCTTCCCGGTGCTGACGGCCTTATCCACATTTCACAGATCGCTGACAGAAAGATAGACAAGCCCGCTGACGTTCTTTCCATCGGTGAAGAGGTTGAAGCAAAGATCATCGACATCAACGAAGAAAACCAGCAGATCGGTCTTTCCATCCGTGCGCTTCTCGCTCCTGCAGAAGAGAAAGTTGAAGAAGCTGAGGAAGAAGCAGCTGACGAAACACTTGTTTACTCTGATGAAACACCTGTTGAAGGTCAGACAGACGCTGAATAATCAAATTTGACAAAATAAATCGGTAACACTCGTGTGTTACCGATTTTTTTAACATATAAACTGTTTTTGCTAACAATAACACCCCGACAGACGTCGGGGTGTTTATCATTATTTGATTATTTTTTCTCTGAATCCGCAGTTGGGTGTCGGAATTACTATGTCATTCGGGGATGCCCATCTGACAGCGTTTACAAGTATCTTTCTGACGTTGGGATCATAAAACGATCTGCATGTTTCGTGTCCCGGCTGAAAATAAAATACTTTTCCAAGACCTCTGGTGAAGCAACAGCCTGAACGGAAAACGTTTCCGTGCTTGTACCAAGAAACGAAAACAAGCTCATCGGGCTGGGGAATATGAAATGGCTCGCCGTACATTTCTTCACATTCAAGCTCAAAATGTTCGGGAATTCCCGATGCTATCGGGTGCGACGGCATTACGTTCCACATAAGCTCTTTTTGGTTTTCGCCCCACGAAAGATGCCCGTTTGTGCCGACCAAACGCTGAAAAGGCTTTGATATATGTGCCGAATGAAGTGCAATAAAACCCATTCCGAAGCGGAATACTCTGTCAACGACCTTGCTTACGATATGATCGGGCACATCACCGTGAAACATATGTCCCCACCACAAAAGAACATCTGTGTTGTTAAGGATTTCATCTGTAAGACCGCACTCGTCATCGTCAAGGCAGGCAAGCCTAACCTCGAATTCGGGTGCATCAACAGAAAAGTTCTTTGCAATGAAAGCGTGGATGCCGTCGGGGTAAAGTGCTTTTACCTCATCCTCGGTTTTCTCGTGACGGAATTCGTTCCATATAGTTACTTTTATTTTATTCATTATCATTATATTTTTTACGCAGTATAGTTTACAATTGTAATAACTATAAATATCACTGTTCCTTGTTTTTTCGATATATTAAAATAGATATGACTACAAAAGAAATAGATAATAATAAAGCCAAAACATAGAGTAGAATACTATCGATTATGTTAAGTCTTTTTAGTATGATAAAAACTGCACTTATACAGTATTCTATAATCATGCAAACTCTATATCCGGATTTTTTCATATTAAATAATTTGTAAAAAGAAACCGCTAAAAATACTATTGCAAACGTTTTTTTGTAACAAATCAAAGCTGCAATAATTAACGAAAATACAAAAACAATTTCTATCAATTTTTTCGAATATGTTAGTTCGTTTTGTGTATAAGTTTTAGTCTTGAAAAACGAGTTTGTTTTCCAATGTGAATGTTGCCACAAATCCAAGCAGAAGGTTATTATTACAGATGTTGTATGGAGATAAACATTTCTCTGTAATGGTATAGTTAAAAATAAAGCTAATCTAATCAAAACAATTGCAACAAAGCGTATATCAATCTTTTCCGGCTTTAATACAGTTGCAAAAATAAGCTGTGAAGCCATCGCTAAACCAAAAATAATGATTAGTAAAATAGCATTAAATCCTTCTATTTCGCTAAGAGAATTAACACAAGCATATAATAAAATCAATAAAGTGTTGACGAATATAAGTATTTTCGATTTCATAATATATGGAATCAGTTATTCCAGTTGTGCCAAACATCAACGACATCATCGTTGTCTTCGAGGTGTTCAAGCAAAAGATTCATCTTCTTTACCGAGTCCTCGTCTTCAAGGTCGACGTAAACGGATGGGATCTTTTCGATTTCCGCAGATACGAACTTATATCCCGCACCTTCAAGTGCATCACGTACAGCGGGAAGATCCTCAGGCTCTGTTGTTATTTCAAAGCTGTCCTCGCTTGCTTCAAAGTCGGAAGCACCCGATTCAAGTGCGCACTCCATAAGCTTTTCCTCGTCTATATCACCGTCATTTTCAATAACGATAATACCTTTATCCGAGAACAAATAGCTTACACAGCCTGTCTGTCCAAGGTTGCCGCCGAATTTGTCAAAGTAGTGGCGAACGTCACCGCCCGTACGGTTGCGGTTGTCGGTTGCCGCCTCAACAATAACAGCGACACCGTTGGGGCCGTAGCCCTCGTATACTATTTCTTCGTAGTCAACGCTGTCGTCACTGCTTGCCTTTTTGATAACACGTTCAATGTTGTCGTTCGGTACGTTGTTCGCCTTCGCCTTTGCAATAAGCTCCTTCAGTTTGCCGTTTGATTCGGGATTGGGACCTGCCGCTTTAACTGCAACGGCGATCTCCTTACCTATCTTTGTGAAGATCTTTGCACGCTGTGCATCGGTCTTCTCTTTTTTGTGCATAATATTTTTCCATTTGCTGTGTCCTGACATTGTATATACCTGACTTTCTGATTATATTTTTTCCGGATGCTTCATACAAATGAGTTCAAGTGCGGAAGCAAGCGTGTATTTTGTGCAAAGCGTAAGTGCCAAACGGCGTTTTTTAGTTTCATCATCTTCTGCGGAGAGTATCTGACAGTTGTGATAGAATCTGTTGAAATCAGCGCAGATGTCAAGAATGTATCTTGTGATGATCGACGGCTCGTATTCACGGATCGCATCGGCTATCATATCGGGGAATACCGAAAGCGTCTTGATAAGCACGAATTCGTCCTCACATACATCGCCTGAAAGCGTGGGTTTGATTCCCATTTCCTCTGCCTTCGATGCAATACTGCACGTTCTTGCATAAGTGTACTGCGCATAAGGACCTGTGTTTCCGTCAAAGTTAAGCGCATCCTGCATTACAAAGTTTATATCTCTTATTTTGTTTGCGGAAAGATAATAGAATATAACAGCGCCGATACCCACAGCCTCTGCCGTTTCCTTGTTTCCTGCCAATGCGGGATTCTTTTCAGCCATAATGTCAGCCGCCTTTTCCGTTGCTGTTGCAAAAAGGTCTTTGAGAAGAACGACGTTACCTGTTCTTGTCGCAAGCTTTTCGCCGTTGATGCTTACGGTACCGTAGGGAACGTGAACGAGATCTTCATACCAATCGTATCCCATAAGCGCCATAACTCTGAACCACTGTGCAAAGTGCAAGCTCTGCGCCGCTGATGTTACGTAAATGCACTTGTGGAAGTCAAACGTGTTCTTTCTGTAAAGTGCGGCGGAAATATCACGTGTGGGGTAAAGCGTTGCACCGTCTGTCTTGAGGATAAGACAGGGGGGCATACCGTATTCTTCAAGCTCAACAACAGATGCACCCTCGTTGAGTGTAAGAAGATTTTTCGCTTTCATATCCTCAATTACCGCAGGCATCTTGTCAGAATAGAAGCTTTCGCCCGTGTAGTAATCAAACTCAATATCAAGCTGTTCGTACGTCTTTTTATATTCTTTTATACTGATGTCGATAAACTTTTCCCAGAGAGCTGTTTCTTCGGGTTCTTTTCTTTCAAGGGCGGCAAAGTGCGCACGTGCCTGATCTGCAAGTGCGGGATCCTTTTCAGCTTCCTCATGGAACTTCACATAAAGCGCCACAAGCTCATCTATTCCGCCTTCCTCGACCTTCTTTTCATCGCCCCATTTTTTGTAAGCAACGATAAGCTTTCCGAACTGTGTACCCCAGTCGCCGAGGTGGTTGACGCCGATGCAGTTGTAACCTGCAAACGTGAACAGCTTTTTGAGCGAATGACCGATAACCGTCGTTCCGAGGTGACCTACGTGGAACGGCTTTGCAACGTTGGGCGAAGAATAGTCAAGGACGATAGTCTTTCCTTTTCCTGTTTCTGTTTTACCGTAATCTTTCTTTTGTGTAAGTATCTTTTCGGCAGTCTTTTTGAAGAAATCATTTCTGTCGATGAACACGTTGAGGTATCCGTTTACGGATTCAACCTTTATTCCCTCAATATCCTGCAAAGCTGATGCCAGCGTATTTGAAATATTGACGGGGGATGTGCGCAGGCTTTTTGCAAATTTAAAGCAAGGCATTGCCAAGTCTCCCATTGCCTTGTCGGGGGGAGATGTAAGTAAGCTCATAATATCATCTTTTCCGACTTCACAACCGGGAAAAGAAGAATTGAATGCCGAATATATCTTTTCGGCAAGATTAAGTTTTGTACTGAACATAATTCAAACCCATTTCTGATTATTATTATTTTACATTATACTACAAAAACAACAGATTTACAATACTTATTCAATAATTTTCTTAAAAACTCCTTGCAAAAGCCTTGGTTATGTGGTAAAATCAATAAAAAAAGGAGGCTGTTGAAATGATAAACAGAATAGTTGAAGAAATTAAAAAGAACGAACTTAATATTTTTTCTGTAACGGTTATTGAAAACGGTGTTGAAAAAACGGTAAATCTTTTACCCGTCAACCCTTGTAATGATACTTATTCCGTCTCAAAGGCATTTATTGTAACAGGCATCGGTATGCTTTATGATGACGGACTTCTGAATGTCGAAGAAAAGGTTGTAGATATCTTCCGTGATAAATTGCCTGAAAAATATGATGAAAAGTGGAATGATGTTACAATTCATCACCTGCTCAAGCATTCTGCAGGACTTCCGCTCGGTTATCTCGATATTGACTGTATCGACATTCATACTCTCGGTACGGACGATTTTCTTGATTATCTTTTTAAAACGGAGCTTGAGTATGTTCCCGGTACAAACGGCAAGTACAGCGACGGTGCATTTTATATGCTTTCCCGTGTTATTACAGCAAAATGCGGCGAAAAGGCAGATGACCTTCTGATGCGCAGACTTTTCTATCCGCTTGGATACAGAGAAGCCGCGTGGAGCAAATGTCCTCACGGCTAT
The DNA here is from genome assembly GCA_017520505.1 of Clostridia bacterium. Classification (GTDB taxonomy): domain Bacteria; phylum Bacillota; class Clostridia; order Oscillospirales; family CAG-272; genus RGIG7213. Next base: position 26,016 of record JAFXFN010000016.1, read on the forward strand.
CCCATGGGCGCAACGGGGCTCTACATAAGATCCTGCGACATCGCAAGACACGGTGCGGTTTACCTTAACGGCGGCGTGTATAACGGAAAACGTATACTTTCCGAAGAATGGGTAAATATCGTACTCAGCCGTGGCTATGAGCTCGGCAATATCCGTCCTCACTCTTACGCAAAGGGCGGTATGGCAGGACAGATGCTCGTATTCGACAAGGCGCAAAACGTATCTGTAGGTTGGACAGCGTACGAGCCTTCAAAAGACGTAGGCGTACTTTTCAATCTCTTTACATAATAAATAAACATCCGGGTTGAATTTCAACCCGGATGTTTTACGTTTGTTAATTCTGTTCTGTTTCGGCAGCTTCAAGCGTAAGCATACACAAAACGTAATATTTCATACTGCTCTCACTCCAGAAGCCGACATAAGATGCCACTTCCTCGTCAACTTCATCGGAATATATTTCGGCATTATAGTATGTAAACGCGTTTTCAAAAGAGGGAAGTGTAAGACCGAGATAGTCAAAAGCTTCTTTAAGGCGGTTGTATGCATCAGAATTTGTGCTTGCGCCCTCCCAGCCGTCTACCATTGAAATCTGCATTGTCATATCGGCAGGGCTTGTTTTGGAGGTTGAATAGTCGACCTCAACAAGTGCAAATCCTTCACCGCTTTCCGTTATCGTGTCGTGAAGAATTTTCATCGTCGCATCATTCGGAATGTCTGTTTTTGTTGAGTTGTATATGGCGTCATATAAAAGATCGGGATCGTCTTTACCTGTCTGATACCAGATGAAACCCTTGTAGTCCTTTTTTGCGCAGGATGCAAAAGGCAGACAGAGCATAATTATAAGCAGAAAGCACAATATTTTTTTCATATATGACCTCGTGTTGATTATATTTTTTGACATTATACCACTATTTTCGTAAAAATGCAATAATAATTCATTATAAAATGAAAATGCGCTTCGCTTGACACGCTCAGGTTGATGTGATATAATAACTCCATAAATCACAACGGGAGCATAATTATGAAAATAAATATATATGATGTACGATGCCACAAGGGCGACAGTGCTTTTCTTATAGATGACGGAAAAACGTCAATATTATACGATTCGGGGTTTGGTTTTACAGGCTATGCTGTTGCTGAAAATATAAAAAAGATACTCGGCGAAAGAAAGCTCGATTATATATTTTTGACACATTCGCATTACGACCACGCACTCGGAAGTGCTTATGTGCTTGAATATTGGAACGATGCAACAGTCGTCGCAGGTGCGTATGCGGCTGATATATTCAGCCGTGACGGTGCAAAAAAGCTTATGCGTGAGCTTGACGGCAAATTTGCCGCCGAATGCGGTGTCGGTGAATATGAATTTTTGGGTGATAAGCTCCGTGTCGATGTTAAGGTGCAGGACGGCGATATAATAAAGGCGGGAGGTATGACGTTTGAGGCAGTTGCTTTGCCAGGACACACGAAATGCTCGTTCGGTTTTTATTGCAAGGATGAGAAGCTTTTGCTTTCTTCCGAAACGCTCGGCGTGTACGATGGAGATGAAACGGTTATTCCCTCGTTTTTGGTCGGATACGGTATGTCGCTCGAATCTATGGAAAAAATAAAGAAATATGATATAAATAAAATACTTATTCCTCACGTTGGCGTGATAGATGAAGAAAAGACCAAGTATTTCATTTCTATTATGGAAGAACGTGCGTCGTATTTTGCACACCTTATTGCTGATTTTGTCAAAGAGGGAAAAACAGACAGCGAGATAATAGATTATTTTGTCAGAACTTACCGCAAAGGATACATTGAAGAAATATATCCCATAGATGCTATGAGTCTTAATATGTCAATAATGATAAAACTCATAAAAAAAGAATTTGAATTGCAATAATAATTTGAGGAAAATCAAATTATTTTGACGTTTTTCAATTAAAGATATAAAATACTACACCTAAATATGCTATAACTTGTGTATATATCTTATTTAAACACAATATATAGTACCAAAAATCACCCTGAAAAATTTTTTGAAAAAAAATGAAAAAAGGGGTTGACAAATGCAAAGAGATGTGGTAATATATACAAGTCGCCGAGAGAGAGCGACGGACTTGGTCCTTGAAAATTGAATAACAGACGAGATAAGATAAAGCGAAGTATAAAGCGAAAAGCTTAGAAATATGATGCAAAGAATCTCGACAATTC
>JAFXFN010000017.1 GCA_017520505.1 Clostridia bacterium
GCTGTCAGCGAAGCTGACTGAGGGAGAGTGCGTAACAAGGAAGACACTACAACCCTAAAGTCACGAAGGCTCATTCCGTCACGGCTACGCCGTGCCACCTCCATCTCGGAGGGAGGCTTTTCGTTGGCCTCGTTATACCACAAATTAGCAGAGAAAACAAGTTCTCTGCCGAAATTTTGTGCTTACGAATTCTCCGTTAAGAGTATCACGCCAAATGTCCGTACTCCTTTTTTAGTGTGTAAATACTTCTTTACGGAAGGCACACTCCGACTGCTTTTTCGTGGCTGTAAAAGTTAAATTACAGCTCTTTTTCATAGCATAAAAAATCCTGCTCGTACATATGGCATTCTCCGACAACTGAAAAATCAAAGTCGGCATAACACGAAATTGCCTTTTTGTTATGCTTTTCCACTAAAAAGCGAATACCTTTAAAATCACGCCTTTTCAGTTCTTCCATACCGAAACGAAGCATAATTCGTCCGATGCCCTTGTTTTGTTCGTTGGGTTTCACGGCGAGCCTTGCAAGCTCACCTGCAGGCTCAATGTTACGACTCCAGAAAGGCAGGGCATCAACCGACTCATCCTCCTCAATGGAAATTGACGATATTATTTTTCCACCCGACTTCATAACGAATAGCGCATTTCGTGAGATGTCGGTATCTATCGTTTCAGCCGACGGATAGTCATCGCTCCACGGACAGTATTTTCTGCCTATCTGTGATTTGTAAAGAGATAATATTTCGGCTTTGTCAGATTCTTTTGCCATAACGATCTTGTATTCCATATTTGCATCCTTAATAATAAAGACAGCGTTTTTACACGCTGTCTTTAATTAATTATTCAACTTCTGTGAACTTTTCAACAAGGTCTGTAAGAGCTGCATTTACCTTTGACTTGTTTCTTACAAAGAGTGATGCGAGCTTGTTTGTTGAATTGCTCTTAATAGCATCGATAAGTGAATTTGAAATAGATGTTATGTTGTCATCATCAACGATAGAACCAAGGTCAACAACGCGGTTAGCGAAGATGATAGGAAGCATATCAGCGGATTCCTCATCACGTGTACCCTTACCGATAAGGGATGCTTCGTAGTAAGCAGGTGTAAGAATGTTCTTACCTTCAACGGCAAGTGCCTGCATGATCATACCTGAACGTGCAAGTCTTTCTTCATCGTAGGAAATATCCTTCGGAACACCTGCAACCATTGTAACGATAGAAACGGAGTGTGTTGTGTAATTAGCCTGGTTCTGGTTAGCCTTAGGAACAGGAATGATACCGAAGTCTGTATCCATATCACGAAGACGTGTTACGCACTGCATTACCTCGGAGTAGAAGAGAGCTCTGTCTTCTTCGAACATTTGCTGAGAAAGAAGGTGAACAGCAGGGTTGACAGAACTATAGTCGTGGCAGTCAAATGTGTACTGGTTGGATGCTGTGTAAATTTCAGCAACCTTTTCAACAAGCTTTACAGTTGTGTCGTCGAGTTCCTTGAGGTAAGGAATATCAGCGGCATCCTTGTGGATGATACGGCTGTTTGTACCGTAGTAAAGACCTGTGATGAAGTCGATAGTCGTTGCAATGGGGAACTGGTCAAGGTGAGTTGTTGTACCTGACTGGTCAAGATCCTGGTATGTAAAGAGCTTGCAGTATTCAAGGAGCTTGTCAAGTGTCCATTCGTTGTCCTTTACAAGGTCGTAAATGCTCTTGAGGTCGCCTTCGCCAATACCTACGCTCTTAGCGAGGTTCTTGTTGAACATCATTACCCATGTAGCATCGTTGTCAACTACTGTAATATCACCTGTTGCAAAGTAGTTTGTACCTGCAATGGATGTCTGAGCAAGCATTGACTGATCCCATGAGTCAATAGATGTATCAAGGTGAGTGATCTCATCAATAGGTGTAAGACAGTCGCTCTGTGCGAGTGTATACATGTGGTTGATGGAGTTTACAACAAGGTCATAATCCTTTGTTCCCGACTTAACAGAAGTGGAAACATAGTCATTTATAGAACCTCTTGTAACACCCTCGATAACCTTGAATTTGATACCGAAGGTTTCTTCAATGAGCTTCTGACGTCTGTAAATTGCGGAATTTACGGGGTCATCGCTGTCTTCTTCAACAAAGAAGTTGTTGTTTGTCCATTCGGCGTCATCCGTGTTTGTCAAAACGGTGAATTCACCGTCGAGCTTTGTATCGGGTACAAAGTATGAATCGACGACCGCTGTGTCTGCGGGTGTGTTCGTTGCAGTTGTTGTTTCGTCATCTCCGCCGCAAGCGGTGAAGCATAAGGAAACCATCAAAGCTGCAAGAAGAACTGAAAATAATTTCTTCGCTTTCATTCAAGCACTCCTTTAAAGTTTTTTTTGGAATTTTACCCTGTGGGTGCAATTCGACTACTGTATTATAACATTTAAACTGTAAAAAGTCAATATAAATTTTGAATTTACAACGTAAAAGGAAAAAATCATTTTTGTAAATATTTATATAACTGTATAGACATTTTCAATAATATGTGATATAATCAGCAAGAATATTGTTAAATTTTATTATGGATAGGTATAGATATGATCATTCAACTTGATGAAGCAAGACTTAAACTCGCCGCTTTAAGAAACGATGCGAAGGAGCTTGGTATTTCCATGCGCCTTGACGAGCTTCGTGCGTCTGTTGAGGAGCTTGAAGAAAGAACACATGACCAGAATTTCTGGAACGATCAGGCAACCTCGGGAAAGATACTCCAGGAAATAAAGCAGAAAAAATATAAGATAGAACAGCACGAAGCACTCGTTGCCGCTATTGAGGACACGTATACGCTTTGTGAGCTGTCACTTGAAGAAAACGACGAAAGCTCGCTTGAAGATATCCTCGCTGAGGTCGAAAGGATCGAAAAGGAAATTGAAAAAATGAATATCGACATACTCCTGTCGGGTGAGTATGACAAGAACAATGCAATTCTTTCCTTCCATCCGGGGGCCGGCGGCACTGAGGCGCAGGACTGGGCGCTTATGCTTTACAGAATGTACACACGCTGGGGCGAGAAAAACGGCTTCAAGGTAAAGCTTATTGACTGGCTTGACGGCGAAGAAGCAGGTATAAAGAGTGCGACGATCCTCATCGAGGGTATGAACGCATACGGCTATATGAAGAGTGAATCGGGCGTTCACAGACTTGTAAGAGTATCTCCTTTTGACTCCTCGGGAAGACGTCACACATCATTTGCTTCCGTTGAGGTAACGCCTGAGCTTGATGACTCGAACGACGTTGAAATACGTGATGAGGATATTGAGATCACAGCACACCGTTCAAGCGGTGCGGGCGGTCAGCACATCAACAAGACGGACTCTGCAATCAGAATCGTTCATAAGCCCACAGGCATCGTTGTCGGCTGTCAGACGGAAAGAAGCCAGCTTCAGAACAAGGAAACGGCACTTAAGATGCTCAAGAGTAAGCTTGTCGAAATAAAGATAAGAGAAAATCTTGAAAAAATTGAGGACATCAAGGGCGAAAAAACAAACATCGAGTGGGGAAGCCAGATACGTTCTTACGTATTTATGCCGTACACACTTGTAAAGGATACACGTACAGGCTGTGAAAACGGAAATATACAGGCTGTTATGGATGGCGACATCGATATGTTTATCAACAGTTATTTAAGAGCAAACGTAAAATAAAAATAAAACCCGACGTCTGTCGGGTTTTATCTTTTCCTGCGCATCAAAAAGCCTTCTCCTGTGGGAGAAGGTGGCAGCCGAAGGCTGACGGATGAGGAGTCCTTTTCGCTAATTTCAAACACCTCATCCACCGCTATCGCGAGAACCCCCAAAACTCATTTTATTCGTTTCGGGGAACCCCGCAGCGGTCCCCCCTTTCCCACCGGGGAAGGCTATTCAATATTACCGTTAGTTTTGAAGATACATAAATATACCGCAAAGCGGTGCGCCCTTTCGCCTGTGGCGGTTTGCGGCGAACTACTGTTACGCCTGCAAACCGTGGGGGCAGGCGAGGGCGCAGAACTTTAAAAATTATATTTTCCAAATTATATCGGTATTTACAGAATAACCGATACCTCGGACTGTTTTTATCACGTCAAAATCAAAAAACTTTTTGAATTTCTTTCTTATATACCTTATATATACGTCTGCTATGTTGGAATCCTCACCCTCGTTTTTCCAAACAGAATTGAAGATCTCTTTTCTTGATACGGGTGCGCCTTGTGCGTTTAAAAGCAGCTTGAGTATATCAAATTCTTTGTTTGTAAAATATATCACGTTGCCCGAAAAGCTTGCGCTTTGTGTATCGGGTGATATTTTTATACTTATCGCCTCGCTGTGATGCGTTCTTATTATTTCATTTTCTTTATGTAAAAATGATAAAAGCTCCGTAATCAGAACGGGACGCTTTAAATGGCAGAGTGTTATCGGATTTTCTGAAATATAACCGCTTACATCGATAGAGATGCGGCGGTCGGAAATAACTGCTGTGCGCTCACACTCTGAATTTAAAAATCGGATAAGTGTTAAAAGCTCGCCGACATCCTTTATAACGTCCGAATTGATAATTGCAAAACATTCATTTGTGTTTGTTACGGAACTTTTTATTTCGTCAATATTAATTTGTGTGTCGAATTTTACGCTTGGCAGACCTATGTCAAGCCCCTCAAGCTCCAGCATTCTTGCATAGTATTTATCAAATCCGATTATTATAAGCTGTTTTGCAGAAAAAGTATCCAAATTGCACCTTCTTTTTAAAAATGTGTTGAAATAACTGAAAAAATATGGTAGAATTATAAAAATGTATTTTGAAAGGATAAATATTATGTCGGATATGCTTGTAAAGCTCTACAATGTAGAGGACTGTCCTGAGGTTGAAGCCGCACTTAAAGCCGAGGGTATACATATTGTAAAGGCGCTTTCTCCCGATAAACACAGAGTAATTCCGTTTATCAAGACCTTTTCCGAGGGTTGGGGAAGTGAATGTGAGGCGGCGTTTGCAAATAACCCCCACACGATTTATATTGCCGTAAAGGATAAAAAGGTCATCGGATTTGCCGCATACGATGCTACCGCAAGAGGCTTTTTCGGTCCCACGGGTGTTGACCCCGAATACAGACGCAAGGGCATCGGCCGTGTGCTTATGGTAAAATGCTTCAACTCAATGAAGGAAATGGGCTACGGCTACGCAATTATCGGCTGGGCTGCAAAATCCGCTGTTAAATTCTATCAGGAATATGCGGGTGCACAGATAATCGAGGATTCGTTCCCCGGTGTTTACGGCAGACATGTAAACGTTGTAGGTCAGCCTCCGAGAGATGAAAAGCCTGCACCTGCGGCAAATGTTGCCGAAAAATCCCCCGAAGAGAAGAAAGATTAATTCTCCGAGGGATGATTTTTCAGATAATCAAGATAATTTTGTAAAATTATCTGTGCGGAAAGGGTATCAACCGTTTCTTTACGCTTCTTACCTCTTGTGTTCGTCATATTCATATACTGATGCGCAGACACGGTGGTAAGTCTTTCGTCGAAAAGTACGGCAGGAATGTCCGTCTTTTCTGAAAGAAGCGACACGAAGCCTTGTGCTTTTTCGCTTCTCGGGCCTCTTGTGCCGTTCATATTTATAGGGTTGCCGACTACGATCAAGCGTACATCGTATTCGGCAGCCTTTTTTGCTACCTCATCGGCAATGTAAACGATGTAATCCTCTTTGATACAACCGATTCCCGAAGCAAGTGTACAGGTCTCGTCACTTACGGCAAGACCTGTGCGCCTGTCTCCGAGATCGACTGATAGTATTCTTTTAGTCATTCTCAAGTGCAGTTATCATATCAACACGTGTCTGGTGTCTGCCGCCCTCAAACTCTGTGTTGAGGAAAAGCTCAACCATATCAAGCGCAAGACCTGGGCCGACAACTCTGCCGCCCATGCAAAGCACGTTTGCATCATTGTGCATTCTTGTCATTCTTGCGGAGAACGTGTCAGAACAGCAAGCCGCACGGATACCCTTGTGCTTGTTAGCCGCAATGCTGATACCGATACCCGTACCGCAGAAAAGGATACCGCGGTAGCAAGTACCGTCCTGAATGCTTACACAAAGCTTGTGCGCATATTCGGGATAGTTTACGCTTTCGCCGTTACATCCGAAATCGACGTACTCAATACCCTTTGATTCAAGATACTTCTTTGTTGCTTCTTTAAGCTCGTAACCGCCGTGGTCGCAAGCGAGTGCAATTTTGTTGCTCATAATTTTAACTCCTTTATGTGTTTAATTTTAATCGATTTTTTTAAGGTTGCGTTCTGCTTGTGATGAACGCAGATATGTCGGCTTGAAAGTTCTGTCTGAAAAAACTGTCTTATCCTCTGTATTTTCATATATTAAACGTGCTACCTGCGCTGATGAATACGCACTTTGAAGCGCAATTTGTTCAGGCGGAAAAAGACCTTTTTCAAAATCATTTTTAATAATGTGCTTGCCGTCGCCGACAAAATATACGGGAATGTCATAATTTTCAAGCTCACGTGCAAGCTCGTCCGGCATAATAACACGGTCGTCGCAGAGCCTTGTTATTTTTCCGTCGGTGTGGCGGAAAATAGCATTGTAAAGCTGATTTCGTCTTGCATCCATAACGGGACACACGATAAAATCACCCATAAAGCCTTTCATATTGTATGAAAGCGATTCGAGGGATGAAACACCCACACACGGCACGTTTCGCCCGAAAGCAAGTCCTAAAAGCACCGCCGCACCTATGCGCACGCCCGTGAATGAGCCGGGGCCTGCGGCGGCTGCAAACAGCTCAACGTCACGTGCACTCTTGCCGCAGGATGACAAAAGATGCTCTATCATAGGTAACATCGTTTCGCTGTGGTGAAGCGTCGTTGTGACTGTGTATTCTCCAAGCCGTTTTTCTCCGTCGCAAAGGCAAGCCGTTGCCGTTACTGCTGTTGTGTCAAGTGAAAGTATAAGCAAAATCAATCCTGCCTTTCAATGGTTATGGTTCTTTTCGTTTCGTCAGTGTACTCGATCGTGACTTTATACGCTCCGTCGGGAATTGCATAGGGGATATTTTCGCTCCATTCGCACACGCACACACCCGTTCCGGGGTAATCGTAAAATCCTGTTGAATAAAGCTCGTCGTCGTCAGTTATTCTGTAAACGTCAAAGTGGTAAAGAGGGAACTTGCCGCCCACATACTCATTTATCAGCGTGTATGACGGACTGCTTACACCGCAGTCGGGACATATATACGATGCCATACCACGTACAAAAGCCGTTTTTCCGGCACCCAGATTGCCGTACATTGCAATAAATTCATCTCCCGAAAGAGTTTCGGCAAACTTTTGTCCGAGCTTTTCGGTTTCCTCGGGCGAATTTGAAATAAATACCTTTTTCATCAGAACAGACCTGTGATATTGCCGTTTTCATCAACGTCTATTTTCAGTGCCGCAGGCTCCTTGGGAAGTCCCGGCATCGTCATTATTTCACCTGTAAGCACAACGATGAAGCCTGCACCTGCCGATACCTTTACTTCTCTTACCGTAAGGTCAAAGCCTGTGGGTCTGCCCAAAAGCTTGGGATTATCCGAAAGGGAATACTGCGTTTTTGCAACGCATATCGGGAACTTGCCGAATTCGGGATTTACCTTCATTATGCTGTCGATGTTTTTGAGTGCTTTATCATCGAATTTTACGCTGTCAGCGCCGTAAATTTCACGTGCAACGGTTTCAATTTTCTCTTTTATCGACATTTCATCGGGATAAAGATACTTGAATGATGAGGGCTTTTCGCACGCCTTTACAACCTCGTTTGCAAGCTCTACTCCGCCGTCACCGCCGTTTGCAAAGACTTCGGACAATGCAAACGATGCACCGCGCTCACGGCATATCTGCTCAATAAATTCAAGCTCACGTGACGTATCAGTTGCAAAGCGGTTGATAGCAACGACCACTGGAATACCGAATTTTGCAAGGTTGTCTATGTGCGCTTCAAGGTTGCAAGCACCCTTTGCAAGCGCTTCGAGATTTTCTTCTTTAAGGTCAGCCTTTGCAACGCCGCCGTTGTATTTAAGCGCTCTCACGGTTGCGACAAGCACAACGCAAGAGGGCGCAAGACCTGCCGCACGGCACTTAATGTCAAGGAACTTTTCGGCACCGAGGTCAGCACCGAAGCCTGCTTCGGTAATTGCGTAATCGGCAAGCTTGAGCGCAAGCTTCGTAGCTCTTACAGAGTTACAGCCGTGCGCAATATTCGCAAAAGGTCCGCCGTGAATGATTGCAGGTGTGTTTTCGGTCGTCTGTACAAGGTTAGGCTTGAGCGCATCTTTGAGAAGTGCCGCCATAGCACCGTGTGCGCCTACGTCCTTTGCATAAACGGGCTCACCCGAATACGTGTATGCAACGAGAATGTTGCCGAGTCTTTCTTTGAGGTCTTTGATAGACGAAGCAAGGCAGAGGATTGCCATAACTTCACTTGCGACGGTTATGCTGAATTTGTCTTGTCTTGGCACACCGTCAGCCTTTGCACCGAGACCGATGATGACGTTGCGGAGCGCTCTGTCGTTCATATCGAGAACTCTTTGGAAAAGTATACGGCGCTGGTCGATTCCGAGAACATTTCCTTGCTGAATATGGTTGTCTATCATCGCAGAAAGGAGATTGTTTGCTGACGTTATTGCGTGAAAGTCGCCTGTGAAATGCAGGTTGATGTCCTCCATAGGAAGTACCTGAGAGTAACCGCCTCCCGCAGCTCCTCCCTTGACACCGAATACGGGACCGAGTGACGGCTCACGCAAAGCAATTATTGCGCTTTTGCCTATCTTCGCCATAGCCTGACCGAGACCTATCGTTGTGGTGGTTTTACCCTCGCCTGCGGGGGTGGGGTTTATCGCTGTTACAAGAATGAGCTTGCCGTCGGGCTTATCCGCCATTCTTTTTTCAAATCCGTCGTCGATCTTTGCCTTGTATCTGCCGTAGGGTATAAGCTCCTCGTCAGTTACACCGAGGGTTGAAGCAATTTCCGATATGGGCTTCATTTTTGTGTTCCGGGCAATTTCAATATCAGTAAGCATTTTTTCTCACCTTTCTGTTTTTATATACGGCGTTGTTATTATAACACCGTCTTCGTTTTTAATTTCAATATAATAACCGCACGCATCGCACGGAATATCTCCTGTAATTGTGCCGTTTTCGGCATTCAGCGGCACGCTTTGCCATACGGGATTTAAAAACGTGTTGTTCATTCCGTGCTTTTCGTGCATTGAATATTCAAGCTCGTCCGTTATGTAGTAAAGCCTTGCGGCGACCTCTTTGCTGTATGCATAAGTGCATACGGGACTTTTTCCGTTTGGCAGGGAAGTGAATGACTGAAGCGCATCGCCACCCTTTACAATGCTGTTTGCAAACGCCTCGCTTTCCGGACGTATCCACGCAAAGTTGTGCGAGTGGCACATACAGTCAACTATCGAAAGAGTTGTCAGAGGATTGTTCGGAGCTGTGTCAAGATAGCTTTTTGAATTTGAATTTATCGAAAAGCAAAAGTCATCATTCCAGCAAAGCCACATCACAGGCATCTTCACCTTTGCAAATCTGTCCTCTGCACGGAAATATTTCAGCGTTTCGGGATGGCTGAAGCGTTCGCCCATCCACGCAAGCGATTCGTTAAGATAGCCCGAACCGTATATCGGTATTGCAAATGCAGGACGGCTGTCAAATCCGAGATAGTACGAAACGGCAACACCGCCCCACGATATTCCCGTGATTCCTATTTTGTTTTTATCCGCATAACCGCTTTGTGCAAGTGCTGTGAACGACAGAATACAATGTGATGTTATGTGTGTAAGCCATCTGCGGTCAACATCGAGATTGTAGGTTGACATTCCGTCATTGTCGGGTGACGGTATATAACCGTCTTCTTCAAACACACCGTGAAGCTTTCTTGCCCAATCTCCGTTTGATTCGGTACAGCCTGCGTTGATGTCTATGGGCATATTACCGACCGTGTCGGGAGCGATTACCGAATATCCCCTGTCACGCCACATCTTTACCCACGGCAAAAATGCGTGGCCGCCCCCGCCGTGTATAAGCACGATGCCGGGGGTGCTTTCGTCAGCACCGTCGGGAAATGCCATATATGCAAAAACCTTTGTTTTCTTGCCGTTATATTCAATAGAATCAAATGTGACGGCTTGTATTCCCTCAAATTCGCCTACGGCATCATATTCGGGAATTCTTCTTAAATTCGGATCTCTGTTTATAACGCTTGCAAAGAAACCGTCTACGTCGAATATTTTACCAGACTCTGTATTTTTCATAATCTTCCTTTTTATCTGTAAATGCGATATATTTAAAGCTGTTATAATCGTGTCTTACGATATAATCGATATAGCTTCCTATTATTTTTGCTGTGTATATGTATCCTGCGGGGGTCATATGACCGCCGAGGAAAAATCTTTCCTTGAAGTCCTCGTCGTATACGGGGGCATATTTATATAAGTCGATAACGTACGTGTTATCAAACGTTTTGGCAAAATCGTAAAGCAGATTCGCAAAGGCAGTTTTTTCCGGTTCATCGTTTTCCGATTCTCTCGGCATTGATACCAAGAAAAATTTTGCCTTCGGCTGCATTTTTTTGATTTTTTGAATTATTCTTGCGTACCAGCCGGCTACAGTGTCTTTGTTATTTTCGAAATTTTCAAGACATACGTCGTTCTTTGTGCCGATATCCATTTTTAAACCGTAAATATCATTGACACCGAGAGCAATTATATAAGCCTGCGCAAGCAAGTCTTCGCTCCAGAAGCCTTTATTCTCAGCAAAGCTTTCCATATATTCCTTTGCCGTCATTCCGCCTCTTGAAAAATTATGTAATTTTACACCTGCTATGCGTGCAAGATACTGTCCCCAGGAGTAATCAAAAAAATCATAGTAACCCGTTTTACCCTCATCAAGCGGTAATTCAAATTCGCCTGAAGAAAGGCTGTCGCCGATACAGCAGATGCTTCTGAAAACAGAGCACATACCGCCGTCTGATACGATGTTATCAAGCGGCTTTTCACTTTTATCAAGACGTGTATATTCGTGAATGTTCATAACTGTTCTCCGTATGTATTTGGGGATATTTTACCACGATTAAGAATACTTGTCAATAAAAATATCTACTTTTATTATATTTCTTATACTTTATTATTGCAAACAAATTAAAATATTCTGTTAACACTTTAATTTGTTAAATTGATATCTTGACAAATTGAAAAATATGGTGTATACTGTAAAAGCTTTATCGGCTTATGCCGAAAATAATATTATTGAAAGGTATAAAACAATGAAAAGAATCACAGCACTTATCATGGCAGTTGCACTCTGCCTCGGAATCTTCTGCGCATGCGGAAAGAGTGAAGAATTCGTTATCGGTATTACATACTTTAAACCGATGAACTATTTTGATGACGCAAACAAGCTCGTTGGCTTTGAAACAGAGTTTGCTGAAGCAGTTTGTAAGGAGCTCGGTCTTACACCTAAATTCCAGGAGATCAACTGGAGCGCTAAGGAAACAGAGCTTAACGCAGGCAACATCGACTGCATCTGGAACGGTATGACGATTACAGAAGACCGTAAGGCAAACATGGGTATTTCAAACCCCTACATGGAAAACAAGCAGGTGCTTGTTGTTAAGGCTGAAAACCTTGCAAAGTTCAGCACAGCTGAAGGCCTCAAGGGTGCAAAGCTTTGCGCTGAAAAGGAATCTGCAGGCGAAACAACGATAATCGGTAACGAAGCAGATAAGATCGCCGCTGAAAAGGTTTTTGCAGATGCTGAGGTGCAGTACACAGCAGTTGACACAATGGCAAAGGCTATTATGGAAGTAAAATCAGGCACATCCGACGGTTGTGTTGTTGACTTTGTAACATCCATCGGTATGATCGGCGAAGGCACAGACTTCGAAGATCTCGTTGTTGTTGAAGCTTACGAATTTGCTGTTGAAAACTACGGCATCGCATTCAGAAAAGCTGATACAGACACTATCAAGAAGTTCAATGATGCTATCGACAAGCTTATGAAGGATGGCACAATTGATGCTATTGCAAAGAAGTATAAGCTCGAAGGTCAGCTTATCAAAGGCGAATAATCAATAGGTGATTTAAACACTACAATTGCCGCAACTGTTTGTTGCGGCAATTTGTAATATTATTTGGGAAAGGTGCGTTTAATCTATGTCATTTGGAGAGATCACGCTCGATCTGCTTCAAAATTTTGCTCAGAACGGCTTAATCTTTTTGCTCACGCTTCTGGGTGCAATTCCTTTGGGGCTTATTATAACATTCGGTTCTATGTCTAAATTCGTACCGCTTAAATATCTGACAAAAACATTTGTCTGGGTAATAAGAGGTACACCGCTTGTATTACAGCTTTTTGTTGTAATGTACGTGCCGGGGCTTGTGTTCAACACACCTATGAGCAGCCGTATTACTGCAGTGCTTATCGCATTTATCATAAACTATGCGGCTTATTTTTCTGAAATCTACAGAGGCGGTATAGAATCCATACCCAAGGGACAGTATGAGGCAGGACAGGTCCTCGGTATGACGAAAAGACAGATATTCACAAGAATAGTGCTGTTCCAGGTCGTCAAGCGCATCGTTCCTCCGATGGGCAATGAAATAATAACACTTGTCAAGGATACGTCACTTGCACGTGTTATTGCATATTCCGAAATCATTATGGCGGCGGAAAGATATACGTCAAAGGGACTTATATGGCCCCTGTTCTACACGGCTGTATTCTTCCTCGTATTCGTCGGTGTTCTTACGCTTTTGTTCGGATATATCGAAAAGAAGCTTGATTATTATAAGGGGTGAGGAAAATGGCTGAAAGTATTTTAAAGGTTGACGGTATAATTAAAAGCTTCGGCAGCGTTCAGGTGCTTAAAAACATTTCCTTTACACTTGAAAAGGGTCAGGTGCTTGCGATAATCGGCTCATCGGGAAGCGGAAAAACAACGCTGTTGCGCTGTCTGAATTTTCTCGAAACACCCGACGGCGGAACAATAACCGTTGACGGAAAATTGCTTATAGACGGTGCAGAGCACAAAAAAATGACTGACAGCGAAATAAGAGCAAACAGACTCCATTTCGGCCTTGTATTTCAGTCATTCAATTTGTTCCCGCAGTATACGGCTTTTCATAATATAACGCTTGCGCCAACTTTAGCTTTGAAGGATGAAATAAAGTCAAAGGGGCTTAAAGGAAAGGCGGCTATTGATTATAAGGCAGAAAGAATGTCACAAATAGAATCCGATGCGCTTGCGCTTCTTGAGCGTGTAGGGCTTTCCGAAAAACGTGATTCTTACCCGTGTGAGCTGTCAGGCGGTCAGTGCCAGCGTGTGGCAATTGCCCGTGCGCTTGCGATGACACCCGATATTCTGTGCTTTGATGAACCGACATCAGCCCTTGACCCCGAGCTTACCGGAGAAGTGCTGAATGTTATAAGAGGCTTAAAATCAAAGGACACGACAATGGTCGTTGTAACACACGAAATGGAATTTGCAAGAGGTGTTGCCGACAAGGTCATTTTCATGGCAAACGGTGTGATAGAAGAAGAGGGAACGGCAGAGGAGTTATTCTTAAATCCCAAATCTCCGAATCTCAGAGCGTTTCTTAATAAAGCCAAAAACAAGTAAAATAAACGGAGAAATTCGAGCAAGAGTTTCTCCGTTTTAAAATTATTGACAAAAATCAAAATGTATGATATAATAAATAGTACACATACTTTTGAACGGAGAATTTGTTGATGGACAAAGCATTTTTAATAGAGGTAGCCATAAAGCTTGCGCTTTCGGTCATCCTCGGCGGATTTATAGGAATTGAAAGGGAACGGCACGGCCGTGCCGCAGGTATGCGAACGCATATACTTGTGTGTATCGGTGCGGCACTTACGTCCCTTATAAGTATATATGTAAACAAGTATCTCGGCGGTACGGGTGACGTTCTTCGTCTTTCGGCACAGGTCATTTCGGGCATCGGCTTTTTGGGTGCGGGTATGATAATTTTGCGTGACAACAACGTTATCGTAGGTCTTACAACAGCCGCAGGTGTCTGGACAACGAGTATTATAGGTATTGCGATAGGATACGGATTTTACACAGGTGCGGGAATTGCTACTGTATGCCTTCTCATTTCCACTATGCTGTTTTCGAAATTTGAAAGAGCAAAGAGAAGATACGAAACCGTATACATAGAAATAGACAATATGTATATGCTGAATGATATTGTAAATACACTCACTGAAAGGTTTGGTGAAAAGATGACCTCGAAGGTAGTACCCCCAAAAAGCAATTACGGCGGAAACCTCGGTATAGTTATTACGGTCAAAAGCGGATATGATTTCAAGCTTGAAAGCCTTTGTGAAATTGAACATATCGTATATGTCGAAAAAAATCACCTTATTATAAGAATGTAATAAATGAAGATCGTATGTATTACAGAAAACACATCGGCTGATGAACGCTTGTGCGCAGAACACGGCTTGAGCCTGTATATCGAAACGGAAAAACATAAAATACTGTTCGATATGGGGCAAACAGATGCCTTTTGCGAAAACGCCGAGAAGCTTGGAGTAAGACTTGAGGATGTTGATATTGCCGTGCTTTCCCACGGCCATTACGACCACGGCGGAGGGCTTTCAAAATTTTTGCAGATAAACAAAAAAGCCCCTGTATATATAAGCCGTTACGCCTTTGGAGAATATTATAACGGACAGGAAAAATACATAGGGCTCGATATATTGCTTAAAGACGGCGAACGGCTTGTGTTTACAGACGGTGAAAAAGATCTCGGCGGTGGAATGTGCCTTTATTCGCACAATGATAAAAAACGCCCGAATTATATGGGCAGTTTTGGTCTTAATAAACGGTGCGACGGTGAATTCGTTTCCGATGATTTTATTCACGAGCAGTATCTTATGATAGAAGAAAACGGAAAACGAGTGCTCATCAGCGGTTGCTCTCATAAGGGTGTCGTTGATATCGTTTCGTGGTTTTCACCCGACGTTTTTGTCGGCGGCTTCCATTTTTCGAAGATAGAAGACACGAAAATACTTGATACAGCACTTGAAAAGCTGCTTTGCGGTAATACAGTTTATTATACTTGCCATTGTACGGGCATAACGCAGTATGAATATATGAGAGCGAAAAGCGAGAGAATACACTATATCTGCTGCGGAGATACAATTAAAATATAAAAATAAAGGGAAGATGCACGCATCTTCCCTTTGATTTTACTTTATGAGTGATGTAAGCTCGCTCAAATCACTTTCTTCAAGTGTGCCGTCACGGTCAATATCAGCCGCTATCGAATAGCCTTTGTTTATCTGTCCTTCAAGAGCTTTCTTTGCCTGAATAAGGTCTTTACCGTTTACTATACCGTCGCAGTTTGTATCACCCGTTACAACGAGTGTTGCGCGTACAGCTTCCTTGCCGTTGATAACCTTGATCACTATATCACCTGTACAGATTCTTCCCGTGTTTACACTGCCGTAGGATTTATATACTGTGCAATTATTATCGAGGTCTGCGATTATATCCTTAGGAAGCGCATCAGCGTCTATTCCGAAAATGTAAAGTCCCGATGCTGTTTCTTCGATGGAAAGCTTTGAGCCGTCCTTTACGTTGAACGTCATATCCTCGGGGGATAAAACAGCGTTTATTTTAAATTCCTGTGCATTGGAGCTGCTCGATGTGTATGATACGATATTGCTTCCCGCTTGCATCGTTGTGCCGCTGACGGTCACTACCGACATCGGCGAGCATTTTGCACGGAGCAGATAATTTCCGTCGATTGTCTTGTGAATGTAGAATCTCTGTCCGTTGCTTCCGTCGGAATCACTGAGCACGACGTTCGTTCCCGATTCATAAGACGAACCGCTTACGCTCATAACCTTATTTGTAAGGCTGTTTGTTATAGTATAGCTTCCGTCGGAATTACGTGTGAATTTCCATATTTTCGATTCGCTTGCGGAATCTGTTGCCACTACGTTGCTTTCGGATGTGCCGATACAGACGTTAGCGGAGGCAAGATCGATCGTCGCGTTAAACTCCGCACCGAGGTCCTCATACGGTGCAACGGCACGGGGCTCTTTATATCCTGCGTTGATAAAATGCTGAATTGCCGCCATTTTATCATCGCCGAATGCTGTTTTGATGTCGCTGTTGTTGTTAATGTAATATCCTATGTCAAATGTTGCGCTTGCACGTCTGCCCTCTTTGATACCGTTTCCGAAGAAGTGGTTGAAGAGTGCTGATTCGTTATAGCCGAAGGCGTTGCGCAGATCCGCATAGCTGTTGTAATAGTAGTCAACATCGAATATTGCCGTTGAAAGCTTGGGCTCGTAAACAAGTGCTACAGCGTTCCATAGGTTACGGATAACACCGTCAGAATAGCAAGCACGTTCAACGTAGTTTTCGTTTTCGTCAAGCGTTACCATTGTTGTCGAACCGCCGCCGTCAAGCATAAAGCACGTGTCAAATCCGACGTCCTGACAGAAATCGGGGATCTGATCGTAGCGTAAGCCTTCACGTGAGCCGTGATGGTCAGACGTTACCATAGCAAACATAATACTTCCGTCAGCCTTTACACCGACAAGGTTTGTAGGATACTGTGTTGTATCGGTAAGATCGTTGTTTATCTTTCCGTCCTTCATAACGAGTATCTGTCCGCCGATAGCCTCTTCACAGTTCATCCACAGAGTGTTTGCATCGTTTCCTGCGTTTGTCTGTGTGAGGTAAGACTTGACGGTTACTGTGTCACCGATAGAGAATTTGCCGTTGAGCTGTGACATTTTCGTACCTCTTGCCGAAAGCACGATAACATCATTTGTAAGCGACTGTCTTGAGCTCGTTCCCGAAGCATAAAGACCGATAACAGTACCTGTTATTGTTTCGTTGTTCATAAATTTGTTTGAGCCCGTTACACGCACCGCAACCTCGTAAGATGAAGTGGGTATGTAGTTTGATGTGCCGAGTCTGTTGTTGTAAACATAAAGCGCATTGTCGGCCGGTGCACGGTTCAAGCCGTCAGCCTGCAAGGACACGCCCGTTGTTGTGTTTTTTATTGTCGTTCTTACCTTCGGCTTACCGATAACGAGCTGTCTGTCATCTGACATACCGAGCGTGTAATAATCGGCATTTGCTTTTTCCTGCGATGACATCTGACTGCACCATATTTCGCCGTCAAGCACCATAGGGCTGAACGATACGTAATAATTCTGACGTACGGAAATACCAAGATCTTGGACACTGCTCATCCAGTCACCGTTTACCGATGCAAGAATTGTTTTGTTGCCGTCTGAAAAATTCTTTGTTGCGTTGACGATAGAGCCTGTGCTTGTTGAGTATGTACCGATGTTCATTACCTCAATGGAAAGTCCCGGGTTGTTGGCAAAGTTACCCTCAACAATATTGATAATTCTGTTTGCACCGTATCCCGATGATCCGCCCGATCCGAGATGTACACGTGTGTAGTCAACACCTGTATCAAATCCGCTTACTTTTATATCCGTTGTCACGTTTGAATCCTGACCTGTAAACGAATATGCATACGTTTCTCTTGTCATCAAATGCGCAAAGACACCTGTGATGAGCACACCCGCTGTCAAAGCTGCGGTGCATCTTTTGAGTATTTTTTTCATATTTTTTACCTCGTTTCTGAACTTAAAAGACTCCGATAAGTATAATACTCCGATTTTTGTCTGATACTTATTTTACTTATTTTATATGTTAATGTCAAGAGTTAAAACGTTATTTTTTGTTAATTATGCAGTATTAAATGCAAAAAAATCACTTTTATACTTGACAATTCGTACAAAAATATGTACAATGGGATAGTAAACAGACGTTTTTAGAAATGAAAGTGTACTGTTATTGTGTTATTTTTCTACAGCGAGCAAGGAGTTCTTATGAAAAATTTGTTTAAAAAATGCACTGCGGTCTTGACAGCGTGTGTAATTGCGGCAGGTGCATTTGCACATTTGATGACAAGAGAAACGTATGCATATTCGTTTGCAGGGCAGGATTCGAACGTCACGAGCGATATTAAAGTTAACGGCATCGACACGGGTGCTGATTATACAAGAGTTCACCTCGGGTCAAGCGGCGGCTACGGCGCTAACAGACTCATTAATATCGTTGAGGCTAATCTTGCTGAAAATCCTGCACTATCCCTTGAAGTTTTCAATATCGGTACGTATTCTACGAGCAGAGGCTCAATCGAAAGCACTGTAAAAGGATATTCCGAAGGCGATAAAAAGATAATTGCCGCTGTTAACGGTGACTGGATGAATACTGTGCAGGGCGACCTCGGTATTCCCTCAACGTCAAATTACTACGTTTCATTCAGCTCTATGCTCCTTGACGGTGAGATCTGGTGCAGCCAGATGTCAACACAAGAGCTTTCCGCAGACTATTTTACACTCGGATTTACAACTGACAGACAAATAGTTATCGGTAAGCCCAAGGTAATAACAACTATCAAAAACGTTTCAACGGGAACTACCGTTTCGGCAAACGGCGTTAACAGAGCACCTGCAAATAACGCTGTGTACGTATACAATAACAGAATAGGCACGTCAAACTACGTTCCGTCCTCAGCGTACGAGGTTGCGGTGCGTGTATCGGGTTCAAACAAGTTTATGAATAACGGTACTGTTACGGGTACTGTCATCGGAATTTACCCATCAGGCTCAACGTCAAGGCAGGCACTTTCGGATGATGTTATCGTGCTTTACGCAAGAGGTAATAAGGTATCTCAGCTCAGCGGTAAATTTTCTGTAGGTCATACTGTAACCGTATCCACTTATATGACTGACAGCAGCGCAGGCACAGCGGCAAACGAAAAATGGAGCAACTGCGAGGAAGCAATAGGCGGTCAGATACTCGTAATGAAGGACGGCCGTATCAATAACAATCTTACAAGCTCAACTCAGTACCCGACGAACCTTATCGGTGTAAAGGGCGACGGAAGTATTATGTTTGCTATGGTAACAGCTGATTCACACGGTGTGCGTACGGGTCTTCGCTATAATCAGATACCCTCGTTCTGCCAAGCTGTAGGATATGATACGTGCTTTATGCTTGACGGCGGCGGCTCAACGGCAATGGTAACACTTGAAAATGATACTTATGTTGAAAGGGCTTGTTATTCTGACGGTTCCTTGCGTAACGTATGGAACGGTATAGCGCTTGTTTATGAACAGCAGATGCCCTCATACGTATTTAACAGTAAATACTATTATGATAATTACCCCGACCTTCAGACAGCTATAGGTTTTAACGAAACAGCGCTTCTTAATCACTTTATACAGAACGGTATTAAAGAGGGAAGACGCGCAAGCGTAACATTTGATATTGATTATTATCTTAATCAGAACAATGACCTTAAAGCCGCATTCGGATCGGATAGAGAAGCGGCAATGGAGCATTTTCTCAATATAGGCTACAATGAGGTCAGGGCAACGGCACCGATTGAGAATTTAGGTGACGATTTTGTGGCAACCATCGATATGACAACGGCAAACCTTTCCCTCGGTGTTGAAAATACAAATGTTGCTACAACTTCAGCGTCGGATAATACGAAACAGTGGCGGTTTAAACGCAATGCCGACGGAAGCTATACGATAGTTCACCTTAATACGGGCGCTGTGCTTGATATTTACGCCGGCTTAAACCAATCAGGCGCAAACGTTCAGATATATGATTCTAACGGCAGTAATGCACAAAAGTTCTTTATCCACAAAACTCTTGACGGATATTACGTATTAAGACCGAAATGCTCGGCTTATGCGGTTCTTGATGTCACAGGAGGCTCAACTACGGCAGGTGCAAACGTTCAGATATACGAATCAAACGGAACGGCGGCGCAGAAATTCAAGATAACACAGCTGTTTTCAGCGGCTGATATGAATATAACACTGAAATCAACATCAAGATTGAAAATATCGGAGGTTGATAACGAAAAGCTTGTACTCGGTATTACTTCGGGTACTTATGCATCAAATCTTGTAACTCAGTTCAATGATACGTGTGTAGTATATGATATGAGCGGTAACGTCAAAGCCGCATCAACTGTACGTACGGGTGATACTGTAAGAAAAATGATAAACGGCGTTGAGGCGGCTCGTGCAATGATTATTGTAGTAGGAGATACCAACGGTGACGAAATCATAAACGGCCGTGACGTTATTATTGCTAAAAAGGCACTTCTTGAGATGGATTCAACGTGGTATCCGATGGCAGCTGACATCGACCTTGACGGAGTTCTTGAGCAAAGCGATATTGAAATGCTTGTAGATCTTATAAATTAATTCCCATAAAAATAAAACAGAGACTCTTTGAAAAAAGACGTCTCTGTTTTCCTATGTAAAAAGGGCAGGCTCATTTTAGAAATTGCTTCTTTGATGAGTCGCCCTGTATTTTTATTTACTTTCTTTTGCTATTTTTTCTTCTGAATCTTTTTTGAGCTGTGCCCTTAAATTTTTGGTCCATTCTGACCATTGGCAGTTTTGTTCACCGTAAATAAGATTTTCTGTGTATTCAAGCGGTATCCACGTTGAAATATCTGCTTCGTTGTGTGATACAACAGCCTCCATATTGTCAAGTGCCTTGAAAAGCTTAGCCTCGTCTGTTTTCATCTCATTCATTTCCGTAAACAAAGCGGATAATTCCACAGCTGTCTTTTCGGGAAGCATAGCAAGCAGGGAATTAATTGCATCTTCTTCCTTGCTTTCGTCCTTTTCCGTTTTTAAAAATGACGGTATATCGCCCGTTATCGCCTCGCCGAAATCGTGTATAAGACACATTTTTATAAGCTTGTTTATGTCAAGATGAGGATACTCGTCAGCACAAAGCAACGCCATTACAGAAAGCCGCCACGAATGCTCCGCAACACTTTCTTGCTTTCCGCTTGTTGTCCACGAATGACGTGTGTTGCATTTCAGCTTTTCTATCTTACCCAAAAAATCAATAAATTGTCTTGCTTCCATTTTTCCTCCGTATCAAACGGTGCTTACTGTTCTTTTTTATTCTTTTTGTCTATAAGTGAAATGATATTGTCAGAGAAAAATACAAACGATACCATTATAATGCAGACGGTTATGCTTATATATGAGCCCGGCGGATATTTGATATACGTTACTGCATCACCGAGCTTTGGAATGACCGCAGAGGGGACGCCGACAATGGATTCCTTGGATATAAGTCCCGGATCGACTTCTTCGGAGCTGTCACCCTTTGTTATGAATACACGCTCGTTTGTTTCGGGGTGAAGTATCGTTTCGTGTATTCTGTGCGTTACAACAAGATTATCCGAAAGCCTGAAGGTTATGACGTCACCCGCATTAAGCGAATCAACGTCAACCTCCTTGACGTATATCAAAGAGCCTATCGGGTATTCATCCATTGAAGGATCAATAACGGCATACAGCTTCAAGCCGAGCGCCATTATCGCCAACAAGAGCAAAACAGATGCACAAATGACGGCGATAATAGCTATTCTCAAAACCTTTACGGCTGTTTTCAGAAAATTACACATTTCAGTCTGCTATTTCAATTTGAAATCTTTTATCAACGGGATGATCTTCAAATGCAGCTCTGTAAGCGGCATCCTTGATCGTTGAAAGGGCGCTTCTTGAAATACCCGAATTGAATGTAAGATCACGTATGTCATACTTGAACATTGTGGAGAATATGGTGCAAGCTGCAAGCACGCTTCCGTTTTTGGAAGGATGCGAAAAGTCTGTGTCGTATATTTCAATATTTGAATTTTCAAATACATCCTTGAACGCAACGCCGACAAGCGCAACGTCAGCACCGAGGGATTTTGCAATGGCTGTGTAAGCCGCACGGTTCTTCATTTCCATTGTGGCTGTATCACCGCCGTGTGTGGGAAGCAGATGATATCCCGTTTTGTATCCCCATGTTTCATAGAAAACTATTTGTGCATCGGTATATCTTTCAATTTTTCTTACCAAGGCACGAGCACCGTCAAAGAAGCTGTTGGGATTGTGTGCGGGGTTTCCGCTTTGCTCCTGCAAAACGATAAAATCATAATCGTTTGCGGATAATTTGTCCTTAACTATGCTTCCGTATTCATCTGTAGAACTTGCAAATTGGAAAAGATAATATCCGCCTCTTGTAACGCTGTCAACCTTGACGTTGTATCCTGCCGCATCGCATATCGACTGGAAGATGACCTCGGGCATATCGTTGCAGTACGTGTAGCTGTTGCCGATGAAAAGCACGGAATATTCCTTGTCCTTCGGCAAAGAAGTGTCGGCAGCTTCTGTTTCGGGCGCTTCCGTTTCCACCGCCTTTTCTGATTCTGCGGCTTGTGTCTGTGTTTCCTGCTCTGCTGTGTCGGTGCTTGTGCTGTCAGATGATGCACAGCCCGATACGCACGAAAGAATAAGTGCGGATGACGTCAAAAGCAGAAATAATTTTTTTAAACTCATTTTTGTAATTCTCCTTTGGTAAATAAATTACTCTTTATCGGTATGTTATAATAAGATCAGTCAACTGTTATCCATCTTGTATCAGTCGGTATTTCAATGTATTCCGTTTCAGTAAGATATTCGTCAACTATATCGCTGTCCTTCGTCGCAATGAGACGGAACGGACGGACAGAGGTGATGTCTTCTTTTGTAAGACCGAGACATTTCACGATATTTTTCATATGGAAGCCTTGGATTCCGACGTTGAAAACAGTATCGTCGTCTATTTCTTCACCGTTGAATTTTATAGATTTGACAGCCTTTTCCGATGCGGAAACTATTACCTCCATGCCTTTTGAGAACTGATAAAATTCCGTGTGTACTCCGCCGAACACTTCGGGACGGAATATGTGATGTATCATTTTCTTTATGTGGCATCCTTTTATGGTAATACGGTAAAGCTCATCCCCAAATGGGTACATTTCAAGAAGATCCCCGTATTCAACGATAGGGCCAAACGTTTCATTTCGTAAGCTTCCCGACGCAATTATCGCAAGGTCAAGACCGAAATAATCACGTATAACGTCACAGAACAGCTTTCCGACCTCAGTTTCACAGTCGCGTCTTGGGTGAGTGATCTGCCGTTCAAGTCTTGTTAAATATCTGCTGTATTTCTGATCCGTTACGTGCTTGTATTTTTGAATTACACGCTCAAGCGAACGGTCACGCGGACAGTTATCCTCGGAAATATCTATAAGTTCCCATTCGTAGCTGTGTATTTTGTGCTGATCGGTATCAATGACGATATCGAATCTGCCAAGCTTGTTAGCGCCGGAGGCAGCCTGTACTATCGGTATTCCGTTGACAATGCAAGGCTCGTACAAGGTCGTGTGGCTGTGACCGCCGATAATGATGTCAACGTGGCTGTCAATATCAAGCATCTTCGCCAGCTTCTTGTCTTCTTCAAAGCCTAAATGTGTCAGAAGCACGGTCAGATCAAATTCGGTGTTTCTGTATCTGTTGCATATTTTGTTTATTTCTTTTGCCGCATTGTGTACGTCAACGTAGTTTTTGACAGGAGTTCCGTCCTCGTCCATTTTCAGAATATCACGTGTGACAACACCTATGAAAAGTATCTTCATTCCGTCTATCTTTTTGACAAAATGAGATCTGAATAAATGCGCACGTGTGTTTTTGACGTAAATGTTTGCGCTTATTATAGGAAAACGGGCGCTTTTTTCAATGAAAAGCAAATGCGGAACACCGTAGTCAAATTCGTGGTTGCCCACGCATGCAACGTCAGGGGACAGCATATTCATTATTTCTATCGTGGAAAGTCCCTTGTATTCGCTGTCTATTACAGAACCGCGGAGCATATCGCCCGCAACGGCATAGATTACGTTATCTTCCTTTTGCCTTGTTTCATTTATATATCCGGAGAGAAAGGATATTCCTCCAATTACCTTGTCTTCAACAACTTCACACGTAAAATCACTGTGCAGATCGTTTGAGTGAAGCAAGGTGAGTTTTTTAAGATTACTCATATACCACCTTGTAAAGATAAAAACTGCGCACAGCACGAAAAGCACTGTACCCGGTTCTTATAAGTTTATCATAAATTGCGGTGTCTGTCAACAATTATTTTATTTTTCCTCTTATGCGGTATATTAATAACTCATTTTTGAAAATATTTTTCGGTAATATCAAAAATAATCCGAAATAATACTTGATTTTTTCGCCAATGTGTGATATACTGCTAAAGTCAGTTGAGGAAATGTTATTTTGTATTCAAAAGGAATGTAACAGAGAATTCATTCTCTTGACTCGAAAGGTAGCCGAGCTTATCACTCACGAGAACGCAAAATCTCTCGTTTTCTCGCAATATCTCGCAAATGCTTCATTTTTCTTGAATTTTGAGTGAACGCATTTTAACATCGGCCTTGCAAAAGCCGTGCAAAATTCAAAAACAACTTTATATGCAGAGGTATCGAAGCGGTCATAACGGGGCTGACTCGAAATCAGTTTGCTGGAAACAGCACGAGGGTTCGAATCCCTCCCTCTGCGCCATCGATGGGCAATGAAAAAGATATTGCCCAAGAAACCCCCGATTTTATCGGGGGTTTCGCCGTTTCTACGGTCAGAAAAAAATTTGCGATTTTGCGAATGCGAAAATGGTGCATTTTCCTTTGTAGCAGGTTGTGAA
>JAFXFN010000018.1 GCA_017520505.1 Clostridia bacterium
CTCTGCATTCTTAGTAACGCACTCTCCCTCAGTCAGCTTCGCTGACAGCTCCCTCCCGGAGGGAGCCTTTGGACGCATTCGAGCATCTTTAGGGGTATGGGCTTTGCCCGAATCCTTTGTAATACAAAGGCGAAACTGGCGATAAAACAGAACGATAAATAATAATTTGACGAAGGAGGTAGATGTTTTATATGCAATTCGCACTCCGAATTATTTGTAACCGTAGAATTACAGAAACTGTAAAAGAAAGAGTGTCAGGGTTGACAAATTATCTTTTTCTTTCTGATAATTTAAATTTTATTCCTTATTGGAAAGATAATGAATGTGCTATTTTGGAACTTAGTGCAAAGATAGAGAATCCTGATTATAGCAAGATTCAGCAGTATATTCAGGCTATTTCAGGAACAGAAAATCTTTCTCAAAGATGTGTACCTGATGAGTGGGAGTGTGCATATTTTGCTTCCCTTGATGAGTTGCACTCCTCTAAAAACACCGCATTTGTTGTGTGCAATATTTTTTAAAGTCATAATGATTCATTCAAAAAAACAATTATGAAATAGCGAACCCCGACAGACTTTGCAATCTGTTGGGGTTAATTATTTGTTTTCTGTGGATCAAATTTTTGCGCTAACGGACAGTCGAGGACGCCTGTCCCTACAAAACAGGTACAAACTTCCTTATGAGAAGGAGCCTTAGCAAGGTATTTTATATTAATAACCTAAATCTTCATTGACTATAATTACTGTAATTCTTCCCTTTTTTCTTTGTTTAGAGGATATAACGTAATTACAGCATATTCGACTGTCTGTATCACATCCGTCAAAGTCGTTACTGTCAGCACAAACACATTCGCCTTTTGCATTACAGTACGTCGTACAATTAAGACGGACACAGTTCTTGGGTGCGGCAAATGTTTTGACACGCTTTATCGCTTCATCGATATTTTTTACTATCTTATTTCTACCCGCAACAATTATTACATTTTCAGGACCGTAGACGAGAGCTGCCACACGGTTACTGTTACCGTCAACGTTGTAAAGTAAACCGTCTTCGGTAATAGCATTCGAGCTCATAAGATAATAATCAGCAAAGAAAGACCTGCGGAAAATTTCTTCAATTTCATCACGTGTAAGTCCTTCAGCACCTCTGTCAAGGAAGTTATAATTCCCTTTTCTGAGAAGCTCAATTGCCCCTATTTTAGACAAGGTCACCGAGCCGCCGTTTGATACAGTAGCGCCATCGGGAATCGTTTTTCTTATATACTCAAGCGCATCACTTGCAGTTTCAACTGCAAGTGCGTTCATATTGTTGCGCTCAAGGTTCTTTATAACATTTTCAAACATATCAACCTAAAATAAACTTGTGGTATACTTTCTTACCTTTTCTTACGATAAGGCCGTCACCGATATCTGTCTTTGAAACTTTTTTGCCGAGATCTGTTATTTTTTCATCACCAACGGAAACACTTCCCTGTGTTACAAGTGTTCTTGCATCGTTTCTCGATTTTGCAATACCGGACATAACAAGCATCTGCAGAAGTGCTATCTCTCCATCTGTGAAATCAGCATCAGCAAGCGTTGTAGTGGGCATATTTTCCGTATTGCCGTTTCCGCCAAACAAAGCCTTTGCCGCCGCATCAGCCTTATCAGCTTCTTCCTTGCCGTGAATGATAAGCGTAAGCTCATACGCAAGCTTTTCCTTTGCACGGTTCAAATCACTGCCTTCGAGCTTTTCATACTCTGCAATTTCCTCAAGAGGCATAAACGTAAGCATCTTCATGCACTTAATAACATCAGCGTCGCCAATATTTCTCCAGTACTGGTAAAATTCATAAGGAGACGTTTTTTCAGCATCAAGCCAAACAGCGCCCTTTTCCGTCTTACCCATCTTCTTACCTTCACTGTTTGTAAGAAGATTGAATGTAACGCCGTAAACCTCGTCACCTGTCATCTTTCTGATAAGCTCAACACCGCCGATGATGTTTGACCACTGGTCATCACCGCCAAGCTCCATCTTTACGCCGTAATCCTTGTACAGCTTGTAAAAATCGTAGCTCTGCATAAGCATATAGTTGAATTCAAGGAACGTAAGACCGCCCTTTTCAAGTCTTGCCTTGTAGCATTCAGCTGCAAGCATTCTGTTGATGTTGAAGTGCTTACCGATATCTCTGATAAAATCAACGTAGTTGAGCTGTAACAACCAATCAGCGTTATCAACGAACAACGCTTTTCCGTCGGAAATATCGATAAACTTTGCCATCTGTTCCTTGAAACGGTCAACGTTATACTGTATCGTTTCTCTTGTCATCATCTTACGCATATCGTTTTTGCCCGATGGGTCGCCGATCATTGCAGTGCCGCCGCCGAAGATAACAACAGGTCTGTGACCTGCACGCTGCATGTGAGCCATGATCTTCATCTGAATGAAGTGACCGATGTGAAGCGAATCGGCTGTGGGGTCAAAGCCAATATAGAATGAAATTTTTTCCTTTTCAAACAGTTCTTTTACTGCTTCCTCATTTGTAATCTGAGCAAGCATGCCCCTGTCTTTAAATTCCTGTAACAGTCCCATTTTTCGTACCGTTTTCTATCATCTCACGTGCGGCAGCCAAAACACTTTCTGATATTGTTACACCGCCCATGATACGTGATAGCTCTTTTATCCTTTCTTCGTTTGATAATAAGGTTATTTTTGTTTCTGTTCTTTCGTCTATTGTTTCTTTATATATTCTGTAATGATTATCAGCAACAGCCGCAATTTGTGCAGAGTGCGTTATACAGATAACTTGACATTGCAAAGAAGAATTTTTCAGTTTTCTTCCAATCTTTTCACAAGTACCGCCTGAGATACCTGTATCGATCTCATCATAAATTATTGTATCTATGTTATTTTTCTGTCTGAAAACAGATCGCATTGCAAGCATTATACGTGACAACTCACCGCCCGATGCGATTTTGTTGACAGGCCGTGCATCCTCGCCTTTATTCGTGGAAATCAAGAAATCTACGGAATCAACACCCGTTTCATCGTATTCGTTTTTATCTTCCACGGATATTATAAATCTCAACTGCCCCATATCAAGCTCTGCAAGCTCATCGCATATAAGCTTTTGCAATGATTTTGCACCATCTTTGCGCTTTTGGGAAAGAATAGCGGCATTATTTTTGCATTTTTCAGACAGAAGAACAAGACGTTCTTTTGATTCTTTTATGAGAATTTCGGAGTTATCAAGCTCTGAAAGTTCGGATAGTGTCTCATCCTTCAGTTTTATAAGTTCATCGGCATCAACACCGTATTTACGCTTTAAGGATGCTATTTTATCAAGTCTTGACTCGATTCTGTCAAGCGCTTCGTTAGGATCTTCGTCAATCCCTGCAAGAAGCGCTCTTGCACCCTCGACAATGTCCTCGATTTCGTATGTGAAATCTGAAAGCTTTTTTGCATTTTCCTGATACTTTTCATCTCCTGTCAAGTCAGCCAACACACTAAAACTTTCCGATGCTTTGTTCATAAGATCACTTGCAGACATTCCGCTTGAATTTTTGTAAAGTGCCCTTGAAATAAGCTTTATATGCTTTGTCAGATGCTCGATATTTTTAATTCTCGTGCGCTGTTCTGTAAGCTCGTCTTCTTCGCCGGGCTTTAATTTCAAGGCATCTATTTCCTTGACTCTTATTTTGAGCAGTTCAACACGCTCGCCTTTTTCTTTCGAAGTCTTTGAAAGAGCTTTGAACACAGCACGTTCTTTTTTATATTCCTCATAAGAATGTATGTAATCATCGTATTCCCTTGAGCAATCGGAAAAACCGTCAAGATACTCAAGATAATTCTTTTGTTCAAGCAAACGGTATGAAGAATGCTGTCCGTGAAGTGTCAGCAAAACGGACGATATTTCTTTAAGCACATAAAGCGGAGCTGTTTTTCCGTTTATTTTTACCGTCGTCTTGCCGTCATTGTTAATGTTGCGTGTTATATATATTTCCCCGTCGCAAAGCGGTAATCCGTACTCTGAAAGTACATTTTCCGCATATTCGGGAACATTTTGAAAAAGCGCAGATACTGCGGCTTCGTCCTCGCCGGTTCGTATCATATCCTTTTGCACCTTTTCACCGCAAAGCAAATTTATTGAATTTATTATTATCGATTTTCCTGCACCCGTTTCACCGGTGAAAACCGTAAAACCGCTGTTAAGATCAATATCAAGATTTTTGATAACAGCTATGTTTTCAATATGAAGATTGGCAAGCAAGCCGTCACCCCCTGATAGATTTAAGCTCTTGACAAAATGCTGTTCAATGCTTCAACAACGTTTTTTACGTCCTCAGGCTCTTTTACAGCTATAAATATTGTATCATCTCCCGCAATAGTACCTACAACGTGCGGCCACTGCATATGGTCAATTGCCGCACAAGCAGCATTTGCCATACCCGAAATAGTCTTTACAACGACAAGCGAATGTGCTTTTTCGCAGCTTACAACCGTTTCTCTTAATATAAATCCATACTTCCCGATTGATTTATCGTCCTCACTTTGTGAGATAGTATACTTGTATATTCCATTTTCATCGGCTGATTTTGTAAGCTTAAGCTCTCTTATATCACGTGAGACCGTTGCTTGAGTTACCTCAAATCCCGCAATACGTAAAAGCTCTGAAAGATCGTCCTGTGTTTCGATATCCTGACTCGATATTAACTCCAGGATTTTCATATGCCGTCTTTTTTTAACGATATTTCCCTGTTCCATATAAATTACAGATCCTTATTTATTTTTTTAAACAGCGCAAGATATTCAATGTTACCGTCACCGCCTTTTATCGGTGAGGTAATACAGCCTATAAATTCTAAATTGTTTAGCTGTGCTGAAGAAATTACCTTATCTTTTGCAAATTCACGTGCTTTTTCATCTTTAACAATTCCACCCTTACGGATGTTTTGCTTTCCTGCCTCAAATTGAGGCTTGACAAGTGTAATAAAATATCCGCCATCCTTTAAAATCTCATTGACGGATGGGTGTATAAGCGTTTGTGATATAAATGAAACGTCCATAACACACACGTCACACGTTTCAGGAAGATCATCAGATCTTAAATACCGTGCATTTACGTTTTCCATACTGATTACACGTGCATCAGACTTAAGCTTGCTGTCGAGCTGTTCCTTGCCTGAGTCTATTGCATATACTCTTACAGCACCGTTTTGCAGTAAACAATCCGTAAAACCGCCGGTTGATGCGCCTATGTCGGCACATACACAGCCGTTTAAATCGATTTTAAAGCTTTCAAGTGCCGCTTCAAGCTTATCGCCGCCACGGCTGACATATTTGAACGGATTTATAACCTCAAGCTCTATTCCGTCTGTAACATTATAAAACGGCTTATCAATAACTGTGCCGCCGCATTTAACGTAATTTGACTTAATCAGTTTTCTTGCTTCTTCACGGCTTTTGCAGTAGCCATGACTAAATAAATATACATCAATTCGCATCAGATAAAGCTATAATTAAGACTGTCTTGACAAAAGAAAATCTGCAAGCTCTATCAAACGCTCTGATTTATCATATCCTGAGATAGCAGACTTTGCATCACTTGTAAGTTTTTTTGCAATTTCTCTTGCTTCATCAACGGTATGAATCGTCGTAAACGTTGTTTTTCCGTTTTCGCTGTCACTTCCGATAGGCTTGCCGAGAAGTTTTTCATCTCCGCACACATCAAGTATATCGTCTGTTATCTGGAACGATACACCTATTCCGTCTGCATATTTTTCAGCATCAGCATAAAGTGATTCCTTGACCGATGTTGTATTTTCAGCCGCATAAAGACCGAAAAGACACGCACACTTTATAAGACAACCTGTTTTAAGACGGTTCATTTTATAAAGCCCGTCAGGTGTAAGGGGCGTTTTTTCACCGAGCATATCCATTACCTGACCGCCTATCATACCGTGAATACCTGCATTATATGAAAGCGCTTTAATGGCCTTTATCTTTACGGAATCGGAAAGATTTGACGAGGCAATAAGCTCAAATGCGTAAGTCAACAATGCATCACCTGCAAGTGTTGCAACGTCTTCGCCGAATACCTTGTGATTTGTGGGCTTACCACGTCTTAAATCATCGTTGTCCATACAAGGAAGATCATCATGGATAAGTGAATATGTGTGTATAAGCTCAAGTGCTGTTGCAAGCAGAAGCGCATCCTCATCGGCTCCTCCGCACATACGGCAAAATTCAAGTGTCAACATAGGACGGATACGTTTTCCGCCGCTTTCGGCGCTGTATCTGACAGCATCAAAAATTATCTTAAAATCTTCGTCCGCTGCAGGCAGAGCCTTTGAAATATAATTATCCGCAAGTGTTGCGTTTTCCTTTATTACTTCTTTTATATTCATATCTCGCTTATAACCTTTACCTTTTGTTCTGCTTCATCGAGCATTTTATTGGAATACTTTATAAGACCTATTCCTTCTTCAAAAAGCGAAAGCGCTTCATCAAGCGGTGTATTTGAATTACTTAAAAGCCTGATAAGCTCATTAAGACGGCTTTCAGCCGCTTCAAACGTCATTTTTTTCATTATGCTCACCTGTAACGATAGCATTGACCGTACCGTCGGCAAATGTCACCGTTATTTCATCATTATTATTAAGTTGCTTTATGCTCGTTACAACGTCTTCATTTTTCGAAATCTTTGCATATCCTCTTGATAAAACCGACAAAGGACTTTGCATATCAAGCTTTGCAGAAAGCGTTGAAATATTTGCACGCTTTTCTTTTATTAAAGACATATAGCTTGTTTTAAGATTTGCTCCAAGCGAGTCAATATACAACCTCTTATCATTTATTATGCGTTCATACGAATGAAAAACAGAGGAATTTGCAATGCTTTCCGCTTTACTGCGAAGCTGTCGTAGCTTCGTATCCATAATTCGGCACAGCATATCCCGCTTCAATTCAAGTGACTCCTTAAGCTCCTTCATATCGGGAAACGCAAGCTCTGCCGCCGCTGACGGTGTCGGCGCTCTCATATCCGCAACAAAATCCGATATCGAATAATCGTGCTCGTGTCCTACCGCCGAAATAACAGGTATCGGGCAATTATATATTGCCCTTGCAAGCTTTTCCGAATTGAAGGCAAAAAGATCTTCGCCAGAACCGCCGCCACGACCTATTATTATCACATCGACCGTGGGATTTGCCGAAAAATATTCAATACCCGAAACAAGCGAAACTTCAGCCTCAGTACCCTGCACAATAGCAGGATACAAAAGTATCTCCGCCAACGGATACCGTCTTTTTGAAACGTTTATTATGTCGTTTATAGCCGCCCCGACGGGTGAAGTTATAACACCTACACTGTTTGGATATTCGGGGAGAGGCTTTTTATGCGCATCATCAAAAAGACCTTCTTCTGCAAGCTTTTCCTTGAGCTGTTCAAGGTGAAGTGCAGTTTCCCCTATTCCTTCGGGTACTATTTGTGAAACATATATCTGATAAACACCGTCACGAACATAAGATGACACTCTGCCCGAAACAATTACCTTCATTCCGTCCTTCGGAACAAACGCAAGCCTTTCAGCTGATGACTTAAACATCACCGCTTTGATTGACGAAAGTGAATCTTTCAAGGTAAAATATATATGTCCGCTTGCAATATGAAGTTTGAAGTTTGATATTTCTCCCGAAACATACACGTTTGTAAGCACAGGAGAGTTTTCAAGCAACATCTTCACGTACTCGTTAAGCTTGGATACGGTAAGTACCAATTTATCTTTTTTAGCGATCATTCAATTTTTCCATACATAAAAGCGCAATTCCTGCCGCATTATCTTGTGAGAACTGCGGTTCGGCACAATGCGCACCGTATTTTTTCTTCATAAATTCGGACAGAGTTTTATTTGATGATACACCGCCCGAAAATATAATATTATTTGATTTTGCATTCAAAAGCAAATTATCAGTCATTTTTTCAAGCGTCAAGCGGATAAATTCCGTAAGATACGCCGCCGTCATTGATGGCGGTGCATTTTCATTTATCAGCTTTTCGCAAAGGTTCTCACCGCCGGACATATTGCAAAACGTATCTTTGACAGATATTTTCGGCTTCGGCAGTTTCCCCTCAAACGTGTTTGCAAGCTTTTCAAGCTCTGCTCCGCACGGGAATTTGAGCCCTAATTTAACACCGATTCTGTCAATGAGCTGTCCTGCCGTAACGTCACGGCTTCCTCCGATAATTTTAACAACATATCCACCGTCACACGGTGTAACCTCCAAAAGCTCAAACGTGCCGCCCGACAGATGATATGCGTAAAACGTATCATCGAAATTAACACCTGCCGAATACATAGCTGCTTTGATGTGTCCCGATTGATGAGAAAACTCATAAATCGGAACGTTGAGTGCACGTGCAACAGACGTTGCAACACTTACACCCGATAAAAAGCAAGGCATATAAGAGCCTTCTGCATCCCTCGGCTTACTGCTGACACCTACAGCATCAATATCCGAAATATCAGATTCAAGACGCTTCATAAGCTGTGGAATATTTTTTATATGAGCAAAAACGGCATCGGACTGTCTTAACCCGACGCCGCCTTTTGAAACCTCCAAACCGATTCGAACGTTTTCCTTTATTATTCCGTTTTCGCAAACCGATGCTGAGGTCGTATAATTACTTGTATCTATACCAAGAGTTTTCACGTGAAATTCTCTGTCTTGGCAAGTGTGTTAAGCACACCGTTTATAAATGCCGGTGCATCGTCACCGTCATATTTCTTGGCAAGCTCAACAGCTTCGTTTATCGAAACACTCATAGGAACATCTTCAAGATATTTCAGTTCAAATACAGACAGTCGAAGTATTGCCAAAGAAACCTTTGACATTCTTTCGGATGACCAGCCTTTAGAATATTTGCCTATAAGCTCATCGAGGTCGGGTGAGCATGCGCTCACCCCCTCGAAAAGAGTTTCTGTAAATTTATCTTTTTGAAATCCGTCGATACCTTCAGCATTTTCGTAAAGCTCTCCGAACGTCAGTTCGGGATGAAACTGGCTTTCGAATATAAGCTTAAATGCCCATTCTCTCGCTTCGCTTCTTTTCATATATCAGTTCCTTTTTGTAACACCGAATGTTGTATATTCTCCATTGATATTCCAATCGGCTGTATATGCACCGCCTGCGGAATATGCGATTTCATCGGTCAATGTATCATTTGATATCTTTTCAGCATTACGCTTAATAACTTCCGTTACCTTATCGGAGCCGGTTACATTCAACGTGATCTTGTCCATAACCTCAAAGCCCGCATCCTTACGCATTGTCTGGATCTTGGAGATTATCTCACGTACAAAGCCTTCTTCGATAAGCTCATCTGTAAGAGTTGTATTGAGTACAACGGTTATTCCTCTGTCAGCCACGGATTCAAAACCGCTTACCTTGCCCGACTCAATGAGAAGATCTTCACGTTCAAGCTCATAAACCTCACCTGAAAGTGTAAGCTTCAGCTTGCCTGTTGCTTCAAGCTCGTCCATAGCGGCATTGCCGTCTATCGTCGAAAGTGTCTCACGGCATTCATTTATAAGCTTGCCGAGCTTTCTTCCGAGAGTCTTGAGCTGAGGCTTGAAAGTAAATGTTGTAAATGCACGCATATCATCAACGAATGATGCGGATTTAACGTTAAGCTCATCCTTGATTATATCTGTATAATATTCGTTGAGCTTGCTTTCTGCATTGATAAACATTTCGGAAAGAGGCTGTCTGTTCTTTATAACAGCCGCATTTCTGCACGCACGGCCGAGAGCAACGATTTCTGCCGCTTCGTCCATTTCAGCTTCAAGCTCCTTGTTGATGAGCGATTCATCAGCTACGGGATAGTCGCAAAGGTGTACGCTTTCGGGTGCTGTCTTATCGTTAAGCGCAACGAGATTTCTGTAAATATCCTCTGTCATAAAAGGAATGAGCGGTGCTGCAAGCTTGATGAACGTAACGAGCGATGTGTAAAGCGTCATATAAGCTGCGATCTTGTCATCTGTAAGATCCTTCGCCCAGAATCTTTCACGGCAACGGCGTACATACCAGTTGGAAAGCTCATCAACAAACTTTTCCATAACACGTGCAGTTTCTGTGATCTTATAATCACCGAGGTAACCGTCAACAGTCTTTATAAGTGAGTTAAGCTTTGAGAGTATCCACTTATCCATAACGGAAAGTTTGCTCTTGTCAAGCGTATAATCCGATGCGTTGAAATTGTCAATATTAGCGTAAAGCACGAAGAATGCATAGGTGTTCCAGAGTGTTCCCATAAACTTACGCTGACCTTCGGTAACAGCGGCAGAATGGAAACGGTTGGGAAGCCACGGTGCGCTGTTGGAATAGAAGTACCATCTGATAGCATCAGCGCCGTGCTTTTCGAGAGCATCAAACGGGTCAACCGCATTGCCCTTCGATTTTGACATTTTCTGACCGTTTTCGTCTTGAACGTGACCAAGAACGATAACGTTCTTATAAGGTGCTTTATCAAATATAAGCGTTGAAATAGCGAGAAGTGAGTAGAACCAGCCTCTTGTCTGGTCAACAGCCTCAGAGATAAAGTCTGCGGGGAAATTCTGATCAAACAGTTCCTTGTTTTCAAAGGGATAGTGCCACTGCGCAAAAGGCATAGCGCCGGAGTCGTACCAGCAGTCGATAACCTCCTTAACACGGTGCATTTCGCCGCCGCACTCAGGGCACTTGATAGTAACTTCATCGATATAAGGACGGTGAAGCTCTATGTTTTCAGGGCAGTTATCGGACATTTCCTTAAGCTCTGCAATGCTTCCTATGCTGTGACGGTGTCCGCAAGAGCATTCCCAGATGTTAAGAGGTGTACCCCAATATCTGTCACGGGAGATACCCCAGTCCTGAACGTTTTTAAGCCATTCGCCGAAACGGCCCGTACCTATTGTTTCAGGAATCCAATTTATAGTATCGTTATTTTTAAGGAGCTTGTCCTTAACCTCGGTCATTCTGATGAACCAAGTATTTCTTGCGTAGTATATAAGGGGTGTATCACAACGCCAGCAGAACGGATATGAGTGTTCAAAAGGCAGTGTCTTGAAAAGGAGTCCTCTTACCTTCAAATCATAAAGAACATCCTTGTCAGCATCCTTGCAGAATGTACCTTCCCAAGGTGTTTCTTTCGTCATACAACCCTTTGCATCAACGAGCTGAACGAAAGGAAGACCGTATTTTCTTCCTACTTGTGCGTCGTCTTCACCGAACGCAGGTGCGATGTGAACGATACCTGTACCGTCTGTGAGTGTTACATACTCAGCACAAGTTATATAGAATGCTTTTTCTTCAGGCTTAACAAAATCGAACAAAGGCACGTATTCTCTGCCTTCAAGCTCAGCACCTGTATATCTTTCAATTATCTCACACTCACCGACAACGTTTGATACAAGTGCTTCGGCGAGTATGTAGTATTCTTCATTTGCAAATACCTTTAAGTAATCCTCTTTAGCGTTTACGCAAAGCGCAACGTTTGACGGAAGTGTCCAGGGTGTTGTTGTCCACGCAAGATAATATGTGTTGTCTTCACCCTTAACACGGAATTTTGCAATAGCAGACTTTTCCTTTACGTCTTTATATCCCTGCGCAACCTCGTGAGATGAAAGAGGTGTTCCGCAACGGGGACAATAAGGAACGATCTTAAATCCCTTGTAAAGAAGACCGTCATCGTATACCTTTTTAAGTGACCACCAAACAGATTCGATAAAGTCGTTTGTATATGTGACGTAGGGATCATTCATATCTGCCCAATATCCGACAGTTCCCGAAAAGTCCTCCCACATTCCCTTATACTTCCAAACGCTTTCCTTACATTTGGTTATAAAGGGTTCAAGACCGTACTGCTCTACCTGCTCCTTACCGTCAAGTCCGAGAAGCTTTTCAACTTCAAGCTCAACGGGAAGACCGTGGGTATCCCAGCCTGCCTTACGCAAAACGTGATAGCCCTTCATCGTTCTGTATCTCGGAATCATATCCTTGATAACACGTGTAAGAACGTGACCGATGTGAGGCTTACCGTTTGCTGTAGGGGGGCCGTCATAGAACGTGAAGTTTTCACCACCCTCACGGATATCTATACTTTTTTCAAAAATTTTGTTTTCAGTCCAGAATTTTTCAGTTGCTTTTTCGCGTGACTGAAAGTCAAGATTGGACGGTACTTTGTTATACATAATAATTTCTCCGTTATATACCGCTTAGCGGTAGAATATAATTATATTTATTAATATAATATCACGGATTGAATAAAAATGCAATAGATTTATAGAAAAAATATACTTTTTTGAATAAAAATTATACATTTTTCTTGCTTTTAAAAATCTCCGTAAACCACTTTTCATCTTCACTTGTGACACAATACGTAATTCGCAAAAATATGTAATACAAAAGGATACTTATGCACAAGCCGCAAATGAAAGAAGATGCGGTAAATGA
The DNA here is from genome assembly GCA_017520505.1 of Clostridia bacterium. GTDB lineage: Bacteria > Bacillota > Clostridia > Oscillospirales > CAG-272 > RGIG7213. The sequence continues at coordinate 12,472 of JAFXFN010000018.1, forward strand.
AAATTTTATATTCATAAAATGAAACAAAATACTGCAAAGACTCGTTGCACCCACTATACTGAAAACGGGAGCAAAAACATCAAAAAATATGTTTACTTTTAACGTCAGTATTTTAAAAAGTCTTTGCATTGAAAGTGCTGCGTTTATAAGCTCACATACGTATACGACAATTACGTACCCCTTTATACCAAGCGGCGGAAGCAAAAAATAAACAAGTATAACAGACACAAGTGCATCGATAATATTATATCTCATTGAATATACCTGCTCACCCATTCCTTTAAGAACGGCATCAATAGAATTGTCAAGATACATAACGGGAATGAGAGCTGCAAATATTTTTATGTAAAAGCCCGCTTCTCTGCTGTCATAAAGAAACATTCCGAGAAGATCCGAATAATAAATAAACAGCCCCGATATCGCAACGGAAAATATGAGTGTGAGCTTAAAAATCCTCCTTGTAACATAGTCTATATGCTTCTTCTCACCCTGCTCTTTATATCTCGTTATTTCAGGTATTACAAGTGAGGAAAAGGCAGACAGAAATGCAAGCGGAAAAAATATAACGGGAAAAACCATTCCGGAAATGATTCCATAAGATGAAAGTGCCGCATCGCTGTTCACCCCTCCTCTGATAAGCCCCTTCGGTATCAAAAGATTTTCAAGAGTCATAAGCGCCGAACGAATATATGCAGAAAACGCAACAGGAAGCGACATTTTCAAAAGCCGCATTGTAATATTTGACGACGGCTCACCTTTAAGTTCCTTTGTGTTTTTCCGTACGTCGAAAACATAAAGAATAAACGATACTATAAAAGCAAGTATTTCAGAAACACTCATTCCTATGACGACCGCAACCGTTGCCGATTCGACATCATCACCGCTTATCAAAACAAAAAGCGTTACTGTCAGAAATATCCTTATGAATTGCTCAAGAATATTTGTAATTGCATTTTTTATTACACGCCGCACAGCGCAAAAATACCCGCCGAGTGCCGAGGAAACAGATAAGAACGGAAGTGATATTGCAAGTATCTTGAGTGACTTTACAGCACGGATATCACACAGCCATTTAAGTGATATAGGTTCTGCAAAATAAAACAGAACTACGAATGAAAGCGCACCGAATGCAAGGCTGTACGCAAGGCATTTACGCATAGCAATGCGCACGCCGACACCTGACCCTTTAACCAGCTCCTGCGAAACAAGCCTTGTCGAAGCAAGGTGTACACCCGACGTTGCAAACGTCACCCCGAATGTGTACACTGACAAAACAAGTGAAAAAAGCCCCATACCTACAGAGCCTATTTTATTCGTTATGTAAACATTGAAAACAACGGAAACGAATCTCATAAAGACCGAAGTTAACGTTAAAACCATTCCGTTTATAAAAAATTTCTTTATAACTTTCAAAAAAATAAACCGCCTTTGATTAATTGACGGTTTATTATATGAAAACATATAGATTTTTATGTAAAAATCGGGAATGCTCATCACACTCCCGATTAAAATTTATTAAATTTTATGCCATTTCTCCTGCGAGCTGTCTGCCGCCGATAATATGAAAATGTAAATGCTTAACAGTCTGGCAAGCATCGTCACCGCAGTTTGATACAACTCGGTATCCGTTTGTAAGACCTGCCGCTTTTGCAATTTCGGGTATTACCTCGAAAATTCTTGCAACATATTCGCTGTTTAAAGAAGCTATCTCATCGACTGATGCAATATGCGCTTTAGGAACAACGAGAATATGTACAGGCGCCTGAGGATTTATATCCTTGAACGCATAGCATTTTTCATCCTCGTACACTTTGGATGACGGAATCTCACCGTTGATTATTTTACAGAATAAGCAGTTTTCCATCATTCTTTGTTATTCTTAAGAGCATCACGGATCTCACGGAGAAGAAGAATATCTTCGGGTGTGGGTGCGGGAGCCGCTTCAGCTGCTGCTTCTTCCTGCTTCTTCTTTGCTTCAAGTCTTGCACGTGATTTAACGATAACACGCAAAACGAGGAATACGCAGAATGCCATAAGCAAGAAGTCTATAACGAGCTGAATGAAATTACCGTAATTGATGGATATTGCCGCCTGAGCAACCTCTCCCGCTTCGTTGAGTACTTCTTCCTTGAGCACATATTTCAGATCTGCGAAATTAACATTGCCGAGAAGAACGCTTATAGGGGGCATAATAACATCATTTACAAGTGATGAAACGATCTTTGAAAATGCACCGCCTATGATAACACCGGTTGCCATATCAACAATGTTACCCTTGGAAATAAAGTCCTTAAAATCCTTGAAAAAAGTACCTTTTGCCATTTTTATCAACCTACCTTTTCTAAAATATTGTAAACTGTATCTAAAGCTTCATCGATCTTATCAAGAAGCTTAACACCTGATGTTGCATTATCGGGGCGACCGCCGCCGCCACCGCCTGCGATCTTGCTTATTTCTTTAAGAATATTTCCTGCGTGTGCGCCTGCTTTAACAGCTTCTGCGCCTGCACAAGCAACGAAATTGAGCTTGCCGTCGTTGTTAACCGAAATAACCGCAACTGCATAAGGATCACGTGATTTAATACCGTCGCAGAGGGATCTTACCGCATCAACGGATACGCCCTCGGTCTTTCCGGTAATAACGTTGAATACACCGACCTTCTTTACGTTATCAACGATCTTTTCAGCCTGCGAAGAGGCAATCTTATTGTTAAGACGTTCAACCGCCTGCTTTTCTTCTTTGAGCTCTGCCTGAAGCTGTGCTGCCTTTTTATCAATTTCTGTAACGTTGGAAGCCTTGAGCTCTCTTGCGCAGTTAGCAATAAGTGTCTGCTTTTCCTCAAGAAGCTTCAAAACGTTTATACCTGTCGTACCCTCTATTCTACGTACGCCCGATGCAACGGAAGACTCGGAAATTATCTTGAAAAGTCCTGCCTTTGCAGTATTATCAAGGTGAGTACCGCCGCAAAGCTCAACAGAAAAATCGCCAACCTTTACAACTCTTACAACGTCGCCGTATTTTTCACCGAACAACGCCATAGCACCGAGTGAACGTGCGCTTTCAATATCTGTTTCAAAATTCTCAACGGGTGTACCCTTGAGTATTTCTGCATTTACAAGGTCTTCAACCTGCTTTATTTCATCAGCTGTCATCGCCGTATAGTGCGAGAAGTCAAATCTTACACGCTCGGGATCAACGTATGAGCCTGCCTGCTCAACGTGAGTACCGAGAACCTTACGGAGGGCTGCCTGCAAAAGGTGCGCTGTTGTGTGGTTTCTGCGTATTTCGTCACGGCGTGCAGCATCAACCCTCAACGTTACCTTATCGCCAACGCTTATAACGCCGTCGACGGTACATCTGTGCATAAATACGCCGTTGGACTTCTTCGTATCGTTTACCGTTATCTTTGCGCCTTCAGATGTAATGATACCTGTATCGCCAACCTGTCCGCCGCCTTCGCCATAGAAAGGTGTGCGGTCAACGATTATCATAGCATCACAATCAGATGCAACGGCAACGCTTTCGTTGTCGGCTGAAATTATCATCTTTACAGTTGCTTCGCTTGTAGTTTCGGCATATCCCGTGAACTGTGTTGCTTCAACATTATCAAGAAATCCGAGAGTATCGTCGCTCCAGCTGAAATCGCCGAGAGCAGCTCTTGCTTCTCTTGCACGCTTTTTCTGCTCATTCATCAAAGCGGTGAATCCGTCTTCATCAATGCCGATTCCCTTTTCTGTTGCGATCTCACGTGTAAGGTCAAGCGGAAATCCGTACGTGTCATTGAGCTTGAATACGTTTTCTGCGGAAAGTACATTTTCGCCAGACTTGACAGCGTTTTCTATCATACCGTTAAGCATATCCATACCGCTGTCTATTGTCTTTGAGAATTTTTCCTCTTCAATGGAAACGATCTTCTGGATATATTCAAGCTTTTCTGTAAGCTCGGGATATTCGGAAAGATTTTCTTTTGCAACCACGGGAACGATATCAGAAAGGAACGTTTCCTTTATACCGAGAAGCTTTCCGTGACGCGCCGCACGTCTGAGCAAACGACGGAGAACGTAGCCTCTGCCCTCATTTGACGGAACAACACCGTCACAAATGAGGAAGCACGTGCTTCTGATGTGGTCTGTAATAACACGCAAAGATACATCAGACTCTGCATTTTCGCCGTACTTGATGCCGGCTTTTGCAATTATTGCTTTCATTATGTTCTGAACTGTGTCAACCTCAAAAAGGTTGTTTACACCCTGCATAATGCAAGCAATTCTTTCAAGTCCCATACCTGTATCGATATTGGGCTTTGCAAGAGGTGTATAGTTACCTGCACCGTCACCCTCAAACTGTGTGAAAACGAGATTCCAGAATTCAACGAATCTGTCACAGTCACATCCTACAGCGCAATCGGGTGATCCGCAGCCGTGTTCAATACCACGGTCAAAATAAAGCTCAGAACAAGGACCGCAAGGACCTGAACCAATCTCCCAGAAGTTATCTTCCTTGCCGAGGCGAACCATATGAGAAGGATCAACCCCCACTTCTTTTGTCCATATATCAAATGCTTCGTCATCATTTTCGTATATACTTACATAAAGACGGTCAACGGGAAGCTTGAGCACCTGCGTGCAGAATTCCCAAGCCCAAGCCGTTGCTTCGCGCTTGAAATAATCACCAAACGAGAAGTTTCCGAGCATTTCGAAGTACGTACCGTGGCGTGCTGTTTTACCGACTCTTTCAATATCGGGTGTTCTTATACATTTCTGGCACGTTGTCATTCTGTGACGGGGCGGTTCTTTTTCGCCCGTAAAATACTTTTTGAGCGGTGCCATACCTGCATTTATAAGCAATAACGACTTGTCGTCCTTAGGGACAAGAGGAAAGCTCTTATGTCTTAAATGTCCCTTACTTTCGTAAAATTTAAGGTACATTTCTCTGATATCGTTAAGCGATGTCCATTCCATAAATTTATACCGTTCCTTTCACTCTTCAAGAGTGTTGTTTAAATATTATATAACATTTTGCATTATACCAAGAAATAAAAAAAAAATCAATATATTATTGCAAAAAACAGCGAAATTTTCTTAAAATATCATGCTTTTTTAATTTTGTGCACGGAATATATTGAAATAAAACACATTTTATGATAAGATAAAAGAAAAACTTTCTATTGGAGAAACTATGAAAAACAATATATTCTTCCCTGCGGACATACTGTTGCCCGACTGTCAAAAAGTAAATTATGAGAAATTTTCGGTTATAGCGTGCGATCAGTATACATCAGAGCCTGAATACTGGGAAAATGTCAAGAAAAGTGCCGACGAAAAATATTCCGCATATAACATAATACTTCCTGAGGTATATCTTTCCTCTGATGTGGATGCTTACACAAAAAAGATAACGGCAAATATGCAGGATTATCTGAAAAATCTTTTCTTTACCTACGGCAACCATATGATATACGTTGAAAGAACGCTTCCGTCAAACGGAAAAGTAAGACGCGGTATTGTCGGAATGATAGACCTTGAAGCGTATGATTATAACAAGGGATCGACCTCAGCTATCCGAGCAACTGAAGGAACTGTGCTTGAGCGTATTCCGCCGAGAGTAAAGATCCGTCAGGATGCAGCCCTCGAATCCCCTCACGTTATGCTTTTCTGCGATGATCCCGAAAAAACTGTTATAGAGCCTATTGCGGATAAAAAGGGTACGCTTGAAAAAGCTTATGATTTCGATCTTATGTGCGGCGGCGGAAACATCAAAGGATATTTCTTATCAAGCAAAGAAATAAAATGTATCGACGATGCGATATGTAATCTCGCAGACATTGACAAATTCAATGCGAAATACGGAACAAACGAAGAAAATGCCCTTGTGTTTGCCGTCGGTGACGGTAATCACTCTTTGGCAACCGCAAAGGCTTGTTATGAAAATCTGAAAAACAAGATAGGTGATGAAGCAAAGAATTCTCTTGCCCGTTACGCTTTGGTTGAGCTTGTTAACATTCACGATGAATCCATTGAATTTGAGCCGATATACAGAATAATTATGAATGTTGAGCCTATCAAGGTTATAAATGAGCTTGAAAAATTCTGCCAGATCACCTTCGAAAAACCTGATTGCAAATATTACAAATACGATTTTTACACAGAAGAAGAATCGGGTGAAATTTACATCAAAAATCCCTCAAGCGCATTACCTGTCGGTGAGCTTCAGAACTTCTTGTTTGAGTTTGCAAAAAAATATCCCGAATGTGAGATAGACTACATACACGGAGTTGAAAATCTCAAAACGCTTTCAAAGGAAGAATATTGCATTGGATTTATATTTGATGGAATGAGAAAGGACGAGCTTTTCTCCTCTGTAATCAAAGACGGTGCTCTGCCCAGAAAAACATTCTCAATGGGCCACGCTGATGATAAAAGATTTTACCTTGAATGCAGAAAGATCGCAGACTGATTTATTTATATGAATTCAGCCATTTGATCGTTTCTTCATCCATCACGTTAACATTAACGAAGCTGTCGGGAACTCGCCCTACGATAACAGATTCACACAAAAGCACGTCATTGGCGGTGCTCACTTCGATGTTTTTTCTCCCTATACGTGCAGTTATTTCAGCTTTAATATTTACATACGAGGACAGATGTGTCTGATTGACACCGCTGTCCTCAATTTTATTTATTATTTCGCTTTCGACAGCCCCGACAGAAATTATTTTAACTTTGAAATTCCTGCCGTGACCGCCGAAAAGCAGATTATCGGAAATATTGCCCATCGGTATCTCAACACTCGCATCGAGATTTGACACGCCTTTACAAACCTCATTCACTATTTGCGTTTTAAGCTTATTTACCTCTGAAGAGTTGAGGAATATTCCTGTTATATCACCGTTGCTCCCTCGTGAAACCGTATATATGTCCTCAAAGCTGACACCCGAAAATATTTCACCAACACCGCTGTTTATACATTCCGACGCTTTTCCCTTCACGGCTGTTTCTGCAAGTGCATATACAGAGGGAGATAAAAAAATATCAATGCTTGAAAATATCAAGCCGACCGCAAGCAACACCACTGAAAAAATAATGATACGGCGTTTTTTATAATCTGACCAAGCACGTTTGAATTTATAAAAAAATATCCTCACGCAATCACCTCTTGGGATAATATGCAAAAGGATATTTTTTTATTACTGTCAGTTGTACACGATCTCAACAAGCGAAGAAATGTCAGCGTCGGTAAGCTTACCGTCGCCGTTTATATCACCGCACAATGAATAAATAACATCTGTTTCGATCTGCTTTAAATATTTTTTAAGTCTTATAACGTCTTTACCGTTTATCAAAGCGTCGCCGTTAGCATCTCCCGTGACAGCTATTGTCAAAAACAGATTTGCGCTTTGATTTCCGTTTAATTTGACCATATAACCCGTACCAAGCACGGAGTCGTCGGAAAGCTTTTTACCGCTTATGTCTGTAATATAGCAGTCATCGCTGAACATATTGAGTATTTCGGAGGCTTTGGTTCCGTATGGAATATTCCATATGATCGTTTCGCTTTGCGAAAATGTTGCATTGGAATTAGGTACAGGCGGTGTTATTTTACATGAATATATAGGAGGGTGAACTTTATTGGCAGTATTATAATTTTTCTCGATATTAAAGAATACACTGCCTTCTCTTATGGCAAGACCGTAAACACGTTCACCCGATGCAAGCGACGGCAAATAAACAGCCGTCTCATCTGTTCCGTCAAAATTGCAGGTGTAAATACCGCTTCTCTTTGTATAATAAAGCCTGTCCTCATAAATATAAAGACCGGGAATATCGTTTGTAGATGTACATTTTACTACAACATCGTAAGAAAGCTGTGACTGTGTCACGAATACATTATCCGTACAACAGATATACGCATATCCGTCATTTGCGTTCATCATAAAATACCATTTACCGTTATGGTATGCAGTATTTCCTCTGAATTCAGTTTCGTTGTGCAAAAACAAGTCGTCAAATCTTGTGCTTGATACATTATAATTCGTACTTGTTCCGTTTGTAATGCGCTTGTCATTAATACCCTTGTGGCCTGTTTCTATAATCTTTGCTTCACTTGTAAGGAAGTTATCATAATAAATTTTTCCAACGTAGTCATATAGCGGATCATCCCATGTTGCATCAAGGTGATACCAATAATTTCCCACTTTTACGATATTCCAACCGTGATTGATCTCATCACTTATAACATAATCCGACACAATTCCAAGTCGTCTTACAAGATAGTTGAATGCGGAAGCATAGCCTTGGCAAACAGCATCTCTGTCAACAAGTACACCGTACGCTGTATAAATACGGTATTCGCCGTCGCCGCCGTCTATTACTTCCTGATTATATTTTGTATTCATAACAATGTAGTTATGTACAAAGAGTATCTTATCAAGATCGGTTTTAAGCTTTGAGGCTTCTTCAAGTACAGATGAAGCTGAAGCTTCAAACTTTTCGATCATTTCGGGGATTTCATCTATGTGATATGCCGTTCTGAAGTAAATACTCGCACTCATTCCGGTATCCGGATAATATGATGCGCTCATCCATCCATCGAGGAAGAAAAATTCAGGATACTGGCAAAATAGCGTGCGAAAAATATCAAAAACATCGTCTACATTTATATTAAGATGCGATAAATCGATTTCAATTAGAAAGTCGTAATCAACATCCGTTGTTTCGGTTTCTTCATAGTAATTGGAAAAATTATAAAATTCATCGTAGACTGCATCGATAATGTCTTTGTATAAATATTCAGGATTCATCGTAACATCATATTCTACATCCGCTGATACGGATATTCCCATTGATACGACAACAGAAAAAACGATCGCCAAGAACAAAAATACAGATGCAATTTTCTTCATAGAATAAACACTCCTTGAAATTTTATAACAAAACGCACCAAAGATTAAAACAAAGGTGCGTTATGTACAAGTATTTATTTACAGATTTCCTGGGAAATTCTGTAAAGATTGAGTTTAGCCGCAGCTCTTTCCTCGCAGTGACGTCTCATATCAACGAGTGAGCCTTCAGCCTCAAGCTCTGCATATTCCTCGGGTGTCATAAGGTCCTTAAACATTCTGTCGATCTTGAGAGCCTTATTTATATCCATAGACGTGATAACGCCCTTTCTCTCACATATAACAAGATTGCTCTTTCCGTCAAGAAGCTCCATAACAGCAGCTTTACCCATCAAAGAAGCTGTTACTCTGTCACGTACTGTGGGATTACCGCCTCTCTGTACGTGAGCAAGTCTTGAAAAACGTGTTTCAATACCTGTTTTTTCTTCAATGCGTTTAGCATAAGCTTCGGCAAAATTCTCTTTACCTTCAGCAACTATAACAATGAAGTTACGCTTTTTGTTTTCTCTTGCCTTGATTATCTTTGCAATAGCCTGATCCTCATCATAAGGAAGCTCTCTTACAGCGATAGAAATAGCGCCTGTTGCAATACCTGTGTGAAGCGCAATATCGCCCGCATATTTACCCATAACCTCAACAACATTACATCTTGCGTGTGATTCGCAAGTGTCACGGAGCTTGTCAACCAATTCAACAACCGTATTCATAGCTGTATCGAAGCCGATAGTATAGTCAGTTGAGGAAATATCGTTGTCGATAGTTGCGGGGATTCCTATACAAGGAATACCTCTGCGTGTAAGATCGGTCGCTCCTCTGAACGTACCGTCGCCGCCTATAGCAATAATTCCGTCAATGCCTCTCTTTTTGCAGACATCAACAGCTTTTTGCATACCTTCCTCGGTTTTAAACTCAGGGCAGCGTGCAGAATAAAGCATTGTACCGCCGTGAGAAATAATATTGGATACGCTTCTGATATTCAAAAGCTCCATATCTTCTTCTATAAGACCCTTGTATCCGCTGTAGATACCGTAAACTTCTTCAACACCTCTGCCAATAGCTGTACGTACGACAGAACGTATTGCCGCATTCATACCGGGTGCGTCACCGCCTGATGTTAAAACACCGATTCTTTTAAACTGCATTTCAAATACCTCTAAACTTAATATTGCACGGTCTATGACCAATTAATTACTCTATCATAAGAATGTGTCTGTGATGTTAAATATTTTTATATATTTAGCAATAATATACATATTTTTTAATATTTCGACAGAAAAACGAAATATTTATCTCTTAACTTCAGCCTCTGCCTTCTCACGCTTTACATATCCGATGCTTTTAACATCATCTCTGTGATATTGTTTAAGCGGAGCATCGGGGCTTGCGGAAAGTCTTACCTTTATCATTCCCGTAAGCGGTGCGGCTTCAACCACAACGCCATCACCGTCTGCTGTACGAACAAGCGAATCAACCTTTGGAGTAAGTCTTATTTCTTCCTCATAAGTTTCGTGCTCGAATTTCAGACAGCACATAAGTCTTCCGCATGTTCCCGATATTTTGACGGAATTAAGCGAAAGATTCTGTTCTTTAGCCATCTTCATCGATACCTGACCGCAGTCGTTCAAAAACGTCTTACAGCAGAATGCACGGCCGCATATACCGAGACCGCCCATCATTTTCGCTTCGTCACGTATACCTATCTGTCTTAACTCTATTCTTGTTTTGAATATCGCCGCAAGATCCTTAACAAGCTCACGGAAATCTACTCTTGTATCAGAAGTAAAATAAAACAACAGCTTCGAATTGTCAAACGTATATTCAGCCTCAACGAGCTTCATGGGAAGCTCATGCTTGTCAACAAGCTTCTGACATTCCTCAAGCGCTTCCTTTTCCTTCACGGCATTTTCAGCGTAATGCTTTTCGTCTTCGTCATTAGCGAGCCTTACAACATTACGTAAAGGAAGAATAACTTCCCTTTCCGTCACGGTTTTATTTTCTATCGTTATTTCTCCGAACTCAAGGCCTCTTGTCGTTTCAACTATTACGTGATTGCCAAGTACGTATTTAGTTCCTTGAGGGCAGAAATAATAAATTTTCTCGGAATTATCAAATTTGACACCGACGATTTCGTAGGTCTGCAATACAGGCTCCTGAACTACCGCAACGAAATCAGATACGTTTTCAGATTCTTTTTTAACCTGCTCTCTTAATTCCTCGTCGCTCGGCATAGGGAGCATACTGTCGGGAATGTCGATTACGGGACTTTCATACGGCAGATTTTTCTTTTCACGTGCAGGTGCGGGTGCTGTGTCACGGTTCGGTCTTTTATTTCGTTTGTGATATCCGAATTTAGGATTTTTATTTGTTTTTATCTCTGACATTTATTATCTCCGTTATATTTTGTTTTCCAAAGTCTTGAAGAATATTCAGTCAACATAAGAGAAAGTCTTGTGTTGACATTTTCGTTTTGTAAGGCATCAAAAAATATATCGCACATAGAAAGAAGTGTGGTGCAGGGATAAATCTGTGCATACTCCTCTGCCTTCTCTGTATCGTAAAAATAAGACAAAGCGCACTCGGCGTCTTCTTTGACGGTTATTATATCACGCAAAGCCGAAAGAACAGCACGGCAAACCTCAAAATAATCCTGCGACGATTTTATATTTTCAAGCTGATATGAAATAAATCCGAACTCGCTTCCGGTTCTGTCAAGAAGAAGCTCTATTATTTTATCAGTCACAGCTCTTCGTGCAAGTATACCGTTATCCCCCGAAGCAATTCTGACAGCTGTTCCAAGAGAGCCGTCGGAAAGAGAAACTATATCATCAAGATTCTCTGTAAATCCCATATCCTTTAAAAGCTCTGTAAGCTCGTTGTGCGTAAACGGATTGAGATTGAACACCTCGCATCTTGAACGTATCGTCGGCAAAAGCTTTTTCTCATCCTCACAAAGTATAAAAAAGTATACGCCCTGCGGCGGCTCCTCGAGTAACTTCAAAAGCGCATTCTGTGTTCTCGGAGGTATTTTATCCCCATCCTCCAATATATACACCTTGAAATCAAGGTCATTGGGCTTATATGAGATCGATGAATAAATATCTCTTATCGCATCGATCGGTATCGTTGTGCGGTTCTCGGGCTTTTTTATTATATAAATATCGACACACTCGTTATCAGATATTTTTTTACATCTGTCGCAAGTGCCGCACGGCGCATTTTCAGATTCACACGCCATAGCCGAAATAATATCATTTGTAAGCGTTTTTTTTCCGAATCCCGATTTACCCGTTATAACAACAGCGTGGGAAAAGCTACCGTTTTCTATTCGCTTTTCAAGATATTTTTTGACTTCGCTGTTGCCTTGTATTTTATCAAGTCTTACTTTCTTCATTTAATATTACTTCTATTTTGTGAATATTGTTTTCGGTGAGTATTCTTACAACATCATCGCTTATTATCTCACCCGGAGTTATTATGGGAATTCCCGGAGGATAAATATATTTAATTTCCCCTGAGACGGCACCGACAGAATCGTTGACAGAAATATTTTCTTTGTCAGAAAATACCGCTTGCGAAATAGACATCGCCCTTTTGCACATAGGGTATTCAAGCTTTTTGAACGACTTCATCACACGCTTATGTGTAAAAGAAAATTCGCATACTGCATCTGACAAAGCCTTAAAATCAGATCTTCTGCTGAAAACAGATGGTATCAGAACACATCTTTCGCCGTCTGAAAATTCGGGAAATATGCTCTTGCTCTCAAAAAAAGCGGAAAGGCTGTCAATATCGTAACGAAGCCCATCGAATGATTTCGACACAAGAGTAATTCTGTACGGATCTGAAATGTCATACCTTTCTCTTTCAATTCCCGTGTCCTTAATGCTTTCATCAAATGCGGAAATATTTTCGTAAAGTGACGTCAACAATTCTCGTCCGTTTTTATTCATAAGATCAATCGCAAGATCAACGGATGCGGCGATAAGATAAGACGGAGAGGTTGAAGAAAAAAGCTTTATTCCCTCAAACAACAGCTTTTCATCGCATACATTACTGTGTAAGACCGCACCGCCCGTCAGAACAGGAAGTGTTTTGTGGTATGAGTCAATGCAGAAATCAGCACCTTGAAAAACAGGGTGCGCATTTTTACCGTGCCACAAAAGATGTGAGCCGTGGGAATTATCAACGACAAGCAGACAGTTATATGACTTACAAAGCTGAGAGTATTTTTTCACATCAGCCATTTTTCCGTAGTAGTTAGGTGATGTGATGATAACTGTAGAATTTACGTTTTCTTTTATTTTGTTCTCAAGATCTTCGAATGATGAAAAAAATTCAAATGTACAGCCGGAAAGCGTCATTGCATTCAAAACAGAAGCGTGAGCCTGTCTTTCAATTAAAAATCGTTTCCCTTTTAATCTGATACAAGCATATACAGACGACTGTATTGCGGCAGTTGCACCGTGTGCAGATATAACAGAAGCTACAGTACCGTATGTACTTTTGAGCTTGTTTAATGTATTTTCAACGTATCCGCCGTCAACGGGCGAATAAAGGTTATCCGTACCGGAATTTTCCGTGACATCATATTTAAAGATACTGTTTAAAAAATTATCATAGCCTATTCCGCCGTGTCCGGGCATATGAAACCGTATATACGAAGAATCGGCATATTTTATAAGCATATCACTTATGCTGTGAAAACTTCTGTTCTGCAAAATAACTCCACACAATTACAGATTCAAGCATTATCCTATAAATAAAAATATACTTGAATAAAGTATAACACAAAATACATAATAAATCAATATAAATTTTAATATTTTTGTTAAAATAATTCCCGTATTGCACATTTACAATACGGGAATCGTCATATATTGTTTTGAGGTGTGCATAAAAAAGCGGAATATCCTTTTTCATTAAGTGCGTTTACTGTGTTTTCAGCAAGCTGTTTGTTGTCAAACACCGAGAAGACAGACGGTCCGCTTCCGCTCATCAAAGTGCCGAGAGCACCGCAATTCTTCATTATATCCTTGATTTCCGTATCATAAGGTGAAACAGACTCAAAAACATTGTAAAGATCTCTGCAAATATCGCCAAGAGAGGATTTTTCTATTGATGCTGTTATAGATTCAACAGAGGAAATTGCTCTGTTTTCAATTGAATCAAGCTGTTCAAACGCCCATTTTGTGCTGACGCCGCTATTGCCGATAGATATAACTATGTAACAATCCGGGATACCCGAAACAGGTGTCAGTATCTCTCCGATGCCCTTTGCTACAGCCGTGCCGCCCATAATGCAAAACGGAACATCAGCGCCTATTGTTTTGCCTATATTACGAAGCTCTGCGTTTGAAAACGGAGTGTCGTAAAGAACATTCAAGCCTTTTAAAATTGCGGCAGCATCGGTAGATCCGCCTGCAAGACCCGCACAGGCGGGAATATTTTTTTCAACCTTTACATCCAATCCTGTGAAAGGAATTCCTGAATGTGAATAAAAAGCCATTGCAGCTTTATAAATAAGATTGTCTTTAAGATCACACTCGATTTTCGGACAATCAAGCTTAAAATCTCCGCTTTCATCCACCTCGATGTGCAGAACATCGCACAGACTTACCGCCTGCATAATACTTTGAAGATCGTGGTATCCGTTTGAAAGTCTTTCATTCACTTCAAGAAAAAGGTTTATTTTTGCATTTGCGTTAACAGTAATTTTCTTCATATTTCTTTACTCTTGCAATTTTCCGTATTATCGCACCTTTGCGACATCAATATGATTTTATCACGTTTTTTTCTTCGTGTCAACTCTTTTAGGCTTAAATCAAATAACAATGAAATAAAAAAAATATTGTAAATTTTTATTTTTATATATACAAACCTGTAATTTTGTGATATGATTAAACAGAATACAGATATTTGGAGTTTAATAATGGAATTTGATAAAAATGAAAATATAGTTTACGGCAGAAACGCCGTACGTGAATTATTGAAAAAGGATACTGAAGTAGACAAGATATTCGTCATACGCTCTGAACGCGGCGGCTCTCTCGGATATTTGATCGCTTTGGCTGAGGAAAAGCGTATTCCCATTGTTGAAGCCGAGAAATCAAAGCTTGATAAAATGACGGGCGGCGGGGTGCATCAAGGTATCTGCGCAACTATTCCGGGAACTGAATACGTAAGTGTTGATTTCATCCTTGAACGTGCAAGCGAAAAAAACACAGCACCGTTTATAGTAATTGCAGACGGAATTGAAGATCCCCATAACCTCGGTGCTATAATCAGAACTTGTGAGTGTGCGGGTGTCCACGGCTTGATAATTCCCAAAAGACGTTCCGCAAGCGTCAATTCTACAGCTGTTAAGGCATCTGCGGGTGCTGCATCGCATCTTCCTATTGCGAGAGTTACAAATATAGCCGCCACGGTGGATGAGCTTAAAGAAAAGGGGCTTTGGATATATGCCGCTGATTTTGGCGGAACAGACTATTTTGACTGCGATTTTTCAGGCGGTGTCGGTATCGTTCTCGGAAGCGAGGGCGACGGCATATCAAGAATAGTAAAATCCAAATGTGATTTTACAGTATCTATACCGATGCTCGGTGCGGTAAACTCCCTCAATGTTTCATGCGCCGCAGCAGTCATACTTAACGAAGTTGCAAAACAGAAATACATCAAAAACAAATAAAATGAAAGGGTGAAAGGTATGGAAAAGAAAGATTTGAACGATATTTCCGCAGATGAAATAATAAGACGTTTAAATAAAACTCTCGGTATCGAAGCTGAAAATGATTCCGAATCAGATGATGCTGAGGAAAGCTCCGAATCATACGATGATGAGGTTATCGGCTTCAACGATTACCCTTATGATGCTGAGATAGTCGCAGAAGAAAGTGACAATAACGCTTCTGATAATGAGGAAGATTTTCCGCTTATTTATCCCATTACCGAAGATAACGATACTACTCTCAGTAACATATTCAAAATTAAAAAGTCCGAGCCTGTTGAATTCAATGATACAATGGAAGGACTTTCGGATACACTTGACAGACTTGATGATTCAGTTTTCCAGCCTGCTCCTATGAAGCGTTCTGCTAAAAGCTCAGGTGACGAAAACGCAAGAAGCGTAAACAGCATTAATATTTCGTCCGATGAAGATGAAAAAGCAGGCCGTGCTTTCTTTAATGATGCTGAATATGATAACGTTGAATTCCCCGATTCTCCCGTAATTCTTTCTAAAGCAGATATTGATGATAAAGAGGAAAATGAGGACGAAGAACACACAGTCGTAGCACCTGTATATACAGAAAATGAGGGCGATACAGCACAATTTGATGCTGTTGAGTCTGACGGTGATACAGTAATTGTAGATAAAGTTACAAGCGATACTGTCATCGCCGAAGATAAGACTATCATCTCTGATATAGGCAATACCGAAAACGAGAAGAGCGATGCCGAAGCAGTTAAGAATGATGCGGAAAAATTAGATTTCGGATTTGATCAGTTTTATAAGGACACAGCCGAAACCTCATCAGACGGTTATAATGATGCCGAGCATCGTATTATGGATGCTATGGTTGACTTTTCCAAGGCTTTAGAGGATGTTTACGACAACGAAAAAGATAACTCCGATATTGCAACGATCGGACACGTTGGAAAAACAAAATCAGACAAGCCCAATATCAACAGAAATCATAGTGAATACACAAATACCGCACAGAAAAAGCCCTTTAAAGACAGATACAAAAAGCTTTATAAGAATGCAAAAATAAAGCTTGTATTTGCACTCGTGTTCACAGTTTTGCTTTTAGGACTTGAAACGGTTATATCGCTCGGCTATAAAGTTCCTCATTTTATGGATCCCATAGCCAACGCTAAGGTTCTTACCCTTATAGCATTACAGCTGTTTCTTATAGTATTTGCCTTTTTCTTCGACGGCTTTATAAAAGGAATCAAATCACTTTCAAGCGGAAAAATCACCGGTGAATTTTTAACTGTATCATTCTCTGCTGTAACAATAGCCTTCGGAATATATCAGGCTATCGCCACAACACAGAATCCCGTTCTGATATTCTCACCGTGCGCTTTCTGTATCACAGCAACGCTTTTGAATGAATACAGAGATCTGAAACGTGAAATATCATCATTCAACATTGCTTCCAGCAATATGGTCAAGTATACTATAGATGAATTCAAGCCTTCGGCGGAAAGTGTCGAGAACGATGAATTTTACAGTTATTTGCCCGAAAATCCTACCTTGCTCAAAATAAATAAAGCAAATTTTGTTGAAAATTTCGTAGCTAACTCACGCAAGCACTCAAAATCAAAAACTCACTTTTTGATTGCAGGCTGTGTATGCTTTCTTTCTGCACTTATCGTATTTTTTACAATGTTTTTGCTCAAGAAGAGCGTTGACACTTCACTCACATACGCTTTCATTCTTTTCAGCGCAATAGTTCCCTCATCGCTTTTCACAGCATTTTCATTCCCGCTTTATAAAGCTTCCAATATCGCTTTTCAAGATAACAGCGCATTCATAGGCGAATGCGTTGCAGATGAATTTTCCGAAGCATCCGTTGTTTCATTCGATGACAAAGAAGTATTTCCGTCTTATGCGTTAAAGCTTCTTTCCGTTAAGGTATACGGTGAAAACCGAATCGACCACGTTCTTTTCGCCGCAACAAGTGTTTTCAAAAAGCTCGGCGGTCCGCTTTATGATGTTTTTGAAAATGCATCCCGTGAAATCGAAAAGACTGATAACGTAAAAATATTCTCAATATATGATGACGGTATCGAAGCTACTGTAAACGAAGAGCACATTTTGCTCGGAAGCGCATCGTTTATGGAAAAGCAGAATTTCATTCCCGTATATACAGATGACGACCAAAGTGCCGAAGCCAAAAACGCAAAGCGAATTATGTATATGGCATCAGGCGGTACAATAGTTGCTAAGCTTTATCTTAAATATACTGCAGATTCCGATTTTTCTGCCGTTTTACAGCAGCTCACGGATGCAGGAATGTGTATAGCAATAAAAACATTTGATCCAAACATCGACACATCATTGCTTGCAAGCGAGATAAACATCAAGAAATATCCCGTGAGAGTTGTAAAATGCTCCGATAAATCAGAGCTTTCACAAACACTTCAGAGCACAGATGCTACTATCATTTCAAAAGGCTCTGCAAAATCACTTTTGAAGGTGCTCACAAATTGCAGAAAGCTTTCTTCGGTGATAAAGACCGGCGTGCTTATCTCATTTGTTTCTATCATAATCGGTATTATGATAGCCGCATTTACTATCTTTGCAGGAATTGAGGGCGGTATCAGCTCACTTATGATAGTTCTTTATCAGCTTCTCTGGATGCTCACCTGTAACATCTTTACAAGAATATATATTAAATAATTTTACTATACAAAAAAGCCCCTTTGGGGTACTGTAATAAAACATATTTTAAAACAACCGAAAAGGACGCGATTTATTCTCGCGTCCTTTTCGGTTATAAGAATTCATTCATAGGATGAACTGACTTTAAATTTCATAAAATACGGATCATTCTGTATTGTTTTAATAATGGTTGTCCCTTCATAATATTGAATACTGATTTCATCGTTAAATTTTTTATGTATCTTCTTAAAATCTTCAGCGTTGTATCTGTAGCACTCTCCAAATAGGTAATAGAATTTTTGTTCACCAATAATCTTTATACCATAATATTTCTGTCTGACATTATGTGGTGTTAGTTGCGGAGTTGTCAGGAAATTGATTTTAGGGTGAGAAATTTTAATTTCGCTAATTTGAGATATTTGAATTTTCGAAAATTGTTTTAACAAACGGTTTGTTGTTGCAATGCAAATAGAAGCTATTAAAATTACAGCCAGAGGAATGAGGGTAATCCAGATAATATTCGGCTTTTTAAAGGATGCCCACAAGAACAGAACCAGAAGAATCAAGCCGATTATCAAAGTGAAAATAGCTATTCTTCTATTTCTTATTATATATTTCTTATGTCTTTTAAAATGATCTGTCACAATAAACTACCTCGAAACAAAATTTTGTTGTACTTATTGTTGCACCCGTTCGGGTGCTTTTTGTTAATCCTCCGATTGATAATTCAAGATACATTCAAAAACTTTTCTGTGAAGCTCAAATTCAGCCTCAACAGACTCCTTTCCTTTGAGAGCTGACACAGCACTTTCTGACGTATTTGCTCTCAGACATAAATACATATCATCTCTGTAATTTGCAAAGCAAGCGAAGGAATTACCGAATTCGGTCTTTTTCAGAGGAATACCGTAAATCTCAGCTCCCTCGGGAACATTTTTCGTAACATCAGAAAGCTTTGATAAAGCACCCGACGTTTTCACTTTATCGTATTGCTCCTTATCGAGTATGTAAATATACGAATCACCAACACTTATTTCGTTGTTCAAAAGCTTTACCGCATCGCTGTTTGATGTGGATGAAACGAACATATTGTCATTTTTTCCTTGTATAAGCAGCTCTTTATTAAGATAAACGATATCACGTATCGATATTTCTTTCACTTCTTTCGAAAGCTCATCATCAAGCGTTTCTTTTATTGCATTTTCTATCGATTCAAGACCTTCTACCGTATGAGAAAGAGGTCCTAAGTACGTTACAAAAATATCATATTCCGTCTTTGTAAAGATCTGTACAACAAGAATTATGCAAAGAATAAGAGCAAAACCACCTGCAACAAAATGCATTTTATAATAATACCCGTATTCTTTAAACCAATTAATAATTTTTTTCAAGACTATTCCCTTTCAATGTTTATAATATCTGCTTTCCATCGAGCACAACATGATTAAGCTTACCTTTGCCCGATGAATTTCCGTCATTGTTTATATTGTCAAATTCAACTATCTTTATAAGTCCGTCTATTTCAGACACCCTTTCTCCGTTGATAAAAATATCGTTCAACTCAAGAATATCAAGCGTTGCACTGACATACGGATCAAATACTTCTTTTCCGTCTCTGATGCAGGACATCGGACCTACAACAATAAGATGCGTTTTATCGCTTGTATTCTCATCTGTAATATAATGAATATTTTCAAGAGAAAGATACCCAACGTTTGAATTTGAAAAGAACATTCCAAAATGTCCTCTTACTTCATCATCCTCATCGGGATACCACGGACGTTCTGCAATAACTTCAATATCCTCAAAAAAGATGTTGTCTGCTGTTCCTGCTCCCTCGCCCTCAGGCTTACTGCCTATGAAATAGCGTGGCGACTGAAAATATAACTTGTATTCGAAAATTCCCCTTGCGTGCTTAACATAGACATTTGTAACAGAACAATCAACAAGCGTTCCGTCTTGAAATTTGAACATTCCGGGCTGTAAACGCATCATCTTAGCCTTGCTGTCAGGTTCGGAAATAATATTTTCACAATAAATATTTTTTGCAGGACCGTAATTTATCGATGAATTTATCCAGTCGTACATATTAAGCGCAACAAGGTCATCACCGACGTGTCCCTTGAAATTGCGTACATAAAGATTTTCACAGTTACCGTTGATATGCAAACCGTCGGCAAAGCAGGAAACGAAGCTGAAATTTTCAAAAACACCGTCAATAAGGTCACCCACCTGAACACAAAATGAATTTGCGTGTGAGAACGTGACATCGGTAATCGTAAGGTGTTCCAGATTGTTAAAAAGCATCGTCGTCTGTACACCCTTGAACGTATTTTGAAAATCCGCATTAAGTCTGCGCTTACCGCGAGAAACGCAAGACTCTTCCCAAAGTCCTCCGTGAATGGATATATTTGTATCACGGTCAGATGTATCTATAGGCGCATCTGTTCCGTCCTTGATATGCTCGTTGCAGATCATAACATAAGGAAATTCCGGTACAAGTCTTACGGTCGCACCATTTGCTTCAATACGTCTGTTTGAAGGTACAAAAATGGTTCCGTCGAGCCAATACACCTCATCAGATTCGGGAATTATAACAATTTCGTGTTCATCAAGCGCTGTTTGAAACGCTCTTGTCCATATCACACCGTATTCGCCTTTACTTGTAAGATGGCGATAATCGGTAAGCATAATCTCATCTTTAAGACTCGCAATCTTTTCATTATTTCTCTGCTTCGCTTCAATTGTTTTGGTAAGTATACGCTGCTTCACGTTTTCTTTCGACATACCAAATACCACTCCCGTTTATCTTTTCCACAAATATAGTATTACGACTGCAATTATAAGGTACATTAAAAAAGCCACCGACGTGTGCAGACAGCCACGCAAATTATTGCCCTTGTCAGTCTTGGTATGATATACTTTGCGGTAATTCTCTGTGGGCTTTTCCTGTTTGTTGTTATGATTATGTACAAAACGCTTCTGCATTATTTTATGATACTGCGCAAGAGGATCGGTTTGATTCATAATACGCGAATAAAAATCATCTATCCATACGGTATCGCGATTTGTACATAAATCAGATTCAGTGCAATCGGGTTCATGTACAATTTTATTTCTGATCCAGCGATAATGCTTAAGCTGTTTTAAATCTTCATCCCATCCATTGACAAGATGCCGCCCGTTCGGTGTATTGATCATCTCATCAATATAAGCAGAGACGCGGCGATCATCATTTAAAACATCACCGCACAGCTTTTCCAAACGCTTATACGAATCCATAAAACTCATAAACACACTTCCTCACAATAAAAAATTATCTTATCGCAGATAATATGTTTTAATACAGTAACCCAAGATATCATTCGATATCTTGGGTTACATGAATTCATCAATCAAGCGGTTTCATTGTGGGGAACAAAAGAACATCGCGAATTGAATAGCTGTCTGTCAAGAGCATAACAAGTCTGTCAACGCCGAATCCAAGACCGCCTGTGGGGGGCATACCGTATTCGAGTGCCATAAGGAAGTCTTCATCAACCTCTGCATTTGCGCCTGTTGCACGCTTCGCCGCAACCTGACGTTCAAAACGGTCACGCTGGTCAATCGGGTCATTAAGCTCAGAAAAGGCATTACCCATTTCACGTGCGTAAATAAAGAACTCAAAGCGTTCTGTAAACACAGGATCTTCGGGCTTTCTCTTTGCAAGGGGAGAAATTTCAACGGGATAGTCGTAAATAAACGTAGGCTGAATAAGCTTATCTTCAACATATTCATCAAAGAATGCCGCAAGAACGTCACCCTTTGTTGCGCCTTCTTCAATTTCAACGCCTCTTGCCTTTGCTCTTGCACGTGCGTCCTCGTCAGATGTCCATTCATAATAGTCTTCACCTGAATACATCTTAACAGATTCCGCCATTGTAAGGCGCTGCCACGGAGATGCCATATTGATCTCAGTTCCCTGATATGTTATAACATCGCTTCCGCATATCTTTTTTGTGATATGAACGTAAAGCTCCTCAACGAGGTCCATTATTTCGTGGTAGTCTGCATAAGCCTGGTAAAGCTCAATAGATGTAAATTCGGGGTTATGCTTGATATCCATACCCTCGTTTCGGAAGATTCTGCCGACCTCATAAACTTTATTAAAGCCGCCGACAATAAGACGCTTTAAGTAAAGCTCTGTTTCGATACGGAGATACATATCGATATCAAGTGCATTGTGATGCGTTACAAAAGGACGTGCTGATGCACCGATCTCAAGTGTGTGAAGAACGGGTGTATCAACCTCAAGAAATCCTTTTTCATCAAGGAAAGCGCGAAGCTCTCTTATGATCTGCGAACGCTTCACAAATGTATCCTTAACCTCGGGGTTAACTATAAGGTCAACATAACGTCTTCTGTAACGTGTATCCTGATCCTTAAGTCCATGCCATTTTTCGGGAAGCGGAAGAAGTGATTTTGTCAGAAGCTCAAGCTTCTTTGCGTGAATGGATATTTCACCGCGTCTTGTTCTGAAAACAAAGCCCTCAATACCGATAATGTCACCGATATCCCACTTCTTATATCCCTCAAATACTTCTTCGCCTACATCATCTATTTTAATATATGTCTGAATTCTGCCTGTTGAATCTGCAACATCGATAAAGTTCGCTTTACCCATATCACGTCTTGACATAATTCTTCCGGCAATTCTTACTGTCTGATTTTCATATTCTTCAAATTTTTCTTTTATAGTTGCCGCTTCTGCAGTAACATCGTATTTTGTTACCTCAAACGGATTCTTTCCGTCATTCTTAAGTGCATCAAGCTTTGCTCTTCTGATTGCAAGCTCTGACGACACATCAATTTCATTTGCCTGTTCAGCGGTGTTCAATTCCTCGCTCATTTTGAAAAACTCCTTTTTATTTGCTTATATCAAGAATAACTATCTGTATGTCACCCTTGGGAAGACGTACTGTAACATTATCTCCGACCTTTGCACCGATAATAGCCTTACCGATAGGTGAGCTGTCGGATATTTTATTCTGGAAAGGATCGGCTTCTGTAGAACCGACAAGATAATATTCAATAATATCATCAAAGTTAAGATTGTGTATCTTGACCTTTGCGCCGACATTAACTCTGTCAGTTGTGATATCGTTTTCGGAAACGACCTTCATTCTTGAAAGCTTATCCTCAAGCTCTGCTATCTGTGCTTCAACCTGAGCCTGCTCTGTTCTTGCGGCATCATACTCAGCATTTTCTGACAAGTCGCCGAATGAACGTGCAACCTTAACACTTTCTCTTACTTCATTTCTTTTTGTGGTTCTGAGGTATTCAAGCTCCTCAGTAAGTTTTTTGTAACCTTCTTCGGTTATTGTAATAATATTCTCAGCCATTATTTATTTCCTCTTTTCTATTATTTTTTCAAAAGTTCTAATGCGTACTGTAATTGAGCATCGTCTTCGGGAGCAAGCTTATACAAACTTACACGGGATGCTTCGTAAGAAAGGCTTACCTTATAGTCCGGAGTTATACCTTTACCGTCAAAATTATCTGAAACAGGCGGATAATATAAAGCATTTGAAACATAGATATAAGATCCGTCACTGAGCTTAAAAGGTGATGTAACAGAACCCTTTCCGTGAGTTTTTTCACCAACCGATACCGCCTTTTTGTAATCCATAAGAGCAGATGTAAACAACTCCGCCGCTGATCCTGTACCGCTGTTGACAAGAATTACCATTGGCATATCGACGCAAGAATTATCCGAATTGAATACTTCCTCATTACCCTTTTTGTCTTTAATCGTAAACATAACACCCTTGGGCAAAAGGTAATCAAGAGTTTTTTGAATAGATACAAGCAATCCGCCGCTGTTATCGCGCACATCGAAAATCAAGCTTTCTGCGCCTTGGCTTTTAAGCTCCACAACAGCATCTTTCAATTCGGCGGTAGTATCGCTGTAAAAATTGGATATTTTAATATATCCGACCTTATCCATAAGTCTATAATCGACTGTAGATACAACATATTCACTGCGTGTAACCGAAATATCCTTGGTTACAGCAGAATCACTCTTTCTGACAGTCAAAGCCACATTCTTACCGATATCGCCGAGCATAAGATCTACAGCTTTATTATATCCCACCTCTGAAACCTTAGTTCCATCAACGGAAAATATACGGTCACCGACTTCTATACCTGCTTTATCAGCAGGACTTTCATCATATACTTTATAAACCTCAATGGCATTTTCATCAGCATCAAATCCCACGATCACACCGATCCCAACGGATTTATCATTCAGCTGATCAATATACGCCTGATACTCTTCAGGGGAATAATACGCACCGTATCTGTCGCCCGTACCGTATATATATCCTCTTATAAGACCGTCAGCAATATCGTCGTCTGTAAAATCATATATAAAATTCTCTTTATATATTTGGTTTATTTCATTCAGCTTTGAATTCGACATACCGTTTGACAAAAGGCTGTTTATTTCCCTTTTGTACATCTGACCTACAGCAAGATAAGTTATCTGAAAGACAAGCACACCTGTAAGTATAACGAGGAGTGCTGCCATAAGATACGATACAGTGCGCTTCTTCTTTGGAAGAGTGCGCACTTCGTATTCACAAAAATCCTCACCGCTGTTGCCGGTATCACCGTCATTTATTACTTCGTCACCATCAGAAACGCTGTCAAAATCTTCTGCTATATTTTCATTTTCGTCCATAAACACCAATTTCCTTTTTTCTTATTACAAACCATTCGGGCAAGCTATCGCCTGCCCGCAGTGTTATTGTATGCTCAAGCATTAAAGTATTTTTTAAGCTTTGAAAAAAGTGTCGGGTAAAAGTCAACGGGATTTACGTAATCACCCTTGGGATTGATTACCGAAAAATGAAGATGATTTCCTGTGGATTTACCTGTAGTACCGATCAAAGCAATTATTTTACCTTGTGCCACTCTGTCACCAACATTTACGAGAAGCTTTGAAGCGTGTGCGTAAAGCGTTTTGTAGCCGTTATCGTGAAGAATTACAACATAATTGCCGTATGAGCTGTGACGTTTTGATATAAGCACCGTACCATCATCTACAGCATAAATATTGTTGCCTGCGGCAAGCGCCAAGTCAATACCGTTGTGATAAACCGTAGCACCGCTTCCGAACGGATCGGGACGCCAAGCAAACGGACTTGTCCATTTGCCGAGATTATAATCAACGGGCCATTGCCAATCGCCCTCCTTGACAATATTCGATGAAGATGATGAACTGCCGCTATTACCGCTGCTGCTTCCGCCGCCTTGCTGTTGCTGCTGTTCCTGCTTCTTTTTCTCTTCCTCTTCTTGTCTTTTAAGCTCTTCTTCAGCTCGTTTTTGTTCTTCCAACTGTTTTTCAAGCTCTTCTTTTGTTTGAACCTGATTATTTTTCTTATCTACCAATGCCTGAATCTCATCGAGGACATCAGCCTCTGCCTTTTTCATCTCCTCTTCAAGCGCAAGAGCCTTTTCTTCATCCTTCATCAGCTGGAGAATATAGCCTGCCGCCTCTGAGGACAATTTGGAAACATT
The DNA here is from genome assembly GCA_017520505.1 of Clostridia bacterium. Taxonomy (GTDB): domain Bacteria; phylum Bacillota; class Clostridia; order Oscillospirales; family CAG-272; genus RGIG7213. The sequence continues at coordinate 38,319 of JAFXFN010000018.1, forward strand.
TTCCTTTGTTTCATCAAGAGCAGCAAAATTTTCGCTGTTCAAGGCATACATTTTTTCAAGATCGCTTACTTGGCTCTTGTATGTAGCAATAAGATTTTCCGTACTGTCAAGCAAATACTGCTCATAATCAAGTATACTGCCTATATACTGAACATTGAGTATAAAGTCTGAAATGGAGCGTGAAGTCAAAAGTATTTCAATATACTTTAATTTTGTTGAGCCCTGCTCATAGTTGTTCCTGAAAAACTCAATAAACAAAGCCTCTTTTTCTTCAAGCTCTTTCTTTGTAGACTCTATCATCTCTGTTTTCAAAGCGATATCGTTTTGACACTGAAATATTATATTTTCAGTTGTTATTATTTCTTCTGTCAAGTATTCGATCTGCATATCAAGAAGAAGCTTCAGATCTTCAACCTTTGCGGTTTCCTTTTCAAGCTGTTTAAGCTGTTCTGCAATCTCCTTCTGCTTATCACGTATCTCGTTTCTGTTTCCGTTCAAGCGGTTTATTTCAGCCTGTGTGCTGGCAATTTGTGAATTCATATTGTTGATATCGCTTTGCGATACCTTTTTAGCACTTGCGGAAAGAATGCCTGTGAAAAGCATCGTCAGCGTAAGAACCAAAGCGAATACTCTTTTTAATGCCAATTTCATATATTATCTCCTTTAGAATTATCACACCTTGACTTTTTTAGCAAGTGTGACCTTGCATCCTATATAGCATGTAAGAAGCGCTACTGCAAGGAATGCGATCAACGTCGGGAGCCATACCTCAGAAAACGGCGCAACGCTTATAAACGATGCAACTTCTTCTCCCGAATTTAAAAGTATTTTACATAAATAACCGTACAGTCCGTACTGAACACCGTAAGAAATTACAGTTGCAATAAGTCCGATAAACAGCGACTCAAGCACGAACGGGAATGATATGAAGAAGCTTGTAGCACCTACATATCTCATTACAAGCACTTCTTTTTCTCTTGTTGATACCGCCATACTTATCGTAAATGCAATTATAACAAGCGAAACGAAGATGAGTGCAAGCATAAAGCCTGCAAAAATTATCATTATTGTATCCTTGAGATTCTGAAGTGACTGCGCTGCATCCGCCGCATCCTTGACGCTACGGATACCTTCTATAGCAGAAAGTCTGTCACGAAGCTCCGTTATGCCGTTTATATCCTTATATACGACCTTAAACGCATCAGAAAGAGGATTCTGATCGCGAACAGATGCGCCGCCGCTTGTTTCGGCATCAGTTACGGGTGTCGTTTCAGATTCAGTAACATTTTCGGTATCAACGACAGCTTCAGTATCAACAGTTTCCGCATCGGTAACTACCGATTGATCTGTCGATGTTTCTTCATCAACTGTTTCATTATCGGAAACAAGCGACATAATGTTTTCGATCTTTTCATACTCTGCCAAGGATTCATCATCAAAATCAATTGAAGTGAGTGAATTGATATCGGAAATTGCAGAAGTATATGTAATTTCCAATTCGATCGGCTGCTCTTCATTCGATACTGAAATCTTCAAATTAAAGCTTTCACTCGTAATGTCGCCATGAGGATTGATAATGACCTTCGCATCTCCGGAGATCTCAGGTGTCTTTCCTTCCGGAATAACACTTGAAAGATCAAATGCTTTTATTACAGCTTCGGGTGCGATACCATTCATTATAACGGCAATATTTTCTTCCGCCTGAACAGCATCGAAATCTGCAAAATCAGTCAACCAAGCCATCTTCGAGAGTTCCGTGCAGTCAAGTGAATTAAACTCATCAGCACTTATTTCACCACAACAAGGCGACTCGCCGTTAATATAAAGCGTACCATCCTTGTAGTATTTAGCATCAGCGAGCTGATCTCCCATTTTGCTTTCCATAAAAAACTGCACACTGTCACCGTCGGAAATAAGCTTCTCAATTCCGTTAATACGAATTTCACTATCAAGCATTTTCATAATTATAATTGATTGATAGGTATAGCTTTTATAGTCTTTTCTCTTTGAAATGGCATCTAAAACGATTTTTTTGCCATTTGAAGCATCATTTTCGGGATCTTCCTTCGGCGCTTCCGGGCCTGCAACAACCGTTGTATCCTCTGCTTCATCCTTTGAAGATGAATTTGTTTTTTCAAAATATTCAAGTATCTGCGGGAAAGCCGCATACTGCTTTATCTGTTCTGCGAACGCTTCTTCTTTTGAAACAAATGTTATACTCTCAACATTGTTCAATCCCTTAATGGCTTCTTCTATTTCTTTTTCTTTTCCGTCCTCAAGATCGTAATCACACATACATACGATTTCATTAAGTCCGTCAAGCTCATTAAGATTGACGTATATGTTATATACAAGTAATCCGAATGATCCTATTACGAGCAGACACAAAGACAACGTCAGAATAGAAGCAGCGGACATAAATCCGTTTCTTACAAGGCTGCGCAAGCTTTTCTGCGTGAAATATTTAAAGCTGTACTTACGCATTGAACATTCCCCCTATTCTGTCTTCCTTAATAACACCATCCTCGATAACTACAACACGCTTCTGGAAAAAGTCAACAAGATTTTTATCGTGTGTTATAACAATAACGGTTCGTCCACCTTGATTCAACTGTATGAGCAGATTCATTATATCAAGACTCATACGAGGGTCAACGTTGGCTGTAGGTTCATCGGCAATTATTATTTTAGGGTTATTGGCAAGAGCTCTCGCCAAAGAAACTCTCTGTTGTTCACCGCCGGAAAGCTCTGTGGGGAAATTATCACTTCTTTCACTGAGTCCGAGAAGTGAAAGTAATTTGGGAACACGTTTTTTTATTGCGCTGTTAGGCTCGCCTATCGCACGCATTGCAAAAGCAACATTTTCATAAACCGTGCTTTTTTCAAAGAGCTTAAAATCCTGAAATACGATACCCATATTACGTCTGTAATACGGTATTTTACGGCTTTTAAGCGAATTCAGATCATAGTCGTCTACCTCGATCGAGCCCTCGGTCGGTTCTTCCTCACAAAGCAACAGCTTGAGAAGCGTTGATTTACCTGCGCCTGAATGGCCAACGATAAAAACAAAGCTCTCATCCTCGATGGTAAGATTTATATTTTTCAGTGCCACGGTACCGTTTCCGTAAACCTTTGACACATTGTTGAATTTTATCATATTAATTTCCTTTATCTAAAGGACAAATCAGAATTTTGCGGGTTTACTCGTGAGATATTTCTGAACCATAAGCGCAACCTTAAAGGTTATGGCGTGTTCGAATTCACGCAGATCAAGTCCTGTAATCTTTCTGATCTTGTCAAGCCTGTAAACGAGTGTATTTCTGTGTACAAAAAGCTTTCTTGATGTCTCGGAAACATTCAGATTGTTTTCGAAAAATGCTTGGATAGTCATAAGAGTTTCTCTGTCTATGCTTTCAATAGAGCCCTTTTTAAACACTTCATTCAAAAACATTTCGCAAAGAGTTGTAGGAAGCTGATAAATAAGTCTTCCTATACCGAGATTTTCATACGCAATTATATTTTTTTCGGTGTCAAATACCTTTCCAACTTCAAGGGCAACCTGCGCTTCCTTGAATGAACGTGCAAGATCCTTGACATTGTCTGCTGCTGTACCGATACCGATAGCAACCTTTGCAAAAAACTCAGATGATAGCATATCATAAATAGATTTTGCAAGCTTTAACACCTCAGCCGATTCATAGCCGGGTTTCATTTCTTTAACAAGAACTATATCACGCTCGCCAACGCTGATAACAAAATCCTTATTCTTGTCGGGATACATGCTTGCAATCATATCAAACGGCACCGTATCCGTCGGTGAAAGGAATTTTATAAGTATTGCCACACGTGTAACTTCTGTCGAAAAATGAAGTTCCTTTGACTTTATGTAAATATCACTCGGTAATATATTGTCAAGGATTATATTTTTGATAAATGAAGCTTTATCGTATTTTTCGTCGTATAAGTTCTTTATATTGGCAAGTGAGATAGCAAGCAGTGAAGATATTCTGTCTGACATCTTATCCTCACCCTCTACAAAAACGATATATTCTGCTTTTGCCGAATTTTCAATGGGTCTGTATGTGTAACCCTTTGAGTAAACAACATCGGCGGTATATGCAAGCTCGTCTTTTATCCCCTGGCGAGTTTCACCTATTTTTGTAAGATCCGAACAAGATATGATCACGCCGTTATCATCGATAACGCCGATGACACGATCAACCGCATCCTTCATTTGATGAATTATGCTTTGAAATAGTCGGTTCGACATATACACCTCCGCAAATAGCGATTAATTTGTTTGCACGATTTATCGTACTTATACAATATTATAAGCTATTTTTTGTAACATTTCAACATACATTTAAAAATTTTATATAAATTTTTGCTCTTTTTTAGTCATAATTTATAAAAATATGTACAAGAAATCACTTTACAGATCAAATTCGTACATAAGACACGAAAGAACAAAAAGCGGTGCTGTTTCACATCTGAGTATTCTCTTTCCGAGTGTTACGGAAAGTGCTCCGCCTTTTTCAGCCTCCTCGGCTTCTTCTGACGTATATCCGCCTTCAGGTCCTACGAAAACAGATATTTCATTAAAGCGTCTGTCTTTGACAGCTTCTTTCAATGAAAGTCCTTTTTCAAGCTCGTAGCAAAACAGCTTTTGCCCTTCCGCTGTCGAAAGAGCTGTCTTTATATCCACCGGCGGATTGATTTTCGGAATGATTCCACGTCCGCTTTGTTTTGCCGCAGATTCTGCAATTTTTGAAAAGCGCTCAACCTTTTTAACAGCATCCTTGCCATCGTATTTCACAATGCACCGTTTGCTGTTAACGAGCGTTATATCGTGAACACCAATTTCTGTCGCTTTCTGTATTATAAGATCGAGCTTATCGCCTTTTGCAAGCGACTGGTAAAGATGAATTCTGACACTCGGCTCAACTGCGGCAATATTCATATCGATTATTTTAGCAGTTACAGATTCGGGAGTGATAGAAACAATCTCACAAGTGTATTCACGCATCTGCTCGTCACACACAGTTATTTTATCACCGGGACGGCTGCGAAGTGAGACACCGATGTGCACGCAGTCATCACCCGTGATCGTCACCGTATCCGTCGTTATATCCTTCGAGGAAACAAAGAATCTCATTACTTATCCGATTCCGCTTCGGGAATGACTATAGCAAGAAAATGGCAATCTTCGCCGCCTACCGCAACCATGCCGTGAGGCCACTTGGAATTAAGATAGATACAGTCACCCTCGTTGAGTATTTCTACCTTGTCATTAATAACCATTTTAAGAGTTCCCTTTGTGATCATATCAAATTCGTGACCGTCATGCACACACATATGAATAGGCGCATCGACCGCTTCTTCGCTGAACGGCACTCTTACGGTAAACGGTTCTATTTTTCTGTCGCTGAACATATATGCCATATTTTGATAATCAAATCCGTGGCGTCTTTCAACAGGAAGACCGTTTCCCTTTTTTGTTACAGTATAAACGGACAGCTTGGGAGCTTCGCCCATAATAAGATCTGTAAGGTCAACACGAAGTCTTTGCGCCGCCTTGCAAAGAAATGATATGGACATATCTCTCATGCCCTTTTCGCACTGTATGTATTCTTCCTCAGTTGTATCTGTAAATTTAGCCATATCAGCTGTTGTAAAGCCGAGAATATCACGAAGATCAGCAAGTCTTTCGCCGATTTGTTTAAGATTGGATATTTCCATAATTACCTCCGATAAAAAACATATTATTCCTTTTAAATTATAGCATATATTAGTGTTTTTTGTAAAGTATAAATTGTTAATAATATATAGAAAAGAAAAACCCGATATATTATCGGGCTTTTAAATCTGAAATTATCAAATATTAACGTTATATTTAGCTGTATACTTTTCAAAAAAGGAAATAATGAGTATAAGAATCAGTATTTCTACAGGAAGCATTATGAGATTTTTTATCAGACGGGCAGGCAGAAGCGCAACAAATGTATCACCATAAAGAACACTGCAGCAAAACGTATTGAGAATTATGTTACAAACAACGGTGTCAAGAACTTTCGCTGTAATTATACGCCACACGGGAAGCTTTCCGTTTTTTGAATATTCCCTGTTCAAAACCAATCCGTAAAAAAAACCGCTTATGAGTGCTGTAACGGTAAATCCGGGGAAAAGCATACCGCCTGCAGGATTTATTATATATCCGATAATGTCAGCAGATGCGCCGAATGCCATACCTGTCGTAGGACCGTACAAATATCCGCATAAAGCAATGAAAATAAATGTAAACGTGATTTTCATTTCCTGTATCGGCATTATCTCAACAAGCGACACAACACCTGCAAGCGACAAAAGCAATGCACACATAACAAGCTTCATTGTACGTTTTTTAGGTGAAAGGCGTTCTTCCTGACAAAGCTCATCGCCAAGTTTTACAGTAACCGAAATTATCAGAACAATGATGCCTATAACTCCGAGTCCCCAAAAAAGTGCAAATCTTTCGGGGCTTGTCGGCTTTATTGCAGCAAATGTAAGCGGTGTACCCTTGACCACAGCATACGAAACAGCACGTACGGCAAGGGTGATAAACTGCATTATCAAAAGCACGATGCCACACATAAAAAGTCTGTGATTGTTTTTGAATTTTAACATTTTGTTTTTCCTTTCCAACAGACGGAAATTCCCAAAGAACAAAAATAACGGAAAGAGCGCAAAGCTCCCCCCGTAAAACAAAAACTTTATATTCAGCGGGATGCGGATATAAAACCGCAGCCATACGGCAATTCGTTCGGCAGACAACTCCCCGTCCTGCCGACACTGCGAAAACACTCGCATACGCTTTATATCCTACTCTGTTCATATATATTCTATCACTCTTAAATAATAAATTCTATTGACACATTTACCATTTTTATAATCAAAATACAGCATTTTCTTCACCATTTTGCACATATTTTTCCTCAAAATTTCTTTAAAACGGGCTTTTTGTTTTCATATCATACACAAATTCGATATTGAAATAGGAATATAATCATTGTATAATTTTTCAAAATACCTTATTTTGGAGAATTTATGGTTTTTTCAAGTCTTGAATTTTTATTTTTATACCTGGCGATAACGCTGGCGGTATATTTTCTCGTTCCGAGAAAACTGAAAAACATCTGGCTGCTCATCATAAGCCTTGTTTTTTACGGCTGGGGTGAGCGTGTTTATACTGCACTTATGGTATTCACGATAATCGTGGATTACGTCTGCGGATATTTCGTTGACAAATATCGGGAAAACCGAAAAAAAGCAAAAACAGTATTAGTGATCAGTGTAATAATTAATCTTGCTATTTTGGGATTTTTCAAATACTATGATTTTATCGTCGGAAGTATATTGAATCTTATACCCGGTGTAAACATCCCGCTTCTCGGTCTGAAATTGCCGATAGGTATCTCGTTTTACACCTTCCAGGCGCTTTCGTACGTTATCGACGTATACAGAGGTGACGCAAACGTTCAGAAAAAGATCACTTCTTTCGGTGCTTACGTAACACTTTTCCCCCAGCTCATCGCAGGACCTATCGTAAGATACAAGGATGTTGACGATCAGCTCAATGAGCGTCTTGAGTCCGTTGATATGTTTGCTTCAGGTGTACGAACATTTACCGCCGGTCTTGCTAAAAAGATAGTATTTGCAAACGCAATAGGCGAAGTATGGTACTATTTCAGAGATCTTCCGACAGATGAACGTTCGGTACTTGCCGCTTGGTTTGGTATTATATGCTATTCCTTACAGCTTTACTTTGACTTTTCGGCATATTCCGATATGGCTATTGGTCTTGGTAAAATGCTCGGCTTCCGCTTTTTGGAAAACTTCAATTATCCCTACATTTCAAAAAGCATTACGGAATTCTGGCGCAGATGGCACATGTCTTTGTCGACTTGGTTCAGAGATAACGTATATTTTCCTCTCGGCGGTTCGAGAAAAGGAAAGTTCAAAACATACAGAAACCTTCTTATCGTTTGGCTTCTCACGGGAATTTGGCACGGAGCGTATTGGAATTACATACTTTGGGGCGTTTATTACGGTATAATTCTTATGCTTGAAAAAGGTTTTCTTCTCAAGCTTCTTGAAAAGATTCCGTCTTTCTTCCGCCACATATATACGCTTTTGATAGTTATATTCGGTTGGCTTTTGTTCGTATTCGAAGATATCGGTGCAGGCTTTGAATATGCAAAGAATATGTTTGGTGTAAACGGTTCAGGACTTTTAACCGCATCAGATGCCTACGAAATAACAAGAAATCTTGTGTTTGTAGCTATTCTTTGTATTGCTTGCACACCGCTTCCCAAAAAGCTTTTCTATAAGCTTTATTTCAGCGAAGGAAAGCTTGGCACAGTTTACAGATATGCCGTTCCCGTTGTTGCATTGGCGTTCCTTACGGTAAGTATTGCATATCTTGTAGATTCAAGCTTCAATCCGTTCTTATACTTCAGATTCTAAGGAGGCAGTTATGAGTGAAATGAAAAAGCCCGAAGCTGAAATTTTGCTTGACAAGCAGCTTGAATTGGCTTCCAAAGCAAAAAAATCAAATATTATAACAGCGGCAATATTTCTCGTTTTAATATTCGCCGTATCTGTCGCATTCTGGATAGTACCCGATAATGAGTATTCGGGAGAGGAAAAAAGAAGCTTGAAACAGCTTCCCGAAATATCGTTTGAGAGATTTGTCAGCGACTTAAAGCAAGACTGCAAAGAAATATTTATGACTTACGATGAAAAACAGGCATTGAAAGACCAGCGTGAGGATTTTGCTGATGAAATTGCCGAATATTATGCAGATCAGTTCCCTGCCAGAAACGCTATGCGTGCGATAAAGGGATACACGGAAATGTTGCTCTGTAAAGGCGAATCAAACGGCATAATAATCACAAACGGTATGCTCATCAATCCCGATACAATAACGGGAACAGCTAAAGACGAGGACGGTAATGTTCGCGACAGAAACGAAGAAGATGCCATTAAAAACATAACCAAAAACATTGGATATATCAACTATCTAAGCAAAATGCTCGGCACGTCGGGTGTTGAAGTTTACACGGCACTTGCAGGTCGTACAGTAGATGTAAACCGTGATATTTTACCGTCGCTTTATCCGTCAGATGTCAACGATGCATTTTGGAATGCATATACCGAAGGTGCAAGCAAAGCAGGAATCAATACAGTTGACATACTTTCTCCGCTTCGCAATCACGTAAATGACGGTGAATACGTTTATTATAAGACGGACCACCACTGGACAACTCTCGGCGCTTACTACGCATACTGCGAAATAATAAACTCCCTCGGCGAAGAGCCGTTGCCGATAGATTCATTTACAAAAGAAATTGCAAGTGAGGATTTTCTCGGCACTGTATATGCAAAATCGGGCATTGCTCCGTCAGGTGCTGATACGATAACGTTTTTCCGTTTTGAAAATGATGAACAGTTCACAACAACTATTCCGGTCGGTGAAGAAGTAACCGAATACAAAGGTTTTTATAACAAAAAATATCTCGAAGATGCCGATAAATACAGTGCATTTTTAGGTCATGACAACTTCACATTCGGCGGTAATAATCCATTGACTCTTATCACAAAGGACGGAGATGAAAACCGTGAAAAACTTGTGCTCATAAAGGACAGTTTTGCGCACTCACTCGCTCCGTTTCTTGCATATCACTATGACCTTATAATACTTGATATGCGTTATTATATCCCCGACGGAAATATAAATAAAACCGTTATGCAATACGCATCAGAGGAAAACGTTTCAAAGGTGCTTATCCTCTATAATATGGAAACATTTATGAACGATGAATATCTGATGCGAATAATAGGCTGATTAAACTGAAAAGAACCTGTGCGATATTAAAATCACACAGGTTCTTTTGACTTAATTCATCAACAGCTTTTTCATTCTTACATCCTTACCTGTGAAAACAAACGGTTTAAATTCACCGGCAAGTCTTGAGAAGATTCTGTCGTCATATTTTGTTCTGAGTTCTTTATGGGAAAGATTTGTATTAATTATCATAGCCTTTCCCTCGCAATATCTTGTATTAACAAGATTGTAAAGGCAAGAGGTTGTAAACTGATTTACGTTTTCCGTTCCGAGATCGTCAATTACAAGAAGCTCGCAATCAAAATATTTTTCACTTCTTGACGGTTCATTCTGCGCACGCTTGAATTTATCATATTCAAAATCAGCAAAAATATTTTGTGCAGTATTATATATAACGTAATAACCTCGCTTAATAACAGCCGATGCAAGAGCGACAGACAAATGCGTTTTGCCTGTACCTGTTGTACCTAAAAGGAGCAGGCTGTCATTGTTTTCCTTTGAAAATGACTCGACGTACGCTTTGAGCTTACCTAATATAAACTCCATATTGTCATATTCACTTTGATTATCACAGTAATACGAAAGATCGAAATTTTCAAAGGTCATTTTATCAGCAAGAATACCAAGACCTGAAATCTGTGTCATTCGCTTCGCAAGCTCATTTTTCATACAGATGCACATTTTGCCCTCAAATGTTCCTGTGTCGGAGCATTTTTTACATCCGTACTCAGGCATAAAATAATCCTGCGGATATCCGTATTTTTGCAAAAGCTCTGAACGCCTTAACAGCAATTCCCTGTTTCTTTCCTTGAGCTGTGCCAGTTTTTCGTCAAGGCTCGCACGTCCATCTGTTGCTGCCTTGAAAACTGAAAGAGCTGTTTGGGAAAGTTCCGCCTCAACTTCTGCCATATCGGAATATTTTTCAGAAAGCCTGCGTCTTCTTTCGTCAGCTTCACGGCGTGCCTTTTGTGCATTCTCATCAAACGAACGTTTGACTGATATGTAGATATCATCTCTGTAACTCATTATTTTTTATCCTTATAACTACGTTTGATAGCAGCTGTCATAAATTCATCCTCGTCAAAATTACCGAGCTGTTTTTTGTCTTTGTTTTCCTTTTCTTTTTGGCTTGCTTTATAGCTTTCAGCCTCAGCTTTTGTTTCTTCAACGGTCGTAAAGCCCTCGGAATGCCATCTTTTGAGAATAGCCCCCATATAACCTATAGCGGATTCTCCCGTTCTGTCAACGGTAATTTCATACGCTTCCTTTATCATTTCAAATGACATATCGTATTCTTCTATCCACTTGGTAAAGCTGTTCTTCTCCTTTGAGGTAAGCGCACGTGCGCCAATTCCGAAAAGCTCCTTTATTCCGTACAAGATGTCATTTTTGATCTCCTCTTTGGCAAGGTGGCTTTCAAGCTCCTCAACTGTTGTAATATCATTTTCAAACATACTGTAAACCATACGTGCTATATATACAACGGATTTTTTATCGGTTTTGATACAGTAATCAAACATCTTCTCGATATATTCGGGAGAAAGTCTGAGATATTCATACATTGATACAATGTGTGCTATCTCGTTCTTATTAAGCATTTTACCGAGCATCGCACTGCATTTATCAATAAGCCGCTTAAGCTCGTTGCTCTTCTCAATGATAACAGCCGTTTCTTCACTTGAATATTCAGGTGCTTCTCGTTTAAGAAGGTCAGATGATTTACCCTTCTTTTCTATAACGGGTGTTCGTATATCGTCGGAATTAAGAAATGCACCGTTTTTGTCCCAGAAGCTTATCGCTTCTTCGATATCAGCCCACTGCATATGCAGATCCTTTACAGCAAGTGCTCTGTTCTTTTCAGGCTCCTTGCGAAATGCACTGTTTGAGCAGATATAAAGCAAAACACGGAACTGATCAGCCGTCGCCGTTTGTATAACACGGAATACAGAATCGAGAGGAACGGACAAAACGTGAGCAGAATAATTAATTTCCATCTTTGTTTTCTCCGTTTCCCGAAAATTCAATTTCGTTAATTTCATTCATAAGAAGCATAAGCGTATCACCAAGCATTACATTCTGACATTTTATTTTGTCGGAATGAAGTTCGCTTGTCGAAAAATTCCAAATCCCATTGATACCGCAATCAGCAAGAAAGTCGCACACATCATCATTCACCTCAGGCAACGCGAGAACAGCAATAGAAATATTACCGTTACAAAAATCTTGAAGCTCATCGGTAGATAAAACGGTGAAATCCTTACATTTCGCGCCGACATCACACTTGTCGTAAGAAAATACACCTTTTATACGTATACCTCTGATATCAAAAATATTTGTCGCCAACAGTGCTTTCGTTATATCTCCTGCACCGATAATAACAGCAGAATATTTCTTGTTGACACAAAGTATTCTGCTCACCTGTGTGTACAAAAACTTGACATTATAACCGTATCCCTGCTGACCGAAATCTCCAAAGCTGTTAAAATCCTGACGCACCTGCGACGGAGTTATTCCCATAAGCTTCGCAAGATCTCCCGATGATATACGCAAAATGTCATTATTCAAAAGGTCACGCAAAAATCTGAAATATCTCGGCATTCTCCGCATAACGGAAGATGAAACGGTATATGAGCTTGTATTTTCACGCTTTGCACGCAAGCGCTTATCATCAAAAATGTTTTTCTTACCTTCAAGTGCCATATCAGTTTACCTTTCAACGGCACCTGAAAGTGCCGATATTAAAGCTTTTCCTTAACGTATGCTGTAAATTCTTCGCAAGTAGCGCCTGTATCTCTGCCTGTTACCTTGATGCGTTTTTCTTCAAACATATAAATATCAAGTGCATTTGAAAGCTTATCAGCTTCCGCCTGATAACCTATATGTGAAAGAAGAAGAACTGTAGCTCTGAGCATTGAGCAGGGGTCTGCGTATATAGCACGTCCTTCGTTTACCATTCTGGGAGCTGAGCCGTGAATAGCTTCAAACATTGCATACTTCTTACCGATGTTAGCGCTTCCTGCAGTACCTACACCGCCCTGGAATTCAGCCGCTTCGTCAGTAATTATATCGCCGTAAAGGTTGGGAAGAATAAATACCTTGAAATCGCCTCTGCGTTTTTCATCAACAAGCTTTGCTGTCATAATGTCAATGAACCATTCGTCGGTTGTGATCTCGGGATATTCCTCACCGACTTTTTTTGCAATATTCAAGAACTTACCGTCTGTAGTCTTGATAATGTTCGCTTTTGTAACTATTGAAACTCTTTCTTTATTATTCTTTCTTGCAAATTCATAAGCAAGACGAGCGATTCTCTCGCAACCCTCACTTGTTGCAATCGTGAAATCAACGCCAAGATCATCTGTCACGTGAACGCCCTTGCTGCCTACAGCATACGCACCCTCGGTATTCTCTCTGAAGAATGTCCAGTCTATTCCCTTATCAGGAACCTTAACGGGACGGAGATTTGCAAAAAGGTCAAGATTTTTACGCATAGCAACGTTTGCGCTCTCAATATTTGGAAGACCGTCGCCCTGATGAGGTGTCGTTGTCGGACCCTTGAGTATAACATCGCACTTGTAAAGCTCTTCCATTACGTCATCAGGTATTGCCTGCATGTGCTTAACACGATTTTCGATCGTCAAGCCCTCAATATAACGTATTTCAATTTTTCCTTTTGCAATATCATCGGCAAGCAAGGATTCAAGTACACTTGCCGCAGCGTTTGTTATAGTCGGGCCGATGCCGTCGCCGCCTGTGACGCCGATAACAATTTTATCAAGCTTTGTATAATCAACAAAATCCTTTGATGCGTTAATTTTTTCAACTCGTGCAAGCTGTTCATACATAAGCGCCTTGAATTTTTCAGCCGCATCTTCAACACAAGCTTCGTATTTTTTCATTTCTTCGTTCATTTTAAAGACCTCCGAATTTTGTTTTGAGAGTCTCAAAACATTTTTATTAACTTTAAATTCATTTTGAATTAATAATATCAAAAATCGTGTCGTCATAGAAACGATATTTGATATTTTTTGCTTTTGTGCGATATTACCAAACTCAAAAGCTGTGTAAAAATACAGCTGTTAACTTTGAGTAATCCACACATTCCACATAGTTTTCCACATTTTCGCCTTGAAATGTGGGCATTAACAGCCAAATCTTTCGACTTATCCACAAGTTTTCCACATTTAATCCATATTGAATACGATTTATAAGTACTCACTAAAATGAATAAAAAGAGTGTTTTTTGCAGAAAAAAGCAGAACATCTACTGTTTTTTGCCGTCATTTCGACGAAAATTGTGAACTTTTATTCACAACTATTGACACGATTTGGGCACACCTGTTCAGATGCTTTTCCGTTGAGCGCAGTTGTTTCAAAATTACCGTTTAAATACTCGTATTTTCCCTGTGCGACTATCATTGCGCCGTTATCTCCGCACAAAGAAATGGGCGGACAGTAAAAGGAAATTCCGTTTTTCTCACAAAATTCAGACAGCACACGTCTTAAATGAGAGTTTGCGGCAACACCGCCTGACAAAACAAGCTTTTTGAATTTATATCTTTCATAAGCCATCTCCGTCTTTTTGATAACGGAATCGCAAACTGTTTTTGTAAACGATGCGGCAACGTCTGCACGGTTGATTTCCTCACCCTTCATCGTCATACGGTTAACGTAATTGATGACAGCGGTTTTAAGCCCCGAAAAAGAAAAATCAAGGCTGTCATCCTTTATCGCCGCAAGCGGAAATTTGATCGCATCAACATCACCCTCATAGGCAAGCTTGTCCATATCGGCACCGCAAGGATAACTGAGTCCTAAAACACGTCCTGCTTTATCAAACGCTTCACCTATGGCATCGTCACGTGTAACGCCGACCGTTTCCATATCATCATAGCTTTTTACATCTATCAAAGAGGTGTGACCACCTGAAACGACAAAAGCAAAAAAGGGCGGCTTGGGCGGATTGTCAGACAGATAGTTCGCCGCAATATGTCCTTTTATATGGTGAACGCTTACAAGAGGTATACCGTTGGCATACGCCAATGATTTGGCAAAATTGACACCGACAAGCAACGAGCCGATAAGTCCGGGGCGTGATGTTACCGCAATGCATCCTATCTCGGAAAGCGACACACCTGCTTCATTCAAAGCCGCATAAGTAACGTTTGAAATAGCTTCTATATGTGCCCTGCTTGCAATTTCGGGGACAACACCTCCGTAAAGCGCATGTTCATTAACAGAAGATGCAACAATATTGGAAAGTATTTTATTTATATTTTTTTCAGTATCTGTATAAATTACAGCTGCCGATGTTTCGTCGCACGAGCTTTCAAGCCCTAATATATACATAATTAAACGGAATAGTTCATAAGCACCGCATCATCTGTTGGGTGCGAATAATATCCCGGTCTTTCTCCCACCTTTTCAAACCCTAACTTCTCGTAAAGTGAGATCGCGGGGTCGTTTTCTTTTCTTACTTCAAGTGTTATGACCTCGATATCGTTTTCCTTTGCGTATTCAAGGATAAAATCAAACATTTTCTCAGCAATTCCAAGACGTCTGTATTCCTCCTTGACGGCGATATTCATAAGCTGACCTTCGCTCAATATATGATATATGCCCGCATAGCCTACAACTTCACCGTCTTTTTGCGCCGTTATAAAAACAGCAAGCGGATTTGAAAGAAGCTGAATAAACATATCTTCTGTCCACGGATCAGAGAAACATAATTCCTCAAGCTGTGCGATCTCTCTTATATGAGATACTTCAAGGGGAACGATTTCGATTTCATTTATACTCGGAGGTTTGTCCATTTTTTCAAGCCTTTCTTAATAACCGAACTTACCGCTTAAGCTGTCATCGTTCATTATCCAGTCTCTGACATCGTATACGGTATATTCAGTTTTTGTATTTCTTACAATTACTTTTGCAATACCTGCATTTATTACCATGCGCTTGCACATCTGGCAGCTGCACGAATTTTCAATTATTTCTCCTGTTTTTGCATCTATTCCCGCAAGATACAAAACAGAATCAAGCATTTCGGAACGGGGTGCGGCAATTATAGCGTTTGCTTCTGCGTGAATTGAACGGCACATTTCGTATCTCTCACCTCTCGGTATGCACAGCTTATCACGAAGACAGTAACCGAGATCGGAGCAGTTTACACGTCCTCTCGGTGCACCGTTATACCCCGTTGAAACGATCGTATCGTTCTTTACGATGATCGCACCGTACTTACGGCGTAAACACGTGCTTCTTTCAAGCACAGTCTGAGCAATATCAAGATAGTAATTAGCTTTGTTAACACGTTCGTTATTTACAGCATCTGACATAATTCCGCCACCCTTCCGACAGTTTTGAATTAAAGCTTGCTCGAAAAATCTTTCAGATATTCTCTGAATTTTTCGCCAAGCGTGGGATGGTTCAGCGCAAACTCAACATTTGCCTGCAAAAATCCGAGCTTGTCACCCATATCGAATCTCTTGCCCTCGTACTCAACAGCTGTCATACCTACTGTACGTGCAAGCTCCTTCATAGCATCTGTAAGCTGTATTTCACCGCCTGCACCGGGTGCTGTATTGGCAAGAATATCAAATATATCGGGAGTTAAAACCACTCTGCCGAGGATAGCAAAGTTAGAGAACTTTTCCTCCTCTGTCTGGGGCTTTTCAACCATATCGGATACTGCATAAATGTTCTTTTCAAGATGATCCGTTTTAAGTGAGCAATATCTCTTTACATCCTCATCACTTACTTCGCACACACCCGCTGTTGCCTTGCCGTACTTTTCATAAGCGTCGATAAGCTGTTTTGTAACAGGTGTTTCGTACTTCATTATATCATCGCCGTAAAGAACAGCAAAAGGCTCGTCG
The DNA here is from genome assembly GCA_017520505.1 of Clostridia bacterium. Taxonomy (GTDB): domain Bacteria; phylum Bacillota; class Clostridia; order Oscillospirales; family CAG-272; genus RGIG7213. Next base: position 55,077 of record JAFXFN010000018.1, read on the forward strand.
CCCACAAATGATTTAGCGCACGAAATTGCATGGCCGAGTCCTCTTGTGACCTTCTGACGAATAAAATAAATATTCGCAAGCGAGCATACCTCTTCGATATCGGCAAGCTCCTTTTCCTTTTTCTTCATACGGAGATTGTTGTCGTATTCTACAGAGTAATCGAAATAATCTTCAATCACACCCTTATTTCTGCCGTTGATTATAAGAATATCGGTGATGCCTGATTCAACGGCCTCTCTGATAAGATACTCCATTGAAGGACGGTCAACGATAGGAAGCATCTCCTTGGGAACTGTTCTTGCAATAGGAAGCATTCTTGTTCCGAGACCTGCCGCCGGTATTACTGCCTTTGTAATCTTTTTCATATAATAAAACCTGCCTTTCGTGCATTATCAAAATGTAACGTAACATCGTATTTTTCAGTCTGTTAAGTTTTTATCAATCTTGTTTATTATATATTATATTTATATATTTTGCAATACCTTTTTCGAAAAAAATTATTTTCTTGATTTAATAACCTTAAGTCTTGAGAATTCTTCTCTTTCCTTTTCCTCAAGAACCTCGGTTATCATCTTTATCTGCGATTTAAAATTCGGTATTACCACATTTTTAAGCGAATTTGCCCTTTTTCTTGTCTTTTTAACGGCGTTTGCCAATCTGTAAACGCTGTTTTCTATCTCTGCAAGACGTGCGGTAAGAACCTTTACCTTATTGAAATTTATAAATGCCTCATCAAGTGACGGTGTTGTATTGTGCATACCGTATCTTGGAAACATTACGTCGTCACATTTAATGTCAACACGAGGTATTTCAACACCCATAACGCTTCTGTACGTAAGAGATATTGAATTTTCCTCTTCGACCGATGCGGCATTTCTCACCGCTGTGATACCGAGAGAAACGTTCGCCGCCTGAAGCGCCTGATATGCAAGAGCATAGCTTTCGTCGATAGCGTTTTGTATCTGCTCTGCATCGTCTATAAGACGCATCATTTCCCTGACAAGGATGTTCCTTTTGCGGTCGAGCAATTCATAACCGTTTTCGGCAAGCGCCAAGGATTTTTTCAAATTTATAAGGTTTCCTTTTGTCGGTGCGACTGCCATACCGCCATCTCCTTTCAGCTATGTTTTTTGTGATATTTTTTAATAGTTTCTTTCTTGATTCTGTCAAGCTCGCCTTCATCAAACGTTAACAAAAGCTCCCAACCTAAATTGAGCGAGTCTTCCATTGAACGGTTTTCGTCGAAGCCCTGTGAAATAAATTCATCCTCAAAGCGTTTACCGAATTTAAGGTAATTTTTGTCTTTATCGGAAAGCTCCTCTTCGCCGATGACAGAAGAAAGCGCGCGTGCATCGACAACCTTTGCATACATTGAGAAAAGCTGGTTTGCAAGCTCTGAATGGTCTTCTCTTGTATATCCATCACCGATACAGTCCTTCATAAGTCTTGAAAGCGACGGAAGAACGGCAACGGGCGGATAAACACCTTTTGCCGATAAGGCTCTGTCGAGAACTATCTGTCCCTCTGTAATATATCCCGTAAGGTCAGGGACAGGATGCGTTATATCATCATTAGGCATCGTAAGTATGGGAAGCTGTGTTACAGAACCCTTCTTGCCTTTTACGATACCTGCTCTTTCATATATTGAAGCAAGGTCGGAATAAAGATATCCGGGATATCCCTTTCTGCCGGGGATCTCGCCCTTTGACGAGCTGAACTCACGCACAGCCTCAGCATAAGACGTCATATCAGTCATAATGACAAGGATATGCATTCCAAGCTCATACGCAAGGTATTCTGCGGCTGTAAGCGCACATCTCGGTGTCAGTATTCTTTCAATAACAGGGTCTGATGAAAGATTCAGAAACATTACAACTCTTGAAAGAACGCCTGCTTTTGCAAACGTGCTTTTAAAATACTCAGCAACGTCTGCGCTTATGCCCATTGAGGCAAATACAACAGCAAACGAATCATCCTCGACTCCCTGCAAGTGTGCCTGACGTACTATCTGTGCGGCAAGCTCATTGTGCTTCATACCTGCACCCGTAAAAATGGGAAGCTTCTGACCTCTTATGAGAGTTGACATAACGTCGATAGAAGAAATACCCGTTGCAATATAATCTCTCGGATATTCACGTGCTATCGGATTTATGGGAAGTCCGTTTATATCACAAATTTTATCGGCGAATATTTCGCCAAGTCCGTCAATCGGAACACCTGCGCCGCTGAAGGTTCTGCCAAGTATCTCCATTGACAGCGGAAGCTGCATAGGATGCCCCTTCATTCTCGTCTTCATATTATGAAGCGACAGAGAGCGAGTGCCTTCAAAAACCTCAATAACGACACGCTTGCCGTCTATCTGAATAACTCTGCCCTGTCTTGCCGTTCCGTCTGCCAGAACAATGTCACACATTTCCTCGTATGCGACGTCCTCGATATTATCAAGAACAATAAGAGAACCGTTTATCTCTTTTGCGCCCAAATACTCAATTAACATATCTCACCATTAAAGCTCTCTGCCGAAGCCTGAAAGCTTTGTATCAATCTCTTTTATGTATTCGTCAAATTTATAAAGCTGATCGTTTTCCACATCGTATTTCATCGTTGCAAGCTTTTCAAAAAGTCCCGTAGCGATTATATCGGATATCGGTATTGCTTGCGAGATCAGAGCCGATGCCTTGTGATAAAGGTAGATAATGGCGTACATCATCAGCTTCTGCTTTTCAAGCGGAACGTATGTATCCTCTTTGTGGAATGCATTCTGCTGTAAAAATCCGACACGTATAACTCTTGCTATTTCAATAATAAGCTTCTGCTCGTCAGGTAATACGTCAGAGCCTATGAGTCGTACGATTTCAATAAGTCCGTCTTCCTCATTCAGCAAGGAGGTAATTTCTTTTCTTAGCGAAATAAATTCGTGTCCTGCCTTTTCGTCATACCACGCATCAAGGTCGGAAAAATATTCACTGTAGCTGAGCATCCAGTTTATTGCAGGATAGTGACGCTGATATGCAAGGGACTTATCAAGCGCCCAGAAGCATCTTGTAAAACGCTTCGTATTCTGCGTTACGGGTTCTGAAAAGTCAGCGCCCTGCGGTGATACCGCACCGATAAGCGTAACGGAGCCTGTAGTGCCTCCAAGTGTTTTTACGTACGATGCTCTTTCGTAAAAATCGGAAAGTCTCGAGGGAAGATATGCGGGGAAGCCTTCCTCGGCAGGCATCTCCTCAAGTCGTCCGCTTATTTCACGCAGTGCCTCTGCCCAACGTGATGTGGAGTCCGCCATCATAGCAACGTGATAACCCATATCACGGTAGAACTCCGCAATCGTAACGCCTGTATAAATTGATGCTTCACGTGCGGCAACAGGCATATTTGATGTATTTGCTATAAGCACCGTTCTGTCCGTCATAGGTCTGTTTGTTTTAGGGTCTGTAAGATGTGAAAACTCATCAAGAACCTGACACATTTCATTTCCGCGCTCTCCGCATCCGACATAAACGATTATATCGGCATCGCACCACTTTGCAAGCTGATGCTGTGTCATCGTTTTGCCCGAGCCGAAGCCGCCCGGGATCGCAGCAGTACCGCCCTTTGCAACTGGGAAAAGTGTGTCTATAACACGCTGTCCCGTTATAAGCGGAATTGACGGCGGTATTTTTTCTTTTACAGGTCTCGGTGTCCTTATCGGCCATCTCTGGCTGATTTTAAGCGGAATTTCCGCATTGCCGCACATAACGTATGCAATAACATCATTTTTGGAATATTTACCCGAGGGCTGTACCTTTACGACCTTGCCGTTTACACCGCACGGTACAATACAACGGTACTCAATAACAGGGGTTTCGGGCAGAGTTGCGAAAATTTCGCCCTCTTTCACTTCATCTCCCTCGTTTATTTTTACCGATACATCCCACAGCTTTTCATTTGCATTATCTGCGTATCCGACACCGATAAATGCACCTTGTGCCTCATACATATCGCTAAGAGGTCTTCCGATACCGTCGAAGATATTTGACATAAGTCCCGGAGCAAGCTCAAGGGACATAGAAGAACCGCTTCCGACAACAGGCTCGCCCGTTTTAAGTCCAACCGTATCTTCATAAACCTGTATAGTTACATATTCTTTGTTTACCGATATTACCTCGCCTATGAGTCTGTCGTGTCCAACATACACCATTTCTTCCATAGCGAACGGTGTTACGCCCTTTACACTTACAACAGGGCCGTTTATACCGTAAACAACATAATTCATTTTACTCATTTCAATGCCTTTCCCGAACGTTATCGTATGGAGATAGTCAGAGAGGAATTATGCACAAAACGCTCTCTTTGTACAGCGAGTTTTCCGTCAAGTGTTTCGTCGGCAAGCTTAAAAAGTATTTTATCATACCCTTTTATACCGCCGATAACGATGCTGTCATCCTTTTCAACTGTACAGTATTTTCCGAAAGCTTTTTTTATCATATCAGCGTAAACAAGGTCATCGGGCTTAACGTAAAGAACGATGCGGTTACTGTGCAGAACGCTTGCTATTTTTTCGGCAGATTTGCAAAGAGATGCGGAATATTCCTCGCTTTTTGCAAACTCCGAAAGCTTTTTTGCAGCACATTCTATTATTTCATCCGTCATTTTGCTTCTGAGACGTACAAGCTCTTCTCTCGCTTGCATATGCTTTGCGGCAAGCTCTGAGGAAATGGCGGCGCTTCCTGCCTCAACGCTTCTTTTTACCTTTTTCTTTGCTTCGGCTTTATAAACAGACTCGGCTTCTTTTATGGAAGCTGCTTTGTATAAAGCCATTTCCTTTTCCGTGTTTTTATTTTCATTTTCGGACTGATTACGTATATCCGCAATCAGTTCATTTATTTTTTTATCCAAATCGGGCATCAGACCTTTACTCCTATTGCATCACGGACATATTTTTTTATCGAATCCTTTGACCGTCCTGCGCTGTGTCTGTCGGGTATTTCGACAATAAGGGGACGGCGGCGGTTAAGCTTTATATCATATATAAGCTCAGGACACATAGAAACAAGAAGCTCTGTTATGAGAAGCACACCGATGCTTTCATCAGCAGATGCCTTTTCTATTTCCTTTGTTACCCCATCGGCATCGTGTACGATAACACCCTCGATACCCGCAAGGCGCATACCCGTGACAGTATCGATATTGTCGCTTATTACGAAAAATCTCATTATATTTTGTTAAGTATAAGAATTGAAACAAGAAGTCCGTAAAGTGCGATACCTTCACCCAAAGCAACGAAGATAAGCGCTTTACCGAATGCCTTGGGATCTTCCGATGTAGCACCGATAGCGGCAGGAGCTGCTGATGCAACGGCAAGACCGCCGCCGATGCCTGCAGTACCTGTAACGAGTGCAGCGGCAAGATAACCAAGACCGTCGGATATATCGGAATCCTTTTCTTCAGCTTCTTCAGATGACTCTGTGTTTACAGATGCATCTGCTGATTCTGCCTCTGTTGCAGATACAGCAAATACAAGCATTGAAGATATTGCGAAGATGCAGATGAATGAGCAAAGCTGGCGAGTAAGCGCAGACTTTGCGGGCAAGCCCTTGGAAACACGGTTTATTGAATACAGAACCGTTGCAAGTATAAGCACGAAAGGTATTGTCATAAAAATAATTGAAGTTAACATAATTTTCCTCATTTCCGCCTTACGGCATTTTATATTTTAAACAGTTTCTTTTTCGCAAACAGGGACATAAGCTTCGCCCTCGCCTGTATAAAATCTTGAAAACATTTCGTAAAATTCAAGTCTTAATACCTGAATACCTACAAGAAGAGCTTCAAGGCAAAGTACCAGCGCATTACCGATTATTAGAATAATAACGTACGGCGCACCGGATGACATTTCAGCAAGCGTGAAAACGACCTTCATCATACCTGCGTGAACAAGAATGAATGCGCCGACACGCAAAAATGACATCGTATTTGTAACATAGCTCAAAACAGTTTCAAACAGCTCAAAGAATGTCTGCATTATAAAGTCTGACACGCTTTGATCCTTCTCAAGAGGTTTCTTCTTTTCGATAAGCCGTGTTAAAGGCTCGCAGAAGAACATCAGCAAGAGCGTCACAATAATAACAGGTATTGCAAACGTCTGCGCATTTTCTAAAAACAGAAGCGAGAAAACACTCAGGTAAAACAGTATTCCCGCAACTCCGTTTGAAGAAAAGACCGAATGTGCCGCCTTCTTCTGTTTGATGCAAGAAAAGATATTCATAATTATAGATATAAGAACAAGTACAGCCCCTGCACCTACCGCACCGTAAATTATCATTTGCGTTGTCGCAGGCTTCATAACCTCTATGGGCTTTTCATGGAATCCGAGCGCATGGAACATAGGATTCAACAATTCCTCAAATCCGAATACAGAGCCGTAAATAAGACCGAACACGGCAGACGAAATACCGCACGGAATAAGTATCTTACCAAGAGGCATCTTTTTAAGCTTCCACATAAGATAACCGACAAGAGACAGCACAAGGCCCTGACCGAGGTCGCCGAACATTATTCCGAACAGAAGTGTGTAGGTTATCGCAACGAATGCCGTCGGGTCGCTTTCCTTATACGACGGAAGTCCGTACATACCCACGTAATACTCATACGGTCTTACGATAGGATTGTTTTTAAGCTTTACAGGCGGTGAAAGCTTTGTTTCCTTGCCGATTGCCTCAAGAGTAATTTCATCTCCGTCTATCTTTGAAATCTCTTTTTTCAGCATTTCGCTGTCATCTGACGGACACCAGCCGCAAATAATGAAGCGGTCATTATAAAGTGCGGCATATTTACGAAGCTCGAAGCCTTTTTTCCTTTTGAGAACACAAGCGAGCATCTCGGAGCATTTTTCCTGCTCGTCCTTTATATGCGTCTTTTGTTCCTCTGAAAGAGCTTTCAGCTTTTCCTCAAGCTCACTTATTTGCTTTTCAAGCGTCCCTGCAATATCAAGCGGTGTACCTTTCTCGCCCTTTATCGGTAATTTTTCAAAATACAGACTTGAGAATATCCGCTTTGCTTCCTCTTTTTGCTGCATGGGAGCAAAATACACACCGTAGCACATTTCGCTGTCCTCATGCGCAGGATAAAAAATTATATCCGTTTTTGAATAGTTGTTTTTGAATTTTTCATACGCATCCTTTGAAAGCATACCGAATGATACGTACGTATATTCACACGCAAATACATCCTCAAGATCAACGTTTATTCCCTTGAAATGCTTTATTATATGATGGTATTTCTTTTTTTCATCAAGCTCCGCTTTTGCTTTTGATATTGCCGCTTCTATTTCTTCACCCTTTTTCGAAGCGTTTGATATGTATTCGGTGATCTGCTCATCCGAAAAATCAAAATCACCATCAGCAGGCGGAGAATTTTTAAGTATTGTGCTGAGCGACGATTCCATCGCAAGATACGGATTTTCTTCCCTGAGGGGTGTAAACGTACTTATGTCGGAATAGAACTTTTTAAGCTCATCAGGGTGAAATACCCCTGTCTTTATAAGAACGTCAAGTGTTTTATCAAGGGAAGAACGGTGTCCTGCGATACTGACACTGCACATTTTACAAACAGACATTTCATTCCTCCGATATCATTGCCGCAATTTTTTCCTTGGCAAGTGAATATCTTATACCTTCAACGATTTTTATTATATTTGCAAGCTCTGTTTCAAGCAAGTAAAGATACGAAAGCACCGTTATGGCAGGGTGCGAAGAATACCTTAAATATTTCCTGCACTTCTTTTCACATATACGTGTTTCCGAATCATACCCATTTGAAATATATTTATCGAGTGTTTTATCACCCTGCAGGCTTTCTGCTTTGCTTTTCAGAAAAATATTATGCAAGCTTTTTTCGCTTATGCTTCCGTGCTTGATAAGTGATTTCATAACGTATTCCTCATCACACTCAGCATAATTCAAAAAGCGGGATATGGCAGAGATATTTTTTGCATCTATATATGATTTAAAAACATCGCTTACCTCTTTTTGTTCGCTTTTTGACGGAAGCAAGTCAACACGCATAAATATTTCATCAAACAGAAGATTCCACAGATCCGCTTCAAGATGGACTATATCAGGCAATGACGAATCCTTCGGCAAATACTTTTTCATCACTCTGACATATCCTGTATTTTTGCAGGCGTTCAATATGTCATCATACGTTTTTGCTTCGGAAAGAGAGGAAATATCAATAGGAGATTCCTTATCAAAGTCCGACAGCATTAAATAGTAGTATTCGTCATTATTACCCGAACACACAGAGGATACTGCGTGAACGATCAAAGATACCTCTCGGCGTGCGGTGAAAAAGTGACGGATATATCCTCCGCTTCCCAAAAGATACGATGACAGCTTCATATAATCACCGTATTTGCGTTTTTCAAGCATATACTCAATTTGCTCTCTGTGCATACCTGATATGGCACGTTCATCCTTCAAAGCATCTGCATAACGCCTTTTTGTATTGAGATACGATGCCGCCTCGCCTGCGGAATTACACATTATAAGCTCCTTGTAATCGTCCTTTGTCAGACGGTCGGCATACATACACCTCGCCTTTGCGGCGGCGGCATTCTCTCCGCCTGAAAAACGGGGAGCTTTTGCTTTCTTATTACTCGGGTGCATCATACTCCCTCTTTGACCTTTTCGGCAATATCGCTTGCCCATTTTTCATAGTTTGAATTGTATGAAAATTTCAAATCATCGCCAAGCTTTTTATACTTCTTGCTTGCTTCGTCCCATGCAGCCTGTGCGGCTTTTTTCTTTTCTTCGAGCTGTCTTTTTATTTCTTCATCAGCCGCCGCATCATATTCAGCCTTCATCTTATTTTTGGCTTCGGTTATATCAGCTTCAAGGCGGGCACGTCTTTCCTCGATAGCCTGCGATTTTTTACGTGCTTCTTCGTCTGCTTTAAGAATTTTTTCTATAAGTTCATTCACAGTACGTTTTCCCTCCTTTAAAATTGCATACACAATTAATGTTATACTTAATTTGTTTTTTTTTAAAGGTAAAATATTAAAATTATTATGAATTTGCTTGCATTTTTTGCCATTATGATATACAATCCCGATATAGAATAAAAAAAATTAAAAGATGGAGATAAAATTGGCTAACGAAAGATTTGATGCTTTGATTTCACAAGTCAGAAAAGGCTCGTCAGTTGCCGACATCGGATGTGACCACGCTTATGTTTCCTGCAAGCTTGTACAGCTTGGAATTTCAAAGCGTGTTTATGCATCGGATGTACGTGAAGGTCCTCTGCTTGCGGCAAAAGCAAACATTCAAAAATACGGATTTTCCGAATACATAACAGCACACCTTGCCGACGGTCTTGACGGAATAGAGAATTTTGCCCCCGACGATATTATAATTGCAGGTATGGGCGGTGAGCTTATAGCAAGAATAATCGATAAAAGCGAATATGTAAAAAACTGTAATGTAAATCTCATATTACAGCCTATGACGTGCACGTACGAATTAAGAGAATATCTTTTACAAAACGGATTTGAGATAAAAAACGAATTGCTTTGCCGTGACAGCGGAAAAATATATGAGATAATTCTCTGCTCATACAGCGGAATAAGCTATACAGCCAAAGAAGAATTTTTGCATATAGGTCTTAAAACGCATAGTGATCCGCTGTTCCGTGAGTTTGTTTTAAAAAAGATAGGAAAATTTGAACATATTGCGAAAGGAAAACAGCTTTCCTCTACAGAATGTGACTACGAATATACGCTTATTAAAAATCTCAAAGAAATGATAGGAGAAGAAGTCTGAAGTGAAAAAATTACTTTCTTTTATCCTTTTAATATTTATCATACTTACATCCTGCGTTTCACAAACGATAACGCACGAAACGAATCCGGAATCGGATTCACACAATACATCGGATGATACAGAAAATACAGTTGAAAATACACCTGTAAGCGATATTTTCCCTGTAAAATCATTAAACATCGCAGGTAACAGCATCGGTCTTTATACGGTTGTATATCCGAGTGATGCAGGAAACACCGTAAAATATGCCGCAGAAGAATTTGTTTCTTATATACACGCATCAACGGGAATACACCTTGAATGTAAAGCTTATGCTGATTCTGACTCGGAATATAAAATACACATCGGAAAAACATCATCGCTTCCGCAGCAAATAACAAAAAAACTGACACGGCTCGGAGAAGAAGGATATTATCTTCTCTGCTTTGAAAACGATCTTTACATAACGGGAAACGCAGAAAGAGGGACACTTTACGGTGTGTACAGCTTTCTTGAAGACTTTGTAGGTGTAAGATACTATACACCCGACTGTGAGCGAATACTCAAAGCCGATAAAATAGATATACCACACGATCTTGATAAGCATTTCACACCTGTATTTGAATTCAGGGATTGCTTCTGGTATGAAGCACTTGATCCTGAATTTTCCGCAAAGCAAAAAATAAACAGCTCCGTTTCACGTGATCTTAAGAATTTCGGCGGAGGTGCTTTCTATGATGTAAATACCGTTTTTTCTCTTTCATCACTTGCAAAATCAGATGACGCTGTTCCCTGTCTTACAGACGAGGTTACATATAAAACAATACTTGACAGCATCAAAAAATGGCTTGAAGAAAATCCCGATGAAACAATAGTATCGATTTCTCAAGACAGTAAATGCACCTGCGGCGGCTGTTCGGCTGTAAATAAAAAAGAAGGTACAGCCCTCGGCGCTTACATTGTATTTATAAATAAGCTTGCAAATGATATTGAGCAAGAGCACCCCGATGTGTACTTAGACACACTTGTATCCGGTGATGATATAAAAGCACCTAAAAATACTGTACCGTCTGATAATGTCATAATACGGCTTTCGACGGTCGATGCGTGCTTTTCACACGCTGTAAATGTATGTAGTGCAAACAGCATAGACGATGATATTTCCGCTTGGAGTAAGATATGCAAAAATCTTTACGTGTGGGATTATACAACGAACTTTATGTTTTATCTGTGTCCGTTTCCGAATCTTTACACAATATATGACAACATAAAATTCTATTCTCAAAGCAACGTAACGGGAGTGTTTGAGCAAGGAAATTACAACTGCAAAAGCGGTGAATTCGGTGAGCTTCGTGCGTATCTTCTTTCAAAGCTTATGTGGGATCCCGAAATGACCAAGGAAGAATATTCCGCATATATGTGCGACTTTCTTGAAGGATATTACGGCGAAGGCTGGGAATATATTCTGGAATATATAAACAAGACCTCAGAGGAAGCGGCAAAGGGGCATATGCTTGTTTTCACAGGTGTTAAAACGGTTATGGGAAATGAAAAAAGTGAGCGTGAGCTTGCCGCTTTCGCCGTTGAATTATCCAATCTGTGGACTAAGGCTTACAATGCAACTACAGAAACAGTATGCCGCCGTCACGTTGAAAAATCAAAAATCCAGGCAGATTATTATCTGATGTATTTAGCTTGGAACGAGGACGGGCATCCGTCACTTCTTGAAAATATGTATAACAGCTTAAAAAAATACAGCATTACACATTTCAGAGAAGGAAAGCAAATTCCCGCACTTGAATCCTTCAACGCTTCACCGTCAACGTGGTAAAATAAATAGAATCCGGAGAATACAGATAAGAAGCATTCTCCGGATTATTTTACGTCATTTTTTTGTTTTTAATATTGATTTAGCCGAATAGAGAAAAACGGGAAGATTAAGGGCAAGTACGGCAATAAATATTATCGTAGAGATAATATAGCAAGCGACACCGGGTACAAGCATCATAATAATACTCTGAACTGTCAGCAAGCCTATATTGACCATAGTTTTCGTGAAAAAGACTTTGTATTTTACATATTCAAGCGAACGGCTCGTTGCCACCACGTACACTATAACATAGCTTATAACGGTTGCAATAGCAGCACCGACAGCACCGTATGACTTTATCAGCAGAATATTTCCGAGAATATTTACGCCTGCACCGCACGTAGCGCATATAAGTGAATTCACGCTTTTCTTTTTGACGTGGAAAATCACCGAGATGAAATTCACCATACTCATACATATAGTTGCGACGACAAGCAACGTCGTATATTTCCACGCAACATAGAAATCGTTTTTTATAAGAATTCCCGTTATGACCTTTACAAACAGTATAAGTCCAGAGCCTACGATAAACAGCACCGCCTTGTAGCTTTCAAATATCTTCGTCAGGAACTTGCTTACCGAGCCTTGATTGCTCTCATCTATAAGCGACATCTGCCAGGCATCGGAAAATATACCCGTTATCATTGTGATGATATTCGGTATCTTATAGCTCATTGCATATATACCGCTTGCAGATTCGTCTACCATATAAAGAACTATATATCTGTCTGAAATATTCGTTATCCACCAGCATATCGTTGTCGGAACAAGCGGAAGCGAATATTTGAGCATTTCAAAAAGCAATCCGAAAGAAAACTTTTTAATATCAAATGCATCAACGAGATTTCCGACACGGAACATATAAACGACCGTGAAGAAATCCGCAAGTATATTTGCAACAAGATATCCCGTAACACCAAGCGGAAAAACAACCAGCAAAAGAATATTGAAAACAAGTGTAAATACAGTACAAAGTACACCTTTAACTGCAAATTCCTTTACTTTATCGACACCTCTTAAATACTGTCCGCACAAGGTATGAAGTCCGTACATAAATACATAAAGTCCGAACAACAGCAAGTATTCATCAAGGACATAAACCTTTTTAAACAACGGTATAAATGCGGCAAACAGCACCATACCGAACAGTAAAATTATAAAGCCTACCGTAAAAATAGCCTTATGATCTGTTTTTTTGTCACAGGAAAATCTGAAAACTGCCGTACATATTCCGAGAGTGACTATCGGCATAAGCAGATTTGATGACTGCGCAACAATATCCGCAACACCGTAATCCGCCGTCGACATAACAGATGAATAGATCGGAAGAAGCAAAAATACAAGCACCTTTGAAAGAAAAGCGCCCACACCCATTATAGATGTGTTTTTGAGTAATTTTGTATATTTATTCATTATTCAGCCGTTCCGTCCGTGCTTTCTCGTTCGATATATTCCGCAATAAGTGCAGGTGTGCGAAGATCTATTATCGCCTCGTCAGGCACGTTTATGCCGTATGTATCTTCAAGTGATGTTATTATTCCCACTATATCAAGAGAATTTGCGCAAAGATCCTCGATGATGTCGCTGTCAGCGTTAACTACCTCATCATCAAGACCTATTTCTCTTGCAACTACTTCTATAATTTTATCAAGCATTATTAATTCCTCCGAGTTTTTCATTAATCATACTACATTTTTCTCATATTTTCAAGTATTACTGAAAAATTTTCACAGAAAAAAGCATACAGCATATACTTGAAGGAAAGACAAAAACAATAGATAATATAGAAAGGTGAAACGATTGAAAAGCTTTAACTGTATTCTTAACGAACCGTATCCGAAAATCGAGGTAAAGGGACACAACAAAGAGCTTGCAGACAGACTGTCGGTTTTGGCATCAGGACGTGACGGCGAGCTTACCGCAGTTCTTCAATACACCTATCAGCACATATCGCTTCCGCCGAAGTTTGCCTATGCCGCTGACATTCTGGAATGTATATCAGTTACAGAAATGAAGCATTTTGAAATACTTTGCAAGCTTATAAATGCTCTTGGCGGTGACTGTAGGATCGGTGTATGCGACAGAAGCCGTTACGTTTATTGGAACGGTGTGTGTGTTGACTATTCGCAGAATTTTGCAAAAATACTGCGTAACGACATAAGAAGTGAAAAGAAAGCAATTTCATCTTATAACAGCTTTATGGACAAATGTGATGATCAGAAAATAAATACACTTATAAAGCGGATCATCAAGGACGAGGAGCATCATCTGGAGCTTCTTTATTCCCTTTCAGATGATGCCTACATAAGATGATTTCACCTTGTTATATTCATCGGCACGGCGTACGTGGAAAATCTGACACCGACATCGGTATTGAAATTGTCTATAGCCTTGATAAGTCCGATGCATCCGACTTGAAATATGTCATCAAGATTTTCACGTCTTCCCGTAAAGCGCTGAACAACACTTAAAACAAGCTTTAAATTTCCGTTTACAAGCTTCTGTCTTGCCTCGTGGTCTCCACTCTTGGCAAGCTTTAAAAGCACTTCCTTTTCTTTTTCCGAAAGTGTCTTGAGCTTTGAGGTGTTAACTCCGCAAATTTCAACCTTATTTACATACATATTTTATCTCCTTTTTTCAACATATTGTATCAGTATTATTTGCCGAAAAAACACATCTGACACAGAAAAAGGTAAAAATTTTCCGTATTTTAACGTAAAAACGCTCACCTTGAAGTGAGCGTTTTTGTATTAAATCTTATTTATGAGTATTTCGCAAAGCTCATCGACTGTATCTGCCATATAGTCTGCAAATGATTCTTCAAGGAGCTTACGGTTTCGGTAGCCCCACGTTACCGCAACAGTTTTGACACCTGCATTTTTTCCCGTTTTTATGTCGGTGTCGGAATCACCGACGAACACGGTGTTTTCACATTTCATCCCAAGTCTTTCGATTATATCATATACAGCCTCGGGTGACGGCTTTCTCGGAAAATCCGCACGTTCTCCGACGGGAAGGTCGATAAGATTTGGCATAAGGTTATTACAAAGTCTTACCGTTGCCGCATCAAATTTATTTGAAAGAACGGCAGTCTTTATTCCCTTTTCTTTCAGTTTTATAAGCATTTCGGCAACGCCGTCATACGGTCTTGTTTTGTTTTCCATATTGCCCTTGTAATGCTCTTTAAAAGCTGAAAGTATTTTATCGAGCGTTTGTTCATCGGTTCCGTCGGGAGCGCACAGTGAAATGAGATTTTTAACACCGTTTCCGACGTTTGCCGTTGCTGCCTCAAGAGAAACAGTCGGCATATCATACTGTTTCAAGGCAAAGTTAACGCTGTCACGCAAATCTTCTATCGTATAAAGGAGCGTTCCGTCAAGGTCAAAAATTACAAGCTCTGTCATCAGTCTTTGAGATTAAATGCTTCTTTAAGATCGTCAACTTCATCGGGTGAAATGTGAACGATATCGCCGATGCTCTTTGAATTGATAATGGAATGAGCAGTTGATTCAAGAACCTCCATACGGTCAAATGCCTGAAGAAGTGTCGAACCTGTTACGATCACGCAGTCATTCTTGAAAATGAGTGCAGGACGGTTGGGAGCAAAACGCTCCGCAACGCTTTCGGGTGAAACATAAAGTCCTTCATAGGGCTGTTTTTCAATATCACGAAGCAAAATATAGCTTTCGGGAATAGTTCTTGGGTCAAACTCCGCATCTGTTACGGCAAATGCCATTGCATGCGGCGGATGAGCCAAAAGAATAGCGTTTATATCGGGATTTTTTTCATAAATAAGCGCATGGGATTTAACGGCACGTGAGGGAGTTTTTCCAAGCTCCTTCATGTCCGCCTTTATCCTTACAAGGTCTTCCTCGCAAAGATACGCTCTGTCACGTCCAAACGGTGTGATTATAAAGCTTCCGTCGGAAAGTCTTACGGAATATGTGCCGTGCGTTGCCGTGAAAAGCCCTTGCTTATAGGAACGTCTGATAAGTGTTATCATCTCTCGTCTTGCTTCAAGCTCTTCCGAGGAACGTGAGTTGGGTATGAAATCATCCATCAAAAGGTGATTGCGTGTTTCGGTTATCTTTATAGCCTCAGGGGAAAGTCTGTTAACACTTCCGAGCTTTGCAGCAAGTATCTCAAGGTTTGCCGAATAGTCGATGGTTTCAAACATCATAAATGCAGTGAACATATCCTTAGCGCCGATACATACACCGTGATTTTCGAGAAGAACTATCTCAACGTCCTTTTCGAATTCCTTTGCAATATTCTCGCCAAGCTCCTTGCTTCCGGGAACGGCATACTTTGCTATTGAAATACGGTCGCACGTTTTTCTTACCGTAGGGATAAGATCAAGATCGGGAATCTTTCGTGCGATCGAAAACGCAACAAGCGCCGGAGGGTGTGCATGGAGCACAGCGTGAATGTCGGGGCGCATTTTATATACCGACTGATGGAAAGGAAATTCGCTTGACGGCTTGTGCGGACCAATACACGTTCCGTCGGGCTTTACGCAAATGATATCACGTCTTGTAAGAGTGCCTTTGTCAATACCCGCAGGAGTTATCCAGATATTTCCGTCCTTATCCATAATAGAAAGGTTACCGCCCGAGGTCGTTGTAAGTCCTCTGTCGTATATACGCTGCATAAACATTACAAGCTGGTCGGCGGGATGAATATAATCCATGTGCATAGTGTATCTCCTTTAAACTTTTTTCCTTTTATTATTCCTCTGTATTCGTGAACTTAATCGCTAAGTCTTCAAGTGCTTTATCTTCGGGTGATGCGGGGCACTCGGACATAATTTCAGATGCATTCTGTACCTTCGGGAATGCAACTACATCACGAAGACTTGCCGCTTCGCATATAAGCATTGAAAGTCTGTCAAGACCGATGCCGGCACCGCCGTGAGGGGGAGCACCGTAACGGTAAGCATCAACAAGGAAACCGAATTTCTTCTGAATTTCCTCCTCTGTAAGTCCGAGTGCTTCGAACATTTTCTGCTGAAGCTCAAAGTCTGTTATTCTGATTGAACCTGACAAAAGCTCAACACCGTTTAAAACAAGGTCATAAGCTTTTGCTGTTACCTTGCCGGGATCGCTTTCAAGGAATTCAAGACATTCGTTTTTAGGCATCGTGAACGGGTGGTGCATTGCTTGCCACGTTCCGCTTTCCTCGTCCCATTCAAAGAACGGGAATTCTGTGATCCAAAGGAAGTTATAACCGTCCTCGATGATATCAAGCTGCTTTGCAACGGTAAGACGAAGCGCTCCGAGAACAGGAAGCGTTACTCTGTCCTTATCGGCAACGATAAGCGCAACGTCGCCCTTTTCGCATCCAAGAGCTTCCATTATTCTGTCAAGCTCGCCCTCTGCCATAAACTTACCGAATGAGCAGTTGGGAGCATCATCGTTATATCTTATATATGCAAGTCCCTTAGCGCCTATACCCTTAGCCGCTTCTGTGAGCTTGTCTATTTCTTTTCTTGTAAGTCTGCCTGCCGCACCTTTTGCAACGATACCTCTTACGGATCCGCCCTGAGCACAAGCGCCTGAGAATACGGAAAATCCGCTGTCTTTAACAATATCGGAAATATCAACTATCTCCATACCGAAGCGTGTATCGGGCTTGTCAGAGCCGTATCTTGACATTGCCTCTGCATATGTCATTCTCGTTATGGGAAGGCTTATTTTCTTATCAAGAAGCTCGCTGAAAAGTCTTGCGATGAAGCCTTCAACCATTGTCATTATGTCCTCTTCATCAACGAAGGACATTTCAAGGTCTATCTGTGTAAATTCGGGCTGTCTGTCTGCACGCAAGTCTTCGTCTCTGAAGCAACGTGCAAGCTGAATGTATCTGTCAAAGCCCGAAAGCATAAGAAGCTGCTTGTATATCTGGGGTGACTGAGGAAGTGCATATACCTTTCCGTGGTGGATTCTTGACGGAACGATATAGTCACGTGCGCCCTCGGGTGTGGGCTTTATCATCATAGGTGTTTCTATTTCAAGAAATCCGTTTTCGTAGAAATATTCTCTTGCGATCTTTGCGATTTCGTGTCTTGTACGGATATTGTTCTGCAAATGGGCACGGCGAAGGTCAAGGTATCTGTACTTGAGCAGAAGCTCATCACGTACATTGAGTCCCTCTTTGATTTCAAACGGTGTTGTCTGCGCCGCAGAAAGAATTTTAAGCGACTTTACTTCAATTTCAACATCACCGTTTTTGAGAGTCTTGTTAACAGCATCTCTCATTCTGACAATGCCACGTGCGGAAAGCACGTATTCGCTTCTTACCGAAAATGCCTTGTCAAATATTTCTTTGTCTGTATTTTCATCAAATGCAAGCTGTACAATGCCCTCTCTGTCACGGAGGTCAATGAATATAAGTGCACCGAGATCGCGTCTGCGCTGTACCCAACCGCAAACACAAACCTCCTTGCCTATAAGCTCGTTTGATATTTCACCGCAGTAATTTGTTCTTTTATCCTGTACTGTAAACAATTCAGCCATTTTATTTTACTTCCTTATCTGTTTTTGAAAAAATCCGCAAGAGCTTTGATTTCAACCTCTGTCTGTTCGCTCGTTGCCATATTCTTAAGTATTGCCTTGCCGTTTTCAAGCTCGTTATCTCCGATGATTGCAGTAAATTCTGCGCCAATCTTATCGGCATACTTCATCTGTGCTTTAAGGCTTCTGCCGACAAGGTCACATTCAGCGTAAATACCCGCATCACGGAGCTTGTTTACGATTCCGAGAGCCTGTATCTGTGCATTTGTGCCGAGCGATGCTATATAAAGCACGGGCTTCTTCTTTGACGGCAATTCCTTACCCGACATCTGAAGCGCTATTATAAGTCTTGAAAGTCCCATTGCAAAGCCTACACCGGGGAGCTTTGGACCGCCTATTTCCTCAACAAGTCCGTCATATCTTCCGCCGCCGCCGAGTGCAAGACGGCGAACGTTTCCGTCCTTATCGGGTTCACCGGGGCCGATGATCTCGAACACAGTTCTTGTATAGTAGTCAAGACCTCTTACAATTCCCGTATCGACCTTGTATGTTATACCCATACTCTTCAGCGAATCCTCAACCGTCTTCATGTGAGACGTGCAGTTTTCGCAAAGATAATCAAGTGTCTTGGGTGCATCCTTAGCAAGGTGAGCACATTCGGGATTCTTACAGTCAAGTATACGAAGCGGATTTGTTTTAAGTCTTGTTTTGCACGTATCGCAAAGTGTGTCGTAATTTGCTGTATAATAATCAGTAAGTGCCTTTTTGTAATGCGGACGGCATTCCTTACAGCCTATGGAGTTAATTTCAAGCGAATAGTCTGTAATACCAAGGGATTTTACGTAAGAATCCGCAAGCGCAATAACGGATGCATCCGATGCGGCAGACTCAGAGCCGTACATTTCAACGCCGTACTGATAAAACTCACGGTATCTTCCCGAAGCAGGCTTCTCATATCTGAAGCAGCTTATAAGATAGTAAAGCTTCAAAGGCATTGCATCCGAGCATCTGCCGTTTTCGACGATACTGCGTGCAATAGATGCCGTACCCTCAGGGCGAAGCGTCATCGAACGGTTGTCCTTATCAAAAAATGTATACATTTCCTTTTGCACGACGTCTGTTGTATCACCGACACCTCTTGCAAAAAGCTCTGTCTGCTCAAATGTTGGGAATCTTATCTCACCGAATCCGTGTGTATTTGATATTTCCCTTGCTTTTTCTTCAACGTACTGCCAGAGGGGTGTATCCTCGGGCATTATATCCATTGTTCCTCTCGGTTTTATTATCATATTTCTTCTCCGAAATCAAGTTATATTTTTTCACATATAATATATACCACATTTTTTGGTATTTTTCAACTGCTTTAATAAAAAAAGTATGCAATTTATAGGCAAAAAAATTGACCGTTTTTGATAAACTCAAAAATGTATTGACAAAATCTGCCTCTTGTGATATACTCAAGAAAAATATTTAAAGGGGAGCTTTTAAAGGCTGAGAGGAAGTATACGCTTCGACCCGTTAACCTGATCCGGATAATGCCGGCGTAGGCTCATAAGTGTTGTTATATAGAACTTTGGGGTGTTACGCTGATTTCGGCAGGTAACACCCTTTTTTGGAGGCTTTATGAAGCAAACAACACGTCGGCTTTGCGAAAGCGGTATATTTATCGCCCTTGCAACCGTGCTTTCGATACTTAAAATTTTTGAGTTTTCATTCGGCGGAAGCATAACAGTATTAAGTATGCTGCCCATCGTTCTTCTTTCCTACCGACACGGTATCAAATGGGGACTTATGTGCGGATTTTCATACAGCATCATTCAGATGCTTTTGGGTGTTAATACAATTTCCGTATTTGTATTACCCGGTGAAAGTCAGATGGTCTGGTGGCGTGTTGTGCTTATGTGCTTACTCGATTATGTGCTTGCCTACACATCGCTCGGTCTCGGCGGTGCTTTTGCAAAAAAGACACCGAAAAAGGCTCTCGTGCTCGGTGTAATTCTCTCCCTCGGCGTTTGTTACTTTTTTCACGTGCTTTCGGGTGCTGTGTTCTTCGGAACGTACGCTGACTGGTTTTTCGGAGAGGTTATGACAGGCGGTGTCGGCACATATATACTTGAAACGTTCACGGGAATTCCGCTTTATTTTCTGTATTCACTTATCTATAACGGATGTTATATGATTCCCGAAATAATTTTGACATCATTCGGTGCGGCTGTTGTTTCAAGCATACCTTCAGTTAAAAAAATTTAATACAAAATCAAATAAAGGCTGACGATGATCAGCCTTTATTTTTAGTTTGTACCGAAATAGTTTATTATGCCGTCGTATATACCGAGCGCATAATCCCCCGGATTTTCATTCATATTCCGTGCCTCGCCCGCATTTGTAATAAAGCCCATTTCAAGCAAAAGCGCAGGCATTGCTGTTTTTCTTAAAACGTAAAGTCCGGGACGGGCAAATACTCCTCTCGGCTTTACACCGACAATATATTGAAGCCATTTCAAGATGCTCTCAGCAAGCGGCTTTGCCTTACTCGTCTGGCTGTAAACAAACGCTTCACTTCCCGTTGCCGATGAATTTGACGAAGCATTTGCGTGCAGGCTTATGAAATAGTCAGCGCCCCATTCATTTGCCGCACGTGTTCTTGCGGAAAGCGAGGTTGAATTGCTCGTTCCGAGTATTTCGTCGGGTGAATTACGTGAGGTTATCGCTTCATATTCGGGATTTTTGTTAAGCATATCACGAAGAATTATGCCTATTTTGTAGGTGAGGTCTGCCTCCTGCAGTCCGTTGCCCTCAGCGCCCGAATTGGGATTTCTCGGATTGTGACCTTGGTCAATAAAAATCTTGATCGCCATAAATATCTCCTTACACAGTTTGTAATAGTATATTACAGCAACACGTTTAATGTGATAAAAATTTAAATTATCGACAAAAAGGCAGCTCAAAATTAATTTGAGCCGCCTTTATTTTATTAAATTTAAGAATTACCAGCCCATATTGTAGCCGGAATAGCAATTCTCGCAAACGTTCCATATATCTCCGTCGATAACTATGGTATTGGAGGCATCATATATACCGCACATTTCGCACGAATCCTCATTGGGAGCAGGGTAAGAGGGCTGTACAGTACCTGTCGTCATACCTGACATAAGATCATCAAGGGAGAGATTTTCACCAAGCACCTTCTGAACCTTTTCCATAATGGATGTAGGATCCATTTCTGTTGCCCAAGCTTCGAGGTCTTCTGTGTAATCACTGTGGAGTGATATCTCAGTTGCATCCTTTATATCTGCCTTTGAACCGAGTGTTACAAGAGCATCGCCGTCGTACTTGAATTTGAATTCAGCAGAAGCGGATTTTTCAGATGTTGCGAATGTCATTTCAAGCTTTGCCTTGGAAATATCAAAGCCTTCATCAGCAATTTCGGCACCTACTTCTTCTGCAAGATCCTTACCGGGTTCAAGAATAAACGTACCGTTTACATAGCCGTTTTCTTCAAATGCTTCAACATCAAAATCCTTGATCTCAAGCTCTACGAATTCCTTGCCGGAAGCTTCAATATTTACCTTGCCTGAAATCTTGTCCTTTGCTTCTGTTGTTTTTGCTGTAACGGCAAATACCTTCATTGTTGAATCCTTCATATAGAATTCATATCCTGTTTCCTTACCGTCAACAGCTGTGCCTACAAATATTTCGGCATCAGCAGAGGGAATCTTTATCTTGATTGCAACCGTTTCGCTGCTGCTGTTTACCCACATTGTAAGCTTAACAGCCGCCTTTGTGTCAAGGTCTTCCTCGTCAACATCAGTTATATCGTCAAGAAGATCGGTAACAGCATCCTTGAATTCTGTATACAAGTCACTTGCTGTCATATCTGTCATTTCATCGGTGTCTACTTCCATATCTTCGGCAATCTTTACTATTGCATTATAATATTCTTCGATGAATTTCTTGATGTCCTTATCTTCTTTAGCTTCTGTAAGAACTGCTTTACATACGTTAAAAACGAGCTTCTCGTTGATCTTGAGATCAAAGCGTGTTGTGCTCTGTACAATACCCTCTACTTCAAGGTCTTCTGATACTCTTTCAACCTCTGTTATCTGTTCAAGAACGATCTTGATGTACTTTTCAAGAAGCTTTTCGAGAAGCTTTGAATCAGGTGCATTTTCGGAAATGCTTGCCAAAGCCTTTCTCATCATTTCTTCTGTTTCGGCAGAATCAGCTGTCAAGAATCCCATAAGTCCCGATGCTCCTGCAGGTGCCATTGCATCTTCCTGGATCTCATCCATATTGATATATTTGTTATCCTTCAGGTTGATACGAACGGCTTTTTGATTAAGCTCGGGTATTGCGAAGGATACGTTGAATTCATCATCAAAACGGAATTCAAGTGTAGCGATCTTTTCATTTCCTGCCGACAAAGCAAGATCGAGTGCGCCAACTTTGCCCAAGAGATTTACCTTGTAATCAACCGAAAGCTTATTTTCGGTGATGCCGGCCTCTTTTATCTTATCCTTGAGTATTCCGTCAAGCTCAACGTACAGGCTGCCCTCTGCAGCTGCATTTGCGCTTTTTGCTTCTTCTTTTGCTGCTGTACCGCAGAACTTAACAGATTCATCATAAAGGTCTATAAACGAATCTGAAAATGTGCTGACTGAATTTCCGATTGCATAGCGGTAGTGTGTTTCGGGCGATGACATCTTCATAACCATCGTCTGAGCCTTTGAGCTGAATGCAAAAATACATCCGATAGCCGCAACAACTGCAACAACAGCCGCAATTATGGGAAGCTTCAAGGATTTTTTCTTGGGCTGTTCTTCAACAGCAGGAGTATCATATACAGGTGCGGGCTCCTGCATTTCAGGTGTCAACACCTGTGTTGCCGTAGGATCTACGGCACTTTCGTTATTTGCGGGCTGTTCTTCTACAGCCGCACCGCAAAACGGGCAAACCGTACTGTTTTCGGGTATGGAATTGCCGCAATTTTTACAAAACATAATTAGTTCCTCCATTATAATTTATTATAATTTTGCGTTATTATAACATATAGTTGTTTAAAAAGCAATACTTTTCGATAAAAAAGTACAATTTTAAACACAGTTAACATATAAAACGGTTCAATGACTTATATACTTGTTTAATTTTGTATATGATCATACGTAAATTTTGTGCAAAAATTAAAATAAATGCTTTGAAATTTAAAAAGAATATGATATAATAAATATGATGCTATATTAAATAAGGAGAAATAAATGGAGCGTTTTAAGCTTGTTTCACCGTTCAAGCCCACGGGAGATCAACCCGAGGCGATAGAAAAATTATCAGACGGTGTAAAGAACGGTTTGCCTGCGCAGACACTTTTGGGTGTAACGGGTTCGGGTAAGACCTTTACAATGGCGAATATCATTGAGCGTGTGAACAAGCCGACACTTGTGCTTGCGCACAACAAAACGCTTGCCGCACAGCTTTGCACGGAGTTTCGTGAATTCTTTCCGCATAACGCTGTTGAATACTTCATATCATACTATGATTATTTTCAGCCCGAGGCCTATATTCCCGGCAAAGATTTATATATCGAAAAAGATTCACTTGTAAATGATGAGATAGACAAGCTCCGCCACAGCGCAACGTCAGCCCTTTTTGAAAGGCGTGACGTTATAATCGTGTCGAGCGTATCGTGCATTTACTCTCTCGGTGATCCTGTAGAATATGAAAGTCTTGTGCTTGCCGTCCGTCCCGGAATGCAGATGGACAGAAATGAGTTTATTGCAAAGCTACTTTCTATAAACTACGAACGAAACGACATAAGTCTGACACGTGACAAGTTCAGAGTGCGGGGCGACACGGTCGATGTTTTGCCTGCCAATTCGGGCGAAAAGGCAATAAAGGTTGAATTTTTCGGTGATGAAATTGACAGAGTTTCAACGGTAAACGTCATAACGGGTGAAATTCTTGAATACTTGACGTATGCCGCAATATATCCTGCATCACACTACGCCGTATCTGACGAAAAGCGTTTGGGTGCACTTGCGCAGATATACGATGAAATGCAAGAGCGCGTGGAATTTTTCAAAGCGCAGGGCAAGCTTATCGAAGCACAGCGCATAGAAGAACGGACAAAATACGATCTTGAAATGATAAAAGAGGTCGGATATTGCTCGGGTGTTGAAAACTACTCACGTATTTTTGCAGGACGTGAACCGGGCTCTACTCCCTTTTGTCTGCTTGATTATTTTCCCGATGACTATTTAATGTTTATAGACGAATCGCACGTAACACTTCCGCAGGTAAGGGGTATGAGCGGCGGCGACCGTGCAAGAAAGAAAAATCTTATAGACTTCGGCTTCCGTTTGCCGTCTGCATACGACAACAGACCGCTTTATTTTGAGGAATTCGAGTCGAAAATAAATAACGTCATATTCGTCAGCGCAACACCCGGCGAATACGAAAAAGAGCGTTCTTTGCAAACAGCCGAGCAGATAATACGGCCTACGGGGCTTTGCGACCCGAAGATAATCATCCGCCCCGTGCAGGGGCAGGTCGATGACCTTATAGGTGAGATCAAGCAACGTGTAAAACGAAACGAGCGCACGCTTGTTACAACACTCACGACAAAAATGGCAGAAGACCTTACCGAATTCATTGAAAACACAGGAATTTCCGTAAGATACATTCACCACGAGGTCGAAACGATGGAACGTAACGAGATAATACGTGACCTTCGCTTGGGTGTGTTTGACGTCCTCGTAGGCATCAACCTGCTTCGTGAGGGGCTTGATATGCCCGAGGTATCACTCGTTGCAATTCTTGATGCTGACAAAGAAGGCTTTTTGCGCTCGGAGGTATCGCTCATACAGACCATAGGCCGTGCCGCACGTCACGTTGACGGAACGGTTATAATGTATGCGGATAAAGAAACGGATTCGATAAAACGTGCCGTTGCCGAAACGGAAAGACGCCGCACCATTCAAAGCAATTACAACAAGGAACACGGAATCGTTCCGAAATCCGTATCAAAATCAATACGTGATATTATAGAAATAAGAGCTAAAGACCAAAATACCGGTGCAAAGAAAAAGAAGCTTTCGGCAAAACAGCTTGAAGCTGAGATCGAAAAGCTTACAGAACAGATGAAAACAGCAGCCAAGGAGCTTCGTTTTGAGGAAGCGGCAAGACTGCGTGATATGATTAAGGAACTTAAAACGAGGTAATATGTCAGAAAAATATATTGAAGCAAAGGGTGTTCGTGTACACAACCTTAAAAACATAAATGTAAAAATACCGAGAGATAAATTCGTTGTTCTGACGGGTGTTTCAGGTTCGGGCAAGTCCTCGCTTGCCTTTGACACACTTTACGCAGAGGGACACAGACGGTTCGTTGAATCGCTTTCCTCGTATGCAAGACAGTTTTTAGGACAAATGGAAAAGCCTGATCTTGATTTCATTGACGGACTTTCCCCTGCTATATCGATCGACCAGAAAACGACGTCAAAAAATCCCCGTTCCACCGTCGGAACGGTAACGGAGATATATGATTATCTGCGTTTGCTTTTTGCACGTGTAGGCGTTCCGCACTGTCCTGTGTGCGGCAAGGAGCTTCGCCGTACAAGCACAGAAAACATTATCGACAGAATAATGGAATTTCCCGAAAGAACGAAATTCATCATTCTCTGCCCTGTTGTCAAGGATAAAAAGGGTATGCACGAAAAGGTTTTCGAGGATGCGAAAAGGGGCGGATATTCAAGGGTGAGAGTTGACGGAAGCATATACGAGCTTACGGAAAATATATCGCTTGATAAAAACATAAAGCACTCAATAGAGATAGTTGTAGACAGACTTATAATGAAGCCGGATATAAGAACAAGACTTGCCGATTCTGTTGAATGTGCCTTGAAGCTTTCGGGCGGAAGCATTATCATTCAGGATATGTCTGATGAAAAGGAATACTCCTTTTCGCTGAATTTTGCTTGCGAGGAGCATAACGTAAGTTATCCTGAGCTTGAGCCGAGAATATTCTCATTCAATAACCCTTTGGGTGCGTGTGAAAAATGTGACGGTCTTGGAAATATGCAGAAGATCTCCCCCGAAAAGGTCATCCCCGACAAGAACCTCTCACTTCGAGGCGGCGGAATTGCCGTCAACGGCTTTAAAAGTATGGACGAGGAATCGTGGTACGGCCCTCTCGTTATAGCGGTAGGGGAGGAGCTCGGATTTACGCTTGACACACCGTTAAAGGATTATTCAAAGGAAGCGTTCAACGCCTTACTTTACGGCACGGGAAGCAAAAAATACGAGGTGGTACGCTATTATGACGGTGTACGCCACGATAAGCCTGCGGTTTTTCAGGGCATAATTCCGATAATGGAATCCAGAATAAAAATGGCAGGCGGTGAATATTACGAGCAGTTCATCGAAAACATCGAATGCTCAGCTTGCCACGGCAGACGTCTTAAAGACGGCATACTTGCAGTTACCGTCGGAGGTCTTAATATTCACGAGGTTTGCTCCTTGTCTGTAAGCGACAGCCTTGATTTCTTCGAAAAGATAGAATTCAACGAAACAGAGTGGGCTATAGCACGTGAGATCATAAAGGAGATAAAATCAAGACTCGGATTTCTTGTAAACGTAGGACTTAATTATCTCACTCTTGCGAGAAACGCAGGCACGCTTTCGGGCGGTGAGGCACAAAGAATACGGCTTGCAACTCAGATAGGCTCATCTCTTATGGGCGTTATGTACGTGCTTGACGAGCCGAGCATAGGACTTCACCAAAGAGATAACCGAAAACTCATAAACACTCTCAAAAAGCTTCGTGATGCGCAAAACACTCTCATCGTTGTTGAGCACGACGAGGAAACGATGGAGGAATGTGACTACATCGTTGACATCGGCCCCGGCGCAGGTATTCACGGCGGTACTGTTGTTGCCTGCGGTACTCCTGAGGAAATAAAGAAAAACAAAAAATCCCTTACGGGAGATTATCTGTCGGGAAGAAAGAAGATACCTGTACCTGCGCAAAGACGAAACGGTAACGGAAAATTTCTTCAGATAATAGGTGCACGTGCAAACAACCTGAAAAACATTGACGTTACCATACCTCTCGGTAAGCTCGTATGCGTTACGGGTGTTTCGGGTTCGGGTAAATCCTCGCTTATAAACAGCATTTTGTCACAAAAACTGCTTCACGAGCTGAACGGTGCATACACAACAGCAGGAAAGCACGACAGAATAGAGGGCATACAACATCTTGACAAGGTCATTGTTATCGATCAGAGCCCGATAGGCAGAACCCCACGCTCAAATCCTGCAACATACACAGGCCTTTTCACGGAAATAAGGGAGCTGTTTGCAAAAACTCCCGATGCAAAGCTGAGGGGATATTCCTCGGGCAGATTTTCATTTAACGTCAAGGGTGGACGCTGTGAGATGTGTGAGGGTGACGGTGTAAAATGCATCGAAATGCACTTTTTACCCGACATATACGTGCCCTGCGATGCGTGCAAAGGAAAAAGATACAACGCTGACACTCTTGAAGTAAAATACAAGGGCAAAAACATTTACGAAGTTCTTGAAATGACGGTTGAAGAAGGACTTGAATTCTTCTCAAGCATCCCGAAAATAAATAAAAAGCTGCAGACTCTTTACGACGTTGGACTTGGTTATATCAAAATAGGTCAGTCTTCAACAACTCTTTCGGGCGGCGAGGCACAAAGAGTCAAGCTGTCAACGGAGCTTTCAAAAAGAGCAACAGGAAAAACTGTATATATTCTTGACGAGCCAACGACAGGACTTCATACGGATGACGTAAAGAAGCTCATCGAGGTGCTGCAGCGTCTGACAGATGCAGGTAACTCTGTTATCGTTATAGAACACAATCTTGATTTAATTAAAACTGCCGACCACATTATCGACCTCGGTCCCGAGGGTGGTGACGGCGGCGGGACTGTCGTTGCTGAAGGAACACCTGAGGAAGTGGCGCAAGATCCCGCATCTCACACAGGCATATATCTGAAAAAATATTTATGATGTACCGAAATGATGACAACGTTCACTATCTTTTTTCGGCACTCGTTGTCGGCTCGTTCTTCACCGAAAATATAAACGAGGGTGCTAAAGCGTCCGAAATCGGCGATGAGATCACGCTGAAACGTGAAAGATACAACAAATTTGATAAAAAGGCTGTCGCTGTATACAATCACAGAGGCATAAAGCTCGGATATATCACAAGACATCAAAATACCGCTGTCGCAAATATAATGGACAGCGGTATGGTCAGTGAATGCTTCGGGATTATTCAATCACTTGATAAAAGACGGACATCCGTCGGAATGCTTGCAAGCATTTATTATGTTTGCGAAGAAAAGGATTACATAAAGATCATTTACATCATTCAACGGTCTTGACGGTAAGTCCTTCGTAACTGTCAAAATAAGTGATCTGCTGCTTTTCAATTATTTTATCAAGCATTATTTCAAACATCGACTTTTCGTAAAGCGGTGCAAAGTGTGCATTGAAATTCGTTTCAATAAATTTTGTATCCTTTTCAAGCTTCTTGACTATTGCATAGCCGTACGGAAGCTCGATTATCTCGCTGTATTTGCCATTTTCAAGCTTTTTAACAGCGTCATCGATATATGCGTCGTGTGTACCTTCTATGAAGTACTGCGGATCATTGCTTGCATTTGTATTCTTGTCTTCACTGTGTGCAATTTTAAGGTCAGTAAAGCTCTTACCTTCTTCAAGCTGTTTATAAATACGTTCTATGAGCGTTTTGTTTTCGTTTTTATCATCGCCGTAATCGTTATAAAGCACTATCCAGTCGGCACACATTACATAATTTTCGATGAATTTATTTACAAGCTCTTTATCCGCATATATAATATTGTCAGAATCATCCCCTGTCAGGTAGCTGAAAAGTTTATTTTCAAGCACATAAAGCTTTGCAAGACGGTAGTTAGACCTATCTGTATGATGCAGATAATCGAGATATTCATTATATTCATCTATTGTATTAAAGTCAGCTTTGTTTGTTTCAATGGTAGCATCAAGAGTCTTTATATCCTCCTCTGACAAAGAAACGTTATACTGCTTTGCGAGGGCTTCAATGGCGTACTGACGGAACAAATATTCTTCTGCTTCTGCTTTTATTTCTTTATCGAAGCTGTTGCCCTCCCAGAATGTACTGTCAGCACGGTCATACTTCTCTTTTATGTTAAGAAAATAATAGCGGTATTCTTCATACGTTACATTCTGTCCGTCTATTGACATAACGTCGGGATGTGATGTATAATCGGGTGATGGATAGCTTTTGGCTTCTGTTACAGCATCGGTAACAGATGAGGTATCTGTACCCTTATCATCTGTGCAGGATACAAGAGTTGACATCATAGCGAGGGCTGAAAGCAAACAAATAATCTTTAAATACAGTTTCATTTTAAAAATTCCTTACGTTTTTATTGTAGCAATTATACCACATTAAATTTAACAATAAAATACAAAGCATTTAATTTTTATAGTTTGGAGCGTACTATGTTAAAATATAAACCGTTTACAATATTTTTAATAATTACATTTATCGGCGTTCTGCTGTTCTCATCTTCACTTATCGTATCATCGGCTGTTGACAGTACATTTGAATCAAAAATTCCAATAAGCGCAACGGTAGAAATAACGGATAACAAACCTGTGGCTGTATATGAATATGAAAATAATACGTACCGTGCTCCGCTTGAATATTCAAGCGCACTTAAAAACGGCTTTAAAATTCCTGTTTATATCGATGAAAATGCACCGTCTGAAATACACATAAAAAACCTCACGTCGGTATACATTCTTAAATTTTTATCTTTTCCGATAATGTTTATCGGAATTATAGGTGCGGCGCTTTCTGCTGTAAAATATAAAAAAACATCAATATGAAAATAAATTTTGGCTGGCTCATTTTCAGAGTCAGCCAAAATTTATTTTTATTTTCATTTGCCTTTAGGCTGTTTTTTCGGTGTTTTCTTCTTTTTTGCGTGTGAAAATCCGAATGCGCCGAGGGATTTGCCGAGCTTATAATACTGACCGTGGGTATATCCTACAAGTCCGCAGCCTTCCAAATGGAGCTTGCCTTTGTCGTCAAGCAGCTTTTCGTCAACATTCACCGCAACAATGTCGCAAACGAAAACATCGTGCGAGCCCATCGGAAGAATATCCGTAACCTTACATTCAAGGCTCAAAGGACATTCGTCAATAAGCGGAGCTGTGATTTCGGATGCCTGCGCTTTTGTAAGATGCATTTTTCAAACTTGTCAACATCACGTCCCGAGCGTATTCCGCACCAGTCGCAAGCATACACAAGGTCTGCCGTGGTGAGGTTTATCGCAAGCTCACGAGTTTCTTTTATCAGCCCGTAGGAATGACGTTCCGGACGGATGGAAACATACGTTTTTGCGGGGCTTGAAGCCAAAATTCCGCACCATGCAACGGTAATAATATTTGCGTTTTCCATCGTTCCGCAGCTGACCATAACGGGTGGCACGGGTGCCAAAAGCGTTGAGCCTTTCCAAGTGACTTTTGCCATAATAAACTCCCTAATTCATTAAACTTTCAGGGGCTTAGCCTGCATTTCACAGTATATGCATCTGTATGTTCTTCTGTTCGGATCTGTCAGCTTGAATATCTGCTCAAGATCGGGTTCCGCATTTGTAATACAACGGGGATTTTTGCATTTAAGAACGTTGTTGAGCATTGAAGGAAGCTGAAGATGCTTTTTCTCAACAACAACACCGTCTTTTATAACATTTACCGTAATGTCGGGGTCGATATATCCGAGTACGTCAAGGTCAATATCAAAAAGTGAATCTATCTTGATTATGTCCTTTTTGCCCATTTTCTTACTTTTTACGTTACGGATCATAGCAACACAGCAGTCCTGCTTATCAAGCTTAAGATAGTTATATATCTGTATTGCATTTCCTGCCTTTATGTGGTCGATAACGTAACCGTTGTTTATGGAATCTATATTCATACTGACACCTCCAAAAGCTTCATAATAAGCGCCATTCTTATGTATTTACCGTTTCTTGCCTGTTCAAAATAACAAGCTCTGGGATCGTCGTCGATAGACGGTGCGATCTCATTTACTCTGGGAAGCGGATGAAGGATCGAAAGATCGGGCTTTGAAATTTCGAGCTTCTGCTGATTGAAAATATACGTATCCTTAAGGCGTATATAATCAGCTTCATTGAAAAATCTTTCCTTCTGAACTCTCGTCATATAAAGGATATCGAGCGTGGGAAGGATTTCATCCATTCTTTCTATCTCTGTGTATTTAATTCCGCAGGCATCAAGCACATCAGTCTTTATGTATTCGGGAAGCTTAAGCTCAGGAGGGCTTATAAACACATAATTAATTCCCTTGTATCTGCTGAGAGCAGAGATAAGAGAGTGAACGGTTCTGCCGAACTTCAAATCTCCGCAGAAGCCGATCGTAAAATTGTTGAGTCTTCCCTTTTTTCTCTTTATAGTCAAAAGGTCTGTAAGTGTTTGTGTGGGGTGGTTGTGTCCGCCGTCACCTGCATTTATTATCGGAACGTATGATTTCATTGAAGCCGCAAGGGGCGCACCCTCCTTTGGATGGCGCATTGCGATTATGTCAGCGTATCCTCCGACAACTCTCGTTGTATCGGAAACGCTTTCTCCCTTTGATGCCGAGCTTGTATCAGCCGATGAAAAGCCGAGGACGTTTCCTCCAAGCTCCATCATAGCCGCTTCAAATGAAAGACGTGTTCTTGTAGACGGCTCAAAAAACAGTGTTGCGAGCTTTTTGCCTCGACACACCTCGGCATATTTTGCGGGATTTTCGATAATATCCTCGGCACGTTCAATAAGCTCATCTATTTCGTCAACAGTCAGATCCTTTATATCTATTAAGTGGCGCATCTTATTTTCCTTTCGTGAAAGTTTCAAACATCGTAAAATTTCCGTCGTCAAAAGACGACGGAAATTCCATTATACTTTATTTTTAAAATACTCAATTCTGTCGTGAACGTCGGGATATTTAGCCTTTATTGCATCACAGAACATAGATTCGTCTTCATTTGCTGTTGCGGCATTTTCAGCACCGATCAAAGCATATGTAGCGTCTACGAGATGGGAATAAAGGGGATTATCAAGCTCACGGCAAATAAATTCCTGACGGGGAGAGTTGATGTCAACACCGCTTATCTGGAACAAATTGTACTTATCGCAAAGACCCATAACACGGCGAAGCTGTGATTCTGTGTTTCTTGTGGGCATATATGTAACAGCATCAAAACCGAGGTCGACAAGCTCCTCGAACAAAAGGTCGAGGTAATCGTCTTCAAATTTCTGTGCCTTTTTGTCGCCGGTTACAGAGTCGCCGACGTCACCGAGGTAAGCATAAGCGGAAATACCGTGGCATTTTTTAGCCAAAGCGATATATTCACGAACGTCGGGACATTCCTCGTCAGCGTCAATATAGATCTTTTCGACCATATTACTCTTCAAAGCGCCGAGTATATCGTACTCATAGAAATCGGGTGTCTTGTCACCGTTAAGTATCTGAGCCTCAACCTTGGGAGAGATCTCTATCTTCATTTCGTTCTTGAAGAAATCTACAACCTCAGCAGGTGTCTTATACTTTTCGGTTACCTTCTTTGCAAGTCCGTAAAGAACGTGACGTTCTGTGATAGAACCGCCCTCATTACACTTGGAAAGGGGCATAACATCCTTTTCAAAATCAAGAGAAAGGCCGTAAGGCTCAACAAGCTTGGTGATGTTTGCGCACATCTTCTTGTTTCTTTCATTTCTCTTTGCACGGTAAGGAGCTAAAAACTCATCAAGCATATCAACGTACTGGTGAGGAATACCGTGAATTGCAACGTAAGCAACAGACTCCTGGTCGGGGTTGTTGATCTTCTTGCCGTTAAGACGTGTATTCTTCATACCTACTCTGCATTCAAAGCCGCAAGTTACGGGCATACCGATGATCTTGCCTGCTTCGATAAACTCCTTGATACCGGAAACGGAATCATGGTCCATAATGCCGGCAGTTTTAAGACCTGCCTGCCAAGCCATATAAAGCGCCTTCGTGGGAGAATAGGGAGAAAATGAGTATGTTGTATGGATATGGTTATTTACATAAAGCGTATCGGGAACAGCAGGAAGAACTCCTTCGTCCGTAAGCTTTTTGATTTCCGCAAGTGCGTTTAAACGCACTTGCATATCATTATCGTTCAGTTGTTCAATAAGCTTCTGTGTATCCATTTTGCACCTTTAGTTAAGCATTTCCTGACCGCCTGTTACGGGAACAGCCTGGCCTGTTTCGTAGTCCTGTTCAACAATGTAGAAGATCGCTCTTGCAACGTCTATCGGCAAGCATCCTCTGTGAATAGGAGTTTTGCTTTCGTATGACTTTCTTACGTCTTCAACTGTCTTAGCACCGGGTACCTTACCTGCCTTGAGGTACTGTACGAACAAGCCCTTAACAGGGTCGCTCCACAGAGGACCGTCAAGATAGTTTCCGGGGCAAACAGCATTTACCTTGATGTTGTAATCAACAAGCTCAAGCGCAAAGCTCTGTGTAAGACCGATACCGCCGAACTTTGAGCCTGCGTATGCAAAGTTCTTGTTGGAGCCTGCAAGACCTGACTTGGAGTTTACAGTGATGATATCCATCATATAATTGGGTGCAAACTTGTTCTGTATCTTCATAGGACGGCTTGCATACTTCGTGCAGAGGAAGTAACCTGTGTAGTTTACAGACGTTACAAGTTCAAAGGTCTTCTTCTGCATTTCTTCAACATTACCTGCAATTGCAATACCTGCGTTTGCAACGAAAATGTCAAGACCGCCGTATGTGATGACTGTGTCATTTACAAGATTTTCAACACTTTCTTCATCAGCAACGTTTGCCGCAAGCGGAATAGCCTTGCCTGCACCGTATTTAGCGCAAAGCTCGTCAGCGCAAGCCTTTGCACCGTCATAGTTCATATCAGCGATAACAACGTAAGCGCCTTCAGCAACCATAGCGTCTGCAATACCTTTACCGAAGCCCTGTGCGGAGCCTGTAACGATTGCGATCTTTTCAGCAAGTCTCTTTGTAGCAGCGCCTGCCATTGAAACCTTTGAACGGTAGGATTCAACCTCCCAGTTTGTGATGAAGTCGATAAGTTCTGTTGAAAGTGCCTTGTATCCGCCGAAGGATTCAGCGTATACAGCGATCTTCATCATATCTGTGAAGACTTCAGCAGTTGTGTCGGCATTCTTCTTTGTTGTGCCGATGCTGAACATACCGAGGTTCTGTACGAAAACGATCTTGGGAGCGTAGCCGTACTTAGCCTTGGAATCTGCAATTCCCTTCTCGATAGCCTTATACGTATCTTCTACAGTCTTGCCCTGCTTAACGAAGAGGGGGTAAGCCTTGCAGTATACGATATGGTCGGGAGAATAGCTCTTTGCCAAAGGAGCAAATGACTTTGTATCCTTTGCAAAATTAAGAATTTCTTTATTAGCCGTGAAAGTAACTGTCGTCATTTCATCGGAGTAAAGCATTCTGATAGCGGGAGCGATCTGTGCAGCGAGCTTCTTGTCGAATTCAACCTCGGAGAAGTCGGGCTTTCTTACGATCTTTGCTTCGATCTTTGCCATAACATCGGATACGATAGCATCGATGCCTTCAAGTGTGTCAGCCGCATAGAAAATGCCGTGGTTTTCAAGGAAAAGAACGTCGGGGCATTTGCCGTTTGCTTTCTTATACTTATCTATTGCCTTCTTACAGTAAGCGGCAAGAATATAACCGGGACGTGAGGAAGGAACCCATACAGCTTCGGGGAAAAGCTCCTTAACGATAGCCTTGCCCTGCTTGGAGCAAGTGATACCGTTTACCATTGCGGGGTGAACGTGAAGTACGTACTTCTGTGTGAAGAGGTTGTGAAGGGGTGTTTCAACACTGGGGCGCTTTGCATATTCGCCCTTGCAGCGTGCGTCCATCATATCCTCAAGAACTTCAGCTTCTCTCGTAGCCTCGTCATCGGAATATTTCTTTTCAAGCATTGCATCAAGTGCTGCTCTGTTCATTTTTACGAACTGCTCTGCCTTGATGGTTGCAAGTGATGAGCCTGAGCCTTTAACGTAAAGCTCATCATCTGTTTTGAATGAAGTGTTGCCGCCGCCTGCAAGTACGAATGCGGGATCTGCACCGTACTTGCGGGACATAGCAACAAGGTTGTTAAGTCCTTCTGTAAGCATTTTAATTATCCTTTCAACAATTATTTGCCTGCGTTTGCAAGAAGATATTTTTCAGCTTCTGCGCACCAGAGGTTGTTGTTTGCCTTTACGATCTTGTCAAGCTCTGCACAGATGGGGCATTCCTTACCCTTTTCTTCAAGATCTGCGATAGCTGTCAAGGGGAATTCGATGTTTGTGTAGATAAGCTTCTTACCGCCGGGGATCTTGGGGAGGTTAAGAGTTGTATCAATAACAGCGTTAAGACCGCCGAAGTGTGTGATCATAGCGGAGGGGTTGAGTCTGCCGTCCTGCATCATTGCAAGAGCTTCTCTCATATCATCTGTGTTACCGCCGCTTGTACCTACAACGTGGTGAGCTGCATAGTGAACATCGTAGAAGTTGAATTCAGCGGAGAATGCTGTGTTTGTAGGACCTGCGAAGAAGTTGAGACAGCCGTCGTGTGAAAGGATTCTGTCAGCCTGTTCAACAACGGGTCTTACGGGAGCGTAAACGAATACGTCGTTGTAGCCCTTACCGTCTGTAAGATCTCTGAGGTATGCTACAGCATCGTCGAGCTTTGCTGTGTTTACATACATAAGCTTAACGCCGTTCTTTGCAGCTTCTTCAACTGTGATGACCTGAGCTGCTCTTTCAAGACGAGCATCGTCAATATCAGTAACAACGAGAAGTGAGGGCTTTCTGTCGCAGTGGATAGCATAGTCGATAGCGCCGAGACCCATAGGACCTGCACCTGCAAGAATTGCTGTGCAACCGCCTTCAACGATACCCATGGAGTGAACGTAAGAACCGCCCTTTGTGTGGTAGTTAGCGTGGTAACCGCCTACGATACAGGACATAGGTTCAGCAAGTGAGCCGTAGTAGAATGCTTCGCCGCCGTAAGGAAGCAAGCAGTTCATTTCCATAACACAGTTGTCAAGAATGATGTATGTAGCATCACCGCCCATATAGGGGAATGAATAGCCGGGAGCATCGAGTGTACCCTTATAGTTAAGAGCCGCCTGAACAACGAACTTGTCGCCGGGCTTGAACTGATCCTGCCACTTCTTACCTACTTTTTCGATAATACCGCAGAATTCGTGACCTGTGATGACAGGATTTTCAGCAATGTCAGCGGGAACTCTCTTGTGTTCGCTTCCCTGCAAAGCCGCTTTGTGTGTGGACATACAGATACTGTCGGAAATTACGTGAGCAAGTATCTCGTCATCCTTGATTTCGGGAAGATCAAATTCTTCGAGGCGAAGATCGTTTTTGCCGTAAAGGCGTACTGCTTTTGTTTTCATAGTTACATACTCCTTATAATATAATTTATGTAATTAATTTTTTATTACCTTATTAATGTATGCAGATCAGTTGTCTTTTTTTGTAAGATCTGCGTTTCTTATATCACGACGGCGTATCTTACCGCTTGATGTTTTGGGAAGCTCGTCAACAAACTCAACGATTCTGGGATATTTGTACGGTGCTGTGTGAGTTTTGACGTATTCCTGAATTTCTTTTTTAAGCTCCTCGGACGGTGTATATCCCTTTGTCAGAACGATCGTAGCTTTTACGACCTGTCCTCTTACCTCATGAGGAACACCTGTTACCGCACATTCAAGAACCGACGGATGCTCCATGATAACACTTTCGACCTCAAACGGTCCTATACGGTAGCCTGATGATTTGATAACGTCATCCTTTCGTCCGACGTACCAGAAATATCCGTCCTCGTCACGCCATGCAACATCACCTGTGTGGTAGTACCCGTCTTCCCAGACCTTTGCCGTTGCTTCCTCATTTCTGTAATATTCCTTGAGGATGCCCGTCGGGTGCTTTCCGTCACGCTTCTTGACAACTATCTCGCCGTTTTCACCCGGATTTACGCTGGTGCCGTCATCTCTTACGATGTCAACATCAAGGTAAGGCACGGGAAGTCCCATTGAACCGGGCTTCGGCTCTGCATAGTACGGTGTGCAAACGATAACAGATGATTCACTTTGTCCGTAGCCTTCCATAAGTGAAAGTCCCGTAAACTGCTTGAATCTATTAAAGACCTCAGGGTTAAGAGCTTCGCCTGCAATATTTGCGTTCTTAATAGAAGAAAAATCGTATTTTGAAAGGTCCTCTTTAATAAAGAAGCGGTATATAGTGGGGGGAGCGCAGAAGCTTGTTACCTTATATTTTGTAATAATTTCAAGCATATCTGCGGCATTGAACTTTTCGTGGTCATAAACAAGCTGCGCTGAACCACCCATGTGCTGTCCGTACATCTTGCCCCAAGCTGTTTTCGCCCAGCCTGTGTCAGCAACTGTTATATGAAGACCGCCGTCGAGAACTCTGTGCCAGTAAACGCCTGTAAATATGTGTGCAAGCGGATACGCAAAGTTGTGCGATGCCATTTTCGGCATTCCCGATGTACCCGATGTGAAGAATATCAGCATCGTGTCATCATTTTTGGGAAGCTCATCTTCCGAGGGTTTTACGAACTTCGGAGCAGATGCAACTGCCTCATCGTAGCTTACCCATCCCTTTGGAGGATTGTCGCATCTCGTCATTATCTTCAGATCAAGGTCGCCGACCTTTTCTATAGCAGACTCAATATGCTCAATAACCTGCGGATCGGAATTTGCAATTATCGCCTTGACGCTTGCCGCACCGAAACGGTAAACATAATCCTTTTCCTGAAGCTGATACGTTGCGGGAATACATATAGCGCCTATTTTATGAAGCGCAACATAGCTGTACCAGAATTCGAAGTTTCTTTTCAGAACGAGCATAACAGCATCGCCCTTTTTTATTCCCTGCGAACGAAGATATGAAGCGAGCTTATCGCTTTCTTCTTTCCATTCGCCGTATGTAATTTTCTTTTCAAATCCTTTATCGTTGACATAAAACACAGCGAGTCTGTCAGGCTCTGCCTCTGCCACTACATCAACAAAATCATATCCAAAATTAAAAGACACATCATCTTTTACGGAATATTCTGAAAGAATGCCGTTTTCGTCAAACGTTTCATTAACGAAGCGCTTGTAGTAAACTGCCATTAAGTTATCACATCCTATCTATCAATCCTTTTGCAAGGACTGAATGGTATTATATCGTATTCTATATTATTTTACTACATATTTTGTGAATATGCAATACCTTTTTTAAACATTTTTTCGATATTTGCAAAAAAAATTTATGCATTTAGCACAAAGTTTTACATCAATATTATTTTTGCGGGTAATATTCCTTGACAAAATATGCAATTTAGGTTATAATACATAATTGAGTATGTTTACTGTTTTAAAGGTAAACAATACACCAAAACGGCGAGGTTATAAAATTTATGAAAAAAGGTTATCCGACACATCACGTGCAGGATCTTCAATGCATACGTGATCTTGTCTATGTAAACGCTAATAAATACGGCGACAAGCCGCTTTATATTCATCTTGAAAAAGGCCAGAAGGTAACATTCACATATAATGATAACAAACGTTACTTTGATGCTTTGGGCACGGCTTTCTCCGAGCTCGGACTTATGAAAAGCACCGTGGCAGTTGTGGGTGACCAGCATCCCGACTGGATGACTGCATATCTTACAACCATTACAGCAGGCGGTGTTATCGTTCCTCTTGACAAAGAGCTTTCGTGCGAGCAGATGGTCAATTTCATAAAACAGACCGAGTGTAAGGTTGTATTTATCGCTGAAAAAATATTTCTTCACATTGAAGAATATCTTCCCGAGCTTACCTCTGTTGAATACTTCATCATCATAGGTCCTGAGCCTGACAGACAAAAGATAGCCATTGACAAGCGTGTTATGGTATTTGATGACGTTATTGCGCTCGGAACAAGAGCACTCAGCAAGGGTGCAAAAGAATTTCTTTCATACAGACGTAATCCAGCAAGACTTTGCGCTATACTCTTCACCTCCGGCACAACGGGTACAAGCAAGGGTGTAATGCTTACAGAGGAAAATCTCATCGGCGCTGTAATGTCTTGCTGTAAGATGATGGATATAAAGGATACCGATACATTTGTTTCGGTTCTTCCCATACATCACACATTTGCAATGACGTGTAACCACCTTGCAATGTGCAACGTCGGCGGCACGACATTTATGAACGACAGCGTAAAGCACGCACTTCGCAACTTTGCAGATTTCAAGCCCACAACACTTATCGTTGTTCCCTTGTATGTTGAAACGATATGCAAAAAGATCTGGGACGGCATACGTAAGAAAGGCAAGGAAAAGCAGGTTCGTGCGCTTATTAAAGTCAGCAACGGTCTTCGCAAGGTCGGAATTGACAGAAGACGTGAATTTTTCGCAGAGATCCTCAATTCTCTCGGCGGTAATATAAAGCAGATTGTTTGCGGAGGAGCGCCGCTTGATCCGCAGTATATCAAGGATTTTGATGATTTCGGAATCACTATTGCAGAGGGATACGGAATAACGGAATGTGCTCCGCTTATCTCGGTAAACCCCTTTAACTGGAGAAAGCTCGGTTCCGTTGGTCTTCCCGCTATAGGTATGGAAGTGAAAATAGATGCGCCGAAGCAATCCGATGACGGTGAAATTCTTGCAAGAGGCAAAAACGTATTTATCGGTTACTATAAAAACGAAGAAGCAACAGCCGAGGCTTTCACCGAGGACGGTTGGTTCCGCACGGGCGACATCGGTCATATGGATGACGATAACTTCATATATATTACAGGAAGAAAGAAAAACGTAATTATCGCAAGTAACGGCAAAAATGTATATCCCGAGGAGCTTGAAGAACATCTTCTCAAGAACGAAAAAATATCCGAGGTTGTGGTTATCGGCAGACAAACAGACGGAAATACCGTAATAACAGCGGTGATATATCCCAACTTTGATATATATGCCGGCAAAAATACAGAGGACATTTTAGAAGACCTTAAAAAGGATATAAACGATCTTAACAAAACATTGCCTGTTTATAAGCAGATACGTGATGTTGAGTTGAGAGGAACTGAATTCGAAAAAACCACAACCAGAAAAATAAAGAGATTTCTTGTTAAGTGATAAGGAGTAATATTATGTTTGAAGAAATTAAGGATGCGCTTGTAAAGCAGCTCGATCTTGATCCCGATACGATCACACCCGAAGCTGAGCTTGTAAACGATCTCGGAGTAAACTCAATTGAGCTTGCCGACCTCATTATGTCTTGCGAGGATAAATATGACATCGAAATCGACGATGACGACATCAAGAACTTTATAACAGTCGGTGACGTTGCAGAATATCTTTCCAAAACTATTGCATAATTAAAACAAAAAAGCACGAAAAAAGCGTGCTTCTCATAAGGATGGTTAAACCGTAGGGCGGGGGGCTTGCTCCCGCCGCACACAAAACCCCCGACAGATTTTGAAATCTGTCGGGGGTTCGTTTATTCTGTTCGACAAATTGGAAATCGTCTAACTGTATTTACTGAAAATTTGCTGTCTATTATTAGGTTATAAACCAATGTGTGCCAAGAATACTCCTATGGCATATCCCAATTCATAAAGTACAAGTAGCACTAAACTAACAACAAGTAATTTCCTAATAAAACTCGCAACTCCTGTTCCTGTATTTACATAAGTTTTGATGTCACGTATGATGTTACTGATTTTACTCATTATAAGTTACCTCCTAGAGAAAATTTATAAATAGAAAGTAACATTTTTTCTTAAAAAGCACCATAAATTCAAGGTTGCACTTGCGTAAACTTTCAGTTGCAATTACAAATTAAGGTCATTTTGTATATGTGCGACGAATTGTCCTATCGCATATCCAACTCCGTAAAGAAAACTAATAACAATAGCAACACAAACACATACCAATAAAACATATAATATTATCAGACGTTTTCGCTGTTTGCTTGACAAGTTCGATACAAAGTTATTCCATACCAATAACATATTTTTCGCTTTGTAACTTACGCTTACATCTTTTCTATTTTCATCTTCTTCTGTTCCTCGCATTAAATAATCCAAAGAAACATCAAAATATTCACTCATAAAAAGGAGTCTTGTCATCTCTGGGTATGCTTTATCGTTCTCCCACTTTGAAATCGATTGTCGGGACACATCTAATAATTCTGCCATCTCTTCTTGTGAAATATTTTTGCTTTTACGCAATTCATATAAGCGTTCTCCAAATGTCACTGCAATCCCTCCATCAAATTCATATTTATCGTTCTGTTTTATCGCCAGTTTTGCCTTTGCAGGACAGGGGGTGCTACCGCCGCTTTATTAGCAAAAATCTTTTCATCACGGCGGGAGCAAGCCCCCGGCCCTATGACACACCCCATTATAACACAAATCGGAATAGAAAACGCTCTCTCTGCCGAAATTTGTTTGTAAGGGCAAATCCGTGCTTTTTTATGTCATTTTGTATTTACTGTTATCTTTGAATAATCGTTCATTCCCTTGCAAGCTTCCCACTCGTCTTCCGAGCCGAGGAAGTTTATCGTCGTCATTGCGGAATCATAAAATACGTCCTT
The DNA here is from genome assembly GCA_017520505.1 of Clostridia bacterium. Taxonomy (GTDB): domain Bacteria; phylum Bacillota; class Clostridia; order Oscillospirales; family CAG-272; genus RGIG7213. The sequence continues at coordinate 96,970 of JAFXFN010000018.1, forward strand.
TCCTATGCTTTCAACACCTGCGGGGATCGTAAGCGTATTGAGCGAACGGCAATTATAGAAAAGATTATCATTTATTTTCGTAATGCCGTCGGGGATATTGACCTCTTTGAGATCTGCGCAGTTGAAGAATGCGCTTTCACCTATTTTGGTGACACCGTCGGGCAACGTGAGCTTTGTGATCTTCAGACACGAGAAAAATGCTCTTGCGCCTATTTGTGTAACACCCGAAGGAATTTCAAGTGCTTCAAGCGCTTCACATTCATAAAACATCATATCCGTTACAAAAGTTATATTTTCCGACAGAGTTATATTTGCAAGCTTAGTGCAATTTGAGAATATGCCGTCACCGATCTCCTTGACCGAATCGGGCATTACAAATTTCGTTATCGGACAGGATACAAACGCATCTGCGCCTATTTTTTCAACACCGTCGGGAATAGTTATCTCCGCAAGCGATGTGCATTTTCTGAATATTCCGAACGGTATTTCCTTGATCTGTGCGGGAATATTTACCTTTGAAAGCTTTTCGCAGTTTTCGAATGCACACGCACCGATAGCTTTGACACTTTCGGGAAGCGTTATTTCAACAAGCGCTTTACAGCTTTCAAATGCGCAAAAGCCAATATTTTCAACAGACGTCGGGATATTTACCGTTTCAAGCTTTGTACAACCTGAAAACGCATTGCCTCCGATGCTTTTAATGCCGTCTGAAATTGTAACAGACGTGATACTTTTACCTGCAAAAGCATTTTTATAAACACCCACAACGGTGTAAGAATCGATTTCGGAGGGAACCGTCACTTCCTTTCCCTCTCCCGTATAAGCGTTTATATATGCACCGTCACTAAACAATAAGTACGAAAAGTCACCCTCCGTTCCCTCTTTTTCGGGCTTTTCTTCAGGGGTGTCTGTTTCAGCAGGAGCTGTCGTTTCCTTTGCGGGGGCTTTCGTTGTCGGAGCGTTTGTAGTAATGCTTGAATCTTTAGTGTCTGTATTTTCTACCGTGCAAGACGAAAGTGGCACACACACGAGTGAAAGTGCCAAAAGCAACATTGCTGTTTTTTTAATACCATCCGTTTTAAATAACATTTTCGTAATTTTTACCTCACATTCTATATAAAAACAGTATGCAATCACATTTATTTCACATTAATTTCACAAAGCGATGTTTAACTTTATAAGGCATTATAAATCCTTTTATGTGAATAAATCAATATTCACAAGTAATATTTTTGAAAGTGAGGTTTTTTTATGTCAATCTCAAAAAAAATCATCGCATCGCTGTGTGCTGCATCCACTGTATTGAGTGTTGCATTTGCTACAACTTCTGCCGCTCAAACGTCAATAGTACCCATAAGCGGTTGCGGTGTCAGTGTCGAGGTTACAGACGACGGTACTTTAGTATACGGAATTCCACCCTCGACATCCGTAGAAAACGCCGCCATGCTATTTGAAGGCGATGTTTCATTTACATCAAATTACCAATACGTGACCACAGGCAGTATTCTTACTCTTACCGAAAATGGTTCAGTAAAAGAAACAGCAAGTGTAATAATTTCAGGAGATGCAAACTGTGACGGTGTGATAAACGGAAAAGATACTGTACGCATCGCCAAATATCTCCGAAGCCCCGATGATACACAAATAAATCTGTATGCAGCAGACGTCGATCGCAACGGCGAGGTTGATTCGGATGATATGCTTGCAATAAGCGAAAAAATAACTTCTTCGTCGGTTGAGATTTCACTTTTGAAAGCTCCCGATAAAACATCATATTTCGTTTCGCAGAAATTCTCATGTAACGGTATGATACTTATGGAAACGTATTCAAACGGAGATAAATATGCCGTTTGCGACGGTTTTACCGTAGCTTATCAAAACGGTGAATGTATTTCGGAAAACGACACGTTTGTTACCGTATCATACGGAAATTTCAAAACGGATATACCGATAAGTGTGAATTCATCAAATGTTTACGTCCTTTCGGAGTATGTTGACGATGTGATAGAAATAACAACCGCGGGAGAACACATTTTCACAGGATACTCTGAAAACACACAAATAACCGTTAATGCACCCGGCTGTGAAGTGTATCTCGTTTTTTCAGATGCAATTTATACATACACGGGCGCTGATGCACCGTTAAATCTTTTATCAGCTGACAGTGTAACCATCCAAACCCTTGACGGTGAAAGCTGTATTTCGGACACATCGGCAAATGCAACTGAATCTGCGATATATTCAACAGTTCCTCTGAAGCTTGAGGGCGAAGGAATATTGAAGATAAACGGTAACAGTTCCGAGGGTATAACCGTTTCAAAAGCCGATTTTGTAATAGATAGCGGCACTTATATTATTAATGCAGTCAAAAACGGTATTCAGCCTAAAGGCAAGGGCGTATCTTTCACTGTCAACGGAGGAAGCTTTGACATTACCGCAGGCGGTGACGGAATCAAAAACAGTAAAACGAGCATAACACTCAATGGCGGTGATTATAAAATTTCCGCAGGCGGTGACGGAATACAAGCCGAAACAGAGCTTACAATATCCGCAGGTACATATAACATAACAACAAGCGGAGGATATCTCTCCGACAGCGGAAACTCAACGTCATCGGCTTGGGTATACGAAGCTGTTGCTGAGGCTGATATGCCGACCTCGCAAGAAGAATATTACAGTCTTTATGTGCTTTCGGGAACAACTTATATTGAAATAGACGAAACGAATTATTCGAAATATTCATCTTATACGACACTTTACGACAGAAGCTCGTCAAAGGGAATAAAATCGGGAACAGATATGGTAATATCAAACGCGATCATTACCCTAAACTGTCTTGATGACGGTATTAAAGCTGATGGAACGTTCACGCTCAACAGCGGAAATGTGAATATCAAAACCGCTTGTGACGGTATACAGTCCGATTCGGTTTTAACTGTAAACGGAGGCACACTTGATATTCTCGGTGTCGGCGCATTTTATCAAAACAGCACGTCTGGTAAATTCAAGTATCAGAACGGTGAATATGTCCGTACATCAAGTGATTCAGGCGGTATGCGCCCCGGCAGTTCTTCATCCTCAACGCTTTATGCGCTTTTCAACAGCGGTAAAGGGCTAAAGGCTGAAACAGAGCTTTATATAAACGGAGGAACGATAGACATTGAGGGAATAGACGACAATATTCATTGCGACGGTTCGCTTTACGTAAGAAACGGAAATATTACCCTTTCAACAATGGATGACGGATTACACGCAGAGCTTTCCGCCGTCATAGGCAGTCTTACAGATACAGCCTGCTCGCCTTATGTAAACATTACAAAATCATACGAGGGTGTCGAAGGTATATACATTGATTTTTACAGCGGAACAACGGTTGTCAATTCATCGGATGACGGTATAAATGCCGCAGGCGATCTTGAAGCATCATCGTCTTATTATCTCAGCTTTGACGGTTCTTGCAAGGTTTACGTATATGCAGAGGGTGACGGACTCGACGCAAACGGATATATGTATATTTACGACGGAAACATCTATGTTTTCGGTCCTACAAGCGGAGGCAACGGAATAATCGACTACGATTCCAATTTTGAAATTAACGGCGGAACATTCCTCGCTGTCGGTAACAAGGATATGGCGCAAACAGCTACAAAAGCATCTCAGTACGTGCTTGGATATACAGTGTCGTCAGGTTCATTCACGTCGGGAACTTATCTTAACATAAGCGGTGCGGATATTACCTGTAAGCTGCCGAAATCATACAGCTCTTCCCTGCTTGTTTTAGTTTCATCTCCTGCATTCTCAAAAGGTAATACATACCGTGTTTCATACGGCGGAACTTACACAGGCGGAGTCATAGAACACAGCATTTGCTCAGGCGGTACATATTCATCGGGTACTACAGGGGCAAGCCTTACAACATCATCATCTTATATAACAAGCATGAGCGGATTCAACTCAGGCGGCGGTAACAGACCGTTTTAAGCTTCACAAATAATAAAGCTCCTCATATAATGTAACATCATTATATGGGGAGCTTTACTATGGATATAGATAACATAAAATTTTCCGTCATCGGCGGAGATGAGCGTTTTGCATACCTTTCAGACGGACTTGGACAAAAAGGATATGAAGTGTCGTGCTTTGGGTTTGAGGAGCTTGAATTTCCTTTGAAATATACCGTTAAATGCCCGTCGGTCGCTGATGCAAAATCAGGTGCCGGCTGTCTTATACTGCCCCTGCCGTACACAAAAGACGGTGTAAACATAAATACACCGTTTACCAAACGAAAAATATGTATTAGCGAGGTTTTTGAAAATATCCCCGCCGATACGGTGGTTTTTGCCGGTAAATGCGACGAAAAGCTCACTTCCCTTTCCCAAAACAGTAAATGCCGTCTTGTGGACTATATGGACTGCGAGGATATAGCAATACTGAATACAGTTCCGACGGCAGAGGGTGCTATTGAAATAGCAATGAAAGAAACCGTCTTTACTCTGCACGGCGCTGAAATTGCCGTGTGCGGCTTCGGGCGTGTCGGTGCAATACTTGCATACAAGCTCAAGTCCCTCGGCGCAAACGTAACCGTGTATGCAAGACGTGATGAAGTGCTGTGCCTTGCAAGGGCATACGGCTACAAAGCCGTTAAAATTCAAAATATAGACCGTGAGGTATTTAAATTCGATATAATCTTTAATACTGTGCCGAGTATGATATTCAGCCACTCATTGATAGACAGAATGAATAAAAAAACACTCATAATCGACCTTGCTTCTCTGCCCGGCGGTGTTGACTTTCCGTATGCTGAGGCTGTAGGGCTGAAAGCAATTTCCGCTTTGAGTCTTCCCGGCAAATGCGCTCCTAAAAGTGCGGGAGAAATTCTTATGAACGGTATTTTAGGTATACTGAGAAAGGGACAGATATGAGCGAAAAATTAAGAATAGGCTTCGGTATATGCGGCTCGTTTTGTACCCATTCAAGGGCACTTAACGTAATGAAAACATTATCCGAATCGTATACGCTTTTCCCGATAATAAGCGACATTTCAAAAAATACGGACACCCGCTTCGGAAAAAGCGACGAGCTCGTATCTAAAATGACAGAAATATGCGGACGAAAGCCCATAGACACCGTAAAGGATGCAGAGCCTTTAGGCCCTTCGATACCGCTTGATGCAATGTTGATATGCCCTTGTACGGGGAACACCCTTGCAAAGCTTGCGCACGGAATAACTGATAACGCTGTAACAATGGCTGCAAAGGCTACCGCAAGATGTAACAGGCCCGTTATCATCGCCCTTGCCACAAACGATGCACTCGGTGCAAATCTTGAAAACATCGGACGGATGTACAACAAAAAGAATGTATATTTTGTACCTCTGTCGCAAGACGACAGCATAAATAAGCCGTATTCACTCGTATGTGATTTTGCACTTACCGAAAAAACATTACAGCTTGCTATAGGCGGTAAACAAATACAGCCGTTTTTAAAATAACGTAAAATGCGGAAGGATATTGGGTTTTATCCTTCCGCACAATTAAATTATTGACAGATAATTTCCGAATATAAAAATATTATTTTTATCTTGTAAAACATTTAAAAATATGATACAATGTATATGTATGCACAAAAAAGAAATATTAAGAGGTAAAAATGGCAAAGCTGTATTTTAAATACGGCGCTATGGGTTCATCAAAAACCGCAAATGCGCTGATAACAAAATTCAATTATGAAGAGCGCGGTATGAAAGTATGGCTTATAAAGCCCTCGCTTGACGACCGTGACGAAGCTGACACGGTAAAATCAAGAATCGGTCTTAAAGCAGAGGCAGTTGTGATTTCAAATGATACCGATATTTTTACAGAATTCAAAAAATACAGCGACTGTCACGTTATAATCGCTGACGAATGTCAGTTTTTTACCAAAGAGCAGATAAACCAGCTGAGAAAAATAGTCGATGAATTGAATATTCCCGTATTGTGCTTCGGACTTCGCACAGACTTTCTTACAAATCTCTTTGAGGGAAGCCGCCGTCTTTTTGAAATTGCAGATTCAATAACTGAAATAAAGACGATATGCTCCTGCGGTGAAAAGGCTACGGTCAACGCACGTATAGGAGAAAACGGACAAGTCATCACAGAGGGCGGACAGATACTTATCGGCGGAAACGACTCATACATAGCAATGTGTCACGCCTGCTGGCAAAAGGCAATAAAAGAAACGAACAAGGGGTAAAATATGCTTAAATATGAGGTTCTTTCAAAAGAATTGAGCGATATTATCGAACACGAAAACAAGACCTCGACATATAAAAATATGGGGTTTGACGACAGCGGTGTAATAAGACGTCAATCGGAAAATGACAAGGCAAACGTATGGCGCAAGCCGTTCATACGTGATATAGACAAGGTGATGCACTGCCCTTATTTCAGCAGATACGCTGATAAGACACAAGTATTTTCATTTTATAAAAACGACGACATAACAAGAAGAAATCTTCACGTTCAGCTTGTTTCACGCATCGCCAGAACGATAGGAAGCACGCTTCATTTGAATCTTGACCTCATCGAGGCAATAGCGCTCGGTCACGATATAGGACATCCTGCCTTTGCCCACACCGGTGAGCGTCATCTTGACAAGCTCTACCACAAAAATACGGGAAAGCATTTTTTACACAACCTGCAGTCGGTGCGTGTGCTTGACAAAATTTTCCCTTACAACATTTCGCTTCAGACACTTCACGATATTGCCGCACACAACGGTGAGCTTGAGCTTGAGGAATATACCCCCGTTCCGATATCGAGCTTTGAGGAATTTGACGAATTGATGGAAAAATGCACGTCGGATATATCATTTTCAAACCATATGATGCCCTGCACGCTTGAGGGTGCTGTCGTAAGAATTTCAGATATAATCGCTTACCTCGGCAAGGACAGACAAGACGCAGTACGTACGAAGCTTCTTGACGAAGAAGATTTTCACGCTGATGAAATGGGCTCGCTCAATGCTGAAATAATCAACAATCTCGTTGTAAATATTATAGAAAACAGCTACGGAAAGCCGTATATAAAGCTCGATTCAAAGCATTTTGCCTCCTTACGTAAGCTGAAGCGTGAAAACTACGAAAAAATTTATAACCGCAAGGAATCAACTGATGTGTTTGATGCAACGGTAAAGCCGATGATGTCGGATATATACGGTCAACTGCTTGATGATGTAATAAAGGGACGCAAGGAATCTCCTATTTTTACGCACCATATAGCACAGGTAAACCGCACACATTACAAGCGTGAAATACCGTATGAAAAGACAGAGCCCAATCAGCTTGTTGTAGACTATATTGCAAGTATGACGGATGATTATTTTATAGAGCTTCATCAGTTCTTATTCCCGAATTCCGATTATCCCGTTGTTTACCGCGGTTATTTTGATGATTAAGGAGAATATTATGTTTGAAAAAATTTTAGAAGAAATAAAAAATGCGCACCGCATTATAATCCACCGTCACAAAAATCCCGACGGTGATGCGCTTGGCTGTCAGATAGGTCTTAAATACATTTTAAAAGAAAACTTTCCTGAAAAGGAAGTATACGCAGTCGGTGATGCAGCAGGCAGATATGCATTTATGAACGGCTCTGTTATGGACGAGGTAGACGACAGCCTTTATGCCGATGCGCTTGCAATCGTTCTTGACACCTCCGCTTCCGCACTTATAAGTGATGACAGATACAAAACAGCTAAAAGAAGTGCAAGAATTGACCACCACATTTTCTGCGAAGAAATTGCAGACGTTGAGGTGACGAATACAAGCTATGAAAGCTGTTGCGGACTGATTACAGAATTTGCAGTTGAATCAGGACTCTCCCTGTCACCCAACTCCGCAAAGGCACTTTATACGGGAATGATCACGGATTCGGGACGTTTCCGTTACGATTCAACATCACACAACACGTTCCGCCTTGCTTCTGAATTAATGAAGCAGAATTTTGACACAAACGATATTTTCTCAAACCTCTATGCAGATGATTTTGAATTTATCCGTCTGCGTGCAAAATTCATACTGAAAATAAATCTTACAGAATACGGCGTTGCGTACATTTACACCACAAAGGAAGAAGCAGCCGAATACGGCTTTGACACTTTCACCCTTTCAAGAAGTATGGTAAATACAATGGGTGACATCAGAGGCATCAACATCTGGGTGAACTTCACGGAAACAGACGGCGGTGTACTTACCGAAATACGCTCAAACAAGCACAATATCAATCCTGTTGCAGTTAAATACGGCGGCGGTGGACACGCAAAGGCAAGCGGCGCAACAGTCAAGGACCGTGACGAAGCAATGGCGCTTCTTGATGACCTCACAGCATTCAATAAAAATATGGAGTAATTATGGCAAACGAAAATATGAAAAAGATCCTTGAAAAGATCAAGGAATACAAAAGAATTATAATTTTCCGTCACTTTCGTCCCGACGGTGACGCAATAGGCTCAACAAAAGGCTTTGCGGAAATACTCAAAGCGACATATCCCGAAAAAGAGATATATTTACAAAACAACGATTTTTCAAAGCATCTCGCTTTTTTAGGTGGAGAGGATGAGCCTATCGATGATGCGCTTTACGCAGATGCACTCGGTATCGCCCTTGACACGGGAACGTTCGAAAGACTTTCAAATCCCAAGTACAAGCTTTGCCGTGAGCATATAAAGATCGACCACCACATTCCGATAGAATCGTATGCAGAATATGAGTGGGTTGAGGAATTACGTTCATCAACCTGTGAGATGATAGCGGCTTTCTACGATGCATTCAAGGACGAGCTTTGTATGACAGACCTTGCCGCTTATTATCTCTATACAGGTATGGTAACGGATTCGGGCCGTTTCCGCTACAGAGATGTGTCAGGTGAAACACTCCGCCTTGCAGGAATACTTTTGAAGTTTAACATTGACACAGAAAAGCTTTATGCAAATCTGTATCTGCGTGAATTTGAAAGCTTCAAGTTTGAATCTCACGTTCACAAGAAGATGAAGATAAGCGAAAACGGTGTTGCATCTATCTATATTTCCCTGGCAATGCAAAAGGAATTCAACCTTTCAACAGAGGATGCAAGTGCGGCTATCTCCCATCTTGATTCCATTAAAGGCTCGCTCATCTGGGTAGCGTTTATTGAATGTGCCGACGGCTCTGTGAGAGTTCGTTTGCGCTCACGCTTTATAACGATCAATTCCCTTGCCGAAAAATACCGTGGCGGCGGTCACGCTTGTGCGGCAGGTGCTACAGTTTATTCAAGACGTGAAGCGAACAAGCTTATCAAGGAAGCTGACGCAATGCTCAAGCAATTCAAGGAAAATAACGAGGGTTGGTTATGAGAATACTTATAACAAACGACGACGGATATGATGCTCTTGGCATAAAGCTCCTGACATTTTGGGCAAGAAAGCTAGGGGACGTTACCGTTGTTGCGCCCAAAACCGAGCAAAGCGGAACAAGTCACGCTATCGACTTTATTCATCCCACCGAGATAAAAAAAGTACATTCCGAAGACGGTCTTACTGTATATTCTATGGCGTCAACTCCTGCCGACTGTGTGCGCTTCGGCATACTCGGTCTTAATCAGAAATACGACGTTGTTCTATCGGGTATTAACAGAGGTGTAAACGTCGGCGAGGATATTGTTTATTCGGGAACGATAGGCGCAATATTCGAAGCGGGAAAAAACAAAACGCCCGCCATTGCATTTTCCGCATTTTTCGATGGACAGACCGAAGCGGCAGAATATCTCGACGATGCTTACAAGTTCATTTGCGATAATAATCTTTTGGATAAAAATCCGCTTTACAACGTAAATATACCGAAAAAAGCAACCGAGATACGCATGACGTATCAAGGCACACAGTATTTTTCTGACCGTTTTGAAAAAGCGGGAGAGGATATGTACATACAAACGGGTGAGCAGATACCCGATGAATGTCCGAACGATCTGAACCGTGACACGGTTGCAGTGCATAACGGAATAATTTCAATTACTCCCCTGCTCCATACAAGAACAAATTTTGAGATTATCAAAAGTCATTCAAAAACGGTAAAGTTATAAAACGATCCCCTGCGGAAATTCCGCAGGGGATAATTTTATGCCGCTGTAAGATCACGTCTTACCGTTTCAACGTAGGGGGTGGGGTTACAGTTGTACTTATCAGATATTTTTCCACCGCCTGTTACGTTTCCGAATATCTCACCCCAACCGCCCTGGTAGTTGAGATATTCACGGAAATCATTATAGTGATTGTTCGTATAGAAAAGATATTTTTCATCTATATCTATTATCTTGTTGCCGTTTTTATCAAATCTTGTATAAACTATTCGTGCCGCACCTCTTGTCAGCTTGATACCGTCATTATACGGATAAGGCTTGTAGGAAGGATCACAATCTGTTCCCGTTGTACCTATATCAAGCTCAAAATACTGAAGATCTCCGCCGCATCCGCTTATATCGGGAAGCTCGGGCTCGTACGGATATTTATCTGTATTACCGATAAATTTAGAGTGATTAACTCTCAAAAATCTTCCCCAGGGATGTGTCTGAGGGTTACCGCTTTTCTTACTTAAATAGTTCGGTGGGATTTCACCGAATGCAAATATGTAAGCCGCAACCTCCTCAAGAGTTACATACGCACCGTCCTTGTAAATACGGTTAACCACCTTACCGCTTGCATCAACAACATAGTATGTTTTTCCGTCTTCGGAATACTTACCTGCCGTGTTGCGGACATACAAACCGTTTTCCATCGGTCTGTTACTACTGAAAGTAGGTGTCTGATCCTGAAGCTCAATCGAGCCTGACATCAAAAAATGCTGTGTTCTGTAATATGCATCAGTTGCACTTACCGCAGGCTTATAATTTGCATAAAACTCCGCTTTGTTAACGCCGACGTACGGATCCGTTTCAAAAACGGGTTCATCGTCACCGACATCGTTTTTTGTATCATCTGGTTTTGGAGCTGAAGTAGCGGCATCGGTCACAACTCTGCTTGTTTCCTGCTCTTCCTGAACACCGAGATTAGATGTATCCTTTTCTTCTGTCTGCTCTGACTTAGTATCGTCTGCCGTATCTTCGGCAGGATTTTCTGTTTGCGCATTTTTTTGTGTTTCTTCATTCGGTACAGTTGTCACCGCCGAGGTTTGTTCAACATCGTTCGGCGTGCATCCGCACAAAAGAAGCAACAATGCCAATAAAATCGAAAGAAATCTTTTCATTTTGCCAAAATCCTTTATTTTTTCTACAATTATACACCAAAAATATATAAATATCAAGTACATTTTTTAAAACAAAAAAACTGCCCGAAAAATCGGGCAGTTTAAATTTTAAATTATGCAGCAATGAATTTTGCTATGGAGTAATCAGCTGTATTGAGATTGGATGAAGCATAGCCTCTCATATCTACTGTTGTAGCAGTCTTATTACCACCGATAAATCTACCGTTGCTTGCGGAAATGAATGCACCTGTTGCGGCATCGATCGTCCAACCGCTTGCTGTAGCTTTATCTGCGTAAGTCTTGAAGCAAGATGTACCGCTTTCTTCAGCAGAGATATAAGTCTTTGCGCCTGCGTTCATATAGTAAATATAGTAAGTTGAGCCGTCTACTTCAACAAAAATATCAACAGCATCAGCCTTTGTTGCACTTGCTGTAAGCTTACCGCTCTTAACACCTGTAAAGTACATTACGCCATCCTTGTTGGAAGCTTCGAGCTTGTATGCCTTGCCTGCTATAGGAGCTGTTGCAGGTGTGGAGGGTGTGGAGGGTGTTGAAGGAGTTTCGGGTTCATCGGGATAAGGAGTAATCTCTTTTGTTGTCTTAACAAGCGGGAACTGATCCTTACCTGTGTTCTCTGCTGTGATGTAAGATGTCTTGGAAGCGCTTACAGTATCGAATGTGTTGTATGTTCCGAGATAGAATGCTGTACCGTCAACAACTGTTTCCCAAGCCTTTGTATCCTTGTTTTCGTTGAATACGCAGTTTGTTGTATCAGCGTATCTGAGTGCATCCTTGCCGGCTTCGTTCTTGTACACATCAATGTACTTCTTAGCACCATTGATAGTAACAGCGATCTTGTAACCGCCCTTGACAGCTTCAAACTTAGCAGTGATAGCCTTTGAGTAATCATCTGTCATTGTAAGGAATCTGTCATCCTTAACGCCGCCGTCAAGATAAAGGATCTTCTTTGCTTTTACCTGGTCAAGATAAAGTCTGTATGTACCATTATCAGCTGCAGGTGTTGTGGTGGGTGTGCTGGGTATGGAAGGTGTTGAGGGAGTAGTATTACCGGAACCGGGGGTAATAGTTACTGCCTTTGTAACAAGCTCCAAGGGGAACTGCTCTTTTCTTGTGTTATCCTTGTTGATGTAGGATGTCTTGGAAGCACTTACTGTTTCATAGTTTTGGTATGTGCCGAGGTAGTATGTTTCCTCGCCTGCTGCAACTTCCCAAGCAAATGTTTCCTTATTGTACTTGAATGTGCAGTTTGTTGTATCAGCGTATCTGATTGCATCCTTGCCGGCTTCGTTCTTGTACACATCAATGTACTTCTTTGCGCCGTCGATAGTTACATAGAACTTGTAACCGCCGTTAGCGGATTCAACGTAAACGTTGAGAGCCTTAGCGAAATCTGTTGTTGTTGTGAGATATCTGTCCTGGTTTGTGCCGCCGTCAATATAAAGAGCCTTACCAACCTTGGACTGATAGAAGTAGAACTTGTATGCTGTGCCTGCCTTGGGAGCTGCAAATACATCAGCATTAGCTGTACCGCCGATGATAACATTGGGATCTTCGGGCTCATCGGGTGTTTCGGGAGCTTTATACTCAACCTTTTCTGTTGTGAACTCCATCGGGAACTGGCTGACTCTTGTGTTTTCAACTGTGATATAAGATGTCTTGGAAGCACTTACTGTTTCAAAGCTTTTGTATGTGCCAAGATAGTAAGCAACGCCGTCAACCTCTGCTTCCCAAGCAAATGTTGCGCTGTTGTATGTGTATACGCAATCGGAGCTGTCAGCATAGCCTACAGCTGTTTGGCCTTCATCGTTTGTGAAGATGTCAACATACTTCTTTGCGCCGTCGATTGTTGTAAAGAACTTGTAACCGTTGCCGGATGCTTCTACAAAGAAATCAAGCGCCTTTGCAAAATCATCTGTCATTGTAAGGTATCTGCCGCCGGAAATACCGCCGTCAACGTAAAGAACCTTACCTGCGATAGCCTGTGTAAGATAGAACTTGTATGCAGTTCCTTCTTCGGGTGCGAAAGCACATGCGGGAACAGAAAGAGCAAATTCTACTTTTTCTGTAGCGCCTGCAGGATCTGCAACTGTAGCTGTAAGCTTATAGTTGACAACTTCAGGTGTCTTTTCGTCAACGTCGATAGTAACCTGCTTGTTAGCTTCATCAGCTATAACCTTGATAGCTTCATTGTCTGTTGTCCAAGTTACAGTATAAGCAACACCGTCGTTCATAACCTGTGAAACGAGTGTGAAGTCCTTTGTCGTTTCGGGAGCTGTGAGGTACTGCTTGTACATATTCTTGAGGAACGCTGCGGCTGATTTTACGTCATAAGCGCCTGTTTCAGCATCAGCAGTTGTTTCTGTGCCTGTACCTGTTTCGGTTGCATCATCGCCGCAAGAAACAAGCGGTGCTACGCAAAATACGAGCGCAAGCAAAAGTGCGAGTAATTTTTTCATATATGACTCCTTTTAAAATATTGTCAATCAATGAACTGTTACGTCTTTAACGGAAAATACCTTTATCTGATACTTGCCGTTGAAGTAGTCTACGATTCCCTTCACGTCGATCGTTTTGCCTTCAAAATAATCACGTGTGATGAGATTTCCTGCTTCGTCAAGCAGAACTGTCGTACGTACGGAAATTGTCTGACCGCCTGCCTGACAAGTAAGTGTCATAGCACCGTCAGAATCACCGTCGTTGTTCGTTACGTAGATATCCTTAACTTCCAAATTCTTCATACTTAACGTTGAAGAAAGTGCAAGCTCTGCATAGTCAACTTCCTTGAGCGTTTCTTCGCCGTCATCACCGATAACAGTTACAGCAACCTTAGATGTTGCGAACGTTTCGGGAGATGTTTCAACGTAAGACGCTTCAAATCCGTCGCCGAGCTTCTGGATATTGTTGGGGTTCTTGGTGTCCATCATATCATATTTCAAGTCGGAAACCTGATATGTGCCGCCTGCTTCGTAGAACTGCATTGAGCCTACGATACGAACCTTGTTGCCGGGCTTGATAACATTAAGTCCCGCACCTGTAAGAGTGAAGCCGTAGTATACGGTAATACCGTGATACATATTCGTTTCATCATCAAATGCTTCGACGTAAATGCTCTGTCCGCTGTTTTTGGAAACTATACCCTCAAAAGCAACTGTCTTACCCGTGTACAATGCAGGGTTGGCACGAAGCTCCTTGAGCGTAAGCTCAATAGCCGATCCGTAGTAAAAATCGGGGTCATTTTCGTCTGAATAAACGAAAAGCTTGTGCGACTTAGCCTGGTCGATAGCGTTCATACAGATAGAGCCGTAGCGGTTCTGCGATGAGCTTGATGCGATAGCAAGGCCCTCCTGGAGTATTTCCAGGTTAAGGTTACGGTATTCAGCAGAATCTGCTGTTTTGTACCATACCCAAATGAGATGACGGTCACCCGTCGAGTCAACGTTGAGAGCATCTGTATCACTCTCAAGTATGATAGACGTTGCCGCCTGAAGCTTTGTCTTTGTGAAGTTTGAAGCCTTTTTGCCCCATTCTTCTATCTGTCCCGTTGATTCGGGAGTGTTTATTGCGATATATCTTGCCTTCAGTATTCCCTTGTCGATAACGCTTTCGGGAACATAGAAGTGCGTCGTATCGCCGTCAATGTACTGCTTGACCTTAACATTTTCAATTTTAAGGCTTGACGATGTCATATCAAGCTTGAGCTGTGAAACGTAGTCGACAATTTCGCCAAGCTCACCCGATGTCTCGGGTGCTGTATTTGTGTCCGCAGTTGTGTCGGTACTTTCGGGGTTGCAGGACGCCAAGCATCCCGCAACCATACAAAGAGCCAACGCTGCAGATAAAAATTTAGAAAGTAAATTCATAAAATTTTACCTTAACTGATTATGACATATATTCGCATTCTGCGACAGCGTCTTCGAATGCCTTCTTGATCATTGCATCCTTATCGGAAGCGTTCTTATATTCAACCATGCAGAACTGAAGAAGTGCGCCCACCTGGTCACGCGCTTCGGATGAGCCGTTGAATGCAGGGGATGTGTAGTAAGCATCCTTCTGTTCAAGACAAACCTTAGCGGAAAGAGCTGCGATGTTGTCGCCGCCATTTGCTGTGTTTATAAACTCAGCATATACGGGGTTCTGTGCAACGGATTCAAGTACGGGAACGTAACCGGAAACCATACCGAATTCAGCCTGGAATTCAACACAGCTTGTAAGGTACTTAACGAAGAGCCAAGAAGCAACAACTTCCTGCTGTGATGCGTTGTTGAAGATACAGAGTGAAGGACCCTGAGAAATAACCTTCTTGTTGCTTGCATCTGCCTGAGGAATTGTAGCTATACCTACTTCAAACGGATAGCTTCCGTCGTCAGTAGCAGCGGGACGCTGGTGTGTAGCACCTGCGGAAGAACCGATGGACATATAGGACTTTGTACCTGTCTGTGCAACGAAAAGACCTGATGTGTATGCACCGTAGATCTCCTGTGTTGTTACGTAGCCCTTCTGGTGCCATTCAGAAAATCTCTTAACGAAGTTTCTGTTTGTTTCGTTATCGAAGAGGAAGTGGTTTCCTGCTTCAGCACTTGTATAATCGGACTTGAGCTGTTCTGCCATTGTGATGAACCAGTTAGCTTCAGAGTCGTATCCGAGGGGGATACAGTTAGGGTCGATTGTAAGAATCTGTGCGCAGAGTGTTTCAAGCTCATCCCAAGTTGTGGGAACTGAAAGGTTGTTAGCGTCAAAGAATGTCTTGTTGTAGTAAAGAACTTCTGTTGACTTGGAAAGAGGAAGTGTGTACATCTTGCCGTCACCGAACTCTTTACCTTCGTTGTAGTAAGCGTCGATAAAGTCAGCGATCTGCGCTTCTGTGAAGCCGAGTACTTCCTTGGAGCCGTCAGCCTTTGTAACCTCTGCCTTGCTGTTTATGAAGCTGTCAAGCGTTACAACAGAGCCTGCGAGGTTGTAAAGAGCAACGTGGTCGGGATAGCAGTAAGCAATGTTGGGCTGGTTACCAACTGTAAGCTCTGTACTGATCTTATCACGAACGTCATCGTAACCACCCTCCTGGGAGTGAACGATCTTGATGTTGGGATACATCTCGTTGAACTTAGCAACGTACTTGTCAAGAACTGTACGAAGGTTTGCACCCATTGTGTGGTAGAAAGTGATCTCTACTTCACTTCCGTCATACGTAAGTCCTTCATCGGGAACAAACGCACTACCGCTGTCTTTTGTTTCTGTGCTGTTGCTGTCGCCGCAAGAAGCGAGTGCAAAACAGTTCAGAACGATCACCAGGATCAAGCATACTGCTGTGAGTATCTTTTTCATAGTTTTTTCCATCCTTTTAATTTTTTATGTTAAGTCCCTAAGAACTATTAACCCTTGATACCGCTTCTTGAAACGCCCTTCATGATGTATTTTCTCAAAAATACAAACACAAGGAAAAGCGGGAAAGATACGATTGCAACCGCCGCCATCTGTACGGGGTAGTTGACCATATCGTCAACGGTGAAGTCAGCACCTCTCAAACCGTTTGTAATAAGCAGGTGCGCATCATCGTTTGCAACGAGGTTCGGCCACACGTAGGAGTTCCACGCACCCATCATCTTAAGTATCGTGATCGATATAAGTGTGGGGAGTGAAAGGGGTATCATTACCTTCCAGAGGTATTTCAGGTCGCTTGTACCGTCAACCTTTGCGGCAAGATACAATTCATTCGGTATCTGCATAAAGTTCTGCTTCAACAAGTAGATGTAGAATACACTTACCAGGAAAGGAACGATAAGAACCGTATACGTATTCATCCAACCGAAGTCGTTAACTGTTGAATAGTTTGTGATGGTGAAAAGCTCACCGGGGATCATCATCGTTGCCAGAAGTGCGCCGAACAAAGCATTTTTACCCTTGAACTCAAGACGTGCAAATGCGAATGCGGAAAGCACCGTGATAACGAGTGACAAAAGTGTGGAAACGACACCTACGTATACTGTATTTGTAAACAGCGTGCCGAGGTTTGCCGTTGAAAACGCATCGATGTAGTTTCTGAATATCATCTGCTTGGGGAAAAGCGTAGGTACGGGAAGGTTATATTCCGTAAGGCTCTTAACAGATGAAATAAGCATCCAGTAAAAAGGAAACAGAACTATTATTGCGATTATGCCAAGGAAGAGATACAGAGCCGTCTGAACGATGATCTTTTCGATCTTCTGAACTGAGGAGACCTTCTGCATATCACGTTCTTGCATAACTTTTGAAGTTTTCTTTTCAGCCATGATATTCCCTCCTTAATAGTGTGTTTTCTTCTTGCTGACACTAAGGTTTATCATTGTAACGATAAAGATAATGCCAAACAGAATGAGCGCCGCCGCACTTGCACGGCCCTGATGGTTTTTAATGGAGTCGTAGATGTAACCAACCATCGTGTTAAGACGTCCGTAGTCACCTGCGGGACCCATTTTATCGCCGAATATACCGACGATGCTCGAATATTCCTTGAATCCGCCGATGAAGCCCGTGATTACAACGTATGCAAGCATCGGAGAAAGAAGCGGAACAGTGATCTTTGTAAATACACGGATTCTGGGTGTACTGTCGATCTTTGCTGCATCATAATACTGCTTGTTAACGCTCTGAAGACCGCCGAGAAGAATGAGTATCTTGAACGGGAGCGCATTCCATACAATGTATACTGTCATAACTGCGATATTTGCCGCATAAGTAGAGCCTGCATTTATCCAGTTTATCGGTTCAATACCGAACAGACCGAGCGCATTGTTTATTATACCCACAGTTTCAACGACCTGTACATCAGCCGCTGTATTTCCGACGATGTTGAACATTGCCGCAAATACCATACCGATAGCAATGGAGTTTGTTACGTAGGGCAGGAAGAATATTGTCTGCAGAAATCTCTGCAAAAACTTGATGGAGTTAAGGCATACCGCTATAACAAGTGCCAAGATAGTTGATATCGGAACTGTAAGAACACAAAGCAGAAGTGTGTTTTTCAGACAGTTTATGAAGCCCTTGTATTCAATAACCTTCTGGAAGTTCTTGATACCGTATGTGAACTCCTTACCGCCGAGTGCACTCAAGCTACTGTAGTCCTCTGTGAATGCCATAACGAGAGTGTTTATAATAGGCCAGACTGTGAATATAAGCAACAGTACGATAGCAGGTGCTAAATATATCCACGCCTTCCATTGTTGTTTGCTGTCAACCATATCACGTCACCTCAAAAATGTATTCTTTCTTCGGTTTTTGCATCGAAAATAAATACCTTGTGGGGTTTGAGCGAGTATTTAACAGTTTTAGCTGTTGCATCGATCTTACTGTCGGAATTGATTATTGAACGGATAACGGGGTTAAGAGATGCTTCGTTCTTCGAAACGATGCTTATGTCACGTCCCATTACCTCTACGTTTGAAAGCTCGCAAACAAGTGCGCCGTTTTCATCAAGGTTAAAGCCTTCGGGACGAATGCCGACTGTTACGTCACGGTCAGAAACACCGGGAACATCAAGAACCGCAGCACCGCCGATATAAAGCTTACCGCCTGCAACATTACCCTTGAATACATTTATGGGAGGTGTACCGAGGAACTTTGCAACGAACAGATTTGTAGGATCGTCGTAAATATCCTGCGGTTTGCCGACCTGCTGAACGATACCTGTCTTCATAACAACGATCATATCGGAAATACTCATTGCTTCTTCCTGGTCGTGTGTTACGAATACAGTTGTGATACCTGTTTCCTTCTGGATTCTGCGGATCTCTTCTCTTGTCTGCAAACGAAGACGTGCATCAAGGTTTGAAAGCGGCTCGTCAAGAAGAAGAACTCTCGGCATCTTTACAAGCGCACGTGCAATAGCAACACGCTGCTGCTGACCGCCTGAAAGCTCGCTGGGCTTTCTGTCCATAAGATCGTCGATCTGAACAAGCTTTGCAGCCTCAAGTGCTCTTTCAAGCATCTGATCCTTTGTAAGCTTGTCAGCACCCTTGAGGTTCTGAAGCGGGAACATAATATTCTGCTTTACAGTCATATGCGGATAAAGCGCATAGTTCTGGAAAACAAGACCTACTCCTCTGTTTTCGGGTGAAAGCTCCGTAACATCCTCTTCACCGAAGAAGATCTGTCCTGAGGACGGCTTCTGCAGACCGCTTATCATATAAAGCGTCGTACTTTTACCGCATCCGGAAGGACCGAGGAGACCCACGAGCGTACCGTCGGGGATCGTAAACGTGAAATCATTTACCGCAATAACCTCTCCGCCGACTTTCTTGTTGCGGCTCGGAAAGATCTTTGTAAGATTTCGTAATTCTACTTTCATTTTATCTAACCTCCCAAATCGAAATTATATATTAAATTAAAATGAAAACGCTTTTATTAATAATCTTCCTTTGAAACTGCTTCTGCATGAAGCTTTTTCTTGTACTCTATCATAGCATCATAGCTGTCGAATATCCTCTGGCTTGCCATATCGACCGTGACCGTATCGGATAGCAGATCGTGAATGGCAGACGACGTACGTGTTGCGAATACAAGAATTACATTGAGAAGAATTATTGCAAATATTACCAGCACACCGACAAAGCCGATAACGCCGAATAATATCATAAACAAAAGGAACACGGGCACCATTGTTTCAATGGTATATTTTCCGAGAATGGTTCTGATAAACAGAACAGGGGTCGTTATTTTAACCGAATTTGTGCGCATAACGGCAACACCGAATATCTTTTTGCCGAGTGTCTGTCCGTTGCCGAATACCATAGGAATTATGAATTCAAGTACAAAGAAAGCAATAAACAATCCCAAGCTGACGATCAGTATGGATAAACTGAGCATCATACGGTAAGCCTTGATAACCTCGCCGTCGCTGTTCATAGCCTTGTCAGCTTCATAGTATATATTCTTTTCTTCGTCGGTAAGCTTTTCAAAATCTTCAACGGAAATATCGAAATCGACACCGTACTGTTCTTCGTACTGCTCATAATACCGTGTCATTTTTTCAGAATATCCGTCATATCCGAAGATAGCCGATAAAGCAGATGCCGCACCGATAGCCACTATAGCAAGTATAATAATGTCAAACAAGCATGCAGACATACGTTTCCAGAAACTTGCCTTTTGCACATCAGCTGTCATATAATTCCCTTTCCGTTTTGCTTTATTTGTTACAGTACACAACGCTTATATAGTGTTGTATTATCACGTACGTAGTTATTGTACCACAGATAAAGACAAAAATCAACCTTTTTTTCAATTAAAACCGAATTTATTTCTGTTTTGTAATAACTTTTTAATATTTAAATCGTTATGATAAGAGATATACGGCTCAACTGTACAAAAATCCTTTTTTTTTCTTGACATAACGCAACTAATGTTTTATAATAGAAAAAAATTGCATTTTTGAAAGGATATAAAAAAATGGACATCAAAAACATTTTATCAAAGTGTGACCACACACTTCTCGCTCAGACTTCAACTTGGGAGCAGATCAAGAAAATATGTGACGACGGAATGAAATATGCAACAGCTTCCGTTTGTATTCCCCCGAGCTTTGTTAAGCGTGCAAAGGAATATGTAGGCGACAAGCTCGCTATCTGTACTGTTATCGGATTCCCCAACGGTTACTGCACAACAGCCGTTAAGGTTTTCGAAACAGCTGACGCTGTTAAAAACGGTGCTGACGAGATCGATATGGTTATCAACATCGGCGACCTCAAGGACGGCAAGGATGACGAAGTACGTGAAGAGATCCGTCAGATCAAGGCTGCTTGTAACGGAAAACTTCTCAAGGTAATCATCGAAACATGCCTTCTCACAGAGGATGAAAAAATCCGTATGTGCAAGCTCGTAACAGAAGCAGGCGCTGACTATATCAAGACATCAACAGGCTTCTCAACAGCAGGTGCAACACTTGACGACGTTAAGCTTATGTATGCTAATGTTGGCGAAGGCGTTCTCGTTAAGGCTGCAGGCGGTATCTCCAACCTTGACGACGCTCAGGCGTTTATCGATGCAGGTGCATCACGTCTCGGAACAAGCCGTGTAGTTAAGGCAGTTCAGGGCATCGAAGGCTCAGGCTATTGATTTATGAAAAAAAATAACAAACGTGCTTTTCTCATCGTTCTTGACAGTATGGGCATCGGCGAAATGCCGGATGCCCATATCTGGAATGATGAAGGAAGCGATACATTGGGCGCAATACAGAACCATCCCGAATTCAACTGCCCCAATCTTGCAAAACTCGGACTTTTCAACATCGAAGGCGTAAAGGGTGAAAAAGCCCCGATGCCCTCGGCTTCCTATGCAAGAATGCACGAAGCATCGCTCGGCAAGGACACAACGATAGGCCATTGGGAAATTGCGGGAATTTGTTCTGAAAAGCCGTTCCCTACCTATCCCGACGGATTTCCTGCTGAGGTGATAGAAAAATTTGAAAAGCTCACGGGCAGAGGTACGCTTTGCAACAAACCCTATTCGGGTACAGATGTTATACGTGACTTTGGCGAAGAACACATAAAAACAGGCAAGCTTATCGTTTACACGTCTGCTGACAGCGTATTTCAGATCGCCGCACACGAGGACGTTGTGCCGATAGAAATGCTTTATGAATACTGCAAGATCGCTCGTGAAATGCTTAAGGGTGAGCACGGTGTCGGCCGTGTTATTGCCCGTCCCTTTGAGGGTGTTCATCCCTTCAAGCGTACGCCGAGACGTCACGACTTTTCGCTTGTTCCTCCCTCTGATACAGTTTCCTCTTTGCTTAAGGATAACGGATTTGATACAATATCCGTAGGCAAAATATACGATATTTTTGCAGGTGTCGGATTTACGGAAAGCTATCCCACGGTAAGCAACACCGACGGAATGGATAAGCTTGATGCCGTTATGGAGCGTGACTTTAACGGTCTTTGCTTTGTAAATCTTGTCGATTTTGATATGGTTTACGGACACAGAAATGACATTTCGGGTTACGCACGTGCTATGACGGAATTTGACCAAAGGCTCGGAAAAGTTCTTGAATCGATGAAAGAAGACGATATTCTTATCATAACGGCAGACCACGGATGCGATCCGTCCACACCGTCTACCGACCATTCAAGAGAATATACGCCTATGCTCGTTTACGGAAATAAGATAAAGCCGGGTATCAATCTCGGCACACGAAATACGTTTGCTGACATCGGCGCTACTGTTCTTGATTGGTTCTCTGTATCAAGCGATAAAATTTCGGGAAGCTCTTTTCTTGAAGAGGTTTCAGATATAACCGACAGCAAGCTTCTGGATATGGCTATAGAAGCACGTAAAAATTCTTATTCGCCGTATTCAAATTTCCGTGTAGGTGCGGCACTTTTGTCAAAAAGCGGAAAGGTCTATAAGGGCTGTAACGTTGAAAATGCCGCATATTCGCCCACTAACTGTGCCGAAAGAACGGCTGTGTTCAAGGCAGTCAGCGAGGGTGAGTGTGATTTTGAAGCAATCGCCATCGTAGGCGGAAAGGGTGAGGAGCCAAGCGAGCTTTGTGCACCGTGCGGTGTTTGCCGTCAGGTGCTTGCCGAATTCTGTACGGGCGATTTTAAAATAATTATGGGTACACCCGAAAATATAAAGGTTTGTACACTTAGCGAGCTTTTACCGTATTCTTTCGGCAAAAGCAATTTAGAGTAATAAGGAGATATGCGCCATGCGTATGTTTGATATCATTAAAAAGAAAAGAGACGGCGGCACCTTGACAGATGCCGAGATAAACTGGTTTATCAAGGGATACGTAAACGGTGACATTCCCGATTATCAGGTGTCAGCTCTCTGTATGGCTATATATTTCAGAGGTATGACTCTTGAAGAAACGACAGCCCTTACGTTTGCTGTACGTGATTCGGGAAAGAAGCTTGACTTTCCGAACGTCAACGGTCTGCGTGTTGACAAGCATTCAACGGGCGGTGTCGGTGACAAGACGAGTCTTGTTATCGCCCCCATCGTTGCAACGCTCGGTGTCAAGGTCGCAAAGATGAGCGGTCGAGGTCTCGGCCACACAGGTGGCACGATAGACAAGCTTGAAGCCATACCCAGCTTCCGTACCGATATACCGCTTGATGAATTTCAGAGCATTGTTAATGATATCGGCATTGCCATTATCGGACAGAGCAATGATATGACCCCTGCAGATAAGCTTTTGTACGGACTTCGTGACGTTACGGCAACCATCGACAGCTTGCCGCTTATCGTTTCGAGCATTATGGGTAAAAAGCTTGCCGCAGACGATGACTGCATCGTGCTCGACGTTAAAACGGGAAGCGGCGCATTTATGAAGACCGTTGAAGCGAGCCGTGAGCTTGCCGAATGGATGGTCGAAATAGGTAAGCGTGCGGGTAAACGTGTATGCGCAATGATAACGGATATGGACATTCCGCTCGGATTTTCCATCGGTAATTCCCTTGAAGTTATCGAAGCCATCGAGACACTCAAAGGTAACGGTCCTGCTGACCTTACCGAAATTTGCATAGAGCTTGCCACACGCATGCTTTACCTTGCGGAAAAAGGCACAATGGACGAATGCCGTGCAAACGTTCTTCGTGTCATCGAAAACGGCGAAGCGCTTAAAACATTTGCGAAAATGGTTGAAGCACAGGGTGGAAACAAGGATTGGATACTTGCTCCCGAAAACTTCCCCGCTGCTCCCTACTGTGAGGAGATCAAAGCCGAGAAATCGGGTTACATCGTCGGAATCGATACGGAGGGATATGGAATTGCAAGCCTCTTGCTCGGTGCAGGACGTAACACAAAAGAAGATGTTATCGACAGCACGGCAGGTATCATTCTTAAAAAGAAGTTCGGTGACTACGTAAACAAGGGTGACGTTATTGCAACGATGTATACGTCAAACAACACCTCATTTACAGCATCACGCAAGAAATTCCTTGAATCAACAAAGATGGGCAACGATGCCCCTGTTAAGCGTCCGCTTATACTTGATATTGTTGAATAAGCTACCATAAACATTAAGGGCATTGCTCGGTGATACGATCACATGGCAATGCCCTTGTTTATTTTGTCTTAACGTCAACCATTGTAATAAACTGTTGTATAATTTTTTCACACTACTTTTTCGTAACGGCAATGCTTCGCAACCCCTGTTTCATCAAAAAAAATCATAAAATATTCGGGAGGGGTAGTTCCAAAATAACCTACTTTTTTAGGTTTAATCAGATAGCCGCACGCACAATTGCAATATAACCCATCTTCATTGGGGTATCCTTGCTTCCTATCAAAATTACCGTATTTTTCAACTATCTGTATTGAGGTTAAACCGACAACTTCATCTGCGTCGTATTTATATTTTGTACCGCAGCTTGAAAAACAAAGTAATATCGCCACAATTACAACAAACAGTATACATTTTCTTTTCATCATAGTCCTCCACATTGTCTTTTTCCAAATTCATCATAGCACGATTGATATCGTTTTTCAATAAATTTTATTCGTTTATTTTGTAAATATTCTATTTACATCTGACAGACGTAATGAAACGGTAAAATAATAATCCCCATCGATATGATGGGGATTATATTATGGAACAGTTCTAATTCATCTGTCGTTCTTTCTGCAGGGAGAATTATTTGAGCCTTTCTGCAAACCGGGGGGAGAAAATTCGTTTATCGGGAATTCCATAGCACGGAATACAGAACAGGGATCATCGCTTTCAACGTATTCACATTCCTTTTCGGGAACGGAATATTCCGTTGCGCTGATAAGATACTGTTCGGGACGTTCAATTCTCGTTACAGAGAAGAAGCCGATAGACACAGCAAGGAAACGGTCACCGGGATCTGTAAGATCTCCTGCAACTCTGCCCGAAATGTGTCCGGGCACTTCGCTTGCCGAGCAACAGCAGCAACAGCAAGAGCACTGCTGTCTTTCAAGAATACGGGTGGTGAGTATTACGGGTTCTGCAAGCTCAACCACCGCAACGGGCAGATTGGTACTGCCGCAGCAGTTATTTGCAAGCTCGGGCACTGTACAGAAGCTGTCTTCGTCGGGGTTGCTTCTGAATATTGAAACGTTGCCCTCGCTTCCGAAAAGCACAACCTTTTTATCACATACGGCGATGCCCTCTATTATCTGGCGGTTTGACATACATACGCAACATTCAAACGTCATTCTGACATAGATACGTATATCTACCTGATAAAAGCCTCTGTTAAAGGGTACGGGGTTTACCGTTATATTTGTTGCCGCAATAGATGCCGAGCAGGTGCGGACGTTGCTTGAATGTTCAACAACGTCACGGCCGTAATCGGTAAGAAAAACGGGTACATCCTCAAAGCAGTCTTTATCTCTGCAGCTGTCAAGAATGCGGTAAGTATCTATATAGGCTAAATCTCGGGAGTTACCGATCCCTCCTGAGCAACAGCCATTTCTGTTATCTGGCACTTGGATTCTATCCTCCGTAAAATAATATCATATAAAAATCCTGAAAGCGGTCGTTGACCGTTCTCACTATATAATATGATAAGGAGGAAAGTTTGACACACTATTTTCTTTTTAAAAGCGACACTATAACACAAAAAATAACAATCAGCGCAGGAGCTATATATTTATATATTTCATTGCTGCTGTTATCGTTCGGCAGTTCAAATTCAAGCGTGAGTGAGTCAGATGACGTATAGTTCATATCAAACGGTATGATATCGGTATATTTTACGATTACCTTTTTATTATCATCCGTCAATTCACTTGTAACGTCATACGATAATTTTTGTCCCGTCTTTGCTTTAAGCTCACCCACAAGCGACACTATACCGTCCTTACATTCTATTGTCACATCGGTTGAATCAAGCTCAAGTGATTTTTCTGTCAGTTCAATATCGGCACAAGAAATATAATAGTTCCCTTTTTCATCTTCATATACCGCAACTATTTTTTTATCGTTCACACAAGACAATTGTGATGTATCAATGCTTATAATCTCCTTGGCATCTCCCTCATAAAGCTTGTTACCCTCGTAAATACATCCTTTATAAAGCGATATTTTTTCGTTTTTAAGCTTTTCGGGCACCATTATTTTCACTTTTGCTTTTTCACCGTAGACAGCGGAAAAGCCCGAAACGGTAAACGGGGTTACATCTTTACTTTTTTGCACCTCAATTTTTTCTTTTGCAAGCGTTGGTGTAGGAAGTGCTGTCAAAAAATATTTTTCCATATCAGGTATATGCAATTCTGAAAAATCCTCTGTATTTTCCCCACACAGAAAATAGTTGTCACGCATAACATTGACGCCGTCTGAGGTTATCGCATCGTCCCACGTAACGTCAACACCGTACCATTTTCCAAAAATCATCACGGCACACCACATATGCGCTTCACGTACACCGTCCGTATTTATACCGTCACCCGGAATGAGCACACACGGAACGCCGACAGCATCGCAAAGCATTTTAAAAGCCTTTGAATATCCCTCGCAAACAGGGCCTTTTTCAGCATCGTTGTTGCTTGTCAAAGCTGACAGCGCACGCCACGCACTTTTATCGGCTTTATCGTCTTCGCCGTTTCTTACGTGTTCATTGTATACGTTATTTTTGCAAAGAAAGTCGTGAAAAAATTTTATTTTATCATAAACTGATGGATATTCTTCGGCATTTTTTATTATCTTGTCTATCTTTTCTTTAACTGCTTCCGCTTCTTTTATAACGTCCGATGGGGATTTGAAATCTGACGGAAAATAATATTCACATTCGTCCTTTTTCTTGGCGGTTATAACTGAAACACCGCCGTCTGATTCAATATAAGTAAAGGACAGCTTTTCATAAGATATCCAGAAGCATTCGGGGTGGTCAAGCACGAATGCGGCAGATGACCTTTGCAAAATATTGCTTATATCATCCTTTGATATATTTTCGGAAAAACGTATCTCTATTTCAGCTTTGCCGTCCTTCATTTTTTCGGAATTTTTCAAAAACGTATCGTATACCGTCATTTCTGACTTCGTTAATGCATCACGGTACAAAACACCGTAGCTGATGTCCTTTGCCGTTATATTTATTTCAAACGAAAAAAAGCACAAATTCAACAGAAGAAATACCGAAAATAATTTTCTTATGTAAGACATTTTACCTCTTTGAGCCTTGTATTTTATACTGCACGGCAAGAACGAGCTTTTCGGGAGCTATTCTTGATAAAAAGCGTGATGCTTTCATTTTAAAGCCTGTTACCGTGACGGTTCTTTTTCCCTCTATAGCCTTTATTGCATATTCAGCACATCGTTCGGCACTTATCGACGGAAGCGGATTTTTCACTTTCGCTGTTTTTTCAAACGGCGTGCTCACCGCCCCCGGGCACAAAATACGGACACGGACATTTGAGTTGCGTCTTTTAAGCTCATAATCAACCGCAAGGCTGTACGAATAAACGTAAGATTTTGAAGCGGCATACGATGCCATAAGCGGTTCGGGAGAAAATGCGGCGGCAGAGCAGACGTTGAGTATCACACCGTTTTTCATCGAAGAAGAAAACAGCTTTGTAAGTATCTGCGTTGCCAAAACATTTACGTTTGCCATTTTTACATCATCGTCAATACTGATTTTATCGAAATCGGAAACGTATCCGAAGCCTGCGCAGTTGACGAGTGTGCATATATCATATTCTTTATATTTTTCCCAAAGAGATACACATTCATCCCGATTTGAAAGATTGCACACATTCGGTATCATTCCGTATTTTTCGGAAAGGATTGTCAGCTCAGCTTGGTTTCTTCCCACTGCTATTACAGAAAAGCCCTTTTGCGTAAGCTTCAATGCAATTTCTTTGCCTATTCCGGAAGTTGCGCCTGTGACAAGAGCGTATTTTTTCATTTCGCACCGCCGTATT
Source organism: Clostridia bacterium (assembly GCA_017520505.1). Classification (GTDB taxonomy): domain Bacteria; phylum Bacillota; class Clostridia; order Oscillospirales; family CAG-272; genus RGIG7213. The sequence continues at coordinate 125,111 of JAFXFN010000018.1, forward strand.
TATCAGCCTCGGAGGTTGCCATTTCGTCACATATCTCGTTATATTTATGACCGTTATGACCTTTAACCCAGATGTATTCCATTTCGTGCATATCGGAAAGTGTCAAAAGCTCATCCCAAAGCTCGGGATTAAGTGCGGGCTTGCCGTCGCTTTTTTTCCAGCCCTTTTTCTTCCAGCCCTGCGCCCAGCCGAGCTTAAGGCCGTCAATAACGTACTTGGAGTCAGAGCACAAAACAACACGGCACGGATATTTAAGAAGCTTCAAGGCTTCAATAACTGCCGTAAGCTCCATTTTATTGTTCGTCGTTTCGCCGTCGCCTCCGCAAATGCGTTTTTCATTTTCTCCGTATACAAGGACAGCACCCCAGCCACCGGGGCCCGGATTGCCACGGCACGCTCCGTCTGTATATATATTAACCGTTTTCATAACATCCCTCTTTTCAGATATCAGCTGAATACAGCACACTGTTATCGCCCTGTCGATTTTGAAAATATACACCGCTGTGAAATTACATTCTGCCAGCGGTGTGTATCTGCTTAGTGTGCATCAAGCTCAGTATAATTAAATCAAGCTTCATTTGTCTTGATGTCAAATATATTTTTCTTCAAAAACTCAACCGACGTTCCGTCTTTTGTACATGCCATACGGTATATCGGTATTTGGGTTATTACATTATTCACATTGTCTATCGCACGGACAACGTCATTATGATTCCAGAGATTGACCACACAGCCTTCCCAGACGTGAATAAACGCTTCCTTGCCGTAAAGACGCTTTATACTGTTTTCCCTTGCCTGTGCAAGATATACTATCGCACGCGGAGGTGCGCTTTTATTAAGCTGAACGCCTGAGCTTCCCGAAAACGGTATACCGCACACCTCATCCGTATATACGGCTGACTTGTCACCGTTTATAAGCTCTGCGCCCTCAAGCTCACACCAGAGGCGGGCTTGCGTGGACTTTCCTACCCCCGACGGAGCTGTAAAAAGTATTGCGGAATCCTTGTATTTAATAAATGACGAATGAAGAAGAACACCGCCACGCATTGTAATCAAATGCTCCAGCATAATACTGTCAAGAATGTGATGCGGATTGATGCCTTGACAAAATTTATTTTTCTTGACCTTCACGGTTATAACGTCTTTTTCATACGTTACACACATACCTGCACTGCTAAAGGAGAAATTAACGTCTCCGTAATATCTTTGCTCACCGAACGGTGTTGAAAACACACGGACATTTCCCGTATGTGCTATTTGCTCCCCGTGCGGCTTTGGCATTTCATCGCAGAGCGAAAACTCAAAGCTTACGGCATTTTCACATTCATCCGTAAGATACGGTGACAGCATCTCGCTGTCGGTATACATTATACTGTCCTCGGCTGACACCTTGACGGTTATACCTGCAATTTTATAAAAGTGCGTCATTGTTCCGTTTTTGCAGGCGTTACAAGCACGATGTCAACTATTTCCGAGCTTGACGTTGCAAAATGCTTTGTTGAAAGCTGTTTTACTTCGTCCTTTTTAATTCCGCCCATAACCTTTGCAAGATAAGTTATACCGCCCATATAAAGACCGTCGCCGCCGCTTTTATAGTAAAGATACACATCTTCTAAAATGTCCTTACCCGAAATATTGATAAGGTTCACAGCACCGTCAAGCTCCTGAATCTTAAACAATGACTTCTGTAAGCTCATATTGTTATTGAAAAATGCGACGCTTTCGGATTTGGCAGATGTGATCTTCTTTTCGGCACTCTTTCGGTTCTTTTCCAAAAGCATAACGGAATCCCCAGAGGGAATATTTGATGCCGTGAACAAAAATTCCTCATCTTCTTTATAGAGCTTTACGTCGGCATATTGAAGATCCTTTGAGTTGTTGTTCTTCAGAACGATGAACATTACGTCCTCGACCTCGTCATCCGTTCCGTCTTCCATATATTTTCCCGTGTACTTACCTGTTTTTTCAATTGTGAGTCCGTTGCCTATCATCATTTCACCGTCAGTTAAAATACGCACGGGCTTTGTACATTCCTTGTAAATATAAATACCAAGCTGAACGGCAAGACATAAAACAAGTATTGCAAGCAGTGAGAGCACTGCGTAAGATACGGCTTTTTTTATTTTTCTTTTTTTAATGTGAAGCATATATCCTCTTATAATAATTTACTTAGCATTTTTTATTCTAACATAAATTTATTTAAAATCAAGTGGTAAAGAGCATTTTTTTCTTGATTTTTGCTTTTTTTAACAACCGATTAACATTTCAATATGCACTTATGCGCATACAGATTTTTCAAAGCTTTATTACTCGTTTTAAATTGATTTATTTAAACAAAATATATTGATTTTTCACTTTGTTTGTGATAATATGATTTATGTATATTATTAAAGAGAGGCAAATTCTATGCTACTTGAACAAATATCGGAAAAATTGCAAAAAGGCAGAGGACGTGAGGTTGAAGCTCTTATAAAGGAAGCTCTTGCATCCGGTATATCTGCCGAGAAAATACTTAACGACGGACTCATTTCGGGAATGGGTGTTGTCGGTGAAAAATTCAAAAGCGGAGAGTTGTATCTTCCCGAGGTAATGATGGCGGCACGCACAATGGACGGTGCCGTAAAAATATTGAAGCCCGAGCTTACCGCAAGCGGTGTTGAGCCTATAGGAAAAGCCGTAATCTGCACAGTCAAGGGTGACAAGCACGACATCGGCAAAAACCTCGTAAAGATGATGATAGAGGGTGCGGGAATTTCCTGCGAGGACCTCGGCGTTGACGTTTCAGCAGAAAAGGTGGTCGATGCGGTAAACAAAACAGGTGCTACGGTCGTCTGTCTTTCTTCCCTGCTTACGACAACTATGGGCGAGATGAAAACGGTAATCGAGGCATTGAAAAATGCGGGCATACGTGACCGTGTAAAGGTTATGGTCGGCGGTGCACCGCTTTCACAGAAATTCGCAGACGAAATAGGTGCTGACGCTTATGCGCCCGACGCCGCATCGTGTGCCGAAATTGCAAAAAGTTATTTTAATTGAAGGTAAATGAAAAAACACGAAACTACTCTTTTTGACAAGCTGAAGCAGTTTGATATGTTTATACTTATCCCTGCGGTATTGCTGACCGTTTACGGGATAATCGTTTTATCCTCCGCTGTGAATTATATGGGTGAAAACAACCTCGTCACAGTACAGATACTCGCTTCGACCATCGGCTTTTTCACGATGGTGTTCATAGCGCTTTGTGACTATGACAGCTTGCTGAAAAAAATGGCAATACCGATGTTTTTGGCATCGTGTGCACTTCTCATATTGCCTATAGCCGAGGATATACCGAATATGCTTCACGGCTCCTTCGGTAATAACGACAGCTGGATAGCGCTTCCTGTCGTTGGTGTTAATCTTCAGCCCGCAGAGGTCGTAAAGATAATTTTTATATTGACATTCGGATATCATCTCGGTATTCTGAAGCAAGGAAACATAAACACCATGAAAAGTCTTGCCGCCATTTGTGTACACGGCGGTGTCATAATGGTATGTGTAATGCTTGAAATGGACCTCGGCGCACTTATATCGTTCGGACTGATATTTGCCGCCATGTGCTTTTGCGCAGGGATCAGTATATGGTATTTTGCCGCCGCAGGAGGAATTCTTGTTATCGCCTCCCCCATTATGTGGAAGATACTGAATGAGTATCAGCGAATGAGGATCCTCGTTGGATTTGATCCGATGCAGGACCCCGAGGGATACGGCTATCAGGTGCTTCAGAGTATGAGAGCAATCGCAAACGGAGGCATCAGCGGTTCGGGATATGCAAACGGAACGATAACACAAAGCGCAAGCGAGTCAACACTTCCCGCAAGACATACGGATATGATATTTGCCGTACTTTGCGAGGATTTCGGATTCGTCGGTGCTGTCGTTTATTTCTTTCTTATGGCTGTGCTTATATTCCGTATTCTCATAATTGCACGCAAAAACAGAGATAATTACGGTATGTTCATCTGCACGGGTGTTGCCACCGTATTTATATTCCAGACATTGGAAAACATAGGTATGTGCCTTGGTCTTTTGCCCGTTATCGGCATTACGCTTCCGTTTATAAGCTACGGAGGCTCTTCAATAGTCAGCTTGTATATGTGTCTCGGCGCTGTTATGAGCGTCGGTGTTCATAGAAAAAAACAGTTCATTTCTGAAAGGAAAGGATATAAAAATGAAAATAGAAACAAAATGTCTGCACGCAGGATATAAGCCCGAAAACGGCGGTCCCCGTGTAATGCCCATCGTACAAAGCACAACGTACGTATTCGATTCAACAGAGCATATCGGAGAGCTTTTTGATATGCCCACAGCACACATGTATTCACGCTTTTCCAACCCCACGGTTGAGGTCGTTGAAAAGAAGATAGCAGAGCTTGAGGGCGGTGTCGCCGCTATGTGTACATCATCAGGTCAGGCGGCTTCCCTTTTATCGATACTTAACCTCTGCCACAGCGGCGACAGCTTTATTGCCGCATCTGAAATTTACGGCGGTACTGTAAATCTCTTTGCTTACACTCTTAAAAAGCTCGGTATCGAATGTATATTCGTTAATCCCGAGGCTGACGAAGAAGAAATAATGAAAGCGTTCAAGCCTAACACGAAGGCTGTATTTGGTGAAACGCTTGCAAATCCCGCACTCACCGTACTTGATATTGAAAAGTTTGCAAGGATCGCTCACGCAAACAACGTTCCTCTTATAATCGACAATACGTTCCCCACACCTATTCTTTGCCGTCCCATTGAACACGGTGCGGACATCGTTGTTCATTCAACAACAAAATATATGGACGGTCACGCACTTCAGGTCGGAGGTGTCATCGTCGATGCCGGAACGTTTGACTGGAAATGCGGTAAATTCCCCGAATTCACAGAACCCGATGAATCATACCACGGCGTTGTATATGCTGACTTTGCAGCTCCTGCCGCATTCATCACAAAGGCAAGAATGCAGCTTATGAGAGATTTCGGCTGTTATCCTGCCGCACATTCGGCTTTTTTGCTTAACCTCGGTCTTGAAACGCTCCACGTAAGAATGAAGCGTTACTGTGAAAACGCAACGAAGGTTGCAGAATTCCTTTCAAAGAGTGACAAGATAGAAAAGGTCGTATATCCCGGAATCAATGCAGATCCCGTGATGTACGAAAGAGCGAAGAAGTATCTTCCCGACGGATGCGCAGGCGTTGTTACGTTCTTTATAAAGGGCGGAAAAAATGCAGCCGTTAAGTTTATGGACGGTCTGAAGCTTGCATCAAACGAGGTTCACGTTGCAGACATCCGCACCTGTGTACTCCACCCTGCAAGTGCAACGCACAGACAGTTGACAGACGAACAGCTCGTTGCCGCAGGAATCAATCCCGGTCTTATCAGATTCTCGGTTGGTCTTGAAAATGTAGAAGACATTATTGCAGACATAGACCAAAGTCTCAAAAATCTTTGAGTTCCCATCTATATCGGTAATATTTCCCCGTATACATATTCACCATGTGTACGGGGCATTTTTATCTTGTCAAATAATTTATGAAAATAAACCATCGGCGCTGTCAATATTTTCAGCCAAAACTATTTATTAACATCGCATTAACATTTATGCTCGCTATATATGATAGAATTAATCATACTGTTTATTACTACCGAGGAGGTACTATGAAAAATATCAAAAAAATCACAGCCTTGCTGTGTGCATTTGCGTGTATATTCTCCTTAACCGGAGTATTCACCACGGCAAATGAAGAAAACCTTATAACACCGCTTGATAAAACGGGGCTTTATGTCGACCGTTCGGGCGATATAACATACTTGTGCGGTGTACCGTGCGGCTCTACTGCGGAAGGTGTAAAAAATCTTCTCAAGGGAGATTGTCAGATATACAGCACTTCTTCTTTTGTAACTTCAGGAGACGAGGTGAAGCTTTTTGTTGACGGTGTCCCTACGGATTCGGCAACGCTTATAGTAACGGGCGACATCAACGGCGACGATGTTGTCAACGGTAAGGATGCCGTGCGTTTAAAGAAACTTATGGGCACTACCATAACAAACCCGATACAGCGCCGTGTGTGCGATGTGAACAATGACGGTAAGATAAACGACGGCGATACATCAAAGCTCGTTTCTATGTTTTCTTCACGAATTGAAAATATAAGCTTTATAGGAACTCCCGAAAAAACAGTTTACTTCGAGGGTGAGAAGTTTTCGTCCAAGGGTATGTACCTTAGCGTAGAATATGCAGACGGCACAATACTTTCCTATGGCGAAGAGTTTGATATTGTATACCCCTCAGGAAAAACATATTTTGAAAAGTCTGATTCGAAGATAACCGTTAAATACGGTAACATAACCAAAGAAATATCCGTACAGGTAAATTCTGTTACATATTTCGAAGCGAGAATAACAAAAAATGATTCATCGCTGTCAGTTGCATTCAATGGCGCCAACGTTCAATTATCAGATACGGCTCTCAAATCTTCACAGGCATGGGCATTTACAAAGCAGTCTGACGGAAGCTTTGAAATTAAAAATAAAGATACGGGCAAATGTATTGAGGTTGAAGGAAATACTGCTACAAACACCCAAAATATACGTGTTGCAAATGATAATGATTCAAAATCACAGCGTTGGAATATCACCAAAAATGAAAACGGAGAGTATACAATAAAATCAGCTCTCGGCTCATACGTTATGGATGTTCAATCGGGCAACATTGCAAACGGAACCAATATACAAATATACGCTCCCAACAATACAGCGGCTCAGTCGTTTTGCATTGAGCCTATAACCGACATTGAAAATATGGTTGAAAATAATTCGTTCGCTGACCTCGGCACAGACTTCTTAGCAACACTCACAGGGGTTGCATCTGAAAACAACGTAGGACTTATTGCATCAGGCTCTTCCAACGTCGCAATGAAGGCAAGTGAAAAAACCGTACGTCAGCTCTGGAGATTTTCAAAGCAGAGCGACGGAAGCTATATTATCATCAACCAGGAAAACGGAACTGCTCTCAACGCAGACCCTTCGGCAAATGTCACATCAGCCGCAAAGAATTCCAAAAACGCTCAAAAATGGTTTATACTTCAGGATTCAAACGGATATACTCTTATACCAAAATCCTCTTCCAAATATGTGCTTGACGTAGAAAAAGCAAGCATAGATAATGATGCAAACGTACAGCTCGGAGCTTATAAGAACAATTTTGCATCGCAACGCTTCAGCATAACGAAATTCACAGGCAATTATCTTGACTACACGGCTCCCGTGTATATAGGAACGCACTTCAATGCAACTATATCCCCCTCCTATGCAACAAGCAAGAAGATTTCTCTCAGCGGAGGAAAGAATGCGATCATCTACGGTGCAAGCGAATTTTCCGAGCAAACGTGGAGATTTGAGCATCAGTCGGATAACACGTATAAGATAGTAAACAACTCAAACGGAAACGTTCTCACAATTCCGAACGGCAACACAGCAGGCGGTACTCAGCTTCAGGTGGCAAGTGATACGGGCGCAAAATCACAGCGTTGGTATCTGTTGCCGAAGGAGGATATGTTCGTTATCAAATCCGCAATGAGCGCAAACGTCGTCGTCGACGTTTACGGAGCAAGCACGAACGACAGTACAAAAATCGATATTTACGCACCGAATATGACAGCGGCACAGATATTCAAAATAGATAACTCTCAAATGACGGCAATGTCCTATAACGTATACTGCGGTAATGTAACTGCCGACAGAATGAACAGAGTTATCACAAAAATGAAGAGATATATGCCCGATACAATCGGTATTCAGGAAGCTACACCGACGTGGATAAATAACCTTAAGGCATCACTTGGCGATACATACGATATCGTAGGTCTTGGCCGTGACGGCGGTTCAGCGGGCGAACACAGCTCGATACTTTACAACAAGCACATTTTCAATCTCAAGGGTTGGGGAACAAAGTGGCTTTCGGCAACACCCGACGTTGTTTCAAGATACCCCGAATCGATGTACAACCGTATCTTCACATACGCTTTTCTGCAAAGAAAGGTTGACAATCAGATGATACTCGTCATCAATACTCACCTTGAATATACAACCGACGCAATAAGACTTAAACAGCTTGCTATTATTCAGGACTTTGTGGATAAGCACAGCAACGGCTACCCTGTTTATATTTCAGGTGACTACAATGCCGATTACGGCAGTGCGGCTTGTGTAAAAATGGAGCAGTACGGATATAAAAACGGTTCAACAGCCGCAAAGAGCTTCACAGGTGCAACGTTTACGAATTACGGTGCAGAAAACAGAATACTCGACTACATTTATTTCTCAAAAAATGACTTCACGCTCAACTATTACAAGGTTTGTAACGAATACATAAACGGTTCCTGGACATCTGACCACCATCCTATTTATGTAAGATATCAGTTGAATAAATAACAAATATCCCGTACGGCTCACCGTACGGGATATTTACCGTCTATATAATATTTTCCGAAAAATCTTGACACAAATGCGATAATCGGTTATAATGATGCGGTATAAAATCATTTCTCGTATTGCGTAAAAGGAATACTTATGGATATAATCGACTTTCATACACATATACTTCCCGAAATTGATGACGGAAGCCAAAGCACACAGGAAAGTGTACAGCTTTTAAAAATGCTCACAGAGCAAAATGTGAAAACGGTGGTTGCAACCCCTCATTTTCATCCTGCCGCTGAGCACCTTGATATGTTTTTACAAAGAAGAAACGAAGCATATAACAGACTGATAAAACGTTCTTTAAAGTATTCTCCGAGGATTCTTTTAGGTGCTGAGGTAGAATACTACGACGATATTTGCTGTGACATTGACGGCTTGAAAGCACTTTGCATCGAAGGAACAAACGTACTGCTCATTGAAATGCCGAACGCCAAATGGAGCGAAAAAATGACCGATGATATTCTCTGCATTGCCGAATCGGGAGAGATCACGGTCGTACTTGCACACATCGAGCGCTATATTTCAAAGCAAAGCAACAAAACGATAAAACAGCTTTTGGACAGCGGTGTGCTTATGCAGGTAAATGCAACGTTCTTCACGTCTGTATTTACAAAGGGCCGTGCGCTGTCAATGCTCCAAAACGGTACTGTTCATCTTGTAGGTTCTGACTGTCACGGAATAAGCCGCAGACCGCCTTATATAAAAAAGGCGTACGAGATTATAGAGAAAAAAAACGGAGCAGATGCAGTAAATAAGCTCATCAGCTTTTCCAATTCACTTATAAATTAAAAACACAGTCCAAGTGCTTTCTTGGACTGTGTTTTATTCTTCGTTATCCCGCTTTTTTCTTCTTCGTCTTCTCATGCGGTTAACGTGACGTTCAAAATCGCCGTTGTTTATAAGCTCTGCTATAACGTACTGTTCAAAAACAGGAACGGTGCAGGAATAAAAGCCGAGCTTATTTTGAAATTCATCTGTAAGGCTCGTCGGCAATACCATATATCCGACACGCATCGACGGCGCTATCGTTTGCGAAAAGGTATTCAAATATATGACCGATCCGTTTTGAGAAAGAGAAAAAACGGTATCTTCGTTTTTCATAGACACGGTAAGCTCAGACGAATAATCGTCTTCAACGATATATCCGCCTGTCTCTTCTGCCCATTTTATGTACTCATTCCGTTTTGAAATGTCAGCTGAAACACCGCTTGGAAAGCTGTTAAACGGTGTGATGTGAAGCACCTTTGCTTTTGTTTTTTGAAGCTCTCCGGTCTTGATGCCGTTATTACCGAGTTTCAGATGCTCAAGTATTATTCCGCCTGCGGTGTAAACCTTTTTTATCTTATCGTATGACGGTGATTCTATTGCAAAAACCGCACCGCTTCCGAAAAGCTGCGCAATAAGGCTGTAAAGATATTCAGCGCCGGAGCCGATTATTATTTGTTCCGGCAATACTTTCATACCGTTTGAACGTGCAAGATACGATGATATTGCCGCACGAAGCTCATAGCATCCGTGATTCGGAGATTTTATGAGAATATCCTCACCGTAATCCAAAAGCACCTTGCGCATTGTTTTTGCAAGGACCGAAAACGGTATGACGTCCTCATGGCTATGAAGATTTTTGCTTTTGACATTTAAATCTGCAACGCTTTCGCTGACAGACAAAAAATCGTCTTTTTTATATACAACAAAATACCCGCTTCTTTCTCTGGGTTCTATGTATCCTTCTTCACAAAGTATATCATATGAATGTTCTGCGGTTATAACGCTGACTCCTGCTTCCTCGGCAAGCAAACGCTTCGACGGAAGCTTCACCCCGAATGAATAAATACCGCTTACTATATCTTTTTTTATCTGCGAATAAAGCTGTAAATACGCAGGAATGATGTCGCTTTTATCTATTCGGTATCTCAACTCCGTCACCTCCTGAAATAGTGGCAAATATTTTTGAAAATCTATTGAATTTTTTAATAAAATGTGATATTATAATCAAGTAGTTTTATACATAAAACCGAATATTATGCCTGCATAGTTAAATGGATATAATAAACCCCTCCTAAGGGTTAGTTATGGGTTCGATTCCCGTTGCGGGTGCCAGAAGCGGCGAGTGATACTTGCCTAAGATAAGAGATAATAGATAATAAAGAATAGATAAAAGATTTTTTGTCGCTTCAACTATTCTCTATTATCTATTATCTTTTATCTATTATCTAAAAAGGAGATTCCAAAATGGCACAAAAAAGTATTTTGATCGATAAATCTCTCCTCTTCGCTGCACGAATAATCAAACTCAACAACCACCTTATTAGAGAAAAGCACGAGAACATTATTTCGAAACAAATTATTCGTTCAGCTACTTCCATCGGTGCAAATTCCAATGAGGCAATTTATGGACAAAGCAAGGCTGATTTTATTGCTAAACTACACATCGCTCTAAAAGAAACAGCTGAAACTGAATACTGGTTACGTCTTCTTGTATTATCTGAATATATAACAAATGCAGAGGGTGATTCATTGCTTAAAGATTGCCTCGAAATCAAAAAAATTCTCATTGCGACACTTAATACAGCAAAAACAAACAATGGCTAATCCTACTCATCTCACATACACGCTATAAAACACGAACACCTATTTGTTTCACAAATAAGTGTTTTTCTTTTAGTATTTCTGTTTTACCAATCCTCGTAAATTCGCTCGAATATCATACCGAGAGTTTCATCAAGATATTTTTTATCATCCTCGGACACATTCATAAGCTGTGCGTCATTTTCGTTATATATTACACCGTTTTTAGTGTCATATTTCAAGGTTTTATCATTTATTCCAAGTGTATATTTGAAATTACCGTCTGATGTACCGTTTGACCACGTTCCGTTATTAAGAATGGCTACTATGGATTCAAACGCACCGCACACCTCAGCACCTTCGCCCTCTTTGTTTATCGTCAGATCGCCTGTGAATAAAATTTTGCTTCCCTGCTCTGTATTCGCTGACGAGTCTGTACCCGGTGTTACATTTGACGTGCCATCATCTGCGGAGATGACACTTGTATTTACGCTGTCTTTTGTTTTATCAACATCTGACGGTGTACAAGCAGAAAATGCAGATAATATAAGAAGTGATGCAATTATTATGTATAATGATTTTTTCATATTTTTCCCACCTTTCAAAGTGATTTGATTATACCATAATTTTGTGAATATATCAAGATATAAATAAAAAAGGTCTGCACAAAGCAAATTTGTGCAGACCTGATTTTTTATAAGAATGATTTCAGGTTATTTATATTATTTTCTTCGAATGCGACAACAGCACTCATAAGCTTCTCTGTATCGGGGGCGATACCGCCGTGTGACATCGTCTTTTTTATTTCGGAAAGTCCCATAACGGAGCCGTTTATCATCATTTCGGCAATTTTTGAATCGCTTTTGTCCATTGCTGTACCCATAATGATACCGATATCAGCAGGGATCTTCTGCAGAAGTCCTGCATCCTCGGGAGCTTTGTTCATTGCTGTAAGCTTGTCTGACGCCTCTTTTATAAACCCCTGATAGCCGTTAAGCTGTGCTGACATTGCACTTTTAAACTGTTCATTCTGAACCTTCGGCATCAGCTTTGCAATGGCATCTGTGCCCATTTTGGCACTTTGATAAACGTTCTGAAGTGCAATTTCGTTTGCACTTTTTTCATTCTTTTGCATACATAACACCTACCTTTTGTGTTATTGTATGCTTTTTCTTATTAATTATTCAAATATTCGATATATTCCTCAAGGCACATATCGAGATCGACCATTCTTGAAGCATGGTATATACCGACGTAGCGGAAGTGCCACGGTTCGTACACGATCTTTGTTATTTCCTCTTTATCCTCGGGGAATCTGAGAATAAAGCCGAACTTCCATGCGTTTTTGGCAAGCCATTTACCTTCAAAGGTATCACCGAATGTCTGATTAAAATTCTCGACGTCGCAGGCAAGTCCCGTTTGATGTTCGCTTTCTCCCGGGAATGCAGTGTCCATATGTATTATGGCTTCCGCTTCTTCTCTTGTAAGCGAGGGATCTTCTTTCATTTTATCATCGACGTAACGATTGAAGATATGCTCCTGTCTGTCATACGATCTGTAGCAGCTTGCCGCTGTCACGTTTTTGCATCCTGCTGCGCGCGCTTCCTTCAAAAATGCTTCAAGTGCTTTAGCCGCATAAAGACGCATTTGCAGTGTGCTTCTCCACTCGGTCGTATCAACGACATCAACGAGGTCATCGGGAACGTAATTTCTGTCAATTCTGTTGTTATGATTTACAAGAATGAGATATGCGTCCCTATCTTCCGGATCAATATATTTTTCATATTTTGAAATATCGGTCAGATATTCAGCTTCGGGAACTTCCCACGGTTTTTCCGTTTCAGGTTCTGTTATTTCATCATCCGTTTCAAGTTCTGTTGTTTCATCATCCGTTTCAGGTTCTGTTATTTCATCATCCGTTTCGGATTCCATTGCTGCATCTTGCGTCTGCACGTCCGTATCCTCGGCTACGGTATCGGTTGATGCTGTTGTTCCGTCTGACTTTGATGTGTCTGCCGTATCAACAGGATCACTTGCCGTACACGACGGAAGAAGCAAGGAAATTACTGTAAGTATGAGTATAAATTTTTTCATATCAATCCCTCATTTTGAAAACCATGGCACACCACGATTTTTCTTCTTTTATTTCAATGTATTCAAGAGGTGTTTTCAGTGCAGCACTGAGCACTTCTTCTGCTCTTTCTTCAATTATGCCGCTTGTTATCAAAATACCGCCCGGCTTTAAGAACTTTTCAACATCGGGGAGCATCCTTATGATAATATCAGCAACGATATTTGCGCAGATAAGGTCATACGTTTTTTCTTCAACCCCTGCAAAAAGGTCGCTTCTTCCGCAGGTGATATTTGTAATACCGTTATCATTTACGTTTTCGTTTGCAACACGAACTGCAACGGGATCGATATCATAAGCGTTTACACTCTTTGCGCCGAGCTTTGATGCGGCTATAGCAAGTATACCGCTTCCCGTACCGAGGTCAAGACATACGTCGTTTTCTTTTACGTACTTTTCTATAAGCATCGCCACAAGTCTTGTTGTTTCGTGTGTACCTGTACCAAATGCCATTCCGGGGTCCATTTTCAGTATAAGGTCGCCCTCTTTTGCATCATACTTTTCCCACGCAGGAACAACAACGAGTCTTTCGCCGATGCGAAGCGGCTTATAATACTTCTTCCAAGCACCTGCCCAGTCCTCTTCCTTGACACCGATAACCGATATTTCCGTGTCGATGTTAAGCTCTGTAAAGCGTGTTCTGAGATGGGAGATCGCTTCTGCGGGATTTCTTTCATCGGGAATAAAAATGCTAACTGCCGCTTTTGTTTTGTCAGCATTCAATATTTGTTCGTCGATAAGATCACCGTACATTGTTTTGAGGTTTTCATCTATGTCGCTGTAGTCTTCTATCATAAGTCCGTTATCTACCATTGACATAACAGCGCAAACCTCTTCAAGCTTTTCGGTTGAGCATACGACACGTATCTGTTTGTAATCCATAAATTTACTTTCTGTTTTTCTTTATTTTTTCAAAAAATGACTGTTTATTTTTAAAATTGCTTTCTCCGCAGGATTCTGCAAATTCACGAAGCAGCTGCTTTTGCTTTTCGCTCAAATTCTTCGGTGTTTCGATTATGACCGTAAAGAACAGATTGCCCTTGCGTTTTGTGTTGATATTTACAACACCCTTTTCTTTAATTGTAAATGTAGTTCCTGTCTGTGTGCCTTCGGGTATCGTATACTTTACGTTGCCTTCAAGCGTTGGAATTTCAAGCTCTGCACCGAGTGTTGCCTCGGCAAAAGTTATCGGCACTTCACAGTAGAGGTCGCTTCCGTCACGTTCAAACACACTGTGGTTTCGCACGGATATTTCAACAACAAGGTCGCCTGCGTTCATTCCGGATGTACTTTCGTCACCCTGACCTCTTACCGAAAGTCTTTGACCGTTATCGATACCTGCGGGTATATTTACCTCGATCTTCTTGTTTATGCGGACATATCCCGTTCCTTTACAATTAGAGCAGGGGTTTGTGACCGTTTTTCCTTTTCCTCGGCATTTATCACACTGCTGTGTGGTCTGCATCATACCGAGCATTGTGCGCTGTGTAACCTTTATTTGTCCTGTACCGCCGCACTTGTCACAAGTTTTTACGTCACTTGAATTCTTTGCGCCGACGCCCTTACACGTATCGCACTTTTCAACACGTGCATATTTGATTTCTTTTTTACAGCCGAAAGCCGCTTCATCAAATGTAAGGGTGACTCTTTGGAAAATATCACGTCCGGGTGAGCCTCGTCTTCCCTGACTTCTTCCGCCGCCTCCGCCGAAAAATGAGCCGAATATGTCACCAAGGTCAAAGTCCATACCGTCAAAGCCGCCAAAACCGCCGAATCCACCGCCTCCAAAGCCCGCATTGGGATCGACACCTGCGTGTCCGTACTGGTCATATCTTGCCTTTTTATCGGCATCTGACAGCACCTCGTACGCTTCATTGACCTCTTTAAATTTAACCTCGGCCTCCTTGTCACCCGGATTGACATCGGGGTGATATTTTTTTGCAAGTGAACGATAAGCTTTCTTTATATCGCTGTCGCTTGCCCCTTTATTTATACCGAGAACCTCATAATAATCTCTCTTTTTGTCTGCCATAAAACACTCCGTAAATCCGACTTTAGGCGGCGGGTAAAAAACCCACCGCCTATATTCGGCAATATTAATTATTCACCTGTTTTATCCGTGAAATCAGCATCATAGGTGCCGTCAGCATTCTGTCCGGGATTGAAGCCCGCATCACCGGGGTTACCCTGTGCTGCACCTGACTGTGCGTAGAGCTTCTCGGAAAGTGCATAGAACTTCTTCTGAAGCTCCTCAGTACCTGCCTTGATAGCATCTGTGTCACCGTTCTTAACAGTTTCCTTGAGCTTATCGATTTCAGCCTGAACTTCAGCCTTTTCGGATTCGCTTACTTTATCGCCAAGCTCACCGAGAGCCTTTTCACTCTGGAATATGAGGTTTTCAGCGTTGTTCTTTGTATCAACAGCTTCTCTGAATTTCTTATCTTCCTCAGCATACTTTTCAGCATCCTTAACAGCCTTGTCAATATCCTCCTGGCTCATATTCGTAGAGGATGTGATAGTGATGTGCTGTTCCTTACCCGTGCCCTTATCCTGAGCTGTTACGTTAACGATACCGTTAGCGTCGATGTCGAATGTTACCTCGATCTGAGGAACACCTCTGGGAGCTGCGGGAATTCCGTCAAGTGAGAACTGACCGAGAGTTGTGTTACCGCTGACCATTTCTCTTTCGCCCTGAAGAACGTGGATCTGAACAGATGTCTGACCGTCAGCAGCCGTTGAGAATACCTGGCTCTTCTTAACGGGGATAGTTGTATTTCTTTCGATGATCTTTGTGAATACACCGCCGAGTGTTTCGATGCCGAGGGAAAGGGGTGTTACGTCGAGCAAGAGAAGGTCTTTAACGTCACCGCCGAGGACACCGCCCTGAATAGCCGCGCCGATAGCAACACATTCATCGGGGTTGATTCCCTTGAAGGGTTCTTTTCCTGTTATTGACTTAACCGCTTCCTGAACTGCGGGGATACGGCTTGAACCGCCTACGAGGAGCACCTTATTTATTTCAGATGCCGAAAGTCCCGCATCACGGAGAGCCTGCTTCGTCGGGCCCGTCGTTGCATCAACGAGATCTGCTGTGAGCTCGTTGAACTTTGCTCTTGTAAGAGTTGCATCAAAGTGCTTGGGACCTGTTGCATCAGCTGTGATAAAGGGAAGATTGATATTTGTGCTTGTCATACCCGAAAGCTCGATCTTTGCCTTTTCAGCAGCTTCCTTAAGACGCTGAAGCGCCATTTTATCATTTTTGAGATTGATTCCGTTTTCTTTCTGGAACGTTTCTGCCATCCAATCGATAATTCTGTTATCGAAGTCGTCACCGCCGAGACGGTTGTTACCTGCCGTTGCAAGAACTTCAACGACGCCGTCGCTTATTTCAAGCACAGAAACGTCGAATGTACCGCCGCCGAGGTCAAATATGAGTATCTTCTGTTCGGAATTATCCTTGTCAACACCGTAAGCAAGTGCCGCCGCTGTCGGCTCGTTGATGATTCTCTTTACGTCAAGACCTGCGATCTTACCTGCGTCCTTTGTTGCCTGACGCTGTGCGTCGGAGAAGTATGCGGGAACTGTGATAACAGCTTCTGTAACAGTTGTTCCGAGATATGCTTCAGCATCAGCCTTCAGCTTCTGAAGTATCATTGCGGAAACCTCTTGAGGTGTATATGCTTTGCCGTCAATTTCTACCTTGTAGCCTGTGCCCATTTCTCTCTTGATGGACATGATCGTTTTGTCGGGGTTTGTTATTGCCTGTCTTTTTGCAACAGCGCCGACGAGTCTTTCGCCTGTTTTGGAGAATGAAACAACGGAAGGTGTTGTTCTTGCTCCTTCGGGATTGGGGATAACTACAGGCTCACCGCCTTCAAAAACAGCAACGCAAGAGTTCGTTGTACCCAAATCTATACCAATAATTTTTCCCATAATTCTTTACCTCTTTCTTTATTAGTTTGCGACCTTTACCATTGCGTATCTTATTACGCGGTCGCCTTTTTTATAACCTTTCTGAAGAACAAGTGATATTGTATTTTCACCGAATTCCTCGTTTTCCTCGTGCATTACCGCACTGTGTATCTCTGCGTTGAATTCATCGCCCACAGCGCCGTAAGCTTCAACACCCATCTTTGCAAGCGTATCGTGAAAACCGTTGATTATCATTAAAAGACCGTTTTTTGATTCCTCGTCAGCGGCAAATTCAGCCGCACGCTCGATATTATCAAATATCGGCAGCATTTCCTCAACAGCATCCATATATGCGCTTGAATAAATGGTTTCGCTTTCCTTAGCTGTGCGTTTTTTGAAATTGTCGAATTCAGCAAACAGACGAACGTATTTATCTGATGCCTCCGCTTTTTCCTTTTGCGCTTTTTCAAGTGATTCGGAAAGTGTGCGGTTTTCGAGCTTCAACGCTTCAATTTCCTTTTTTTCTTTCTTTTTGTCCTTTTTCGTTTTTTCTTCCTCTTGCGCAGCTTCCTGCTCAATCGGTTCTTTATCCGTCAACTCTTCGTTTTCAGGCATACCTTAATTCCTTTCTGGGATCTATTTTAATCATCCGAGGATTTTAATTCCTTTATTTCCGGATTTTGTATTGTGCTTGAAATACATTTAGCAAGATACTCAACCATCGCAACGACCTTTGGATATTCCATTCGCTGAGGTCCTATAACACCGATAGCGCCTACGACCTTGCCGTTCACCTTAAAGGTTTTCAGTATCATCGAGGAGTTTTCAGCCACCGTACTTCCCTCTCCGCCGATGTAAATGCTTACGTCGTTTCCGGAATCCTTTTCGACGAGATCCATTATTTCTTCTTTCTTATCCATAAGCGAAAGAAGCTTACGCAGATTTTCAACGTCGGAAAATTCGGGGTGCTCAAGAAGCTTTTCAACGCCCTCGAACTTCAGCTCGCCCTCGTCATCGCTGTTCATGGCATCGTACACACACTTTATCACGGGAGATATAAGCATATCGTACATTCCCATATCCGCTTCCATTTTCATTATAAGCGGTAAAGAAATTTCGGATGATACCCTATGCGTAATATTGTTATTAAGCACTCCGCACAAGCGATTGAGGATCTCCTCATCAACCTCGATTTTGGACTGAATGTACCTTGATTTTACCGTTTTATCACTCATTATCATACTGAGGATAAAATTTCGGCTGTCCACGTAAGTCGTTTTAAAACAGCTTACTATGAGATTCGTTGCCTTAGGCTTTACGGAAACCGTAGGATAATTCGTCATCGAGGTAATGAGCTTTCCTGCCGCCTTGAGCATTTTGTCAAGCTGTGATATGCGGGCACGCTGCATATTGTTAAGCTCTTCAAGCTCTCTTGATGTGAGCGAATATGCCTGCATAAGCGAATCGACGTAAAATCTGTATCCCGCCTTTGACGGCACACGGCCCGCCGATGTATGAGGCTGTTCAAGATAGCCCATACTCTCAAGCTCGCTCATTTCATTTCTGATGGTTGCGGAAGAACAGCCGATATCGCACATCGATGTGAGGTATTTCGATCCGACAGGCTCACCGTTTTCGATGTGCGCATCAATGAGCGCACGGAGAATTGCTTTTTTTCTTTCTGAAAGTTCGTCCCCGATACCCATTTGACCGCCTCCATTTCATTAGCACTTTGCGTTATCGAGTGCTAAACTTTACATAGAATGTACCATTATAAACGATTTTATTCAATAAGTTTTTAGAATTTTTCTGTGAATTATTTGTTAATTGTGCGTTTTTCTGGCATTCAGATGCATTTTGTGATAAAAAATATATAGGCAGAACCTTTTACCTATGATAAATCGGTTTAATTTTTAATAAAAACACTTGACACTTAATAAAAAGGTGTTATAATAACTATATGAATTTAATTGTTTGATCCGAAAGGAATTATTAGTAATGGCACATAAGCTTGGTATAATCGGTTACGGTGGAATGGCAACGTACCATCAGCGCCGCATAAAAGAATCTCTTTCTGATATATTAACGGTAACAGCCGCATTTGATATCGATGCTGAAAGGCTCGCACTTGCTGAAAAATCCGGTCTTAAAACATTTGACAGTGTCGAAGACTTTTTCGCATCAAAGCTTTTTGACATCGTGCTCGTTGCAACGCCCAACAACTTCCACCCTCATTACGTCATTTCCGCACTTGAACACGGATATCACGTTGTTTGCGAAAAGCCCGTTGCAATAACCGTCAAGGAATTCGACAGCATGGTGGAGGCATCTAAAAGGACCGGCAACGTATTTACCGTTCATCAGAACAGACGTTGGGACAAGGATTACAGAATAGTAAAAAAAGCAATAGAAACAGGTCTTATCGGCAAGCCCTATGCAATCGAATCACGTGTACACGGTCAGAACGGTGTCGTTCACGGCTGGCGTGAATTCAAGGTTGCAGGCGGCGGTATGCTCTTTGACTGGGGCGTACATCAGATAGACCAGATCGTTGATATGATGAACGGCGAAAAAATCGTTTCCGTTTACGCAAATCTCCATTCGGTAAGAACGCCCGAGGTAGATGACTACTACAAGCTCATTATCCGTTTTTCAAACGGAACAACGGCACAGATAGAAACAAGCACGTACACGCTCATTCAGCAGCCTCGCTGGTATGCTTACGGCGACGGCGGTTCTCTTGTAATTGACGCTTGGGATTGCAAGGGCAGAATAATCCGTGCAAAGGATCACATGATGAACTGGGAGCCCGTTGTTGTGCAGACCGTTGCAGGTCCTACAAGAACAATGGCACCCCGCCCCGTTGAAACGCTTGAAGAAATACCGCTTCCCGAGGCTGATCCCGATTGGGCTGATTATTACCGCAATGTCATTGCGGCAATAGAAGGAAAGGAAGAGCTTATCGTCAACGAAGTAAACGTACGCCGTGTGCTTCAGGTAATGGAAGCCGCATTTGAGTCTGACAGACTTAATGCGGGTATTGCTTGCGAAATATAATATTGTAAATAAAACAAAAGGATATTCTTTGTAATCACAAGGAATATCCTTTTATCTTTTGAAGTTATATTTTTAAACTATAAGCACACGGATGTCGGAAAAGTCCTTTTCCTCAAGTGCTTTTTTATTTATAAGGAAGCACAGCTCCTCTCCTTTTTCAAACGAAAATGAAACTGTTTCATCCTCATACGCCTTGAACGATGCGAAAACAACCATATCGTCGGACACATTGAATTCCTCGCCGTCATCCTCTGATTCATCAAATTCGTCTTCGAATTCATCCTCTGCATCGTCCTCGAATTCAAGATCACCGCTGTCTAAAACAAGGCTGACATCATAATCATCACAAGATTCAATCAGCTCAATGGCGTCGGGTGACAGATCATTACCGTCTTCATCAACAAGGCGGAGCGTTGCAAGGTTATCTTCGTTTTCGTTAAACCAGAACACCTTTGCCGCCCCCTTTACATTGGGAGTTGCGGGCTGTTCTGCGGCATTATAGAAGAAATAGAGTATTCCCTCTTTCGGAAGAAGCTCGCTTTCCAAATCCTTGCAGTTTATCTGCGCAATAAACGTCATATCAACATCGTCACCGTATCTTGACGTTGTGACGGGCCAATCAAAATATTCGGGTGCATCGGGTGAGCCGAACATACGTGTTTCACCAACTGCAAATTCTCTTTTTTCGCCTGAAATAATAAAGTTTTTCATCGTAGTTCACTTTCTGTATCAATAATTTTGGAAAAGATAATTGAGTCTTCCGTGAGGTGCTGTATCACCGTCTGTATACATCTGCTCCATTGTCGTTATCTTTTGCTTGCTGTCTGCCCATTTGAAGCAGAATTTGACATTATCGGAGGTAAGTCCGAGTGCCGAACGAGGTACGGTTATCATAAGCTCATTACCCTCGAGGATATAATCAACAGATGCGCTTTGAGTATAGCTGTACGTTTTGCCGTTACCTGTGTATTTGCTTACGCTTTCCCAATCGACAATATAATCGTAGCCGTACCAGCCCGAAGATGCGCTCATATCCGTGTTGATATACAGATTGAGGCTTGTTCCGGTTTTATCGGTCGAAATATTCTTCGTACACTTCACATAAAAATAGAAGTTTCTGCTGTCAAAGCATACCTTGGCATTGGTTATGTCGTTTCTGTTAGTCTGATTGACATAGCTTGTATTACCGAAGCCGTATGTATTTCTTCCTATCGCATCGCCCTTGGCGTCAAGATAATCGACCTGAACATCCACCCAATCCGACATACTTCTTATGCATCCGTCTTGTCTTTGAGGCTGTATGAGCGTAGGTGCTGTGCCTTTATATCTGTTGATATTGTACATCAGCTGCATATAATAGTTATCGAAGTAATATCCCTTTGCCATTTCACAGTCACGGCTGAATTCAACGTCAAAGCAGTCAATAAACATTATCGTATGACTGCCCTCTGATTTCTGTCTTTGAGCAACCCATTCGTTCCAGCCTGTGACAAGAACAACGGGAACGTCCTCTTTTATTGCTCTGTCCCACGTTTCCTGAAAATTATAGCCGTAAAGATAAGAATTATCACCGTTATAGCTGTCATTATAATTGCCGTTTCTGTAGCTTCTTCCGCGGTCACGTGTAGGACCGTAAAGAGATGCGATACTGAACGTGACAGTTGAGCAATGCTGTGCAACCGAAACGCTTATAGCTTCACGCTTTCCGCTGTCATTATAATATACCTCATTCCATTTAAAGAAGCTTATCCACGGCCAACCGTTTACCCTTTGCGAGCTTTCATTTGGCCACTGTGCTTCCCTTACGGTGAAGAAATTGCGAAGCTGTGTGCTGAGTTGATTTTCAAATCCTACGACAACGGGACGTCCTTCAAGGCAGAACCACGTATCGGGATAATATTTCGTTGCGTAAATATTGTTATAAAGCTGTGTTATAGTACCTGCTGAATCCGTATGCGTATAGAAAACTATTTTGGGGGCATCCCAACCCATTGCATTGTATTCGTGCAAAATACTCATAAGCGCTTTTGCATTTTCAATATACGGATAACCGTTTGTACAGTCAATGTAAAGAAAATCAACGCCTGCGTTTGTGAGCTGTTCTACGTGCTTACGCATTACCCATCTGTCGTTGCTCTTGTAATAACCGTACAGAGGCTCTGTGTAAAAATGCATCGAGCCGACGGGCCCCCATCTTGAGGTGTTTCTTGCCGCATCGCTGTACTGCGCAAGTATTTTCATATTGTCATATACGCCGTAGTCGCCGTGCTCACCAAGCCAGAGGAAGTAGAAAAGTCCCACATATTTTTCTTCGTTCACAACACCGACGCTGTTATTCATACCGTCGATAACAAGTCCCGTGTCACTGAATCCGACAAGAGGGCCGAATGTGTTGTTGTTTTTATTAGGTGCTTTAAGACCTTCCTTTGTAACGATATAATCACCGTCTACGGAATACGAATCATAATCGCTTGCAGGTCTTTGAGCATTGACGCCGTCCTCCGGTGCAAAGTCTTTATTTGCAAGAAATACCGAACGCACCTGTGACATACTTCCCGCTGTCAGCAGATAGTATGATGTGTATTTACCGTTTGTCGGCAGATATTCATTTTTATAAAGTGAACGTGTAATTCCTTTCGTTTCTATACCGTCAGCACTCGGCGCATATATACCGAGACATACAGATGCTGTGCTGTCGGCTGAAACGAGCCATCTTTCATTGCTTGATGAGGGAAATTCAACGCTTGATGTAAGTTTTGAATAAGCACCGTCAGTCCACGCATCAGAGCCTGTATAAGAATAGAAATCGGAAAGCTTCGGCAACGGAACAACAGACGGTATATACTGTCTTTCTCTGTTTTCGTGACCGAATTCGTAAAAATCGCTGACACTTATCTGCGCCTGAACACAGTCGCTGTAAAGTGTATAAACCGTTTCGATATAGCTGTCCGCAAGTACATCGTTTGAAGCATCGTAAGGCTGAACCTTAACTGTTATCGATTTTGACGTTACAGAATAATCAATGAGCTTTCCGTACGTCTGGTCGAGTGTATATTTATCATTGCCGTGAGGGTATTCATCACTTCCGAGATAACTGTTGTAAACAATATTTACGACGTCTCCCGTTGCAGATTCAAGATTCTCATAATAAGATACGGCACCGCCTGAAATAAGATCGATTCCGAGCTTTACGGAATTATTCTCAATATAGATATTGCTGTCGGGTATTTCCTCATACTTTGCCGAAAGTGATGTAAGGGTGAGCTTTTCGCTTTGCTCTGTCGTATTGCTGAACTCATAGGATAATATAACATCGCCCGTTTCGCCTTCCGCCGCACCGTCGATAAAAGCAGTATATTCTACATTTTCACCTGCGGCGAGATAAAACGATTCGGTTATTTTTTCTTCACCGCTTCTATACGTTATCTTCGCTTTCATATCGGCAGTTGCGGTATAGACGACTGTAAATTTATTGAATTCCTTTTTTTCTTCACTTACAGCCTTGACCGTTGCTGTTTTTGTTATTATATAATTGTTGTCATAACCGCTTACCATTCCGTCAAAGCCTGTTACGTTTGCGGAAAATGCACCGTAAAGCGAATTGATGCTCGCACTTTCGCATACAGCGATCGCCTCGGCAATCGTTTCGGGTGCATCCTGGGTATTTTTACATACGCTGTAATATGACATACTTACGGGGGAAGAATATTCCGTAACACGCTCACCGTCTTTTTCGTATGTAGCATAAGCAACAGCGGTATAGAGCGCTGTATAGTCCTCTTTTTGCGCTCCTATTTCAGAAAATTCCGCATTGTACACACGGCCACTTTCATTTAAAGCGGTATCATCGGCGATGATATTTACTGCGTTTTCCGTTTGAAGATCAAGCTCGCCTTTAAGCATTTCATCACGTATAACGAGTGCGCCGAGCGTTGAGGCTTCACCGCTGTACTCAATGCCGTCGGGAATTGCGACGTTGATGAGAAGTCCTGCGGGAGATGAAAGTGCTTCAACATCCGTGATTTTAATTTCTGATGATTCCTCGACTTGTACTGTATCGCTTGACGACGTGACATCAGATGATGAGTCCGAGCACGATGGCAACAAAGCGCATATTATCATTACAAGCGCAAGAAAGAGCGCAAGCGTTTGTGATTTTTTCATAAGAATAATGCTCGCTTTCCGGGAAGTTTTTTAACATTATAACATGTGTTAATCTTATTGTCAATAAAAATTCTTATTAATTAACTTGATTAACATACTTTAGAATGGTAAAATATTGCCACATTAAATAAAGAAAGGACTTGCTATGAAGAAAGCAGAATTTTTTGACAAAACGAAATTTTCCGCAGGAAAATTAAAGGGCATCATAATTGCCGCTGTGATAATCATATTTGCTGTAGTGCTTATCTCTACGTCATACTACACGGTAGACGATAAACAGCAGGCGGTAATCACAACATTCGGAAAGGTGTCCTCTGTTGCCGATGCGGGAATGCATTTTAAAATACCGTTCGGTGTGCAGAAGGCTCACATCGTTGACGTTAACATTTCAAGAAAGCTTGAGATAGGCTACAGAAGCGATTCTACCGACGCAACCGTATTTGAAACGGTTGAAAAGGAAAGCAAAATGATAACGGGAGATATGAACATTGTAAACGTTGACTTCTTCGTTGAATACAAGGTATCAGACCCTGTTAAATTCCTTTTTAATTCCAAAGATCCCGAAATGATACTGCGTAACCTTGTGCAAAGCCAGATACGAAACGTAATCGGCTCAGCGAAGGCTGATGACGTTCTTACGTCAAGCAAAGCCACACTTCAGCAGGAAATAAAGAGCCTGACAATAGCAGAGCTTGAGGGATACGATATCGGACTTATCGTAACTGACGTACGTATTCAGGATGCAGAGCTTCCCACGGATGCGGTAAACGAAGCTTACAAGGAGGTCGTAAACGCATACCAGGGTATGGAAGCCGAAATAAATCTTGCGGAAGCATACAAGAATTCCGAAATTCCCAAGATGGAAGCAGAGGTTGACAAGATACTCAAGGAAGCTGAAGTTAAAAAGCAGGAAAGAATCAACGAAGCAAATATGAAGGTGGCAATGTTCGGTGCGATGTATGAGCAGTATGCGCTCAGCCCCGAAGCAACGGTCACGAGAATGTACTACGAAGCATTGAGCAAGATATTGCCCGACGTCAAGCTTTACATAGATGCAGGCGAGGGCGGCACTCAAAAGCTTTTGCCGCTTGAATCATTCATGGTAAATAACGCAAAGGAGGCTGAATGACAATGAAAAAGACTTTGAAAATAGCAATTCCCGTTTTTCTTCTTATCGTGCTTATAGCCGTTGCATCACAGACCTTCTACGTAGTTAAAGAAAACGAATACGGCTGTACGGTACGTTTTTCAAAGATAATCGACACAAAATCAGAGCCGGGGCTTTACTTCAAGGTTCCCTTTATCGATACTGTAAAAACGTTCCCGAAAACAATGCTTTTCTATGATATCCCCCCGTCTGAGGTGCTTACACTCGATAAAAAGAGTATGACTGTTGACAGCTATATCACATGGCAGATAGACGATCCGCTTTTGTTCTACCAGACAGTCAGCACAACGACGGCTGCGGAAAACCGTCTTTACGATACAACATACAACGCATTCAAGACAAAAATGGGTGTGCTTAATCAGGATGACATCATAAACGATCTTCCCGCTGAAGAACGCAACGTGATTTACGAGGAGATCAAGCAAGAGGTCATGGAAAAATCCAAGGATTACGGCATAAGCGTTGTTGACGTCAAGATGAAGCGTCTTGACCTTCCTACCGAAAACGAGGAAGCCGTATATACCAGAATGATATCCGAGCGCACGAGAGATGCCGAGCAGTACCGTGCAGAGGGTAAAAAGCAGGCAACACAGTTACGAACTGACGTTGACAAACAGGTCGGCGTTTCACTTTCAAATGCACGTGCAGATGCCGAAAAGATAATTGCTGAGGGCGAGGGCGAATATATGCGTATTCTCTCCGAAGCATTCAACACATCCGAAAAGCAGTCGTTCTATGAATTCGTACTGTCTATCGAAGCACTTGAGGCGGCAATGAAGGGCGAAAGCAAGACTATAATTCTCGGCAAAGACAGCCCAATCACAAAGGTGCTTTTGAGTGATAAGATAGAAAATACACCCGATATACCTGATACACCCGTAATTCCCGAACAGTAAAACACTTTGCCCGTGCGTAAGTACGGGCAATTTTCTTTATTTGTTTTGAAATTATAAGTAGATTTCTTAATATATCTATGTTAATATGATATTTTGATAATATATTTATAAGGATGTACTGATGCTTAAAATTGGTTTTGTTTCGCTCGGATGCAGTAAAAACCAGGTCGATACCGAGGTTATGCTCCATCTGCTTGATGAAAAAGGGTATGAAATAACGACAGAGGAAATAGATGCCGACGTCATTATTATAAACACCTGCGCATTTATTGAAAGCGCAAAGAAAGAAGCCATTGACAATATTTTAGACATTGCGTGGCTGAAAGAACACAGAAAACTGAAAAAAATAATCGTAACGGGATGTCTTTCCGAAAGATACCGTGAGCAGATACTTGAGCAGATGCCCGAGGTTGATGCTGTTGTCGGTGTCGGAAGCATACACGAGATATGCGACGTCGTAGAGCGTGCCGTAAAGGGCGAAAGATGCACTGTTGCAGGTGACAAAAACACGTCTCCATTAGGCGGCGGCAGAATGGTAACAATCCCTACACACTCAGCTTACATAAAAATTGCAGAGGGCTGCGACAACAAATGTACATACTGTGCGATTCCGTTGATAAGAGGAAAATTCCGTTCAAGAACCATTGAGGATATCGTTGAAGAAGCAAAGCTTTTTGACCGTGACGGAACACGTGAGCTTTCACTCATAGCACAGGACACCTCACGCTACGGTGTTGATATTTACGGTGAATATTCGCTTGTCAAGCTTATCCGTGCGATATGCGAAAACACCTCTATCCCTCACATAAGACTTTTATACTGCTATCCCGACAAGATAACGGATGAGCTTGTAGAAGAGATTCGTGACAACGACAGAGTTTTGAAATATATCGATTTGCCGATACAGCACATAAACGACGACGTTCTTTCAAGAATGAACCGCCACGGCGGAAGCGCAGTCATAAAGGATACGATAAAGCGCCTGCGTGATGCCGTACCCGGCATCGTCATAAGAACAACGGTCATCGTCGGCTTCCCCGGTGAAACAGATGAAGAATTCGGTGAGCTTGTTGACTTTGTCAAGGAAACGAAGTTTGAGCGTCTGGGTGCTTTCACATACTCCCGTGAAGAAGATACACCCGCATTTGACTTTGACGGACAGATAGACGAGGATATCAAGGACGAAAGACTCGACACAATAATGACACTTCAAGCAGAAATTGCAGAAGAATACAGCGCATCACAGGTCGGAAAGATACTTGACGTGCTTGTCGATGAATACGATGCCGCCGCAGGTGCATACGTTGGTCGAAGCTATGCCGATGCACCCGACGTTGACTGCTGTGTATTCTTCGACGTTGACGGAGATAAAACAAAATATAAAGCAGGCGATTACGTCAAGGTCAGAATAACAGATTTTGAAAGCTATGATCTTATAGGCGAATCAGTAAAGGAGGCGAAATAATGAGCAAAATGAACATTCCCAACAGACTTACGGTTCTTCGCATAATTATGATACCGTTCGTTATGGCATTTATACTTCTTCCCCTTGAAGGACAGGTGTGGCATTATTTCGTTGCCGCTGTGCTGTTCCTCATTGCAACGATCACGGACTTTATCGACGGTTCTATGGCGAGAAAGTACAATATAGTAACTAATTTCGGTAAATTTCTCGATCCGTTGGCTGACAAATTTCTCGTATTCGGTACGTTTTTGGCAATGCTCGGAAGCGACATTCCGAAATTCAACGATATGAAATTTACCATTGCAATTTCCCTTGCAATTATGGTATTCCGTGAGCTTGCGGTAACAAGCGTAAGACTCGTTGCAAAGAATTCCGACGGTACGGTAATTGCCGCCGCAATGCTCGGAAAAATCAAGACGTTTTCGCAAAGCGTTTGCATAATTTATATGCTTGTATCTGACGTTGTTTTCCCGCCGTCACTCGGTTTTGTTTTTGAATATCACATAATCGATTACGTATGTCTGATCTTCACCGTTGTTATGACGATAATTTCGGGACTTCAGTATATGCAGAAATATTTTAAATACATAGATCCTACCGAATGAGTGGGAAAAGGAGAAACTTATGAAGATGTGGGAGGGACGCTTTAAAAAAGAGCTTGCGTCCGAAGTTAACGATTTCAATTCTTCCCTGCCGTTTGACTGCAGAATGTATAAGCACGACATTTTAGGAAGCATAGCACACGCAGGTATGCTTGCAAAATGCGGTATCATCGGAGAAGATGACGGCGAAACGATTATAAAAGGACTTAAAGGTATTCTTGCCGATTTTGAAAGCGGTGCACTTACATTTGATTCCGATGCAGAAGACATACATATGTATGTTGAGCAGATACTTACATCAAGAATCGGCGACGTGGGCAAGAAGCTTCACACAGCACGTTCAAGAAACGACCAGGTCGCACTTGATATAAGACTTTATTTAAGAGATGCGGCGAAGGAAACAAGAGGGCTTCTGTCACAGCTTATCGACGTTATCTGCAATAAAGCAGATGAAAACATCGACACCGTAATGCCGTCTTACACGCATTTGCAAAGAGCGCAGCCTGTTACGTTTGCGCACCACCTTTCTGCATACGGTCAGATGTTCAGACGTGACTGCGAAAGAATCGACGATACTTATAAGAGAATAAATATGATGCCCCTCGGCGCTTGTGCCGTTGCGGGAACGACTTATCCGACAAACAGACAGATGGTTGCCGATTCACTCGGATTTGACTGTATAACGGAAAACAGTATGGACAGCGTTTCAGACCGTGATTTCGTTATAGAATTATGCTTCGACCTTTCGCTTATTATGATGCACCTTTCGAGATTTTCGGAAGAAATGATAATGTGGTGCTCGGCTGAGTTTTCGTTTATTGAGCTTGACGATGCTTACTCAACAGGCTCGTCCATTATGCCTCAGAAGAAGAACCCCGACATAGCGGAGCTTACACGTGGTAAATGCGCAAGAGTATACGGCGACCTTAACACGCTTCTCGTTATGATGAAGGGACTTCCCTTGGCATACAACAAGGATATGCAGGAGGATAAAGAGGCTGTATTTGATGCAATCGACAACACCTCAACGTGTATTTCCATATTCACAAAGATGCTTGAAACATCGACCGTAAAGCCTGCCGTTATGCACAAAGCGGCAGAGGGCGGATATATAAACGCAACGGACTGCGCAGACTATCTTGCAAAAAGAGGTATTCCTTTCCGTGATGCGTACAAGGTAACGGGAGGACTTGTGGCTTACTGTATTGAAAACGGCAAGACACTCAATTCCCTCTCACTTGAAGAATACAAGATGTTCAGCCCCGTATTCGAAAATGACGTTTACCACGCACTCGACCTTGCAACTTGCGTTGAAGACCGTAAGAGCGCAGGCGGACCTGCCCCTGTAAGAGTGCGTGAGCAGATAGAATCACTCAGAAAGTTTAACAAAAAATAATAAACCAAAATAAAAAGATGAGGCTTTTAGTGCAAAGCTTCATCTTTTTTTGTGAAAATTTGTTATTTAAATATATAAATAGATTTTCGAAGAAAATCTGCGCCCTCCGCCCGTGGGCGATTTGCAAACGGATTATATCCGCTTGCAAATCGAGGGGGGACGGGCGGGGCGCACAGAGCGACATACATATTCAATGTATGAGACTGTTTTATTATTTCTCATCATCCTCTTCGTCAAGCTCTGCTATCATTTTGTTATAGCGCTTGATCTTATAAAATTCGCCTATAAGATAATCGAATATAAATGAAACGATAAACATAGTTACAAATGTGATTACGGCAGTAACGGCTATCGTTGTGCCTTTGCCAAGACTCGGAAATATTACCTCGGTCAGATCCATATCTGTCATTTCATTTACGCCAAAAAGCATAAGAAGAACATCCATAACAGCAAATGTTAAGCCAAAAAAGAAGCTTCCGACAGCATAATGTTTGATTCGTGCAATTCTTTCGGGTTTACTGCTACCTGTCGGCAATGGGCGGTTTTTGTAGTCAAGCGGCTGTTCAACGTCACCCATAATACTGCGTGCAATCAAAATGACCGCCGCTGAGCCGATTATCGCAAAAAGCTCCCAGCCCGCTTCTGATGTTGTTACTATTTTATAAATAGTTACGATAAACAAGCATAAAACAAGAAACAGATAAGCGAATACTATCGCTTTATTTGTTATCGCACTTTGTCTTTCATCCATTGGTTTAATTTGATTATTTTCTTTCTTCATTACTGTCTTCCTCCCAGAACAGATCGTTAAGTGTTTTGCCGAGCGCACGGCATATATCAATACAGAGCTTGAGTGTAGGGTTATAGCTTCCGTTTTCAACGGAGCCTATCGTCTGGCGTGTTACCCCGACCGCCTTTGCAAGATCCTCCTGCGACATATCGCATTCGATCCTTGCTATCTTAATTCTTTTATTTTTCATAGCTCCCTCCTGTGCTTTGTATTGTATCATATAATTTCCTAAATGTCAAGTATATTTTACATTTTTCTTGATAAATTTTACTTTTTGTTCTGTACAGGTTGCAAAATGTAAAAAACGACAGCGAAAGCTGTCGTTTTAAAATATATTCGCATTATATATTAATTACATTATTACCGTCAAAACCGATAAGGGTATCTGTTCCCTCTTTTTTCAAATATGAGAATAAAGCCGCTTCAGTATCTTTATTGCGGTTTTGAGGTATTGCGTAGTAAGACTTGACTTTATACTCTGCTCCGTTTTTCTCGCCTGCAATAAATCCCACCGTTTGGTTTGCGCTGAAAATAAGATATACAGAATCATCTGCACTCAGATCATCAGCATTCAAAAACTTCTTTATGTCATTTTCAAAGTATGAAAGAAAATATTTGAAAGAACCGTCTGATGTGGAAACTTTTGCAAACGTAAGGCTGTCTTTCTTCCTTAACTTGCGTATCGTTTGCACAAAGTTTATGCAAACAAGACAAGCGTTGAGCACTGCAACGGGCCACGTATTCGTAAGAACGGCGTAAATAAGACTGATAACTCCGCCGCACATATTGATAATGCGAAGCTTCAAAACCGATGTCATCATCATGGAAATGATGACAAGAGCTGTTCCGATGTAACCGAATATTTCAAGATATATGTTCATAAAACCCTCCGAAAATAAAATTTCAAAAGGTAGTCAACCGTTATTGGCGGTTGGTAGAAACACCTGCCCATATTGCAGGAATATACCAATTTCGATCATTGAGATGTTTTATGAGTATATCATATTTAAGGTAAAATGTCAATATGTGATAAAAAATATTCTTTTTATACGTTTTTTTCATTGATGTTTTTTAATAAAAGGTATGGACTTTTATAAATATACGTGATATAATATTATTTTGGACGATGAATTTTGTCGATTCAAAATTTAAATATATGTATTAAAGAGGTATTATTTTATGACACATACAGCAAGTATTTTGCTTAGCTTGTCTATTGCCCTGCTTTCAGGGCTTCTGCTTTCGAGAGTTGTCAAAAAGGTACAGCTTCCCGCTGTTACCGCATATCTTATTGCAGGTGTACTTATAGGGCCATTCGTGCTCGGTGCGCTCCACATTCCGGGTATCGGAATAACAACAGAACAGCTTGAGGGCTTCGGCATTATATCCGACCTCGCGCTCGGATTTATCGCTTTTGCGATGGGTAACGAATTCCGCTTGGCACAGCTGAAAAAGATCGGCAAGCAAGCAACCATTATCGGTGTATTTCAGGCGATTTTTACAACTGCTGTAGTTGATGGTGTGCTTATCGTTCTTCACTACGCAATGCCCGACATTCTTCCCTTGCCTGCCGCAATCGTTTTAGCATCCGTTGCAACCGCAACTGCCCCTGCGGCAACGCTCATGGTCGTAAAGCAGTATAAGGCAAAAGGACCTGTTACTGATATTTTGCTCCCTGTAGTTGCGCTTGACGATGCTGTAGGACTTGTGGTTTTTGCTATTTCATTCGGCATTGCAAAATCGTTAAGCGTCGGAAAAGTCGATATCTTATCGGTAATTTTAGAGCCGATAATCGAAGTTATTGCTTCTTTGCTTCTTGGTTTTATTATGGGACTTTTGTTCACGCTTTGCGAAAGATATTTCCATTCACGTTCAAAGCGTATGGCAGTTTCCGTTACGTTCGTTATGATGACAGTTGCAATATCCTGCCTTAAATTTGATTTAGGTCCCGTTCACGTTGGCTTTTCGTCATTGCTTGCGTGTATGATGCTCGGAACAGTTTTCTGCAACATCTGCGACGTTTCAGAGGAGCTTATGGAAAGAGCGGACAGGTGGACAACGCCTATACTTATCCTTTTCTTCGTTATCAGCGGTGCTGAGCTTGAGCTTTCCGTATTCGCCGATGTAGCTGTCGTTATTGTAGGTATCGTTTACATAATTTCACGTTCTATCGGTAAATATTACGGCGCAAGAATCAGTGCAATTATGACAAAATGCGATAAAAATATAATTAAGTATCTCGGCATTACTTTGTTACCGCAAGCCGGTGTTGCGCTCGGTATGGCGATCAAGGCAATTGAACTTGGCTCTGACGGCGCTATAGTTCGCAACATTACACTTTTCGCCGTGCTTATTTATGAGATATTCGGTCCGTTCCTCACAAAGATCGCCCTTACAAAAGCAGGCGACATTAAGAAAGAAGGCCGTGTCAGCGCACGTGACGAACACCTTGCAAGCAAGAAAATATAAAATAATTCACAAATTCCCGAACATTCCGTTCGGGAATTTTCGTGTTGTTCATATTTTCACATTGAAAAAAGCAGTCACTTTATATGATAATATATTAAGTATAATAAAATTCGCTCTAATTACATTTTTCAAAGATATATCAGAGGTTTACAATGGCATTAAAAGATATATTAAACAAAATAATCGGGAAATCAAATTCAAACTGTAACAATTCTCCTATTCCGTTTGAAAGTGATGCATTTCCAGTCCTCGACATTAAAAGCGAAGAATTATCTTCATACAAAAAAATCCCTATAACAGAACTTTCTGCATTGGGAGCTGTGTTTTCACAACTACCTGAACAAGCACGAACTATTGTATCTACCGCAAGTAAAACAATGGCAACAGATAAACCGTTATACATCGGAATCAATCCTAAAAATATTTCCGGTTTTCTTGCAGAAAAAGACGGTGTAACAGTCGGAAATATTATGCAAATCAATCCACAGGGCAAACATGTTATTAAAGGAAGAATGGGATATAAAAAAATCGACAACATACCTATGATAGAAACAACCACAACAACTTTACCCATTGATCCTATGTTAATAGTTGTTGCAGTCGCTTTAAATTCAATAGAGAAAAAGTTAGGTTATATACAGACAAGCGTGGAAGATATTTTACAGTTTTTAAAGCAAGAAAAACAAGCATCTCAACGCGGAAATTTAAATATGCTGTCAGAAATTTTAGAAGATTACAAGTCAAACCGTGACTGTGACAATGATACATTTTGTATATCACGAATAAATACTATATTGTCAATAAAAACCGCAGCATATCAAGATATTGAATTTTATCAACAGCAACTTGATACAGAATTACAAAATAAAACAACATTTCATAACGTAAAAGATGCTCAAAATACACTTAATTCTGTTTCATATCACCTTGCAGAATACCAACTCGCTTGTTACATATTTGCGTTTAGCACTTTTTTAGACATATTACTTCGAAAAAATTTTGATGCAACTACTTTGGAAACCACAATAAGCAAGATGCTTGTAATGATAAAACGTTACGAATCGCTTTACTTAAAATGTCATTCTCAAATATCAAATTACCAACATTCAGCATTTGAATCAAAAATCCTTTCCGGTGTCGGTAATGCTGCAAAAGATTTAGGTAAGGCTATGGAAAATATTCCTTTACTTAAAGAAACTTCTGCAAATAAGATGCTTGTTAGTATCGGTGACTCAATAGAAAAACACAATCAAGACACGATAGAAAGAAAATTACAAAAATACGAAACACTTAAAGAAAACCGGATGTTGCCATTCGTGGAAAATTTACAATCATTAAATTCGATATATAACAATAAAAGATCTATGATAACAGACGGAGAAAATTTATACATTTTAGAATCTTCTGATAAAGTCTAATACTCATAAAAATTATATATAGATTTCCGAAGGAAATCTGCGCCTTTCGCCCGTGGGCAGTTCGCAGGCGTAACAGTTGTTCGCCGTGCGAACTGTGGGGGGGGACGGGCAAGGCGCAGAAAATACAAACCATACGTTAATATTAGTTTTATGATTAATTACTGATTTATAACAATTGACGGCTTGCACGAATTTGAGCAAGCCGTCAGTTATTTATCTGTATGTATATTTAATAAGAATCGACTGTCTTTTATTCGGTATTCTAAGCTTCATACCGTATTTAATAATATCGGAACCCATAAGTGAAAGCATTGCATTAGTATCGACGTCGGTAAATTCATACAGCTTATCGCCTTGAATTCCGCCGAGCGACACGGTAGCTGACTCAAACGGACATTCCTCACGTCTGAATGCAAGAATAATTCCGCTTTGGCTTTCAGGCTCGTCGTACTGCGATGCTGACCACGAGATCGTTTCCTTCGAATTTCTGATAAGCGGATAAAAGTCACACGTTAAATAGTGCTGAACTGACAAATATTCATTAAAATACTTTCTCGCCCATTCAAAAGGCTCATTCATAGCACCGACATCCCATTCATCGTCCACGTGCTCCCACGTGCGGATAGTCATACCGGGTGCGTATGCGCTTCTGAAGCTGTATGTGTCACCGAGCGTCGGGCCATAGCCGACACCCGAATACGGATACCACCAAGCGTTTCCTATTGTCTGAAGCTGATAACCCTCGGGAGCATTGTCCCATATACTGCAGTAGTCACTTCTCCAAAGCGTTACAGACCTTGCAAGGGATTCAATATCAACTCTGTGTCCTCCCCCTGCACAGTTGTCGATAAGCAGATACGGAAATCTTTCAAGAAGCGTATCCCAGAAGCGGTAAAGGTTGTTGATATATTTTATCTCGTTTACACCCTCACGGTTTTCTTCGTCATTTAATCTCCAGAACGGAATAGGTCCTATGTTATAATCCTGTCGGTAAAATGTTATTCCCAATTCTTCGATAAGCTTGCTTATCTTTTCGATAAGCTGATCTGCGACCTCGTCCTTACCAAGAGCAATTATGACGTTTTTATCCTCGGGATTGTGTGCAGGCCTCATATATTCAGTCCACGGCTCAACGTCAAGGTGTATATGCTCAGGCTCTACCCAAAGCTGAAATTTTATACCTTTTTCAGCAAGCCAATCAACAACATCACGCAAGCCGTTCGGGTGATATTTTTTATTCACTTCCCATCTGCCGACCTTACCCCACTCGGCAGACTGTTCTGCACACGTCATTCCGGAAAGAGGCTCATACCAGCCTGCATCCATCCAACAGTAATTAAAAGGAAGCTTTTCTGAAAGTATTCTTTCCCAGCGTTTGCGCAGGACATCCGACGGCACACCGCCCCAAAAAATTGCGGAAAAAGGACATTCTTTATCTCTTTCTTGTTTGCCGACGGGTGAAACGTATTCCTTTATGTATCTTCTCCACGCATTGTGTGCGTTATCCTGCCCGTTTTCGTATTCAAGAATGGTAACGGATGACGTTCTGAATCTTTCTCCGGGCTTCATATAGAATTTTACGCCCTCAATTCTTGACATAATCCGTACGTCTTTATCACCACGCTCAAACTGTGCATTCCACTGTCCTGTCCAGCCAACAGCCATCAAGATGCCCTTTTCCTGTCTGTTTAGGTCAAAAAAAGGTGATGTTCCCATTCCGCTTCTGCCCGAATGATTTGAGGCTTTAAGCGTTTCATTGGGCCAGAAACGTGTAGGGTACGCCATATTATCATAGTCTGTTATATTCGCACCGTCGGTTATGTAAAGCTTAAGCGTATCTGTTACCCATACGGAATGCTTGTTTCTTCTGTTTTTTGCAGGGTCAGCATCAAAGACAGCCTCTGTGTCACAGTCCCAAAGGTCGCTGACAATACCGCTTTCGTGTTCTGTGTTATTATACCAATAGTTTGTCCATTTGATGACATTATATTTTGGAAATCTTTCAATACGACACTCTATCTGCAAACCGTCTTCAAGTGTATAAAGTATTCCCTCTTCTGTTTCGGTAACTGTCTTTTGAAGCTCATCGAAAGGCACACCGTTATATTTAAAAGAAAAAGCGGGTGTTATCATATTTTCCTCCGTATAATCGGTTTATCGCATCGTTTTTTTTATTATACACACTAAAGATGTTTTTTGCAAGTATTTGATTTATTTTTATTTAAATAAAATATTGTCTTCAACGATGCTGTGATATAATGGTTGAAAAGTTCACAAAACCGTGATATAATATGCGCTGTCAGAAAGTGATGAAAGGAGGAACACCCGTGATACTGACTATAGACATCGGAAATTCAAATATAGCACTTGGCGGATTTGTTGGCAGCGAGCTTTCATTCGTCGTCCGCATTTCAACCGAAATAAGAAAAACCGCAGATGAATATGCAAGTAAAATACTCGGTATTTTAGCCGTTCGCGGAATCGAAAGGCAAGGTATAGACGGTGCTGTAATTTCGTCGGTCGTTCCCCCTTTGAATTCCGTTATAAAGGAAGCAGTAAAGACGATCTGGGGTATTGAGCCGTTATTTGTAGGCCCCGGTGTTAAGACAGGTATCAATATTCACTGTGATACACCGTCTTCAGTCGGTGCGGATATTATTTGTGCCTGCGTTGCTTCACACAGCTTATACGGAAGTCCTTCCCTTATCGTTGATATGGGAACTGCCACAAAAATGACGGTGATGAGCGAAAAAGGCGCTTTTATAGGCGTATCAATTATACCCGGTGTACTTATGGGTCTTGATGCTCTTTCCGAAAACACAGCCCAGCTTCCTAAGGTTGAGCTTGAAGTGCCGAGATCTGTCATAGGAAAAAATACATCTGACAGTATGCGCTCGGGTGTCATTTTTGGCAATGCCGCAATGATAGACGGAATGATAGACCGCATAAAGAACGAGATCGGTGCAGAGCTTCCCGTATACGCAACGGGCGGTGTTGCACATCTTATAATCCCGCATTGTAAGCACAGTATAACCATTGACGAAAATCTCGTTTTAAAAGGACTTAATATTATTTACGGCAAAAACAAATAACTGTTGGTTATTAACCCTCAAGCGAGGGATAATATAAATTTATATGCGTTGTACCGCAAACGGCGGACGACAGCAAGGAGGAAATTTTTATGAAAAAGGCAGACAAACAAAGCGTGCACACAAAAAAGCTCGTTCTGCTTGCGTTGCTCTCGGCAATAACAGCAGTGCTTGCTTATTACGGTGGGTTTATTAAAATCGGCGGCTTGGCTTCAATATCGCTGACATTGGTTCCCGTTGTAATAGGTGCGACTTTATGCGGCCCATTTGCAGGGGCATTGCTCGGCGCTGTAGCAGGCGCTGTATTCTTCGCAACACCTGATGCGGTCTTCTGGTTCGGACTAAGTATTCCCGGAACGGTCATCACGGTAATGATAAAGGGTATTCTTTCGGGACTTTGCGCAGGTCTTGTGTATAAGTTGCTTGAAAGATTCAATCGATATCTTGCGGTTGTAGTAAGTGCGATAGTGTGTCCTGTAGTCAACACGGGAATATTTCTTCTCGGTTCACTCGTATTTTTTATGGATACCGTCAGTGCAGGTGCGGCGGCTGAAGGCGTTTCTGTAGGAATGTATCTTATCGTTTTCTTCGTCGGTCTTAACTTTGTGTTTGAGCTTATCGCCAATATCGCTATAAGCCCCGGAATCGTAAGAATTCTCGACATAGTAAAGAAAAAAACATATTAAAAAACATAACCATCGGAACAAAACCGATGGTTATGTTTTTTATTGAAAACTGTTATTTTTCCATTATCATATCGGAAAGCAGCGAAAGGTCTGCTTCTGTGATTTTTCCGTCTCGGTCCAAATCCGATGCGGAAGTACCGATCTTTACGTTTTCACCGATAAGATATTTTTTGATTCTTATCATATCTTTACCGTTGATGATCTTATCACCGTTTGCGTCCCCCAAAACGTAATCCTCAACGCTTACCGTGAAGGCTTCGGAAAACGCTGCGACAGCACCGTTTTCGCTGATAAGCGTTATATTGTCGGCACTAAAGGTATACACGCCTTCGGGGGTATCTTTAGCGTGGAGCGTGATATATGCAACGGTATGTGATCCTGTAGGTTCACCGCTTAAAGCTATATCATAGCCTGTGCCGTTTTTCGCCGAAAGCTCACCGCCGTAGACCTCTGTTATTTCAAATGCTCCGTCATAATTAAGGTCAAAGGATATATCAGTTATACCAACAGTATTTTTCGTGCTGACTGCAATGGTTACATATCCGCCCTTTTGAACGGCGACATTTTCAAACATGACATAGTCGCATCCGCTTTTTGACATTACAGCATCCGTCATTTCCTGACTTTTGCCGTTTGCCTGCCAATAAAGCACGGGGTATTTATCATTTATATTTGAAGTATCTTCGATAAAGTTCGTATTTCCGTTACTGTTCAGCTTATCAGTACCGAGCGCATTTTTACCCGTGTAAAGATAAACGTTTGAGTTTTGAGTATTGTTCGTTATTTGAGAGGAGAGCTGCTTTGATGTATACTGACTTGCGCAGTGGTCAAGCGCAACGCAGATATTGCCCGATGTTGCACCGCCTGCTATCTCGCCGACAAGATAACTCTTATATTCACCCGTCGGGGATGTGGAGCTTGAATTCATTGCAAAATCGTTGACGTAATATGAGCGTTTTATATGTAGCGTGGATGATGTATCGCCTGCTATGGCAACACCGACCAAACCGCCCGAAACGAGTGATTTACCGAAGCTTATACCCGAAACGTATCCGTTGACGTACGAATCCTCAACAGCACAAGCACCCGCCGAGCCTACAAGACCGCCGACGTTTGTTATACCGAACACATCTGCACGTGAATAGCACTTTTTAATGCTTGAGCCGGTGCCGAGATATCCGACAAGCGCACCGACGGAATATCTGCCCTTTACAGAACCGCTTGCAATACCGAGGTTTTCAACTGTACCATTATTTATATATCCGAAAAATCCCACATTATCTTTTTGCTCGCTTATGTAAAGCCCGTATACGTTATGTCCCAAGCCGTTAAAATGTCCCTCAAAGGGGTTCTCTGACGTGCCAATCGGTGTGAATTTTTCGTTTTCGAGATACATATCAGCTAAAAGATATACGTTACAGCCTTTATACGTATTTTTTCCCGTATTGACATCGTATACAAACGATAAAAGCTCATCTTTATCGCTTATGTAATAATTTTCACCGTCATTCGGGATTACTGACTGTTTTTCTCCCTGCCACAAAAGAATCGGGTAACCGCCGTTTACACAGCTAACGTCATCAGTATAACCGTTTAAATAATTCAGCTTTTCAAAGTCATCGCCGTGTGTTCCGGGAGAAATATATCCGGTTTCTTTTTTTGTGTTTGTGCGTTTGTCAGAAGTGGGGGAAATTATTGAATTTTCAGGGTAAAGACAGCCTGAAACATCAACTGTAAGAGTGTATGTGGGTTCAGATGATGAAGGATTAGCTATTTTACTGTATATCGCCCCTGAATAAATTCTGTTTACAGTATCATTTGTATTCAGGATCTTTTGTCCTGCATAATAGCAGGCGTTGATATTGACCACCTGTTTTTCGCCGTAGCTTGCGGAAACAAATCCGACGATGCCGCCGATTGTAACGTCTCCGCCCTGCTGTCCCGATGTTCTTGTACAAGAGATATTTCCTGTATAATAGCAATTACGAACAGTTGAAACGTTCCACGATGCGCCGAGAATTCCGCCTATTCCACCGCGGCTGCCTATAACGTCCGCTTTACTGTAGCAGTTTTCGATGATCGTACCGCTTGTGCATATACCGCATATAGAGCCTACCGCCCAGTCAGATGACTTTATGACTCCCGACTCAATACCGAGGTTGCGAATTTCCGCAACGCTTACGTA
Organism: Clostridia bacterium; assembly: GCA_017520505.1. Taxonomy (GTDB): domain Bacteria; phylum Bacillota; class Clostridia; order Oscillospirales; family CAG-272; genus RGIG7213. The sequence continues at coordinate 165,612 of JAFXFN010000018.1, forward strand.
ACCGAAAAAGCCCGAGCGTTCCGTATTTTCATCAATATACAAATGGTGTACCTTATGGCCCTGACCGTTGAATTTGCCTCTGAACGGATTGTCAATTCCCTTTGTACCGCCTATTTTCGTCCACTTGAAATTCAAAAGATTTACATCTGTCATGAGGTTTATATTACATCCGATATACGGCTCGCCCTCATTTACGGTATAAGCAAAATATGCAAGCGCATCGGCACCGTTAAGATAATAAGTATTTCCCTCTTTAACAAAAGTTTCGGGTGCTTTTGTCGGCGTTTTTCCGTCCCATACAGAAAAATCGTTTCTTACCGTTCCTTCAAAATATATACCTATATGGTCGGACAAATCGTAACCGAACTTCTCACCGTTTGCGATTATGCTGTCATAATCATCGATTATATTATAATTTTTATCAAAGCTTTCCGTCAAATTCTTATACAGCTTCATATCGATACTTCCCTTTACGAAAAGGTGGTCTATCGTATTCGGCAAAAAGCGTGTCGTGTAGTAACCGAATGAGCGCCACGTGCTTGCTGTTTTTGTAACGTCAGATTCAAATCTTGCATCAGCATATCCGAATCCCGTGAAGCAACCGTATGCCTTACCGTTCATTACCGTGCTCATATTCATATCGCCCGTAACGATAACGGGAAGTCCGCAAGAGAGCTTTTCAACCTGCTCGCAAAGTATCTGTGATTGGTGAACCGAATATTCCTCAGTACACGTTGTTAAATGTGTATTTGCTTGAAAATATGCAATTCCCGTTTCTTTATCACGCAGTATTGCCCACGTGCAGGTACGGTTCATACACTGTGATGAGGGTGTGTTTCGGCTCGGCACGTCGGGTGTTGTTGAAAGCCAGAAGTCACCGCTTTTGATAAGCTCAAATTTATCCGTATTATAAAAGATAAGATTGTAAAGATCCCATCTTGCAGTACCCGTGCCGCCCGTGTTTCCGTTTCCGCTTATGCCGACGTAGGCATATTTGTCTGTAAGACGTGTGCTTGATTCGCTTACAAGATACGGAAACCATTGATAATTGACCTCTTGCAGAGTGATAACGTCGGGAGAATACTTGTCTATAAGCTTTTTAAGACGTATTGCTCTTTTGTCAAACGAATAATCATCGATCGTTCTGTCGGGGAATTTTTTGAACATTCTGTCAATATTCGCAGGGTCGGGATATGCGCACACGTTATAGTCAAACACCTTGATATCCATTTCACTTCCCGTACCGTTTACGTCAATTTCAAAAAACGGTATGCAGGAAAAACAGATGCAGATCACCATTAAAGCGGAAAGTACAGCTTTAAATCGAATATTTCTCATTCCAACAATCCTCACTTTGTTATTTTAATTTCTTACCGTCAGAAAATGCTTTGCCTACCTTTTCACCGAAATTCCAATATGCGTGAGTTGTACTGTCATAGATGATAGGATCTAATTTTTTGGCATCTATCTTGCCGTTTTCATCAAGTACGGATTCATCGGCACATACGTTGACGATTTCGCCGATACAAATTCCATCCTCGTTGAATTTTAAAAGCTTACATTCAAGTGCCATCGGCAATTCTTCAATTACGGGTGCGTTTACAAATTCGCTTTTTACAGCGTGAAATCCTGCTTTTGTAAATTTATCGGGTTCATCGTTTGCGGAAACGATACCGACATAATCGCAAGGAACAACCGTATTTACCGTTGCAAAGCTTACGGTGAATGCCTTTGTTTTCTTAATATTCTCCGTTGTTTTGTGCGAGTCGTCGAGGCATACCATAACAAGGTTCGTGTCATATATACCGCCCCACGCCGCATTCATCGCATCGGGCTTTCCGTTTTCGTCATAAGTACCGACTATAAGCACGGGCATTGGATAAAGCCAGGTTTTTGCTCCGAAATTTTTACGCATTGTTTTTCTCCTTCTTTTTAAAGTATATGACACCACCGACACCGAGAGCAAGCACGGCGATGATGACTGATGAAATGATAATTATCGTACTGCTGCTTTCATCTTCTGCAATTATCATCTGTTCCTGTGTAATTTCAAAAACGTCTGTTTTCGTGCCGAAATGTGCGGCAAAGGCTTTTATTGAATATTCTGCTCCCTCTTTGTTATCAAGCGTTATGGGCGTTTGATAAAGCGACCACTCCTTCAAAAGCTGTCCGTTTTCATATATCTGATAGTATAAGGATAAACCGCTGTTTAATATTTTTTTCTCTTCGCCGTCATTACCGTTCATTAAAGGCACAAGTGAAATGCTGATGCCTTCTGCTGTTTTTTCACCGCTCGCTTCGATTTTTGCAGGGATCACTACATTATCAACATCAAGTAAAACCGCTGCATCTTCATATCTTAATTCGTCATTTTTTTCATAATGGCTGTCGTCGGCACGAAGCCAAGCCATACATATTTCGGGATAGTGACACTGTAAAATATTTCCTGCATTATACAAAAGCGTTGCAAGATGTACCTGTGTGGATGTAATATTTTCAATAGCTGCCGTAGTGTTATCCTTATTCACAAAGCTGAATAAAAAAGCAAAAAGCGTATATGTTGAATTTTTAAGCTCTACCGATTCTTTTTCGCTTACAAAATCAGTAATACCGGGCACGCTTGCTCCGTCTTCGTACTGCTGTTCATTTGTAAGTATATTCCATATTGTATCCAGATACTGTTTTTGTTTAGGATATTCGAGCTTTTCCCAAGAGCCTACAACAGACATATAAAAGTCCGCAATCAGCATTTTGTTTTCTGTCAAAGCTTTCACACGGTGCATCATCGCATCGGCAAAAGCTTCCGAATTTTCCATACCGAACAAAAGCTTTGTGAACGTCTGAAGGGCTTTTTCAACCGTCACGTATTCTTCACCGCAGAATGATTTATTTGACACATAAAAATCACGGCAAGCCTCTGCATTTTCACCGTTTGTAGTCCATTTTGTAAGGTCATTCATAAACTCAGCAAGCCATTCCGAGGCTGTAACTTCCACATTCTGAAGCGGCATAAATATTCCCGACGTACCGAGAGCAAAGCCGAGATAATTCAAGGTTGCAAGACTGAATGTGTCACTGAAAACGATGCTGTCATTGATAAGTGCAAGCTGTGAGGTCATTTTTTCACGCTTTGCGCTGCACGTATCGTCTTTCATATCGGGTATAAAACGATCAACTCCGTAACGTATAAATCCCATTTTCTCAGGTGCGACATACGTTACGAGGTCACAGGAATTGATTATATTGTGTATATTGAGATACTGTCCGTTATATGTATGCGCTTCGTTTATCACAGCAGAATCAGCACCTCCGCGTGGTGCTTCAAAGCAATACGCATAAATACTGTTTTCTTTCCCGTACTTATCGGTCAGTCTTTTTGCCGTAATATTCGCAACGGCTGCTGCACGAGAATATCCGCATACCAGAAATTTTACACGTCCGTCCTGCAGTGCTTTCTCAACATCGAGCGAAAGGTCTGATAAAATGAATTTTTCAAGTTCAGAGATGACCTTTGAGGCACTTTCCGAAAATCCTTTTGCTTCTCCGCTTTCACCGAGGGTGACGTTACTTGCCCACTCGCTTTCATATCCGCCGCCACGCACGATTACAGGAAGCAAAATATATCCGTCAACAGATAACTCCTTTGCGCCCATTATAACGCCAATGCTGTCATCTGTCGGCTGTCTTGTAAAAGAATCGTTTACACGGATATTCTTATCCTCAAATCCGATATCCGACAAAAGCTGTTTTGCATTTCTGAAGCTGTTTGCATATTTATTGTATAGCGAAAGATCAAATTCTGTCGCTGTGGCATTAAACGCTGACATTGCAAGCGCAAGGGACATTGTTGACAAATGCTCGTTGTAAACGTCGGGGGGCGTTTCAAAATATCCGTCGGAGTAGTAATAAACCGCATCTCTGTCAGTTCCCATAGTCGAGCTGTACGTAAATATTCCCTCCCAGAGGTCATATTTGCCTGCGTATTTATTTTGATGTACTGTATAGCGGTTATCTGCCGACACTTTTTCAACATCTGCCGATAAAACGCCAAGCGGTGTAACGCCCAAAAGCATTATAGCTGTAAGGACTAAAGCGATAAGTTTTTTAAAGCGCATCGTTTCTCTCCTTCTAATTTTATCCATTTATTCTATCTTACCATAAAACCTTGAACATTTCAACATTTTAATAACGTCAAAAACCGTCTTAATGTAACATCAAGACGGTTTTTATGTTTATTTAAGTCCTAATCTTTCAGCGGACTCATCACGCATTTTATATTTGAGTATTTTACCTGCGGCATTCATCGGGAATTCGTTTACAAACAAGAAGTATCTTGGAACTTTATGTCTTGCGATATATGCATTTCCGAACTCTCTCATTTCATTCTCATCTGCTGTTTCGCCCTTGTGAAGTATTATCCATGCACAACATTCCTCGCCGTATCTTTCGTCGGGGACGCCTACGACCTGAACGTCACGCACCTTGGGATTTGTAAGGTAAAATTCTTCAATTTCACGGGGATAAAGGTTTTCACCGCCTCTGATTATCATATCCTTAAGACGGCCTGTTACCTTATAATAGCCGTCGGATGTTCTCATACAGATATCACCCGAATGGAGCCAGCCGTCAGCATCTATTGCCTGCGCTGTTGCCTCGGGCATCTTGTAGTAGCCCTTCATTATATTGAAGCCGCGTGCAACAAATTCACCGCTTTGTCCGTCGGGAAGCTCATCACCCGTTTCGGGATCGATTATCTTACATTCAACACCGGGGAATGCACTTCCGACCGTTTCCACACGGTGGTCAAGGTCTTCGTTGACCTCACCCATCGTACATCCGGGAGATGCCTCAGTCTGTCCGTAAACGGAGATTATCTCACGCATATTCATCTCAACGGAAGCACGGCGCATAAGGTCAGCAGGACAGTTAGCGCCTGCCATAATACCCGTTCTCATATATGAGAAATCCGTCTTTGCAAAATCAGCGTGGCCGAACATCGCAATAAACATCGTGGGAACACCGTTGAAGCAGGTTATGCGTTCATCGTTGACACACGCAAGTGAAGATTTAGGTGAAAAATACGGTATCGGGCAAAGCGTACCGCCATGTGTCATCATCGACGTCATCGAAAGCACCATTCCGAAGCAATGGAACATCGGCACTTGTATCATCATACGGTCGGCTGTTGAAAGGTCCATTCTGTCACCGATCGTCTTACCGTTATTTACTATATTGCGGTGTGTAAGCATAACACCCTTGGGAAATCCCGTTGTACCCGATGTATACTGCATATTACATACGTCATCAGGCTTAACGAGTGATGCACGGCGGCGCACCTCATCTCTCGGAACGAGAGTTGCACGTGAAAGCATCTGTTCCCACGTAAGACAGCCGTCCATATCAAAGCCGACAGTTACAACATTGCGCAAGAAAGGCAGATTTTTTGAATACAAGGGTTTGCCCGGTTCAAGTGTTTTAAGCTCGGGACAAAGCTCCTCTATGATCTCCTTATAGTTGATGTCCTTACAGAATTCTATCATTACGAGGGTGTGAGTATCTGACTGTTTAAGCAGATATTCTATCTCGTGTATCTTATATGCGGTATTTACCGTAACAAGCACCGCACCTATTTTCGTTGTTGCCCAGAATGTAATAAACCACTGCGGTACGTTTGTTGCCCACACTGCAACGTGGTCGCCTGCCTTTACACCCAAGGAAATGAGGGCGGCGGCACATTCGTCAACGTCACGGCGGAACTGCTCATACGTTCTTGTGTAATCAAGAGTCGGATATTTGAACGCATACTGGTCGGGGTATGTTTCTGCCATTGTGTCAAGAACGTCGGAAAATGTCGCCTCGATAACATCGTACTTTTTCCATACAAATGTACCTGTTTTATCACGGTTATAGTATGCGTGGTCATACGACTTTTTCGCTCTGTTCAAATCGGAAATATAGTTTGTAAAATGAGTAAGAACGATGTCCGCATCACTTATTTCTTCGTTCCAAGCGGCACAGATAAATCCGTCGTAATTAAGAGAAGAAAGTGCATTTATCAGCTTCCCTACTTCAAGGTCACCCTCTCCGATAAGAACCGTTTTTCCGTCCTTCATATCGCCGAGTCGGACGTATTTTATATATGCGCCGAGGTTTTTTATAGTTGTTTCAGCACTTTCCTCTGCATCAAAATACGTTCCTCTTACGTTCCACGCAACGCCTATTACAGCAGAAGCAAAATGATTTATGATACCGATAACATTTTCTGTATGCGCAAGATGTCCTACAGTTTCAAACAATATATTAACGTCAAGCGCTTCAGCGGACTTTATAGCGGCTGTGAGCTTTTCGTCAAGCACGTCAAATGAAACATTTTCCTCTGCACGCACGATGACGTTTTCAATATCAGCGCCCCCTGCCATATCGACGTACTTTTTGATAAGCTCAGCTGTTACGTCGTCGCTTTCAACGGGCAACGGCATACGAAGTGCCGACACGGTGAGCCCTCTGTTAACAAGCTTTCTTTTAGCATCCGCAATACGTTCACGTCTTAAAATACTGTCGTGATGATCGTTTCTTTCCTTTACAGCATCGTATATCTCAAAGCCTTCAAAGCCATAATCGTATGCGAAGCGGCACGTATCAAGAAAGGATGCCCGACTTACGTTTTTAGTCGAAAATACTATCTTCATATTATGCCTCCTCGAATACTATCTTATTAAGTGCGTTTATATATGCTCTGATGCTTGCCGCAACGATGTCCGTTGACGTTCCGTTACCTGAATAAAGCTTACCGTTATTACGGAGTCTTACGAGGGCTGAGCCAAGCGCTTCCTTGCCTTCTGTTACGGACTGTACCTGGAAATCGTCAAGCTCATAATGGTGGCCCACGCACTGTTCAATAGCACGGAAAGCGGAGTCGATAGGACCATCGCCGTTGCTTACACCGCAGATCATCTCATCGTTACGCTTGAGTGTTACCTGCGACATTGAGCTTGATACGTTACTGCTTGTAGTTGTATAAGTTTCAAAGTGGTATGTTGAGGGCGCCTGCATCGCAGAGCTTGCGATAAGCGCTTCAAATTCCTTTGAGCCTACAGTTCCCTTTTTGTCGCACACCTGCTTGAGTGCCTTGTGAACGTTACCGATGTCGGAATCTGAAAGCTCATATCCAAGCAAGGAAGCCGCCTGCGCAACCTGTACCGTTGTTGAATCAAAGTCGAGAAGTATCTTCTTCTTTTCGCTTACCGTGCTGTCAGTTTCATCAACATCGTGGCTTATGCTTGATACCATATCGTCGATGCTTGCGTGTATCTTTGTGTTGTTAAGCTTAATTTCAGCGCCTATCTGTGCGCCGCAGGTATTGATGGCATCGGATATTTCACCCATCAGGAGCACATCATTTCCGAGCATTGCGCATTTAAGACCGTCAGCACCCTTTGCAATGCAGGAAAACGCAGATGCTACAGCCATATTTATTTTATCAGACACCTGAACGTATACGGGAATACTTACAGCACTCTTTACCTTTTCAACGAGTGAGGCGATATTATCAGGGGTTGAAACACCTGCATCATCGCACACGGTAACCATTGTAGCACCGTTTGCTTCTGCCTCTTTAACAGCGGAAATGAGGAAGTCGTCATCTGCTCTCGTTGCGTCAAGCGCTGAAAATTCAACGTCGTTACAAACTTCCTTTGCAGCCTTTATAAGCTCTGCAATTCTTTCGAGCATCTTCGCTTGCTTGATATGATATGTATATTCCATCTGAATGGTTGACACGGGAAGCTCAATGCGCAAGCGGGGATTTTTTGCATCCTTTAAACATTCCCAAGCCGGTGCAATATCCTCGGTATTGAATCCTACGGCAATAGAAAGCGTTGCATTTCTTATATTTTTAGCAATGGTTTTATATATTATAGTATCCTCACGGAGAGATTTTATGGCAGGCAATTCAACGGCATCAACACCGATTATATCGGCACAGTTTGCAACGGCTGACTTTTCACGAAACAGTAGATTGACCTTGCGCTCGCCTGCAAGCTTTTTAAGTGTGATGTCCGAAATATTGATTTTTTTCATTTTGAAAAACTCCTTCCAAATATAAAATATAAGTAAATTAACTTTTAAAAGGCAATAAAAAACGCTTCCGTCTCATTGCTTATACAAAGAGACGAAAACGTGAATAATTACGCTTCCGCGGTACCACTCTTCTTCACCCTAAAGGATGCCCCTCAGATGCAAATACATCTTAACTCTGTGACGGGAGTTCCCGTCTGACACTACTAATTTCATATCAGCCGCTCCGCGGTGAGTTCGGCAAACTTCTCACTGTGTCTTGCACCTACCGACACCTCTCTGTATGTAAGAGTATTTGCTTACTATTCCGCATCTCTGCGTTTACCTTGCGATTATATCATAGTTATTTTATTTTGTCAATCCCTTTTTCTTCAACGTTTCAAAATAATTCACAAAATTATTTATTTTCAGCTATATCCGCCAATATAAACGGCACGCATTTTTCAAGATCAGAAAGTGAAAGCTCGACTTGGTATCCTATTTTTCCGCCGCTGAAAAATATCGTTTCATAATGTGATGCGGAAGAATCGATAACGGTTTTAAAAAGCTTTTTCATACCTATCGGCGAGCAACCGCCGTGGATGTAACCTGTCAGCGGTAACAGCTCCTTTGACTTTATCATCGAAACGCTCTTTTCTCCGACTGTTTTGGCGGCTTTTTTTAAATCAAGCTCTTTTTCAACGGGGACAAGAAAAACGTAATTTTTCTTTGATGCGCCCTCTGTTACGAGTGTTTTAAATACCATATCGGGATTTTGTCCTATAACACGTGCAACCTCAATACCGCTTACAACGCCGCTGTCGAGATATGTAAAGCTGTTGTATTTTATCTTTTTAGAGTCAAGGACTCTCATTACGTTCGTTTTTTCCTCGTTCTTTTTCATTTTGCTCCTCTGTATTTTCTGTTTCTATTGACATCGATAATTTTTTTGTGTATAATTTTCTAAAAAAATGCAGGTGATAATACAATGATAAAAAATATTTTTGCTGTTATTCTTATATTTATAATAATACTTTCCACGTCTTGCGCTGATACATCTGACAGTATCGGAAGCGATGCGGGCGGAACGATTACGAATGCTGATGTACCGAATGACACATCATCAAGCACACCGATAACGGTAAAAAAAGAAAAGATAGTATTAGCAGATCACAAAAATTCCGATGAGCTTATTACAGCAGGCGAAGACAAATACGCTGTTCGATTCACTGCGGAAAACAAGCTCCATTCTCTTGATCTGCACGCCTTTTCCTCGGGTGGTATGTGCAGCGCAAAAATTGCGCTTTACAAGTGGTCAAATGATTATGAAACAACGGTAAACGCACAGCCGTATGACACATACACTCTCAGCCCTCTTTCCAAAAAAGAGATAGGCGCTATTACGGCTATGTCATTTCCAAGCACAAAAACACCCCCCGCGGGTGAATATCTTATCGTGATATCGCTCAGTAATTCCGGCGGTGTTATTCTTATGGGTGACAAGACGGACGATGCAAAAGAAAACGGTGTGGTATGCTACAAAAACGGTGTTGAATACGATAAAACGCCATGTATGACCATGACGTTTCAAAGCAAATAATTATTGAATGAACAGATCCTCTGTCATAAATTCGGGATCACACGTGAGATTCATCTTCAATTTCTTAAAATATGCTTCCTCAAATGCAGGGAGCATTTTTGTACTGTGCGCCTCGCAGTAGAAAAGCTCGGGAAGCTTTGAAAGAATGTAATCCATCTGCGGATTCATCGTGCGGCAAAGCGACATTGCCAGAAGCGTTTCGTGGATATTGAGTGCTGTAACCTTGTCGCCGAGTGACTTTTTGAGCGATGTTATCGGCTCTAAAACAAACGGAGAAAGTATGTGCATACCCTTCGGAATATCGGCAAGCACCTTCAAAGCGTTTACAAGTGCTGCCGAGGGAGCTGTCAGAAGCTCACCTGCTTTACCCGATATGATACGGCCGTCGGCAAGCTGTATTGCAACTGCATTTATGCCTGTTGATTTTTCTTTTTTTCTTGCCGCATTTACACATTCACGGTCGGTAACGTCAATACCAAGCTCCTGCATAAGGTTTTCAAGTCTGTGTACCACATCCTTGTCACACGCACCGTTTTTATAATCGCAATAAGCCTTGAAGTATCTTCTTATGACCTCGTGCTTTGATGCTTCTCTGCACACTTCGTCGTCAATAATACTGTTTCCTGCCATATTGACACCCATATCGGTGGGTGATCTGTATATGCAGTCTTCCCCTGTTATTCTGTGAAGTATCTTTTTCAAAACGGGAAAAGCCTCAACGTCACGGTTGTAGTTTACAGTCGTGACACCGTAGGCATCGAGGTGATACGGGTCTATCATATTAACGTCACGCAAATCAGCCGTTGCGGCTTCGTAAGCGATATTTACCGGATGCTTGAGAGGGAGATTCCATATCGGGAACGTTTCAAATTTTGCGTATCCTGCCGTGACTCCTCTTTTATGCTCGTGATAAAGCTGGCTTAAGCACGTTGCAAGCTTACCTGAACCGGGGCCCGGAGCTGTCACAACAACAAGCGGACGAGTAGTGGGTACAAATTCGTTTGCACCGTAGCCTTCATCGCTTACTATAGTATCTATGTCATTGGGATAGCCGTTTATACAGCGGTGTACAAATACTCTTTCCCCTCTTATTTCAAGCTTTTTCTTAAAAATATCAGCCGAGGGCTGTCCTTTGTACTGAGTTATAACAATTGCGCTTACGTATATATCGAGTGAGCGCAGATTGTCTATAAGACGCATAACATCGGCATCGTATGTAATTCCGAAATCGGCACGTATCTTCTTTCTTTCAATGTCAGCGGCATTGATTATGACGATTATCTCCGTTTCGTCCTTAAGCTTCTGCAAAAGCTTTATTTTTGCATCAGGCTTAAATCCCGGAAGAACACGGGAAGCGTGCATATCATCGAACAGCTTACCGCCGAATTCAAGATACAGCTTGTTATTGAATTTTTTTATTCTTTCTAAAATGTGCTCTGTTTGTAATTTAACGTATTTTTCGTGATCAAAACCGATATTCATTTCAAGCTCCCAAGCATAAACATATATATTGACAATTATATACCACAAAACGGAATTTGTAAATACCAAAATCAAAAAAACACCTACGTTTGTAAGTGTTTTTTTGCATATTTCAGTTTTTTTTACCCTTTGGCTCTTTTACTCTCGGCTCTACGGGGATATTGTATATATCACGGTATGACATCGCCTCATTTTCATACATAGGAAGTGACGGGGCAAGTCCTGTACACTCTGTGGATGATGCAACAGAGCCTATTTCGTCGTCATCTTCAAAGGGGAGCTTTTCGGGATAAACTATTTTTTTATTGTTTTTCACAGCTTTACATCCTTTCGTTCATTACAAAAATATTGTTTCACAAAGTATTTAAATTTATTCTGCTAATTAAAATTTAATATTTGTTCTTATTATATATATAATTAAAGGGTATGATGTAATTAAGTATACACTCAGGAGCAATTTATGAAAAAAATATGTTATATAGTCGGAGCATCGGGCGAAGGCTTCAAGCCGTTTTCACCCAAAGACGGCGACCTTTTGATTGCCTGCGACGGCGGATATTATGAGCTTATAAAAAACGGATACACACCGGATATTTTGATCGGCGACCTTGATTCGCTTCCGCTGACTGATATATCGTGCAAGCTTATAAAGCATCCCGTGATGAAGGATGACACAGATATGATGCTTTGCATAAAGCACGGCATTGAAAAGGGATATAAAGACTTTGTTATTTTCTGCGGTGTCGGCGGTGAAAGATTCAGCCACACCTACGCAAACATACAGTCGCTTACATACCTTTTGGACAACGATTGCTTCGGCAAGCTTATTTTTGATAACGTTGAGATGTTTATGCTGAAAAACGGCGCCGTCGAATTTGACGAAAATGCAAAAGGCGACATTTCCGTATTTGCCTATTCCGACGTTTGCACGGGCGTTACTGAAAAAGGACTTAAATATTCGCTTGATGATGCCGAAATGACCAACCGCTTTCCGATAGGTGTCAGCAATTCGTTTACAGGAAAGCCTGCAAATATTACGGTAAAAGACGGAACTCTTCTGATAATCGTAGAAAATTAATAAATAATTATTTATAATTCAAAATATATGTTGTATAATGAAGATTACACATTCGATAAAACTTACTTGATATAAAGAGGATTTAGCATTTATGATAAACTTTAATGAGCCCATATCAGGGCTTACACTCCCCTGCGTGCCTTTAAGAGGCATTGTTGCGTTTCCCGGTATTCCACTTAATTTTGAGCTTTCAAATGAGATATGCCGCCGTGCGGTTGACGCTGCTGCACGCACACCGGAAAGACTTGTCTTTCTCGTGCTTCAAAAAAATATAGCGGCTGAAAAGCCATCCTGTAACGAGCTTTATGAAATCGGTGTTATCGCCAAAATAAAGCAAACGATAAAAACACCCGACGGAACACAGCGTGTTTTGTTTGAGGGTGAATGCCGTGCTGTATGTGAAAATTTCAGAAAAGGCACTTACATAACAGCGGAGATATCCGAAGCATCAGTTGATAATGCTTCGTTATCCGATGCAAGCACGAAGGCGCTTATGCGTGAGCTTCAGACCGTAATGGAGAAGACCATCAGATATATGCCCAACATTTCCAAGGAAATAGTTTTCGCTGTGGGAAATATCAAGTCGTTGGGACTTCTTTCGGACTTTATTGCACTCAACATTCTTCACAGCTTGAGCGATAAACAGTCGGTGCTTGCCGAATTCGACGTTCAAAAGCGTGCACAGCTTCTTTTGGTTCTTTTGAACAATGAGCTTGAACTTCTTGCACTTGAGGTAAAAATACGCTCCAAGGTGAAGGAGCAGATGGATAAAAACCAGCACGATTATTACCTGCGTGAGCAGATAAAGGCGATACAGGAGGAGCTTGGCGAGGACGATGACGAGGAATTAAGAGAATATACTGAAAAGATAGAGGCGCTCGGCTTTGATGAAGAAACGCACGAAAAGCTGATGAAGGATATCAAAAAGCTTTCAAAGTCACCGTTTGCTTCTGCTGAAAGCACTGTTTTACGCAACTATCTTGACACAGTTCTTGACGTTCCGTGGAAGACGTTCACCCCCGAAAAGAACGATATTGCACGTGCAAAAAAGATACTTGACCGTGACCATTACGGTCTTGAAAAGGTCAAGGAAAGAATACTTGAATATATTGCAGTCAAGGCGGTTAATCCCGAGCTTCGCAATCAGATAATCTGCCTTGTAGGCCCTCCCGGTGTCGGTAAGACGTCCATTGCGTCATCGCTTGCGGAGGCTATGAAGCGCAAATTCGTCAGAACGTCGCTCGGCGGTGTCAAGGACGAAGCGGAGATAAGAGGTCACAGAAAAACATACATCGGCTCAATGCCCGGCCGTATCGTTGACTCGATAATACGTGCAGGCTGTATGAATCCGCTTATCTTGCTTGATGAGATAGATAAAATGTCATCGGGTGTAAACGGCGATCCCGCCTCTGCTATGCTTGAGGTGCTTGACAGCGCACAAAACAAAACATTCAGAGATCATTTTCTTGAAATCCCCGTTGATCTTTCTAACTGCGTGTTTATATGCACGGCGAACTCACTTGATACAGTTCCCCGTCCGCTTATAGACCGTATGGAGATAATCTCGCTTGACTCCTATACACGTAAAGAAAAATTTGAAATAGCAAGACGTCATCTTTTGCCGAAGCTTCGCAAAAAGTACAATCTGATGTATCTTGAATTCAAGATAACAAGCGATGCGCTTTACACACTCATCGACAGCTACACCCACGAATCGGGTGTGCGTAATCTTGAGCGTGTGATTGACTCACTTATGAGAAAGACGGCGAAGATCATTGCAAGCGGTGAGGCAGAGTTTGTAAATATATCGGTTAACAATCTCGACTCATATCTGCCGTTTGAGCATAAAATGAAAAACGAAAAGGTATCACCTTGTGACGAAGTCGGTGTCGTAAACGGTCTTGCATACACACAAGTCGGCGGTGACATACTTAAAATCGAGGTGTCTGCTCCCGAAGGAAACGGAAAGCTTGAGCTTACAGGATCACTTGGCGATGTTATGAAGGAATCGGCTAAGGCTGCCATAACATACATAAGATGCCACGCAAAGAAGTTAGGTATCGATCCCGACTTTTATAAAAACCGTGATATACACATCCACGTGCCAGAGGGTGCTGTACCGAAGGACGGTCCTTCTGCGGGTGTTACGATAATGACAGCACTTGCAAGTGAGCTTTCGGGAATCCCCGTCAAGCGTGACGTTGCGATGACAGGTGAGATAACACTCAGAGGCCGTGTGCTTGCAATCGGAGGTCTTAAAGAAAAGACAGCAGCGGCATACAGTGCAGGCGTCAAAACGGTGCTCATTCCGTTTGACAACCTCGATGACCTTAAAACCATTGATCCCGAGGTGCGTGAAAAGCTCACGTTCATTCCCTGTTCAAGTGCCGATGACGTACTTAAAAACGCACTTGCGGATACAAACAACAGCATTTGCCGTGATATATACAGTATGGCAAGTGAATCACATCCTTTGAATAAAAAAGGCGCCGCAAAAGCTCCTGCGGTGATAAGATGATATGAAAAGATTGAATTTAAACAATACTAAGCTTACTATTTCAGCCGGAAGACTTGACCAGGTACCGTCGGGAGGTATTCCCCAGGTAGCATTTTCAGGCAGATCAAACGTCGGCAAAAGCTCACTTCTGAATGCTTTGACGCAGAGAAAGTCACTTGCAAGAGTCAGCGGAACACCCGGTAAAACGATAACGGTAAATTTCTATGAGATAGACGGCAGGCTTTTCCTTGCCGATCTTCCGGGATACGGATATGCCGCAAGAAGTGCAAAGGATCAGGCAGTGTGGTCAACACTCGTTGACGGGTATCTGTCGGGCGGCAAGGATATAAAGCTCGTGCTTCAGCTTATCGACCTCAAGGTAGGCCCTACAAAGGACGATGAAATGATGCTGGAGTGGCTCGTTGACAGCCGTATGCCCTTTGCGGTGGTTGCAACGAAGGCTGATAAGCTTAACAAAACGAAAAGAACGGAAGCTCTTGAAAAGCTTCAGAATCATCCCCTCATTCCCAAGGGGATACCGATAATTCCCTTTTCCGCTTTAAGCGGTGAGGGTACGGACGAAATACGCTCGTTCATTGGGAAAGTAACTGAAATATAAAGGAATCGAAAAAAATGAACAACATTCAGGATTGTTACGGTATAAACGAAAACGGACATTTGACAATAGGCGGTGCTGACACGGTTTGTCTTGCAGAAAAGTACGGCACACCGCTGTACGTGCTTGACGAAAACAAGATACGCCGTCAGTGCGCAATATACAGAGATGCAATAAAGAAGCATTTTCCCGAAGGCTCAATGCCCTTTTATGCAAGTAAGGCTTTGTCCTTCGTTGATATTTACAAGATAGTAAAGTCGGAAAATATCGGTATCGACATCGTTTCCCCCGGTGAGCTTTATACAGCCATTTCCGCAGGCTTTGACGTTTCAAACGCTTGCTTCCACGGAAACAACAAGACAGATGCAGACATCGAATACGGCATAACATCGGGTGTCGGATACTTTGTTGCAGACAGCCGTGAGGAGGTCGAGGCTATCGACAGAATCGCAAAGAAGCTCGGCAAAACACAGAAGATACTTCTGCGTATCACCCCCGGAATTGACCCTCACACGCTCAAGGCGATAAGCACGGGCAGAGTTGACAGCAAGTTCGGTACACCCTTAATTGAGGGCAAGGCAGAAGAAATAACCTCCTTTGCTCTTTCAAAGGAAAACGCAATACTTTGCGGTTTCCATTGCCACATCGGCTCACAGATATTTGAGCCTGCGCCCTTTATCGATGCCGCAACTGTTATGATCTCCTTCCTTTCCGATATGAAGGATAAATTCGGCTTTGAAGCAGATGTGCTTAACCTCGGCGGTGGCTTTGCCGTTAAGTATACAGCAGAACAGGGTGAGGTCAACATTTCCGAATATATAGGCGAAATTGCAAAGAATGTAACAAATCTTTGTGAAAAATATTCCGTAAAGATGCCGAAAATATTTATGGAGCCCGGAAGAAGCATCGTTGCCGCAGCAGGCATTACGCTTTATACCGTCGGCACACGCAAGGAAATCCCCGGCTTCAAGAACTATATTTCAATAGACGGCGGTATGCCCGACAACCCCAGATATGCGCTTTATCAATCCCCCTACACAGTAGTATGTGCCAACCGTGCAAACGCCCCTGCTGACTACAAGGCGACCGTATGCGGCAGATGCTGTGAAAGCGGCGACCTTATTGCAGAGGATATCAAGGTGCAGAAGATGGACCGTGGTGACACGCTTGCCGTGCTTGTAACGGGTGCTTACAACTATTCAATGGCATCTAACTATAACAGAATTCCCCGTCCTCCGATAGTAATAGTCAAGGACGGAGACGACCGTCTTTCAGTAAGACGTGAAAGCTTTGAGGACCTTATCAAAAACGAAGTACTTTAATTTACAGCATCAGGCTGACACCGCTTTGCGGTGAATGGAGAATATAATGAGCTATTTGATGAACATATTTTCAGATCCTTATGAGATGGTAATGTTTCTTTTACGTATACCGATAGTGCTTATTGCACTTTCCGTACACGAAGCATCTCACGGATTTGCCGCATACAAATGCGGTGATCCCACAGCAAGAAACCTGGGCAGACTTACGCTTAACCCGATACGACACCTCGATCCCATAGGCACTGTCTGTATGCTTTTATTCGGAATAGGCTGGGCAAAGCCCGTACCCGTAAACACGAGATATTTCAAAAATCCGAGAAACGGTATGGCGCTTACCGCTTGCGCAGGCCCTTTGTCAAACGTGATAATGTCACTTATCGGTATTATCGTATTTTCTTTGATTGCGTGTCTTGTGAATCCCGAATCAACGGTTCTTTTGCTTGTCGGATTTTTCTTCTACTATTTTCATCTTGTCAATCTTATGCTCGGACTTTTCAATCTCATTCCGATACCTCCGCTTGACGGCTCACGAATTGCGTTCATCTTTTTGCCTGACAAGATATACTTCGGAATTATGAAGTATGAGGAAATAATCAAGATAATTTTTCTTGCATTCCTTCTCTTCTCGGGTGCATCGCTTATAGGGGATCTTGCCTCATTTATATCTGACGGTATAATGGAGCTTATCATAAAAATACCCGGATTTGATGCATACGAAATAAATATATTCTTCGCACGCTTTTACAGTATATTCCAAGGAAACGGAAACACTCTTGTATGACGGAATTAACTTATAAAATTGAAGTATTTGAAGGACCTCTTGACCTGCTTTTGTCGCTGATACACAAAAACAAGGTCGATATATGCGACATTCCGATAAATGAGATATTCGTACAATATATGGAATATCTCGACGAAATGAAAAAAATGGATATGGACGTTGCAGGTGAATTTATCGTAATGGCATCAGAGCTTATGCTGATAAAAAGCAAGATGCTTCTGCCGCGTCCCTCCGAAAACGGTGAAGACCCGAGGGCAGCTCTTGCACAAGCGCTTCTTGAATACAAATACATCAAGGAAATTTCGGAAAAGCTTGACGAATATCAGAAAGAATACAGCGGACGGTTTGTTAAAGAAACAGACGAAATACCGCCTGACAGCGGTTACGTTTGCCCTCACAATGTGACGCTTTTAAAAAGCGCTATGCTTCGTATGCTTGAAAAGCGTGCTGAGGAAACACGTGAGCGTCCCGACAATATAAGACCGATAATAAAACGTAAAATCGTTCCGGTTTCTATAAAAATAATCGGCGTTATGAAAACACTAAAGCGAGGCGGAAAAACGCATTTTGACAAGCTTTTTGAGTCTTGCACGTCAAAATCCGAGCTTGTGGCTGTTTTCATGGCAGTTCTTGAGCTTCTGAAGGTAAACAGAATACTTATACACGAAACGGAAAACACACAGCTTGATCCGTCCGATATTATCGTCGAGCTTAACTGTACGGCATAAAGGGGGTAATTAAAATTAACACAGAAAATGAACTTACACCGATATTTGATCCGCAAAAGGCGGCAAATACGGTAGAATCGATACTTTTTGCCGCAGGCTATCCCGTGACACGTGAAAAGCTTATGTATGCGCTTCCCGCTTCCGAATCGGAGCTTGATGAGGCAATAGAGCTTTTAAAAGAAAAATACAGCGATCCCGACGGCGGAATACTGCTTGTGTTTTTGTCAGACTGTATACAGCTTTGTACAAACGAAAAATACAAGGAAGAAGTAAAGGAAGCACTCGGCATAAAGAAAGGCGGAAATCTTTCACGCTCATCCCTTGAGGTGCTTGCTATCATTGCTTATAATCAGCCCGTGACAAAATCATATATTGAAAGTGTCAGAGGTGTTGACTGTACGTACACGGTCACGTCTCTTCTTGAAAAGGATCTTATTGAAAACTGCGGCACACTTGATGCTCCCGGTCGTCCGTCGCTTTACAAAACGACACCCGATTTTCTTCGTATTTTCGGAATATCGGATATTTCAGAGCTGCCGCCGTATCAGCTTGTCGGCGCTGACGGACAAGTTGTTATCAAGCCGTAAGGATAAAGTATGGTATTTTTATACATTTTTCTCGGTATACTTGCTTTTTTCACCCTTATAATGTTTATACCCGTTAAATTCGGTATACAGTATAAGGAAAATGCGGAAATTTATTTAAAGGTACTTTTTATTAAAATAAAGCTTTCGCCAAGAAAAAAGAAGGTAAACATAAAAAAATATTCACCCCGTGCTATGGAAAAGGCACGGAGGAAAAAAATCAAACAGCAGATCAAAAAAGAACAAAAGCTTATAAAAAAATCCAACAAGAAAAAAAAGAATGCGGAAAAGAAAGTATCGAAGATAAAGGATATTTTAAGCCATCCTACCGATATACCGTCTTTTATAACCGATATTTACGACATTTTATCGATCGTCACGGACAAGTTCACAAAGAGGCTTAAAATAAAGATACTTTCTTGTAACGTTGACATAGGTTCAGACAATGCGGCAAAGACGGCCGTTCTTTACGGCTCTGTGTGCGCAGGTATAAATGCACTTTTGTCAGCACTCGTTCAGTTTACAAGATATAACGAAAAAGACAATGAAAACATAACGGTAACACCGAATTTCATAAGCGAAAAGACGGTGTGCGATCTCCATTTGCAGGTATCGCTAAGACCGGGACAGCTTTTCACTTTTCTCATTTCGTCAATTCCCGAAATATTCAGAATACTTGATTATATATAAACCTGGAGGAAATTATGGCAGAACAAAAATTTTCCGATGCGCTCAGAACATCGCTTGAAAACATCAAGAATATCGTTGAGGCCGATACGATAATCGGCGAGCCTATTGTGACGTCTTCCGGCGTTACTATCATTCCCGTATCAAAAATTATGGTCGGACTTGCCACAGGCGGCGTTGATTATATCGGCAAGCACACAAAGGGACAGAACGACCGTGCCAACAGCTTTACGGGTGCGGGCGGATCGGGTGTTACGGTATCCCCTGTTGCATTTCTCGTAATAAAGCCCGACGGCGACGTATCAATGATGAGCATAAACAATCCGCAGGATTCGGCAAACGACCTCGGCTCAAGCGTACTTTCCCTGCTCAACAAAACACCCGATATTGTCGGCAAGGTAAAGGACATCGTTAAGTCCGTAAAGAAAAACAAAAAGGAAGATGCATCAACCGTTGAGGAGCTTGATCTTTCCGAAATAATGAATACAGAAGAATAATTCTTTCTTTTACCTCATATTATCTAACACGGTGTCATCACCAAATATGATATACTGCGGAGTTAATATGAGAAAAGCATTTAATATCTGTATTTCAATATTTGCAGCATTTTGTCTTACGCTGTGCCCCTACGCTTCAAGCGACGGAGAGGTGTCGGTCAACACCGATGCAAATTTTCCTGCCGTATCAGCGGCCTCGGCTTGCATCATTGAATGTGATTCGGGCGACGTAATATATGAGAAAAACTCAAATAAGACGATGGCAATGGCAAGCACGACGAAGATAATGACAGCGATCGTCGCCATTGAAAACGCACCGATGAAAAAGATAATAACCGTTTCATCGGAGGCAGTCGGTATTGAAGGCTCGTCAATATACCTTTGCGAAAACGAACGCCTTACAACAGAGGAGCTTTTGTACGCTCTTATGCTTGAATCGGCAAACGATGCCGCCTGTGCACTCGCCATTGAAATAGGCGGAAGTGTTGAGGGATTCGTTGATATGATGAATGACAAGGCATCAAGCCTCGGACTTCGAAACACACATTTCACAAATCCTCACGGTCTTTCTGACACCGAGCATTACAGCACAGCGCAGGACTTGGCAACGCTTATGGCTTACTGTATGAAAAACGAAACGTTTGCAAAGATAACATCGACAAAGAAATTCTCTCTTGACGGCTCAGACGATTCGTATTCAAGGCTTCTTGTAAACCACAACCGTCTTCTCGGAACTTACGACGGTATTACAGGCGGTAAAACAGGTTACACGAAGAATGCAGGCAGATGTCTTGTCACAGCGTGCGAAAGAAACGGCGTGACGCTTTGCGCAGTTACGCTTAACGCACCCGATGATTGGAACGACCACAAGAGTATGTATTCATACGGATTCACCTTATACAAGCGTGTTGTGCTTGAATCCGCAGGACAGTTTGAATACACAGCACCCGTATGCGGCGGCGACAAAGAAAGCATCACCGCACACACACGTGAAAATACCTCTGCGGTCATAAGAATAAACGGCTGTGACCTGCGCCGAGTCGTTTATATGAGGAGATTTTATTATCCCGAAATAGAAGACGGCGACATAATCGGATACGTCAATTACTTTAACGGCGATCTTATTATTGCATCATCTGCAATATACGCTGGCTACAGCATCGGAGAAGCTATCGATGACCGTGGATTTTTTGAAAAATTAAAGGATCTTATAAACTAATGGAAAAAATGAGGATACAAAAATATCTGTCGCTTTGCGGTGTTACATCGCGCAGGGCGGCAGAGGACGATATAAAAAACGGCATAGTTTACGTAAACGGAAAGGTGTGCGAAATCGGTCAGGTGATCGATCCTGCCGTTGACACCGTTACATATAAAGGCAAAAAGGTAATTGCAAAGCGTGAAAGCGACCGCATTTACGTAATACTTAACAAACCGAGGGGATATATAACAACCTCAAGTGATGAGCTTGGACGTAAGACCGTGCTTGATCTTGTATCCGACATTTCCGAAAGAATATACCCCGTCGGACGTCTTGACCGTGATTCGGAGGGACTTTTGCTTCTGACAAATGACGGTGAGCTTACAAATATTCTCACCCACCCCACGCACAAGATACCGAAAATATACCACGTCAAATTTGCAGGAAAGATAACAGAAGAACAGCTATCCACGCTTCGCAGTCCTCTTGTCATTGACGGATATAAAATCAAGCCCGTACAAACTGATGTTATCCGAATGACTGACAACGAAACCGTGCTTGAATTCACCTTATTTGAGGGCAGAAACCGACAGATAAGAAAAATGGCAGAGGCGGCAGGACTTCGTATTATAAGACTGACGAGAATTGCGATAGGCAACATAAAGCTCGGCAATTTAGCCCCCGGCAAATATAAATATCTTACGGGCAAACAAGTTCAATATTTAAAGGAAAAGGGTATATAAAATGCTTACCGTAAAACCGATACAGGACAAGCAGGTACAAAAGGACATCTGCAATTTATGCGGTGTTGAATATAATGAAGCGCATTTTTGCTACGGCGGTTATGATGACGGTGTGCTTACAGCCTGCTGTCAGTTTTATTTAAACGGCGAACACGGAATGATAGATGAAATTGCGTACGTTCCGGGCAAAGAAAACCGTGATATGATAATTCTTTTAGGAATGTCAGCTGTCAGCTTTATAGACATTTGCGGCGTCAAACGTGTGATATATACCGGCGAAAATGATGAGCTTATCAAAATGCTCGGCTTTACCAAAAACGAAAACGGTGTTTACACATACAACATCGTTCCTCACAAATGCTGTGGAGAAAATCATTGAAGCCTTTCATTTTTGTCGTTTTGGCAATACTGCTATTTTATTTTATACTGTGCCTGTACATTGCCTTTGTTGCCGTAGGAAAGAAGAAAAAAAGAACAAGACAATCACTTGAAAAAGTACTTTCCAACCCTTCCCTTTCATCAGAACACGAGCACGCACGCAGGTATATTGAAAGAATTGAAACACTTGAAAATGCCGTAAGCAAAACGCTAATCGTTGAAAGCTTTGATGGACTTAAACTGAAAGCATATTATGCTCCCTGCGGGAAGTCAACCGATACTTTTGTTTTGCTCGTGCACGGATATGATTCAGATGCCTATACCGCTTTCGGCTCGCAGATAAAATTCTATAAAGACCTTGGATATGACGTCATCGTTATTGATCAAAGAGCGTGCGGAAATTCCGAGGGTAAATTCGTTACCTTTGCGGTGAATGAAAGCCGTGATGTTGCCGATTGGTGTCATTATATAGCAAGCGAATTTAAAAATTGCAAAAATATCGTTTTACACGGAATATCTCTCGGAGGAGCAAGCGTTTTGCTGTCCTTGGACAAGCAGCTGCCGAGCGAGGTAAAATGCGTAATTGACGATTGCGGCTTTGACAGTCCTGAGGGAATACTGCAACACGTGCTGAAAAAAGACTATCATCTTCCCTCCTTTATCAGAAAAACCGCAATCATCTTCTGTGAAATACTTTGCAAATGCAGATTCCGTGGTGTAAACACCGAAGACGTTTTAAAAAATACAGATCTGCCTGTGCTTTTTATCCACGGTGCGCTTGATACTTACGTACCGTATTATATGAGCGAGGACAATTACAAAGCCGCTAAAAATCCATTTGAATTTTATACGGTTGCTGATGCTCACCACGCAAATTCATTTATACTTGACGAAAGCGGATGCTTCAGCGCTGTAAAACGGCTGCTTGAACGAGCGTTACAGAATTGAGGAAAAATATGAACGATGAATATTTAGAAAAAACAAAGCTTCTGAATCTGTGCCGTGACATCAACAAAGGATTGTTTTCAGAAAACGCTGTTGACGATATAAAAGAGCTTCTTGTACTCTACAACAAATGCGGAAACAGAACAGACAAGGACAACGTCAAGAACATCGCTTTAAAAAACAAAGCTGATAAAAAACAGCTTTTGAAGATCATTTACATCTGCTTTGTCAATATGTGGGAGCTTGACCTTAATTCCTCAGAACGCCTTGTGTTTGCCGAGGAAATAATAAAAGACGGCGGATTTCTCTATAAGTCAGAAAAATACGGAACGAGAAGCATCACAATGGAGCTTTTGCGTTTGGCAAAAAACGCTTTGAGCGACACATTTGACGATAGCAAGGAAGAAAAAAAGCGGGAAGAACTTTTGACACTTGCCAAAAAATTCTCCCGCTTAAAGATAATTTTATTAAATAAAGTCAGTTGACAACATTTACAGGCGTACCGTTCTGGTATGCCTTTATATTTTCCGCAACTATATTTATGAGCCTTATACGTGACTCAAGAGATGCCCACGCAACGTGTGGGGTGATCGTGCAGTTTTTCGCCTTGAGCAAGGGATTTCCCTCTTTCATAGGCTCAACCGTCAGAACATCGAGCGCCGCACCTGCTATTTTACCGTTATTAAGCGCATCTGCAAGGTCAGCCTCGTTTATGACACCGCCTCGTGACGTGTTAATAAGATACGCTGTGGGCTTCATCAAGGAAAGCGTTTTTTCAGAAACAATCTCACGGTTGTCAGCCGTCAAGGGAGCGTGAAGTGTAAGATAATCGCTTCTTTTAAAAAGCTCCTCGACACTTACGTATTCATAGTCGTTGTCACGTACGGTTCTTGTGCACGCTATTACGTTCATTCCTAAAACACGTGCGCACTCTGCCACTTTTCTTCCTATAGCACCCATTCCGTAAACTCCAAGTGTTTTACCGTAAAGCTCCGTGATAGGATACGGAAAATACGAAAACGCATAAGACTTTATCCATTCACCGCTGTGAGTGGATTCGTTGTAGTTATGAAGTGACGTTGCGTGTGAAAGAATAAACGCCATCGTAAGCTGTGCAACAGAATAAGTTGAATAACCGGGAACGTTGACAACAACGATTCCCCTTTTTCTTGCTTCATCCGTGGATATATTATTGTAACCCGTTGCAAAAAGCCCGATATATTTGAGATTTTTGCATTTGTCCATAATATCCGCATCAATTACAGCCTTGTTGCAAATTAACACCTCGGCATCCTTTGCGGCATCTATAATTTCTTCATGCGGTAAAATATCGTAATAAGACACTTCACCGAGCGCTTCGATGGGGGAAAAATCAATATCCCCCACCGTAAGCGTACATTTATCAAGCACGGTTATTTTCATAAGTATCTTCCGAACTCCTCTTTTGTTATTGCAACTGCCGAATAAAACAGTAAAAATGCATACATTAATACCGTAAGAACCAGCGCAACGATTACAAGAACGTTGTTATACAAAAGCGCTGTTTTCTGTTCAAATGCAGAGCTTGCACATACAAACATCATAAGCATCGCCACAAGCGACACTATATGAGAAGCGGAAGCAAAATTGCTTTTATCCTTGAAAATAACAACTGTTATAAATATCGCCGCCATAAGCAATACGACAAGTGTCAGGATCGTGAAGAAATAATCTGTCCACTTTGGATCGCCAAGCTTTGATACAAGCTCCTTTTCTTCCTCTGTAAGAGTTACAGAGTCGAGCAAAGTCTTGCTTATACCTCCTAAAAGTGTTATGAGCATTACAATGAATGACGCAACACCCGAAAGCGCAGACAAAGATATCAACAATTTTTTCATAAACACCTTAGATCTTGAAATATTTAACTGCAGATTCAAACAGCTTCATATCGTAGTTTCCGGGAACGTTCTTATAAAGTCCCTCGCTGTATCTTTCGGTATGTCCCATCTTACCTAAAATTCTTCCGTCGGGTGATGTGATACCCTCTACAGCATAATATGAGCCATTGGGATTATACGCTATATCAAACGTAGGCTTACCGTCCATATCAACGTACTGCGTTGCTATCTGTCCGTTTTCCACGAGCTTTGCAAAAAGGTCATCAGGACAGATAAATCTACCCTCGCCGTGAGATATCGGCACAGCGTATATCTCGTCGGGTGATGTTGCAGACAGCCACGGTGATTTATTGGAAGCCACACGCGTGTTTACGATCTTCGACTGGTGGCGTCCGATCGTGTTGAACGTAAGTGTGGGACAGTTGACGTCAGTTTCGACTATCTTACCAAACGGAACGAGTCCGAGCTTGATAAGCGCCTGGAAGCCGTTACAGATACCTGCCATAAGTCCGTCACGGTTATTGAGCAATTCGTCAACCTTTTCGTGAATAAGGGGATTGCGGAAGAAGGCAGTAATGAATTTACCTGAACCTTCGGGCTCGTCACCTCCCGAAAATCCTCCGGGAACGAATATAACCTGTGACTTTGCAATTTTTTCTGCAAATGCTTCGGCACTTGCCGTAACGTCAGATGCTGTCATATTGTTGATTACAAATATTTCAGCCTCACCGCCTGCAAATGCTATTGCCTTTTCGGTATCGTATTCACAGTTTGTACCGGGGAATACGGGAATGAGGAATTTCGGCTTTGAAATACCGACTTTAGGTGACGGATACGTGCTTGCCTTATATGAATATGCCTTGATTTCCTCTTTTTTGCTTTCTATATTGCAGGAGTAAACATCCTCAAGCTCATCTTCATAAAGCTTTTCAAGTGTGCAAAGGCATATCTTTTCACCGCTGTACGAAATAGCATATTCCTCTGTTGTGTAACCGAGTGTTTTTCCGATATCACACGTACAGTCAAGCTCGATTATGAAGCTTCCGTAAGAATAGCCGAATATCTCGTCCATTGTTACAGCATCATCATAAGCAAAGCCTATCTTATTGCCGAGTGACATTTTCATTATACCCTCTGCAACACCGCCGTATACAGGTGTGTAAGCGGAAAGAACCTTGCCCTCTTTTATAAGCTTTGCAACGAGTGCAAAGTTATTTTTGAGTGATTCAACCGTGGGAAGACCGTTTTTACGGTATTCGGGATTGATTATAACTACCTTTGAGCCTGCCTTCTTGAATTCGGGAGAAATTGCATTTCTGCAGTCACCGCATCCGACAGCATAGGAAACGAGTGTCGGGGGAACGTCGATATTTTCAAACGTACCGCTCATTGAGTCCTTACCGCCGATAGATGCAATTTCGAAGTCAAGCTGTGCTTTGAGTGCGCCGAGAAGGGCCGCAAACGGCTTGCCCCAACGTGCAGGATCATCCTTCGGCTTTTCAAAATATTCCTGGAACGTAAGGTACATATCAGGGCTTTCAACACCGCTGCAAGCGAGCTTACAGAGTGATTCCACAACAGAAAGATATGCGCCTACGTACTGATTTTCAGACATTATAAAGGGATTGTAGCCCCACGCAATGACAGATGCCGTATTCGTCTTATGAGGACCTACGGGAAGCTTTGCGATCATCGTCTGCGCAGGTGTGCGCTGATACTTACCGCCAAAGGGCATAAGCACGGTTGCCGCACCGATCGTCGAGTCAAATCTTTCGGAAAGTCCACGCTTGGAGCAAACGTTGTAATCACTTGCAAGCTTCTTATATTCATCTGTAAACGATCCGTTTACAGTCTTTTTGCTTATTTTCTTGTCAGCGACGGAAACGCCTATATGCTTTTCAGCACCGTTTGAGTTCAAGAAATCACGGGAAATGTCAACGATGACCTTACCGCACCATTCCATTTTAAGACGTTTTTCTTCCGTTACAGTTGCAACTATTGTCGATTCGAGATTTTCTTCCTTTGCAATAGCGATGAATTTTTCAACGTCTTCAGGATCAAGCACGACTGCCATTCTTTCCTGCGATTCACTTATTGCAAGCTCTGTACCGTCAAGACCGTCATATTTTTTCGGAACGGCATCGAGATTTATATAAAGACCGTCTGCAAGCTCACCTATAGCAACGGAAACACCGCCTGCGCCGAAGTCATTACATCTCTTGATAAGCGTTGATGCTTCGGGATTTCTCATAAGTCTTTGCAGCTTTCTTTCCTCAGGCGCATTACCCTTCTGGACCTCAGCACCGCAGGTGTGGATAGATTCCGCTGTGTGTGATTTTGACGAGCCTGTTGCACCGCCGCAACCGTCACGGCCCGTTCTGCCTCCGAGAAGAACAACGATGTCACCGGGGGCGGGTACTTCACGTACAACGTTCTTTTCGGGAGCCGCACCTACGACAGTACCTATTTCAAGTCTTTTCGCGACGTAACCGGGATGGTAAATTTCATCTACCTGACCTGTTGCAAGACCTATCTGGTTACCGTAGGAAGAATAGCCTGCCGCCGCTGTTGTAACGATCTTTCTTTGCTGAAGCTTACCGGGGATAGTATCCTCAACGGAAACGTGAGGATCAGCCGCACCCGTTACACGCATTGCCTGATAAACGTATGCACGTCCGGAAAGCGGGTCACGGATAGCACCGCCGATACACGTTGCCGCACCGCCGAACGGCTCAATTTCCGTCGGGTGGTTGTGTGTTTCGTTCTTGAAAAGAAGAAGCCACTTCTGTATTTCTCCGTCAACGTCAACGTCTACCTTGACAGTACAAGCGTTTATTTCTTCACTTTCGTCAATTTTAGGAAGCTTTCCTTTAACCTTGAGATATCTTGCGCCGATAGTTGCAATATCCATAAGGTTTATGGGCTTTGTGCGTCCAAGCTCTGCTCTTATTTTTATGTATTCGTCATACGTATTTTTAACGTCCTCGTCGTCAATATCGGCAGAATCGATAGTTGTCAAAAACGTTGTATGACGGCAATGGTCAGACCAGTATGTGTCGATCATTCTGATCTCGGTTATAGTGGGATCTCTTTTTTCACTTCTGAAATAGTCACGGCAGAAGCGGATATCATCCGCATCCATTGCAAGAGAGTATTTCTTTACAAACTCCGCAAGCTCATCCCCCTCCATATCGATAAAGCCGTCAAGTGTTTCAACCGACGTCGGAATATCGTATATATCCTTCAACGTGTTTTTCGTTTCAAGGCTTGCCTTTCTCGATTCAACGGGGTTGATGATATATTTTTCAATTTTTGCCTTTTGCTCATCTGTAAGCTCACCGTCAAGATAATAAACTCTTGCCGTTCTTACAACGGGACGTTCAGCCCCTGTCAAAAGCTGTATGCACTGTGCGGCGGAGTCTGCTCTCTGGTCAAACTGACCGGGGAGATATTCAACTGCGAAAACGTACGCACCGCCGTCGTCGGGCAGGGTTCTGTAAACGTAGTCAAGCTGAGGCTCTGAAAAAACTGTATTGATACTCTTTTCGAAAAGAGCCTCGTCAAGATTTTCAACGTCGTATCTGTTAAGCAATCTCACACCCTTGAGTGAAGCTATACCAAGCTGTGCGGAAAGCTCTGCGCAAAGCGATGACGCTTCATTTGAAAGGGCGGGATTTTTTTCTGTATATATTCTGTAAACCATATTCAAACTTCCTTATTTAAGTGCTTTGAGCGCTGTCTGTCCGATATCCGAACGCATATGCTTCTTTTCGAAATTTATCATTTCTGCGCCCTCATAAGCCTTTTTAATTGCATTTTCAAGCGTGTCAGCGACCGCTGTAACACCGAGAACACGACCGCCTGAGGTCAGTATTTCACCGTTCTCGGAAAGCTTCGTGCCTGCGTGGTAAACTGTAACGTTATCAAGAGTGTCAACTTTTCCGAAGTCGATTACCTTACCCGTTTCGTATTTTTTCGGATAACCGCCCGATGCGACTACCACACAGCAAGCACAGCCACCATCAAACTCAACGTTTATTTCATCAAGTCTTTCATCCTCGACCGCCTTCATAATTTCAAAAAGATCGGTTTTCAAAAGCGGTAAAACGACCTGTGTTTCGGGATCTCCGAAACGGCAGTTGTATTCAATCACGTACGGCTTGCCGTCGCATATCATAAGCCCGAAGTAAAGACAGCCTTTAAAGGTTCTTCCCTCTTTCTTCATCGCTTCAATAGTCGGGATGAATATTTCCTTCATACAGACATCGGCAACGTCGGGTGTATAATAGGGGTTAGGTGCTATCGTACCCATTCCGCCCGTGTTGTCACCCTTGTCATTATCAAGCGCACGCTTGTGGTCCATAGACGAAACCATAGGAACAACTGTCTTACCGTCGGTAAACGCCAAAACGGAAACCTCAACACCCTTCAAAAACTGTTCAATTACGATATTTGAACCGCTTTCGCCGAATATTTTATCCTCCATCATTGAAATGACAGCCGCTTTTGCAGAATCAAAATTTTCTGCAATTACAACACCTTTTCCGAGAGCAAGACCGTCAGCCTTGATAACTATCGGATATGATGACTTTTCAAGATAATCGATGGCTGACTTCTTATCGGTAAACACCTCATAGAATGCTGTGGGTATTCCGTATTTCTTCATAAGGTCCTTTGAAAAGACCTTACTACCCTCTATTATTGCGGCATCCGCACACGGACCGAAGCATTTGATGCCGACCTTGTGAAGTGCATCAACAGCACCCAAAACAAGCGGATCGTCGGGTGCTACCACCGCAAAATCTATTTTATTTTCGGTAGCAAATTTAACGATGCCGTCAATATCCTTTGCGCCTATATTTACACATTCCGCATCACGTGATATACCGCCGTTACCGGGAAGTGCGTAAAGCTTCGTTATTTCTTTGTTTTCCTTGAGCTTTTTTATAATCGTATGCTCACGGCCGCCGCCGCCTACAACAAGTACGTTCATTTTATCACCCTTTCATCAATGGTGGAACAGACGTATCTTTGTAAACGCCATTGCCATACCGTATTTATCAGCACATTCAATTACAAGATCGTCACGGATAGAGCCGCCCGGCTCTGCAATATATTCAACACCGCTTCTTCTTGCACGCTCAATGTTATCGGAGAACGGGAAGAATGCATCGGAACCGAGTGAAACACCCGACATAGTTGCAAGATACGCTTTCTTTTCCTCACGTGTGAGGGGTTCGGGGCGTACGGCGAAGAAATTCTGCCATACGTCATCGCCGAGAACATCCTCATAATCCTCTGAAACGTATACGTCTATGCAGTTGTTTTTATCTGCAAGCGCCATTCCTTCTTTGAACTGAAGGCCAAGCGTCTTGGGATGCTGACGCAAAAACCAAACGTCTGCTTTGTTTCCTGCAAGTCTTGTACAGTGAACTCTTGACTGCTGACCCGCACCGACACCTATCGTCTGACCGCCCTTTGCATAGCAAACGGAGTTTGACTGTGTGTATTTAAGCGTAATAAGGGAAATTATAAGGTCACGCTTTGCATCCTCGGGAATTTCCTTTTTAGCTGTTACAACATCGGAAAGAATGTCGTTGTCTATTTTCAGCTCATTTCTTCCCTGCTCAAACGTAATGCCGTATACCTGCTTGCGTTCGATGGGATCGGGTGTGTAATTTTCATCTATCTTTACGATGTTGTATGCGCCCTTACGCTTTAATTTGAGAATTTCAAGTGCTTCGTCTGTGTAGCCGGGAGCAATAACACCGTCGGACACCTCACGCTTGATTATGAGAGCTGTTGCCTTGTCGCAAACGTCGGAAAGTGCTATCCAATCACCGAATGATGACATTCTGTCAGTTCCTCTTGCTCTTGCATATGCCCAAGCTAAAGGTGATTCATCAAATCCGGGGATATCCTCAACGAAGTATATCTTCTTGAGTATATCGTCAAGCGGTACTGCAACTGCCGCACCTGCGGGAGAAACATGCTTGAATGATGCCGCTGACGGAAGCTTTGTAGCTACCTTCAATTCTTTTACAAGCTGATAGGAGTTAAATGCATCAAGAAAGTTTATGTACCCCGGACGTCCCGAAAGAACCTCAATGGGAAGCTCTGAGCCGTTATCCATATATATTTTAGACGGCTTCTGGTTGGGGTTACAGCCGTATTTAAGTTCAAATTCCTTCATTTCAAATTCTCCCTTTATTTGTTTTTGTTTTCGATTATCGTTTTAGTTTCACCCGTTGCAAGGTCTGTATAACGCACAAACAAAGATACTTTATTGTCTTCGTTGAGGTTCTCCCACAAAAGCTTTGTAAATTCTTCAATGTCCTCACCGATCGTGATTCTTTCAGGCTCACCCTCAAACGTGGGAATGGGATCACCGTCGTGCATATACGTATGAATGAAGTGTGCAACACCGCTTATAGGCTCATACTCATAAAAATATCTGTTGCAGGCAGAACCGTTTTCGTCAGCACTCTTCAAAATACTCATTTTGTAAGTGAAGTCACCGTCTTTGAATGTAAGCATACCGCTTATTCTGGGTGTGAAGTTGGGTGCATCAGGCTCAAACTCACGTGTGCGGAGCGCCTTGCAGAAGCAACCGCCCTCTTTAAGCGATTCGTATACTGTATCAGTCTGGTCACCGTTTGTAACGATAAGCTTATTTTCGTATTTTCTTACGGGGTAGTAAATAATGAGAGAGGGATCTTTGAGCTTTGAGGGATCGTATGCCTTTGTTCTTACGTCCTCGCCCTCGGCAACGAATACTCTGTTTCTTGAGTTTTCGCTTCTGCCCATTATAAAGTATGCACTTACCGCATATTTACCGTCTGAGGATTTTCCGATTATAATACCTCTTCCCGGATACGTATTTTCCGAAAGTAATTTTTTAATATCGTACGTTGTCATTATTTACTCTCCTTTATTTGCTTACATATTTTTTCTGCCGCTTCGGGCAAAATTATCCATTCCGCATTTTCCATTACACGCTTTTGCAAAATTTCGGGTGTATCACCGTCCAAAATTTCGACCGCCTTTTGTGCGATTATCTTACCGCCGTCGGGTATTTCGTTAACGAAATGCACCGTTGCACCCGTGACCTTGACACCGTAATTCAGTGCCGCCTCGTGCACGTGAAGACCGTAAAAGCCCTCACCGCAAAATGACGGAATCAGTGACGGATGCACGTTTATAATTCTGTTTTCGTATCTCTTTGTGAAATCAGCACTTAGTATGCACATAAAGCCTGCAAGGATTATAAGCTCAATTTCATTTTCTTCAAGAAGCTTTATTATCTTTTCTTCAAATTCTCTTGCATCCCTGCACTCTTTTTTGAGAACAACAGCTGTTTTGATACCGTTATTTTCAGCACGAGTAAGCGCATACGCATCTTTTTTGTTTGAAATAACAAGGCTTATTTCACCGTTTTTGATTATGCCCGACTTTTCAGCATCGATAAGCGCTTGAAGATTTGTGCCTCCGCCTGAAACGAGCACGCCTATCTTTACCATATCTTAACGCCCTCGATACCTGCTTTGACTTCGCCCATAATATACGCTTTTTCACCGTTTTCGTTGAGAATTTCAACAGCCTTGTCAGCATCCTCGGGAGAAACGACGACACACATACCTACACCCATATTGAACGTATTGAACATATCACGCTTGGGAATGTCGCCCTCTTTCTGAATGAGTGAGAAGATGGGAGGTATCTTTACCTTTGCTTCTTCGATAGATGCGCCGAAGCCCTCGGGAATAGTTCTCGGAATATTCTCGTAAAATCCACCGCCGGTTATGTGGGAAATTCCCTTTACATCAACCTTTTCAAGAAGTGAAAGTATGGGCTTTACGTATATCTTCGTAGGCGTCAAGAGGGATTCACCTATCGTCATTCCAAGCTCATCGGAATGAGTAAATGCGTTCTTCTCATCTTTAAGAAGCACACGTCTTACAAGAGAAAAGCCGTTTGAGTGTACACCGCTTGACGGAATTGCAATAATAACGTCACCGTCTTTGATCTTTGAGTTGTCGATTATCTTCGATTTATCGACCATACCTACAGTAAAGCCTGCAAGGTCGTATTCGTCTATCGGATAAAATCCGGGCATTTCGGCAGTTTCGCCGCCTATGAGTGCGGCACCTGACTGACGGCATCCGTCAGCAATACCCGAAACGATTGCGGCAATTTTTTCCGGAACGTTCTTACCGCAAGCGATATAGTCAAGGAAAAACAAAGGAGCAGCACCGCAGCAAATAACATCATTTACACACATCGCAACGCAGTCAATGCCGACAGTATCGTGCTTATCGAGAATGAACGCAAGCTTGAGCTTCGTACCGACCCCGTCTGTACCCGAAACAAGCACGGGGGATGACATTCCCTTTATATTCGGCTCAAAAAGTCCGCCGAATCCGCCTATACCCGAAACAACGCCTGACGTTGTCGTGGATGCAATATGCTTCTTCATAAGCTCAACAGCACGGTATCCCGCTGTTATATCAACGCCTGCCTGCTTGTAGCTTTCACTGTAACTTTTACTCATTTTTTACACCATCCTTATATTTTTTCCTGGAGTTCTTTATCTTTTTTAAGTACGTCTTCTCTCATTTTTTCTCTTGATGCAACAAGCTTTTCGGAAAGCTCGTCATCTGTTAAAGCAATTATCTGAAGCGCTAAATGTGCGGCGTTTTTCGCACCGTTTATTGCAACCGTTGCCACGGGAAGTCCTGTCGGCATCTGTACGGTTGACAAAAGTGCGTCCATACCGTCAAGCGCTGCTGACTTCATCGGTATACCTATTACGGGAAGCGTTGTATTTGCCGCCGCCGCCCCTGCAAGATGCGCCGCCATACCTGCCGCACAGATTATAACGCCGAAACCATTTTCACGTGCAGAGGAGAAAAACTCCTTTGCCTCTACGGGTGTTCTGTGTGCAGAATAGATATGCGCCTCATAAGGAACACCGTATTCCTTCAAAACCTTGACAGTACCCTCAACAACGGGAAAGTCACTGTCCGAACCCATAATTACCGCAACCTTTTTCATAAATCCTCCAAAAGCTTAAACAAGAGTTTTTTTATAAGTAAAAACAGCCTAAAGCAGTACGAAATGTACGCCTTTAGGCTGTAAATGTGCGCAATAATCCCGAAGAAAAAAGCAATTTTGTCTTAACGATACGTTTAATCATATCCTTTGCCTTCCTTTCTTCGGAAAGTACCTATAATAATATATATAATATATCATAAAAATTGTTTTATTGCAATAGCTATTGACGTTTTTTTGTAAATAATTTTAAAAAGCGATATGCAATTTTGCACATCGCTTAATAAATATTATCCCGCTGACACCGTAACAGGCTGTGAATACACACAAACAAGCTTGCCACTGCCATTGATCTTATATTTTGCTTTGAAAATGACCACAGCATCTCCTGCTTCATTTGCTGTAAACGTACCGTCTTCATACTTGACCGTACCGTTTCCGTCAATCACCGTCATTTCAACATCGGGTGTAATTACATCACCCGAATAAGTCAGCGCTTTTATATCAGCTTTCAATTCTTCGCCGACGGTTATTGAATATGATTCTTCGGGAGTTAAAAACTTGATATAATCCTTTACAAAATCTGCTCTGTTAGTCGTTATTCCCCAAGTGCCTGCAAGATAGAAGTCTGCAAAGGATCTTGCATCATTGACCGTCCACGGCCATATTGAAACACCTCTGTGTGAAGCGGACTGCATAAGCTCTGCATTGACTCTGCCATAGCTTGGATTGAACGTGCTGTCATAATTTGACACCTTGTTCAGAATATTTGAAAGCGACGATGCATCATCGTTGAGGTATCCGCACGAAAGCTCGGGGATGCTTTTTCTGACCTGATTTATCTGCTGTGCATGGAATGATATAACACAGCACTGATCCATAATATCATACTGCTCAATGAGCTTTTTGAGTTCTCTCACTATCCTCGTCTGCGTGCTTTTGATTTCGATAAACAAATTAACGCCCGTCCCCTTGAACGTCTTGAAGTAATCCTCAAGCGTCGGTATCGGTTGCGGTGCAACACCGCCGAAATAATCAACAGAATACTGTGAAAGCTGTGCATAAGTCATCGACTCTATACTGCCTGCACCGTTTGTTGTTCTGTCGATAGTGCCGTCGTGCATAACGACGATGACATCATCTTTCGTTATGTATATGTCGTTTTCAATGATGCTTGCACCGTATTCTGATGCCAAAAGTGAGCCGTATATCGTATTTTCGGGAGCTGACTGAGGTATACCTCTGTGCCCTATTATCAGCACGGGACGGACAAGAGAATTCCGTGAAAATACGGAGCTTGTCAAGCAATCCTCAAGAAGATGTCTGTCAGTTGTAAGTATTCCGTTAGCACCTGAGGTTATAAGCTTATAAAGCTCAACCTTATCATTTTTATCCGCCTTATACCATACGGTTATGGCGAGAGAGTTGAGATAATTCGTGTTTTCCGACGTTGCCAAAGCTACCGGAAGCAGACAAACTCTGCTTGTGCTTCTGTTTGTCATATCACGTATATCGGAGGTAGAAAGCTTTGAAACATCTTCATTGGTAAGATCAAGTATACTCTTTGCAAGCTTGTGATATCTTTTAAACTCACCTATTACATCAGAGTTACCTATAACCATTACGTCATTATATTTGTTTTCTTTAAGATGCTCTGCGGTTATCTTTGCGGAATTTTTGTCAACAGGTCTGAAAACAGGTATAATTTTCCCGTCAAGATACGACATTGCTTCGTCAATGCTTGCGATCTTTTCACCGTTTTTATTTATCACCGACACCTCACCGTTCATTTCAGACGTGGAAAGTATGGCGTTTGAGGGTGAATTTTCAAGAATTTTTTCAAACTCCTCAATGCTTGTTATTTCGGTTATGACAGATGAATAAAGTGCTATTTTTGTATCAAGCTGCCGCACATCGGCAAAGCCCTTTTCGAGAATGAATTTTTCAGCTTCATAAAAATCGACTGTAATCTTAACGTCCTCTATCTGTGCTGTTGCACCGCACACCTGAAAGCCCACTCTGCCTGTCGGGAAGTCTGAAAGCCCATCGGTCGTTTCTATTATTTTCTCACCGTTAACGTATGCAGCCCCGTAATATCCGTGAACATCTGCTGTAAACTCGTACATTTTGTCGGGTGAAAGCGCCTCGTTGAATGATCCCTTACCGTTATATGACCACTCAGCACGTTCATTTCTGTGCGCAAGCTCAATCCCATCGGAAAGAGATGCATTGGCTCTGACACAAAGCTGATAATACGGAGCATCATTATTCTGCACCCTGTACATAAGAGACATCCATCTTTTTTCATCAGCCTTCTGCGTGATGGTAGCATTTGCCTTTATTTTATAATCGCCGAATTCTCCTATAAAATCGGGAAGCAAAACTCTAACATAGTCAGAGCTTGCACGTGGTGCTGAAAGCACCATTTTTCCGTCTTTTACATCAAACGTACCGTTTGTTTTTTGTATAACATTAAAGTCCTCTGCCTTGGCATTTTCAAAATCGTTTGAATAAAGCACGTATTCATCCGACTCGCTTGCCCTTACTATGAGGTAAATATTTTTGCTTTTTTCGCCGTACTGTGCTTTGAGTGTATACACCCCTGGATTTGCGGGGGTAACACAGCAGTTTTCATCTATTTGTATTTCCTCTGATAACCAAACTATTTTTTCACGTGTGGTCGTAACACCGAGCGAAAGCTGAACGTCATACGACAAAAGATTTATCTCTTTTCCAACGTCTGCAGGGATTGCAGGTGTTGTGAACCACACAACTCCCAGCCTTTCGGGCAGATTTTCATCAAGTGATTCTGTAGTTATTCCGCTTGTGTCTGTAGTTATCGTTCCATTATTTTCCGCCGTACACGATGCAAGTGTAAGCAAGGCGAGAAAAAGTGAAAATGTTTTAAGTATTTTTTTCATAACAACTCCTTTTTATGTCGATGGAAGCTCGGAAACATTGTCAACATATCTGTATGCGTGCATAAAGCTTGTTATCGTTTCATTAAACGGCTGACCGCTTGTATTGTACGCTGAATAATCCGCACCGAAATTCGGAACATTTTCACATCTTATTCTGTTCTGACTTCCCGCATCGTAACGGTAGAATTTACCGTCAGATGATTTACCTGCACACAGAAACACGTGTGCGGGATAAGTTTTACCGGAGGATGACGTTGCGGGAATTACAAACACTATGTCCCCTGCCTGAAGTCCCCTTGCATTTTCTATTTTCTCAAAACCTTTTCCCTCAAGGTACGTATTCATATCGTGCACGCTTCCGTTATTCCATACAAACAGACCCGAATTTGTGGGCTGATCCTTATATCCGAGATTATACAGCGCCCAACCTACGAAACGGTCACACGAAACGATCTTTTCGCGAAGCTGGCTTCCGCCGAGAAATCTTTCATACGTAACACCGGGATTTGTTTTGGCATCACCGTAAGCATACTGTTTCATTTTCATAAAATCGGCAACGTGCTTCGCTTCGCCTAAAAGCTTCGTTACAAATTCGCTGTACTTACCGTAAACAAAATTGCCCTCTTCGTCATATACAGCGTATCCGAGTGCGGCATTATACGGATCGTCAACGTACAAGCGTGCCGCATCAAGATCCTTATATTCAAAAATGTCAAGTCTTAGTTCTTCCTCTTTCGGCTCTGCATAGCGGCGTACATAATAAACAGTTTCCACCTTTTCAGTTTCCTTTGTTGTCATTTCAGCCTCCGTAACTGTATCTGTATCTGTATTTTCCGTACTTGTATTATTTTTATCAGTTGAGCAACCACCGAGAAAAAGCGATAAAGCAAGCAAAAAAACAAATATTTTTTTCATAGTAAAAATTACCTTTCGAATTAAGTTATTTTAATTATATCATACACTTTTGATAAAATCAACACGCAAGACGAAATTTAAAAAGCAGACACACCGAACGATGTGTCTGCTTTAAATTCTGCAGATTATTTAATAAAGAGATCAACGATATTGTAGTTTGCGATTATATATGCAAATACAATGGAAACGATTGAAAGAAGCTTAATAAGAATGTTTATAGAAGGTCCGCTTGTATCCTTGAAGGGGTCGCCGACTGTATAACCGACAACTGCTGCCTTATGCTGTTCGCTTCCCTTACCGCCGTGGTTACCGCCTTCGATGTACTTCTTTGCATTATCCCATGCGCCGCCTGCGTTTGACATAAGAATCGCAAGAAGGAATCCCGAAACGACAGCACCGCAAAGCATACCTGCAATACCGGAAGGACCGAGGATGATACCTACAACGATAGGCGTTACAACCGCAAGAACTGAAGGAAGTATCATATAATGGAGTGAAGACTTTGTACAAAGGTCAACGCACTTTCTGTAGTCGGGCTTCGCTGTGCCCTCCATAATACCTGTGATCTCTTTGAACTGACGTCTTACTTCAACAACGATACTCTGTGCGGCGTTGCCGACAGCTTCCATTGTCAAAGCCGCGAATACGAACGGAAGCATAGCTCCTACAAACACACCGATGATAACAACGGGGTTTATGATCTCTGTCATAAGCTCAACACCCATTGCCTCGATCTGCTGCTTGAATGCAACTATGAGCGAAAGCGCTGTGAGTGCGGCAGAGCCTATTGCAAAGCCCTTACCTGTTGCGGCTGTTGTGTTACCGAGAGAGTCAAGTGCGTCTGTTCTTTCTCTTACAACTTCGTCAAGACCTGCCATCTGTGCAATACCGCCTGCATTGTCTGCGATAGGTCCGTAAGCATCCGTTGCAAGTGTGATACCAAGGGTTGAAAGCATACCGACAGCGGAAATAGCAATTCCGAAAAGTCCCATATTCATACCGTCGCCGAGGTTACCGCCTGAAACAACGAATGATGTAAGAACCGAGATTGCAACTATAACGATGGGGGCAACACAGCTCTTAAGACCGAGTGAGAAACCGCCGATGATTATTGTAGCAGAACCTGTTTCGGAAGTTGCTGCCAATTTCTGTGTGGGCTTGTATGTGTCAGATGTGAAATATTCTGTGAAATAGCCTATGAGAACACCTGCGAGAAGTCCCGAAACAACTGCGCCGTATATGCCGATATATTCCTTACCGAGAATAAACCAGATAAGCGGAAACGCACCGACCGCAAATGCAATAGCACTAATGTATGTGCCGCGTCTTAAAGCGGAAAGGAGCACCTTTTGGTCTGTGCTTTCTCCGCAACGTACAAAGAACGTACCAACGACCGAGCAAACAACGCCGAGAACTGCAAGAAGCAACGGAAGCACCATTTTATCAAATGATGTAAAGCCTGCCGCAACTGCAAGGGAAAGTGCGGAAACGATAGAACCTACATACGACTCGTAAAGGTCAGCGCCCATACCTGCAACGTCACCAACGTTATCACCAACGTTATCTGCAATCGTTGCGGGGTTTCTTGCGTCGTCTTCGGGAATACCTGCTTCAACCTTGCCGACAAGGTCAGCGCCGACGTCTGCCGCCTTTGTGAAGATACCGCCGCCGACACGTGCGAAAATAGCCATAGTCGAAGCACCGATACCGAATGTGATCATATTTGCGGCAATTTCAGTTGTTGTGAGCTTGAATGCAAATCTGAGCAAAAGATACCAGATCGAAATATCGAGAAGACCGAGACCTACAACAACGAATCCCATAACGGAGCCTGCCGAAAACGCAACACGGAGACCCTTGTTAAGGCTCTTTTGTGCGGCTGTTGTTGTTCTGCCGTTACCCATTGTGGCGATCTTCATTCCGAGATATCCCGACAAAGCGGAAAATGTACCGCCTGTAAGGAAAGCAAAGGGTGTATATTTGGATATAAGTGCATTTCCATCGGGTTTAATAAACGAAAGAACGAGAAAAGCAACAAATGCAAACGCAAAGAAAATTATGACAGTTTTGTACTGTCTTTTCAAATACGCATTTGCGCCCTGACTTATTGATTTTGAAAGTTCTCTTACCTTTTCACTGCCTTCATCAGCCTTCTTCACCTTCATCGCATTGTAAAAAGCGAAAAGCAAGGCGATAACTGCACCAACAGGCGCCAAGAATGACAAATCCATACAGTAAACCTCCTTTAACCGCTGAACGGTCAAGACATATTTTAAGTATTTACAGTTTTTTATAACTGTATTGAAGTAAGTATAGCAAAATGGGTCGATTTTGTCAATAGAAAACGCAATAATTTTAACAAAAATGTTATTTTTCACACCCAATGAAGATTCAAATATTACATTTTAACATCTTTTTATCTCAAAATAACATTATTTTCTTTTAATCAAAGCGAAAATAATTAAATTAGTCATCATAGTGCAAAATTAACATTACACGAGAATGAATTTTAACAACAGGAAATCACGAATTATTAATACCGTATTGACATAACAAGGAAATTATTTTATAATTATCATACAACATAAAAGGAGGGATCAGTAAAAGTGAAAAATAAAAGGCTTTTGGCATTTATAACCGCTTGTATTGCGGTATTTCCTGTTTTGTCAGCTTGCGGTGGTAATTCACAGCAAACAAGCGCTCCTTCAAGCGGGGTTGTCGCAGAACAAACGCAAGACGATAAAAATTATACGATAGAGCTTCCCGAAGAATCGTATGAAAACCGTGATTTTGTTATCCTTTGTGAGGGCGGCGCAGGCTCGCTTTGGGCAAATAATGAGGATTTTTTTCTTGAAGAAGACTCCGACGACGGTGTAAAAAGCGCAATATATCAGCGTGTGCAGATAATGAAAGAAGAGTATGGAATAAACATTATTCCTCATTTAAGCACCTCGACAACAGAAGCCTTACACACGAGCATACAATCAGGCGACAACGCTTACAATGCAATTTTTGCAATGCAGTCAAAAATTACGACGAGTGCGGCAAACGGCGATCTTATGGACCTTTTTGAAGCTGAAAATATCGACCTTTCAAAGCACTATTGGGATCAGAACGTTCCGGAGCTTCTTTCAATATCAAATCAGCTTTTCTTTACAACGGGTGATATTCTCACAATGGAGGAGCTTGCCTCTTGGGTACTTACCTTCAACAAAAAAATGGCTAAAATGAATGATCTGCCCGATCTTTATCAGCTTGTCCGTGACAACGAATGGACGATTGATAAATTCAATGAGCTGCTTGCCGGGATTTCAGTCGATAACGGCGACGGCATCTGGGATCACACCGATACATACGCACTTGCAACACATAATGACAACGCTTACGGTTTATTTTACTCCTGCGGTTTGAGATTTGTCACGAAGGACAAGGACGATATTCCGATAATGAATATTGACGAAATGAGCAAAATCGTCAAGGTTGCCGAAATGACTGTTGAGATGCAGGAACGTGAAAATAAAACAATAAATGCGCACGACTGGATAAATGTAAATCCCCTGGCACACGAAATAACCATCGAAGCATTTCAGGAGGACCGTGCCTTGTTCTTCGCCGAAACACTCGATGCAGTCATAAAATTACGTGATATGGAAACTGATTTCGGTATAATTCCCTTGCCGAAATATGATACACAGC
The DNA here is from genome assembly GCA_017520505.1 of Clostridia bacterium. Classification (GTDB taxonomy): domain Bacteria; phylum Bacillota; class Clostridia; order Oscillospirales; family CAG-272; genus RGIG7213. Next base: position 207,266 of record JAFXFN010000018.1, read on the forward strand.
AGGAAAATTACATCACCTTTGTTAATCCCGCAGGTTCATTTGTAGGTATACCGAAATCCGAGCAAGCACGTGACGGCGGATATTTTGCAAGCTATGCGCTCGAGGCGATGGCTTATCTCGGTTACAAGCACATAACACCTCAATTTATAGAAAAAGCAGTTATGGGCAAATCAACAAGAGATGATGAATCGGTCGATATGCTCCGCATCATATTTGCAAACAGAACATACGATCTCGGTATAATATGCGGATTCGGAGATATTGCAACCGATTATTCGGAGCTTATCAACGGCGGCAAGAGTGCTGTGAACTCTGCATTTGCCAGAAAGCAAAAAAGAGCCGCACAGGAAATAAAAGATTTTGTATCAAAAATAACCGAATAAATCAAAAAGCGTTGTCGCTGACAACGCTTTTTATTTATATTCTATATTCCGTAAACGAGCCAGATGTAAATATATGCAGGTATGATTGCCGCCAACGTAAAGGGGATTCCTATTTTGAAGAAGTCACTGTTTTTGACTTCGTATCCCTCACGGCGGAGTATTCCGATACCTGTGATATTTGCAGATGCACCGATGGGTGTGCAGTTACCGCCGAGTGTTGCACCTGAAAGCAGACCGAACAAGAACGGTGTGGGATCAACTCCGAGTGTTGTTGCAAGTCCCATCAAAACGGGGATCATTGTTGCAACATAAGGAATGTTATCAATAAACGCCGAAATAACAACAGATGCCCATACGATTATCGTATAAAGCACGAAGAGATTTCCGCCTCCCGCTTTTGCAAGAAGATCGGCTGCCGCTTTGATAACTCCCTGTTCTTCAATTGCACCTATCATTAAAAACAGACCTACAAGAATACCTATTGTTTCAAAATCTATTTCTTTAAGATGAGCTGTAACAGCTGAAAATGTTTTCTTTCTTACAAACGAAATAACAAGACCTACCGCAAAGAGAATACAGCATATAACACCGTTTGTAATGTAAGGCTTTTCGGGAATAAACGATGCGATTATAAGCAGTAAGAGCGTACCGCACAAAAGGTATGTGGGGATAAGATCCGTAACGACCGTGCGTGTGCCCGATTTGGGTATGCGGTCTTTTTTATTGTTAAACTGAATGAAAAGTATCAGCGCAGAGATAACAGCGCCAAGTTCAACAGCGAAGAATATACTTGCCTTTCCGTGATAAACAAAGAAATCAACGAAGCTCATATCAAGAGCCGAACCGAGCATAATCGCCGTAGTATCGCCGACAAGCGTTGCCGCACCCTGCAAATTTGACGAAACTGCAATGGCAATTATAACAGGAACAGGGTTCGTCTTGAGCTTTTTGCATATTTCCAAAGCGATGGGGGCTATCATCAAAACAGTTGCAACATTATCAACGAATGCCGAAATCACTCCTGCAAAAAGCGACAGCGAAACTGCAGCCATCTGAACCGTTTTGACACGCTCCATAAGAAGATCAGCAAGAAGCGACGGCATTTTACTTTCGATAAACAGCGAAACAAGTCCCATTGTACCCGCTATCATCAATATAACATTAAAATCAAATGCGCCGATGATATTTCCAAAAGGAAGCATACCCGTGGCAATAAAAACAATGCCGGATGCAAGAGCAATATAACACCTGTATTTACTGAATACAAGCATCAAAACGTAGGTAACTGCAAAAATAATAAGTGCCGGGATCATAAAAACTCCTTTAATTTTATTTCTTTATCTTTTTTGAAAAAACATTGAGTAAAACATATATAACAGTAAATACGACAACCGATGCTATAAGCACAAAAAGCATTACATCCGTACCGACAGCCGTATCTGCAAAATAAATATTACAGTCCACCGAATCCTTCAAAGAAGCTACAGCCTCATTCGGCACACCGATATTTTTCATTTCTTCAAAAGCACCGTTCATACAGTGGTTTCGCAAAAGCGACGTGCCGTAAGTGAACGGTAAAAATGACAACGCATCACGAAGTCCTTCGGGAAATTGCGACATCGGCATATAAGCGCCGCATATAAATCCGTATCCTGCGCTTATTATTGCGCTGACGGCTGACATTTGTCCCTGTGTTGACAGAAAAAAGCTTACAACTGAGGAAAGCGAAGCGCCAAGCAGTGAAAGCAATAAAACATCTGCCAATATGAGAAGAACATCAGAAAAGCTTAAATACCAACCAACGGAATAAACATAAATAAATCCCACGGCCGTTGTAACAAGGCAAACAATAACAGTTATAAAAAACGTTGCAATATAATATCCGAGGGCAAGCTTTGAAGACTTCAAGGGTGATATGAGCATATCATTTACAGTTTTATTTGCTTTATCCTGCACAGAGAGAAGATTTGAGCAAAATGCAACCGTAATACAACTCACAGCCAACAGCGATGACAAAAGCTGAGAAGCAACAGTACCGTTTATAAGCTTTTCATCGAATTTGATAAAATCGGGAATTCCCGATGTAAACGCATCACGGTAAACATTTGAAAGAAATGTCGCATACAAAACGAGAAGAATTAGCGGTGTTATAAGCGAGGTGAAAAACATTCCCTTATCACGGAAGAACATTTTGACATTTCTCAATGTGATATACATAAGTGTGTTCATCGGCTGACACCTCCGTGAAGCTCTTTTCCCGTTACGGCAAGAAAAACATCGTCCATTTTTCCCTTTGTTATCTCAAAATCAACAAAAAGCTCACGGTTATTTCCGATAAGCTCAGCCGCTTTGCTTGTATTTTCGATAAATAACTTACAGTATGAATCATCGAAAATGTAAGGCAAACCAAGCTTTTTTACGTCTTTTTCATCAACACCGTAAAGAGTAACGGTATCTTTTGTATACTTATTTTTAAGTTCAAGAGGTGTGCCTTCGGCAATTATTTCCCCGCTGTCGATAATAACGATGTGATCGGAATCTGCCGCCTCTTCCATATAGTGTGTAGTGAGTAAGACAGTAAGTCCTTCTCTGCGGAGATCTTCGATCACCTGCCACAGAGTTTTTCTTGTTTGCGGATCGAGTCCCGTCGTCGGTTCATCGAGTATAAGAAGTGATGGAGAGTGAAAAAGCGCACGGGCAATATCAGCCTTTCTTCGCTGACCGCCTGAAAGCTTGCCAACCGGTCGGTTTAATATTTCGCCCATATCAAGAAGCCCTGACAGTTCATTCAGTCTTTTTTGAAACCTTTCGCCCGTTATACCGTAAAAAGATGCTCTGTATTTCAGATTATCATAAACGGAAAGAGGCATATCAAGCACAGATGACTGAAAAACAACACCTATTTTATCTTTAACCTTTTCAGAACTTTGACCGCATACGTTAATTGTTCCAAAGTCGGGTGTCAAAAGTCCGCACAGCATCGATATGGTCGTAGATTTTCCCGCACCGTTAACACCTAAAAATGAAAAAAGACTTCCCTTTTCAACGGAAAAACTGATATTTTTAACCGCCTTTACTTCTCCAAAGCTTTTCGATAGATTTTCTATTTCAATTATTTTTTCCATATTTTCTCCCGAAACAAAATCTTTACTATTATACTACCTATGTCGTTTTTTGTCAATTATAATTTTGAAAACATTGCAAAAAATAATCCGAGGCTCATAAAATAATGAACCTCGGATTATTTAAATCATTTAAAATTCACTTGTTCAAATCATTTCCAAGAGCCGAAAGCCAAGAATGTTTCCAGTGCGTTTACGTCAGCACCACCAAGTCTTGTATTACCGTCGCAGTTGGCTGCAAAGAATTCAACCGTTCCCTTATCAGGAGCAGATTCAAGCGCCAGATTAAGCGAATTAACGTCAGCACCCGTGAAACGTCCGTTTCCATCAAGGTCACCTACAAGTACAAGCTGGTATGTCTTTGCAACATTGCCTTCAGCATCAAGAAGCTGTACGGAATACTTGGAAGAAAGTCTTGATGTTGATGTTACAACTTCGTTTGCAGCATCAACAACCTGAATGAATCCGGCATCTGTTGCGATATTAGCCATAAATGCTTCCAAGCTTTCACCAGCATTGGATCCGGCTTTTATAATCACAGCGCCCACAGTTTCATCAACTGAATATGCACTATTTTCTATAAGCTCAATAGCTTCGGGGGCTGTTACAACATCGTCGCCGCTTTCATTATCGTCTTCTGTATAGTTGTAAGTAACTGTAGCTGTCGCGAGGACATCGTTACCTGTGTTTATGTGAGTGGAAGTCCAAGCTTCTTCTGTTGATCTGCAGTAGATATTGGCAAGAGCTGTACAACCGTCAAAAGCATTATTATAAATTACAGCAACGCCTTCGATCTCAGTCTTTGTGGGATCCTTTACCGCAAGCTGTGCAATAGAATACTGAGCCTTTGATATGTTGCTATACGCATAACATCTGATATCTTCTCTATTGGACTTTGTATCTGTGGAAAGATATCTGTTGTTCCAAGCGGGAGAGAGCCATGCGCCTGTGTTTTCTTCGTATACCCAAACAGTGGAAATTTCATCGCCCTGAACCGTTTCGCCGGTCGTTTCGTCTACAACTTTCTTATAGAGAGGAACTGTATCTGTCCACTGGATATCTGTAGTACTGCTACTTGCAAGATAGAAGTATTCCTTTACCTCGCCGTAATAGTAGTAGAAACGGTAAGCAGGTTCACCGTCTGCCGTTGTAGCAGCTTCAAGATAGTAATCACGTGCGTTTGTTGCACTGGGAGTAGCCTTGAGAGACTTGGAAACAGAATTTGCAAAAACAGTACCGTTCATGTTAGTAGCCATAAGTTTGTATGGAGTGTCTACTTCAAATTCAGTAACAGGAATATAGGGATGATATGCAGCAGTCAACACAACGCTTTCAAGCGCTGTACAGCCTGCAAAAGCATACGCACCGATAGAAAGAATGTCATCGCCGATAACAACTTTCTTGATATCCGCTGCATAGCTTGCCCAAGGAGCAGGCTCCGTATCGGTGTACGAATACATATAGCCCTCACCGCTTATAGTGAGTGTACCGGCATCATCAAGTGTCCATGTAAGATTGCTTCCGCATTCGCCGTTTGCAACTTCCGCTGCAGTTACAGCAGATATGGAAAGGATCGCTGTTGCAATCATTGCAACACAAAGAACGAGTGATAAAAACCTTTTCATTTTCAAATTTCTCCTTTTTTGGTGATATTTTTTAGGCTTACTGACAAATTATATCATCGTACGCAATTATACATATATACTAACTGTAAACTTTCAGTTAATACCGTTTTTGACACATCAAGAGAAATTAATAAGCACAGATCCGTCGTTGTTATATTTGACAGCATCACAGTCAAGCGATATACTGTCGACCGTTTTGAAATAATCGTCAACCGATTCAAAAACAGGCTTATAATTTGTAATTATTCTTTCTGCATTTTCAGCATCGTTCTTCAACAGCTCGTACGCAATAAGCAGTTGTGCGGCGGCTGAATTCTTGCAAAAGCGCCACGGCTCAGTCATTGTAAAATGTATGCTGTGACAATCACCGAGAGCGCCTGCGGCATTGAACTGAAGTCCCGGCATTACTGCTGTTATATCACCGAAGTCCGAGCAGGATGAGCCCCACGCATCGTAGGTAAATTCGACCTTATCTTCTCCGACAAGCTTTGCACAGCATTCTTCTGCAAGCTCCATTAAATTTTTATCGTGATACTCGGGTGATGAGCCGTGTCTGTCGTGAAGCTCGACACTTGCACCGAGTGCTGCTGCAGCCCCTGCCAAAGCACGGTTTATTTTCTTATTTTCACGTATCATTCCACCGAGCGTTTTGCTTCTCACATAGCTTTCAACAACCATTTCATCGGGGATAATATTAACAGATGACTGCACGCCCTTCATTATCGGATGGAATTTTGTACGCTCACTGTCAACGAACGTTTCACGCAAGTCATTACAAGCCTGAAGTCCGAGCATTGCGGCATATTCGGCATTCACGCCGAGATGTGCGGCACAGCCTGCGTGGCTTGCAACACCCTTATATTTAATTGTTTTAAGTATACAGCCGTGATATCCGAGTGATGCTTTAAATTCTATTCCGTCGTTGTTGGTGTTTGTGTGTATCATGACCGCAAGGCCTCGTTCATTAAAGAAGCCTCGTCTCATCATCTCAACCTTACCCGCCATATATGAGATCTCGCCTTTTTGCAAAAGCGATTCACGGTAATCAAGCTGTATCATTTCCTCCGCAGGTACTGCGACAAGACGGATCTTTCCGCACATTCCGTCAAGCATTCCGTCTTCTTTAAGTGCGGCGGCGATACCGAGAAGCGCTGACACCTGTGCGTGATGTCCGCAAGCGTGTGACATTCCGTCAACTGCTTCCTTGTGGTTGGATATGTCAAGCGCATCAAGCTCACCCATAATATAAAGTGTAGGCCCTTTTTTCCCCGTCTCCACATCGGTATAAAACCCCGGAATGTTTCCTGCGGGTATTACTTCATATCCAAGCTGTTGGAATTTTGACGCCAAATATTCATGCGCCTGCCATTCTGTATAGCCTGTCTGCGGATGTGTCCAAAGCCATCTTTCGGCATTCAGGACAAGCTCTTTATTCTTTTCAACAGCATCTAAAATGATATCTTTTCTTTCCATATTCATCCCTCGATATACGCACATATATCTTATTATTTTACATTTAAATTATGCGCCTCTGATTATATCGCCCTTTTTGACCTCAAACGGCATAGCTATACTGAATATCATACCGGGATGGGGAGCTGATTCTATTCTCTGCCCCTCCTCGTTATACATTTCGCCGACATCGAATATTTTGCCGGGCTGACCGGGTGTCATAAGCTCGGCACGTTGACCGCTTATGACCTTGTTTTTCTGCAAAAATACTGCTCTTTTTGTTTCGCTGTCATAGGATAAAGCGGTGGCAATATACGATTTTTCACGCAGATACCCGCCCTCTGTAACAGTCTTTGCATCCTTCATCGGCTCATCAAAAAAGTATCCCGTGTCATATTCTCTGCGGCTTACCGAGGAAAGCTCATAACCCCAGACGGGATCGTATTTGTAGCTTTCGGGAGAGTTGAGATAACTGTCAAGCGCCATACGGTATGTATTTGTGACAACAGCTGCATAATATGCGCTTTTCATTCTTCCCTCGATTTTAAGAGAGTCAACGCCCGCTTCAAAAAGCTCGGGAATATGCTCTATCATACACATATCCTTTGATGAAAATATAAACGAGCCTTCATCGGTCTGCATTATTTCGGGAACATCATCGGGACGTTTTTCCTCTTCAAGTCTGTAAAGCTTGTAATTCCAGCGGCACGGCTGTGTGCAAGCACCTCTGTTTGCATCACGCTTAACAAAATGGTTTGATATAAGACAACGTCCGCTATAGGAAATACACATTGAGCCGTGTATAAACACCTCAAGCTCAAGCTCCTTCGGAATACTCGCTCTTATTCTTTTAATTTCGTCAATATTAAGCTCACGGCTTAATACTATTCGTTTTGCGCCAAGTGCCATATACATACGGCAAGCCTCGCTGTTGACAACACTTGCCTGCGTCGAGATGTGTATTTCAGAGTCGGGTATAACACGCTTCAAAAGCGACATAACACCGAGATCGGCAACGATAAAAGCATCGATACCGAAATCCTTTATTTCATTCAAAAATGCTTCAAGGCGTTCAAATTCATCATCTCTCGGCATTGTGTTGAGCGTAAGATATACCTTAACGCCTCTTTCATGTGCATATATGCACGCTTCTTTAAGCTCATCGTTATCGAAATTGTCAGCGGCAGAGCGCATACCGAACATATGTCCTGCAAGGTATACCGCATCCGCCCCATACAAAATAGCCGCTTTTAATTTTTCAAAATTTCCTGCGGGAGATAAAAGCTCCATATCAGTTCTCCGATTCTATTTCTTTGATATTTTTGTTATGCTCCGCAAGCGTTGTGGCGTAGAGCATTTCTCCGTTTGCTCTGGAAACAAAGTAATAGCAGTTCGTTTCAGCAGGCTGAAGCGCTGTCAAAATTGCAGTCGCGCCGGGATTGCAAACAGCACTCGGTGTAAGTCCCGGACGAAGGTAGGTATTATACGGATGATCTATTTTAAGATCCTCGGGAGTTATCTGGTTTTTGTGTGCGGGAAACGCATACTGTATCGTTGCATCGCTTTCAAGATACGGATACTTATCAGGCTTTGCAAGTCTGTTATGGAAAACGCTTGAAACAAGCTCGAAGTCAGTTGAATATTTCGCTTCTGCCTGTATCATAGATGCAATGATTATATAATCATCAAGTGTATACTTCGACTTTTCAATAACATCGTAGTATTCCTCATTGAAGCGTGCTTCAAATCCGTCAAGAAGTGTTCTGATGATCCTTGTTTCGCTCCAATCCTTGAAAAACTCATACGTATCGGGGAAAAGATATCCCTCAAGACGGTATTTGCGTTCAGGTGAAAGCTTCTTTTCGCTCAAAAGCTGAATGAATTTATAATCGCTGAAATCACCGTTCTGAATAGCATCAACGAAGCCTTCTTCACTTCCCATTCCGTTTGATATGAAGAGGTCTATTATTTCATCTACAGTATAGCCCTCGGGAATTGTCAATGTTATTATTTCACGGTTGATAGTCTGATTCTGGAAAAAGTCGAGAAGCGCATCATAATTCATATTGGATGCGACCTCGTACTTACCGGGTAAAAATCCGTCAGTTTCCTCTTTAAGCTGTGCGTAATACTTAAAGATGGTGGGGTATTTTATAATACCTTCATCGCCCAAAAGCGTTGCAAGCTCATTAACGGTTACATAATTACCGAGTGATATCTCGGCTGTAACCTCTTTTTTCTGAAATGCAAAGACATCATTTGCAATGGACACAGCAAAAAAGCTGCAGACACCCGATGCGATAAGAACGAATACAATGTAGATAACAGCCATAACGGCACTGTATACAGAGCTTGCGGTTTTTACAACGTAAGGCCGTCCAAGCTCGTCTGTTTTTACATTTGCATTCTTCTTCTCGATTTTCTTTTGTCTTTTCTTTTCTTTCTTATCCAGCAGTTTATTTACATCGGGTGTTTCCTGTGTATCCGAATGCTTATAATCTGCCGTGCTTTTTTTCTCCATATCATTGCCGTTATTTTTCATAAAACATACCTTTCTTCAGCAAACGGACTTATCATTAAAGCTTTATAATTGATGCGACGGCGAAATACACCACGCACATCAAAAACGAAGGCGACAAGACCGATATCAAAAAATCACGTGCGGTAAGAGCGAATTCCCTTTTCGGGGGATTTTCTTTTTCATCTATATGCGAGGAATATCTGTATACGATCTGCTCGGCGTGCGAAAGACATATAAACAGAAGAAGCAAGAACAAAGCACCTATAATAAAGATAAACAAGGCGATATTTTTAGGTCTTACTATCATCTGCCACAAAAAGTCCTCAAAAAATATAACGAACGCATTGTTGAGAAAATGCATTATCATACACGGAAAAACAGATCTTGTTATCAAAGCCACCGATGCTAAAATTATTCCCGAAACAAAATACAGGAAAAAATCTGTTATCGAGAAATGAAGCATCGCAAACAGCGCCGCTGATACTACTACAGAACAAACGATACCGTATTTTCTGTATGATGACAAAACTATTCCTCTGAAAACAAACTCCTCACACAAAGCGGGACAAGCACAGTACACGAGCAAAATAAATATCGCATCTGAAGGTGAAATACCGCCGACTGAAACGGTTGGCGTGTATTGACCGCTTGAAAAATATATTCCGAGCAATCTTATAAGTGCGTTTGAAAGAAACATCAGAAGCGATGCGGGAATAACAAACAAAAGCGATCTTACGCCGAACGGCCTTAAATTGAGCCTTTTAATGTAATCCTCACCGTTTAATCTGCAATAGAATATACCCGGCAGAACGAATGTTATTATCTGCAATATAAGCACCGCAAAGAATATCTGTGTTCCGTACTGACCGCTCTCGACCGTCACAAGTCCCGAAAGCGATGTGAGAATATACGTTGCAAGAACGAGAAGCGGAACACTGTGAAACGGTTTAAACACGTGCAACTGAGTATACCCCTTCCTCGGTCACTATGGCATTTGCGTGTACGTCGAACCTTCCCCTCGGCAGAGGTGTGTCCGATATAAGACTTTTATAAACTATACCAATGACGGAGCCTGAAAAATACGAAAGGTATCTGTCATAAAATCCCTTGCCGTATCCTATTCTGTAACCGAATTTATCGTATGTCAATGCAGGTACAAGACAAACTACACAGCCGCTTGATCTTTTGCTGAATCTTTCGTTGGTCTCCGGCGGTTCGGCAATGCCGAATGTTCCCTTTTCAAGCTCATCAAGTGATGATACAAAATGGAAATTCATCTTGTTTGTTCCGGGTATACATCTCGGATATGCAACACGCTTGCCGTCCTCCAAAGCCTTGATGGCGATTGCATCTACGTTTATTTCATCTCTTACGGGAGAATACATAAGTATAGTATCGCAGTATCTGTACGAAACGCAGGAAAGGAATTTTTCGCATATTTTTCTGTCAAGCTCTTTTTTCTCTTCTTGTGATACAGATGAGCGTATTTGCTTATACTTCTGTCTTATTCTCGACTTTTCTTCTCTCAATTCATACACGGGCATACATTATTTCCTCAAGTATTCTGTCAGCTGTCGGCTTGTCTTTAAGTGCTTCTGTTATAGCGTGCGAAAACTCAATGGCGCATCCCATTCCCTTTGCGGTTATTATATTGCCGCAAACAGTCACGCTTTCGCCTGTGTATCTGCATCCGTCGAGATATTTCTCAAACCCGGGATAGCACGTAGCGCATTTACCGTTCAAAAGTCCGTTTATACCAAGTACAGACGGTGCGGCGCATATTGCCGCAATTATTATTCCTTTTTCGTTTGCCGCTTTAAGATATTCGGCAACGTCAGCACTTTTTGAAAGTGTTTGCGTACCGACACCGCCGCCCGGAAGCATAACGCATTCCGCATTGGCAATATCAGACACCGTTATATCCGAATTCATAACATCGGCATCAAAATCTATACCGTGTGCGCCCTTTATCTTTTTTTCTGAAAGCGACACGGTTTTCACATCGATACCCGCACGGCGAAGCATATCGAGCGTTATAAGCGCTTCACATTCTTCAAGTCCGTCGGCGCAAAGCATATATACCATAAAGTTTTCCTTTCTGTACATTGTACTCGGAGCATAGCTGTCATTCTTGAATATAGATCAGTCAAGATAGACAGCCTCGTATATTTCCTCTGTATTTTTTCCGTTTTCAACGGCAAGAGCAAAAACCTCACTGCCGACAATGCGGAAAAATCCTTCGTGTCTGCAGTATATCTCATACGGAGCTATACCGTCTGAAAGCATATAACCGCAAACACCGTCTTTATCCTTAATAAATTCAACACTTCTGTCAGATTCATTTATATAAAGCTCAAAAAGCTCATAGGGGAGCCGTACCATGCTTTTGTTTTTTTCAAGATACAGCTCATATAAAAGGCGCATATCGTCAACAGGCTCTGTTTTGAAATCCGGGCTATGAGTCAACTCATACACATTTTTGCAGACCTCTGTGTTTATATCGAATTTTTTGTATATATCATAGTGGAAGCTTTCCTGCGGAACTGTAAATATCAGCTTATCACCCTTTTGTATACACATTTTTACACATTCGGATATAAGCACACGGAAAACACCCTTAAGTCTGTATTTACTTAAAACACCTGCGCCGTATATATACGATACGTCATCACATCTTACGACGTGTACAACGCTTACAGGCTCATCATTATATTTTCCGATAATAACGTCAACATCATCTCTGTTATTTATGAGCGCATAGAACTTCTCGGCAAAATCACGTGAAGAAAATATTTCGCCGAAAAGCCTTTTTGCAGAATTAAGCTCATCGGAATTTTTACAGTAATCAACTGTAATGGACACTTTTAATCATTATCTCCTTTCATCATTTCAAGATATTCTTCCTTTGTCATCAGAAGCTCACGGGGTTTATTGCCCGACGGGGCGCTGCATATTCCAAGCTCCTCCATACGGTCAATTATTTTAGCCGCTCTGCCGTAACCGACAGACAGCTTTCTCTGGAAAAGCGAGGTAGACACCTTGCCCGATTCGAACGCAAATTCAATTGCGGGCTGAAGCATTTCATCCTCTTCTCCGACCTTGTCAGAATCAAAGACATCAAACGCCGCTTGCTTTCCTGCATTGATCTGTGATGCTTCTCTGTCTATTTTTTCCTTGATACCTTCATCAAAAGATACCTTGCCGTATGTTTTCTTGATGAATGACGTAACGGCTTCGACCTCAGAATCACTTACAAAAGCGCCTTGCAAACGTATGGGCTTTGCGATTCCGACGGGAGCATAGAGCATATCACCCCTGCCTATGAGCTTTTCAGCACCTGCGACGTCAATTATCGTTCTTGAGTCTACCTGTGAGGAAGTCTTGCAAGCAATTCTTGACGGGATATTTGCTTTGATCGTTCCCGTTACTATGTCAACAGACGGTCTTTGTGTACCGATTATCAGGTACATACCTGCCGCACGTGCCTTCTGAGCTATACGGCAAATGGAGCTTTCAACATCGTTCTTCGCCGTCATCATAAGGTCTGCAAGCTCGTCTATAACGATAACGATCTGAGGCAGGTGTTCCTTTTCGGGATCGCTTGCCGTTACCTCGTTATATCCGAATATATTTCTGCATCCGACCTCTTCTATAAGCGTATATCTTCTTTCCATTTCCTCAACCGCCCAATGAAGCGCACCTGCCGCCTTTTTGGGGTCGGTAACAACAGGAACGAGCAAATGAGGAATTTCGCTGTACGGTACAAACTCAACCTTCTTCGGGTCAATGAGCATTATACGCACATCGTCGGGGGATGCCTTACACAAAAGGCTGACAAGAAGGCTGTTGATACATACAGATTTACCCATACCCGTAGCACCCGCAACAAGCATATGCGGCATTTTTGCAATGTCGAGATATACCGGCTCGCCGACAACGTCAACACCGAGTGCACACGTGAGCTTACTGTCCGCTTTTCTGAATCTGTCAGTATCAAGAAGCTCTCTTATTCTTACAATTCTTATGTCCTTATTCGGTACTTCAACACCTACTGCATCCTTGCCGGGGATAGGCGCTTCGATACGCACACCCGTTGAAGCAAATGCCATTGCAATATCGTCAACGAGCTTTGATATTGCCGTAACACGGACACCGGGGGCAAGCTTCAACTCATATCTCGTTATCGTAGGACCTCTTGAAATATGCGCAACGCTTGCGTTTACGTTAAAGCTTGCAAGGGTGCTTATAAGCTTTTTGGAGTTTTTCTCAAGATCTGCCGAAACGTCTACAGACTGTTGATTTTCATCGTATTTCAAAAGTGACATCGGGGGCAGACGGTACACGGGCTTACCGGGATCGGGAAGCTCGGAGGCAGGTGTGCCCACCACCGTCTTTTCGATTTTCAACTCTTTTTCATCAGCCGTCTCGTTTTGTTCAAGTATCGGCACAGCCCTCGAATTATCCTCAAATATTTCATCAAGGTCAAAATCCGCATCGGGATTTTTTTCTTCTTTGGGAATTATAACAGGCGGAGTTTTTTTCTTTGCCTTTGTGTCTTCAAATTCGTTAAAATCAAACGCCTTTTTTCCCTGCTTGTCCTCTTTGTCGGAATCTGTATGCTTTGTGCTTATTTTTTTGCCGTTATTATCGACCATATCTATTCTTTCGCTGTTATCGATAGGATCATCGGAAATATCGTCATCTTCTTTTTCCGTATCAAGCGAATAATCAAGAGGATCTTTGCGTTTTATCTTTTTATCCTTTAATTCTTTTTTTGCTTTTTTAGGTTCTTTTACGATTATTTCAGGCAGATCATCATCTTCATCATCTGTATCGAAGGGAAGATCGTCGTCATCGTCATCCTTTTCGGGTCTGTTTTGTCTTTTTGTCTTGATAGTATCATACAGCTTATACGGTGTAAGACCGAATGTAAGTATAGCAAGCACAAACGTTGACAAGAACATCAGAAACAGTGCGAATATGCCTATGTATTTACAAAGGAATTCCGCAATTACACCGCCGATGAAGCCGCCTCCTCTGAGCATCTTTCCCTTTTCATACATTTCCGATACCGTAAGCGAAAGCTCCGAGCCGAAGAAGATTATCGACAAAAGCGTGGAAAGAGATATAACGCTCGCCAATCCTAAAGATGAACGGATATATATCTTTGCACGAGGCTTGTCGGAGGTGGTATTCAGAAATCTGAGGTAAAAAATACCGAGAAGTATCATAAGCACGGGTATCGGCAATGCGCCTGCCCCGAACACACCGAAAATGCCGTTTCTGACTGCGCCGCCGATAGAACCGCAGACACTCGGAAACACAAGACAAAGTGCGAAAAATGAACCTATGATAACAAACACAAACGGTAATATCTTATCGCACGTAGTCGGCGCTGCACTTTTGGGTGCAGGCTTCACAGCCGTTTTCTTCGCACCGTTCTGTGTATTCGTTGTTTTCTTATATTGTTTTTTATTTTTAACAGGTGTACCTTTTGACATCCCGTTTCCGTCCTTTCTTAAACGCTTCAGCGTACAAATGTATAGATTATCGCCGCAAGTCCTACAGCGAAGCAGTAATAAGCAAAATAAGTGAAGTTAGCCTTTTTTGATATGTATATCAGTAATTTCATCGCCAGAAATCCGAATACTGCGGCGAAGAGCATACCGACTCCGTAGTTTATCCACTGTTCTGTCGAAATGGCAGACGAAGTAAGGTCATCTATCTTAAGAACAGCTGCCCCGAGTATGGCAGGAATTGAAAGGATAAACGAAAACTTAACGGCATATTCTCTGTTGTAGTTACAAAGAAGTCCTCCCGTTATTGTCGAGCCTGAGCGTGAAAGACCGGGAAGCGTTGCAAACATCTGGCAGATACCGACGAGAAATGCACTTTTCGGCTTAACATTTGTGCCGTCAACGCTGCCCTGCGACAGTCTGTCGCTTATCATAAGCACAAGACCGTTGAAGATAAGTATTCCGCCTACTGCCGCAGGATAATTCTTAACCAAATCTATCTTATCCTCAAGACCTGTCAGGGCGATGAAAACAAGCGGAAGCGTTGCAACGATTATACACATAACAAATCTTTCGTTGACCGTATATTCGGAAAGCTTGAACTTTCTTTGGAATATTTTTTTAACCATCGTAAAGAAAGCAGGGATAAGCGGAAAAATATCACGTCTGTAAACAATAAACACCGCAAGCAGCGTACCGAGGTGCAAAAGCACGTCAAACGCAGGTGCTTCATCAGCCGAAAATCCCCAGAACGATGACACAAGTGCAAGATGTCCCGAGGAGGAAATAGGCAAAAACTCACCCAAGCCCTGGACTATTCCCATAATGATATAAAACAGCATATTGTAAAAACCTCACTGTATAAAAACTAATATTTTATATATATTATCATATAACGCATAATATTTCAAGGGGAAAGGATAAAAAATATGAAAATTAAAAATAATTCACTTATACCGCTTTGCGGAATAACAGCTATATTCGGCGGTATGCTCAACGGCATTATCGGAACGGGTGCAGGTATCGTTTACACATTTCTCTTTTCTCTGCTTTATTCAGATGACGGTAAATATGAGAAAAAGGACATTTTTGCCTCCTGTCTTATAACGACGCTTCCCGTTTGCGCTATGTCATTTTCCGCATATTTGAAAAACGATATTTCCATACTTTATTCGTCACTCCCGCTATTGCCTGCGGCACTTCTCGGCGGTATCGTCGGCGGAATATTGCTTGACAAGGTGAAGAACGGTGTGCTTATAAAAATATTCGCCTTGATAACTGCAATATCGGGAGGTCTTATGATATGGAAAGCACTTTGAGCGATCTTATTTTCGTTTTTTTATTCTGCGCTTTGTCGGGTATGGGCATCGGCGGAGGAGGCCTTTTTGTCGTATATTTGTCTGTTTTCAGAAGTATTCCGCAGTTTCTTTGTCAGGGTATAAATCTTGCGGTATTCATTTTTTCATCTGCTTTTTCGGGAATCGTGAATATTAAAAAAAGACATATAAACTATCCGCTTTGTCTTTTTTTATCCGTGTGCGGATGCGTCGGTGCAGTTATCGGCGGAGGCTTTGCGGGAATGATAAGCGATAATATATTAAGACTGGCATTCGGAATCTTTCTTCTTACCGTATCGATAATTTCGATTTATATTAACAGAAAATAATTAACAATTTTTGTTGTTTATATTCTTGAAAATGCACAAATTTTGTGATATGATAATCAGAAAATGTGACTTTTTCACATATATACTGTGATTTATGCACCGTATGAAATCGATTATTTAACAATCTGAAAGGATATAAAAAATGAATACTGCAAGACGTGATATTATCCGCCGTATACTTCAATCAAAGCCCTTTGTTTCTTTGCATGAGCTTGAGGATGCTTTCCCCGATGTTTCGAGCATGACGCTCCGCCGTGACATCGAATACTTCGAAAAGTCGGGCGAAGCCATAAAAGTAAGAGGCGGCGCAAGAAGTATGAAGTTCATCACAACATCTATGGAGGATGCCTTCAGCCTGCGCTTGAACTCAAATATGACAGCTAAAGAAAGAATTGCAATGGCGGCTGTCAATTACATTGAAACAGGCCGTTCTATCTTTCTTGACTCCGGTACTACAATACTCAAAATGGCATCTATTATGCCTGACGAAAGACTGTCTATCCTTACGACAGGTCCTAACATAGCTCTTGAGCTTGTTAAGAAAAATCTTCCCATAATCAACCTTGTCGGCGGTATGATAAACCGTGACAACATTTCAATTTCAGGTAATCAGGCAATATCCTTTATTGAGGGTATAAATATAGATACGGCTTTCCTCGTTCCCTCGGGATTTTCGCTTGACAACGGCTTTACAAGCGGTAACTACAGCGAATGTGAGCTGAAAAGCCTTATATGCGAAAAGGCACGCAGAACGATAATTCTTGCCGATGCCTCAAAGCTTGACAGAAGCTTGCCCTACACATTTGCAAAGCTTTCGCAGATAGATATGATAATAACAAGCGGTCCTCTTTCCGATGAATTCAAGCAAGCTGTAAAAGAAGCAGGCGTTGAGCTTGTAATTGCCGACTGAGGAGAAGAAAAATGAGCTACATAGAAGAAAAAAAATATGCAGGTCATATAAACCAGCTCTTCAGTGTCAAGGAATACAGATTTTGCGGAGGCTGGGCAGACGGTGTGCGTGCAGTTGATGTTTCAAACGGCGCAGGTCTTACGTTCACTGTTCTCGTTGACAGAGCAATGGATATTTTCAGTATGTCCTACAAAGGAAAAAATCTTTGCTATCAGACTCCTGTCGGTGTTAAAGCACCGCAGTATTTCGATGTCGAGGGTATCGACTGGATGCAGAGCTTCGGCGGCGGATTTTTCGTCACCTGCGGACTTGACAACATCGGAAGCCCTTGTGTCGATGACGGCAGTAAATTACCCTGCCACGGCCGCCTTTCAAGCACTCCTGCTGAAAATTTCAGAATAGAGCGAGGAATGGATAACGGCACGCCTTACGTTACGCTTATAGGCGATATGACACAAATGGTAATGTTCGGTGCACAGCTTACCCTTACAAGAAAGATCACCTGCAGATATATGGAAAACAAAGTAACGGTTGAAGATGTTGTTTCAAACGGCTGTGCACGTGAAACACCCGAAATGATACTTTACCATTTCAATATGGGTTATCCGCTTTTCGACGAAAACGCAGAGGTGGTCATTCCTTCGAAAAAACGCATACCGAGAAGCGATATTGCAGCCCAAGAGCTCGATATGTGGGACAAGTTCACCCCGCCTGTATTCGGATATGACGAAAGATGCTACTATCATGAGGATATGGAATCCGAAAACGGTGTCGTTACATTCGGAATGAAAAACAAAAATTCCGACCTTTCCGTTAAAATTGCATACGAAAACAAAAATCTTCCTCACTTTTTGCAGTGGAAAATGACGGGCGTTGAAGAATATGTGTGCGGTCTTGAGCCGGGAAATGCAACCGTTGACGGCCGTGCAAATGCACGTGAAAACGGAACGCTCAAAATTTTGAAGCCGGGCGAAAGTGTAGACTACAGGCTCGAAATATCCGTTGGAGAATACAACGAATTTTAATTAAGAGGTCATTAATATGAATATGCAGCCGGGAGGCCCTCACGGCAGAGGAAGCAAAGTAAACGATCAGTACAGAATACCGAAGCCGAAAAAAATAAAAGAAATTCCCGCATATATAAAGACACTGCTTTCCACGTTTATTTTCAGACTTACATATATTTTCAAGCTTGTGTGGGAAGCAAGTCCCGTCATACTTTTTGTTATGATATTTATGTCGGTGTTCAACGGTCTTATGCCTGTTATAGGCTCACTTATCGGCAAAGAGCTTTTGAACAGTCTTGCACGTGCATATAACGGTGAGATAACGACATTTACGATAATACTTTCTCTTTTGATACTTCAGTTTGCATATCTTTTTATTTCCGATATTGTCGGAAGAATTTCGGGAATGATAACGAGAATATGCAGTGAAATCGTTTCCAATCACATAAAACTCAAGATAATAGATAAGTCAAAAGAAGTTGATATTTCCAGCTACGACAGCCCCGAATTTTACGCAAAAATGGAAAATGCAAACCGTGAGGCGGGAAGCCGTCCCATTGCGGTTTTGTCTTCATTCTTTTCTGTGTTCAGCTCCGCTATAAGCATTATAAGCTTTATTGCGATCTTGTTTGCAGTAAGTCCCTGGGCGCCTTTTGTTATGATACTCGTTTCTCTTCCCTCTACCGTTATCAGCTTTGTTTACAGACGTAAAAACGTTGATTTTATGTTCAGGAGAAGTAAGGAAAGACGTCAGATGTCATATTACTCCGACGTTATCGTAAATAAGGACCTCGCAAAAGAAATACGTATTTACAACCTTGCCGATACCTTCAAGGAAAAATATAAAACTGTTTTTGACAGATACTTCAAGGGACTCAAAAAGCTTATTATGAATGAGTTCTGGCTGAATCTCATTGCAGGTATAGTTGCTACTGCCGTTAACTGCTTACTCTTTATTTATATTGCTAACGGAGTTTTCAAGGGAAGCTATGAGGTGGGTGACTATTCACTATATACGGGTGCTTTGAATACAATATCCGCAAGACTTTCTTCTATCATCTCTACAACTGCAATGATATACGAGGGCACATTGTTCATAAACAATATGATTGCATTTATGAATGAAGAAAAACGCATTAAGCCCACGATCGATCCTCCGAGAAAACCGGAAAGGCATATTGCACACGAAATAAAGCTTGAAAATGTTTCGTTTAAATATCCGGGAACAGAGCGTTACGTCATAAAAAATATGTCCTTGACGATAAAGCCGGGCGATACAGTCGTACTTGTCGGACTCAACGGTGCGGGCAAAACGACACTCGTTAAGCTTCTTATAAGACTTTACGATCCGACGGAGGGCAGAATATTGCTTGACGGATACGATCTTCGTGAATACGATACGCAGTCGCTTTACGAAATGTTCGGCATAATATTCCAGGATTACGGCAAATACGCTGTATCAGTAAGTGAAAACATTATGTTCGGGGACATCGACAAGACGCCCGATCACAGCCACATTAAAATGTCGGCTGAACGAAGCGGCGCTGATGATTTCATAAAAGATCTTCCCAACGATTACGATACACCGCTGATGCGTTATTTTGAGGACAACGGAATCGAGCTGTCGGGCGGTCAATGGCAGAAGCTTGCTATCGCAAGAGCTTTTTACGGAGATTCCGACATACTCGTGCTTGACGAGCCGACAGCCTCACTTGACCCGATAGCAGAAGCTGAAATATTCAATAAGTTTGACGAGCTTCGTCACGGCAAAACATCTGTTTTCGTTTCTCACAGGCTTTCAAGCGCAACGACTGCAAACTGCATAATCGTAATTGAAGACGGTCAGCTTTGCGAAATGGGAAGCCACAAAGAGCTTATGGAAGCAAAAGGAAAATATCACGAGTTATTTACAACCCAGGCAAAGCGTTATGCCTCCGGTGTTGCATGCGATGAATAAATACAACCAAAACAATATATTTATCCCTGCGTACCGTTTATACTTTTAACATAAAATACACCTTTGAAATAAGCTTTCAAAGGTGTATTTTTTTCTCTTTTCGGGTTATTATTTACTTTGTTTTTGTCTGAGCTTTTCATTAAGCTTTGACGTATTTTTCCTGATTATAAAATAAATAATTATCCAGATTATGAAATAACCGACGGCAAATATTGCAGAAAATACAAAAATCGGTGTTTTTCCCCAAGGAAGCCAGCCGTTGAGTAGATACGTTATAAAATAGCTTACGTACAATACAGAGCCGTGTATAAGAATTGCCGCCATAAGCGGAAGCTGTTCTATCTGATATATCGAATTCATACCGCCTGCAATAAAAGCAAGAGCTGTGAGGGAAAATATCCCAACACAAACCTCATTCACGGTAAGAGTGTCTATCTTTCCCTGCTGATCGAGAATAAGGTATAATACCGCAAGAATGACAGGACCGATGCCTGAGGCGATGACGCCTCTGCGGCAAAACTCCGAAATATACTTTTTCATATTTTTTCATACCTCCGTTTAATTTCTGCGAAGCACCGTCTTGAAACATAGTCCTTATATCCGCACTCAAACACGGCATCGACTCCACCGCTGAACGCCGCATTAAAGCGCAATATTTTATGTTCGTTTGCAAGCGTGGATTTATTGATGCGAATGAAATAAGAAGGCAGTATATCTTCAAGCTCTCTGAGCCTGTCTTGTATTTTATACTCGCATCCGTCGGTGTCAATGGCTATAACACGTCGGTCAATAACGGTGATACATTCAATTTCAGAAAACGCAAGCTTTCTCATTTCGTCATTTTTGTACCCTATAATGTAATCATCACCTGAAAACCCGCAGACGAGATTTTCTATCTGCTCTGTAAGAGATGACGG
Organism: Clostridia bacterium; assembly: GCA_017520505.1. Classification (GTDB taxonomy): domain Bacteria; phylum Bacillota; class Clostridia; order Oscillospirales; family CAG-272; genus RGIG7213. The sequence goes on from JAFXFN010000018.1 coordinate 228,342, forward strand.
AGAGTGAACCTTTACAATTATCTCTTCATCTGCATTTTTGTCGATAATAAGCTTATATTTCATATTTATTCCTTACTGTTTTTTCATTTGCCTTAAAAAGCATAAGACAGCCAGGGCTGTTATAACTGCGCTATATATGATAATGGGCAAAATATGCGCTTTTGAAAGCGCAAAATCACCGCAAAACAACGCTTTTTCGAATTCTACGGCATGCAAAAAAGGAAATACGTTTGCAATTTTTTCAAATACTCCGCCTACAAGCTTCAAATCAAACCACACACCCGAAAGCCAAGCCGAAAGATTTGTAAGCAATGCCCCGCAAATACCGCCGACCTGCTTGACATTCAAAACGCTTCCGCACAAAAGTCCGAGAGAAATATTGAAAACAGCTATGGGAATTATACCTATAACAGCATAAATAATATTTACACTAACTGTAAGTCCCAACGGAATTGCAACGATATAACAAATGACAGTCTGAGCTATGGCAATCGGCAAAAGCGGCAGCATATACCCGATTATAAAATCAAATCCCGAAAGAGGTGTTGTGTACAGTCTTTGCAAAAATGCGCTTTCACGGTCTTTTGCAACGAGCGTGGCTGAAAAAAGCGTTATAAACGAAAGACCGAATACTGTAATTCCCGGTGTAAGCGTATCTATTTCAAAAAGACTTACCGGAATATTTTTTTGCAGTGCGCTGAGAAGCAGTAAAAGCACCAAAGGAAAACCGATGCCGAAGATGAGATTTATAGGATCACGCAAAATTTCTTTTGCGCATCTTTTGGAAAAAGCCAATGTCTTCATTTTATCCCTCCCCGGACTATACTCACAAAAGCATTTTCGAAGCTGTCAGCGCCTGCTTTGCTTTTCAGCTCCTCTACTGTACCTATAGCAAGAAGCACACCGTTTTTCATAATGCCCACCCTGTCGGAAAGCGCCTTTGCTTCCTCCATATAGTGCGTTGTCAGAACGATGGTGACCTTACCTTTTAAGGTGCGTATAACCTCCCACAGTTCATGCCTTGCGATCACATCAAGTCCTAATGTAGGTTCATCGAGAAAAAGCAGCTCAGGCTCGCTTATAAGCGCCATTGCGATACTGACACGGCGTTTATAACCGCCCGATAACTTTCCTGCTTTTCTTTTCAAAACTTCATCAAGTGCGAATATTTTTGAAAGCTCTTTGATTTTCTTTTCGGTTTTTGCTTTTGAAAAGCTGTGAATACCGCATATAAGCTCCAGATTTTCTTTTACGGAAAGATTTTCCGCAACTGCTGTTTCCTGCGGTGAAACGGCTATAATGCGTTTTGCTTCATCAGACTGCTTCGTGATACTGAAATCACCGACAAACGCATCTCCGTCTGACGGCTTTGAGAGACACGAAAGCATTTTTATAACTGTGGTCTTTCCTGCGCCGTTGACACCGAGCAGTGAAAAAAGCTCTCCCTTTTCAATTTCCAGATCAAGATCTTTGACCGCTGTCACGTCTTTATACCGTTTTGAAAGCCCTACCGCTTTTATCGCCTTCATTTTTCTTTCCTCCGTACTTATTTTTTATGATTATACCATATATAAACAAAGAAATGATGTTTTTTTGTCTGTTCGGTCATATTCGGTGTCTTATCGGTTAAGACGCTTGTTTTTAAAAATATGCGCCGAGCCTATTGACTCAGCGCACAGATATTAAAATTCATTTTCGTGTGATTTGAAAAAATCACGGTAGAGCTTGACATTTTCAAACTCGCTCCAGCGTTTCGTCACTATTGGATAGCCGTCCATATCGTAAATTTTCGCACCCTTAACAGACATTAAAAACGGGCAATGCGTGCAGATGATAAACTGACAGTTATAAAACCGTGCAGAATCCTCGATGAATTTAGCGAGCTCGATACGTCTTTCGGGGCTGAGGCTGTTTTCAGGCTCATCAAGTAAGTACAGCGCATTTTCCTTTATTTCCTTTGTGAAATACGAAAACGCACTTTCTCCGTTCGATGCGGTATACAGATCCTTTTTAGCAAGTCTTGCTGTGACGTATGAGTTTTTTGTCCCGCGCTTTGCGTTCATTACACGCTTGAATTCTTCGTAATCATCAAGGGACGTGAGATTTTCAAGCGGTGTTTTTCGGGTAATGTAATACTCATAAAACAGCTCCTCACGCCGTCTGTCAACACCCTTGTTTATCGCACGTATGTCAAGCATAAAATCAAACACGTCATCACTTGAAATATACTTGCTTCCGTCGGGAATATCCACAGCATAATATTTGCACATATCTGTGTATGTTTTAAAAAGCGGTGCATCGTTAAAAAGCGACGTTCGTTCAAGCCTCAGCTTTTCGCATATTACATTCAATAGCGTTGATTTACCCGAGCCGTTACTGCCGCAGAACATCGTCACAGGCTCAAATTCAATGCTTTGCAGCTGCTTCTTCGGAAAAAGCTTGAACGGATATGGAGTGTCCGTATAACAGCTCATATTAAGCTGATGCGTTCCGGTATTTAAAATAACGCCGTCTTCGTCCTTTTCGCTCGGCAGCTTAAATGATTTCAAATAAACCATTACTCACCTATATACGTAAATCTTTTGTATTCAACACCGTCTTTGATTACGGTTTCAGACCACATTGAAAGCGGTCGTACCCAGATGTCTCCATCGCCGTAAAGCGCCTTATACACGACCATTTCTTCAAGCGTTTCGGAGTGGCGAGCCGTACCTATCACCTCATATTCATTACCCTTGAAATGTCTGTATTTGCCTTTTTTAATTTCACTCACGGTCATCTTCCCCTCAAATATTCAATGACGGAAAACGCACACTTCATTCCCGAATATACTGCTGTTGCAATTTGTTTTGGTGCTATCGTACAATCTCCTGCGGCAAATATACCGGGAACTGATGTTTTCATATTTTCATCGGTAACAATAACACCACGGTTTTCCGAAATACCTGTACGCAATGCAAAATCAGCGGCACTCGGCACACCGTTTGCGATAAATACGCCGTCAAACGGAATTTTCTCACCGTTTTCAAGCACAACACCGCTTACCGTATTTTCACCGATAATATGCGATATTTTATCGGTTATGACCTTGAATTTATCACTTGTTATATCCTTGCCGTTTGACAAAAGCGTGACGCTTCCGCATACACCCAACAGCACATCTGCTTCGTGGAGTGCAAATTCACCGTCACCGATAACGGCAACATTTTTGCCCTTGAAGAAAAATCCGTCACAAACAGCGCATCGGCTCACACCTCTGCCTTCAAATTCTTCCTCACCTTTTATTTTCTTGCCCTTGATACCGCTTCCCGTGGCGATAACGACCGTCTTTGCGTAAAGCTTTTCTTCACTTGTCAAAACAGCAAACATATCCTCGAAATCAACAGAGAGAACTTGTGCTTTTTGAACCTTTACACCGAGCCTTTCAGCTTGGGCGATTCCTTTTTCGAAAAGCTCTTTGCCCGAAACGGTATCGAAACCGTAGTAATTTTCAATTTTATCTGTTTTCAAAAGTGACGAGCGTCCGTCGTCGATAACTGCGCAGGAAAAGCCTGCACGTGCAATATAAACTGCGGCGGTGATTCCCGCAGGACCACCGCCGATTATAATAGAGTCAAATCTCATTTTCTTATCCTTCTCTGAACAAATTTAACCGTTTCAACTATCGGTATAACGATTATAGCCAGTGCGAGCGCAACACCGTATTCAGCAAGGCTTATGTGTTCAAAGCCGAACGCTGTGCTGATGCCAGGCAGATAAATAACCGCTGTTGTAAGGATAAACGAAAGCAGCATAGCACCGTAAAGGAACAGGTTATGAGTCTTTATTGAGAAAACGGATGCTTTTACTGAGCGCATATTGAACGAATGGAATATTTCAGCCATTGACATCGTCAAAAATGCCATTGTCATACCGTGAGAGCTTGTTTCAAGCGACCAGACGCCTGCTTCCATATAATGTCCAACAAGATAGGAAATAACTGTGATAGCGGCAACCATAACGCCCTGATAAACAACGTCAACACCGACACCGCCTGAGAAGATTCCGTCCTTGGGATTTCTCGGCTTGCGCTTCATAACGTCAGCCTCACCCTTTTCCATACCGAGAGCAAGTGCAGGGAAACAGTCTGTTATGAGGTTTATCCAAAGCAAATGTATAGGCTTGAGAAGTGTAAAGCCGAGAAGCGTTGCCGTGAAAATTGCCACGACCTCGGAAAGGTTTGAGGAAAGCAAGAACTGAATAGACTTTCTGATGTTGTCGTATATTCTTCTTCCTTCTCCGACAGCTGTAACTATAGTTGCAAAGTTATCGTCAGCCAAAACCATATCGGCAACATTCTTTGTAACGTCAGTACCTGTGATACCCATACCGATACCGATATCGGCACTCTTTATTGAAGGCGCATCGTTTACACCGTCGCCCGTCATTGCGGTTATAAAGCCGCGTGAGCGCCAAGCGTTTACTATCTTGACCTTGTGTTCGGGCTGAACACGTGCATATACAGAATATCTGTCAACGATCTTCGCAAATTCTTCGTCGGTATATCCGTCGAGCATAGCGCCTGTGATAGCCTGCGATGCATCTGTGATTATTCCAAGCTCCTTGGCGATCGCCACAGCTGTGTTTATATGGTCACCTGTTATCATAACAGGACGGACACCTGCTTCCTTACACTGTGCAATAGCTGCCTTTACCTCGGGACGGACAGGGTCTATCATTCCATAATGACCGATGAATATAAGGTCGTTTTCGTTGTTCTCACAAGTGAGCTCTTCAGGCATTTCATCATACACTCTGTAAGCGCCCGAAAGCACACGCAAAGCGGAGTCTGCCATAGCCTTATTTTCGCCCGCAACTCTTGCAATTATGTCATCAGTAAGTGGAATAACATTTTCGCCGTCAAGATAATATTTGCAATGCTTCAGTATTTCATCGGGTGCACCCTTTGTAAACTGAATGTATTTTTCACCGTTTTTGTGAACGGTCGTCATCATTTTTCTGTTGGAATCAAAGGGAAGCTCGCCAACTCTCGGCATATCAACTTCTATAATTCCCTTTTCAAGTCCGAGCTTATATGCATAATTTACAAGCGCACATTCTGTAGGCTCGCCTGTTGCGTTCTTGGTTTCATCAAGAACGGCATCGGAGCAAAGCGCCATACATTTTGCAAGGAGCGTGGGATTTTCCGTTACTTCCTTGACAACGGTCATCTTATTCTGTGTAAGCGTACCCGTTTTGTCAGAGCAGATTATCTGTGTACAACCAAGTGTTTCAACCGCTGTGAGCTGTCTTATAACAGCATTTCTCTTTGACATCTTCGTAACGCCCATTGAAAGAACGATGGTTACAACTGTCGCAAGACCTTCGGGTATTGCGGCAACCGCAAGAGAAACGGCAACCATAAATGAATCAAGAAGAACATCAAGCTTACCGTTCATAAGCTCATTCCAAGCGTTTTCCGTTGTGAAAAATCCGAACAGGAATATGAATATACTGATACCTATAACGAGATATGTCAGAATTTTTGAAAGCTCCGCAAGCTTCATCTGAAGGGGTGTTTTACCGTCCTTTGCATTTGCAAGCGCATCAGCGATCTTACCCATTTCGGTGTTCATACCGGTTTCGGTAACGACCGCAACGCCTCTGCCGTATACGACAGTCGAGCCCATATATACCATATTTTTTCTGTCGCCGAGGGGCACATTGTCACAAACAGGAAGCGCATCCGCTGTCTTGTTAACGGGAACACTTTCACCCGTCAGAGCCGCTTCCTCAGCCTTGAGGCTCGCACTTTCAATAAGTCTTGCATCCGCTGGAACGGAGTCGCCTGCTTCGAGGATTATGATATCACCGGGTACAAGCTCATCTGTCTTTACGTGCATCAAAATGCCGTCACGCATTACCTTTGCGTTTGCGGCTGTCATTTCCTGAAGCGCCTCTATTGCCGCCTCAGCCTTACTTTCCTGAACAACACCGAGGACCGCATTTATGATAACAACGGCACCGATGATGAAAACGTCGGTAAAGCCTTCGCCGCCCTCACCCTCAACAATGGCAAGAAATGCGGAAACTGCCGCCGCAACAATAAGAATTATTGTCATCGGATCGGCAAGCTGTTTTAAGAATCTGTGAATGAGAGATTCTTTTTTTGCTTCCTTTAATTTGTTTTTTCCGTACTTTTCAAGTCTTTTCTGTGCCTCGCCTGCCGTAAGACCGCCCTTTGTACTTTCAAGCGACTTTAACGACTCGTCAGCACTTTTAAAATAATACTGCATTGTCATACCCTTTCACAAATTAATTTGTTATGATATTTAAAAAGACTCATACATCTTTCAATGTATGAGTCTCATTTTTTAATGATAAACCAAGCTTTCGCCGGAAATGTTGACTTACCAAACGCCGCACGGCGCAAACTACTCCCTCAAAAATATTAAATTTTTGGAGCTGGTGGAGGGATTTGAACCCTCGGCCTATTGATTACGAATCAATTGCGCTACCCCTGCGCCACACCAGCAAATTTAGTGTTGACAAATTTAAAATACGTGGTATAATCTTTACAACGGAATAAATTATATCATCTTTTTTCAGTTTTGTCAATATTATTTCGGAAAATTGTGTAAAAAACAAGGAGCATTATGCCAAAACTCACAGATATATCATACGTCAAAAAACTGATGGAAGAAAACGGTCTTACATTTTTAAAAAAATACGGTCAGAATTTTCTTATTAACGAGAGCGTGCCTTTAAGAACTGCAGAAATGTGTGAGGATGACACATCCTGCGGTGTTATAGAAATAGGTCCCGGAATCGTACACTTACCTCAAAGCTTGCCGAAAGATTCAAAAAGGTCGTGGCAATAGAGATCGATACAAGACTTATCCCCGTGCTTGATACGACACTTGCCGAATACGATAATGTAACCGTCATAAACGGTGACGTTATGGACTTTGATATAAATGACCTTATAAATGAACATTTCGAGGGAATGGACGTTTGCGTGTGCGCAAATCTTCCCTACTACATAACAACACCCATCGTTATGAAGCTTCTGGAATCCTCTGCAAGGCTCAAAAGCATAACCATACTTATACAAAAAGAGGTTGCGGACAGACTTTGCGCAAAGGCAGGAAGCGCCGAATACGGCGCAATAACGGCATCTGTTGCATATTATGCATAGGCGAAAAAGCTGTTTAACGTATCGGCAGGCTCGTTTATGCCCGCACCCAAGGTAGATTCCACCGTTGTCAAGCTGTCGCTTTACCCCGAAAAACCCGTAAAGCCGCAAAATGAAGAGCTGATGTTCAAAATAATAAAGGCGGCATTTTTACAAAGAAGAAAAACACTTTCAAATGCCGTTTCAAACACAGTAGGCATTTCAAAATCAACCGTCGGCGATATTCTTGAAGAAATGAACCTTTCACGTGACATAAGAGGCGAAAAGCTTTCTATATCCGAATTTGCACAATTTTCCGACATTTTAATCACGTATATGAAAAATTCCTCCGACACATAATATTGTCGGAGGTTTTTTATGCGGTTATTCGTTATTTTATTTACTCTTATATTTTTATTTTCGCTTACAGGGTGCAAAAACAAGTCCTCGGACATCGACGGACAGTGGCAACGCTTTGACACCGTGTGGAAATTTGAAAACGGCAAAGCACATATAAACGGAACAGAATATGAATTTTCTACAGACGGTGAAAAATTATTTCTAAAAAACAAAGTCAGACAAGTAGAGATACCGTATACGCAAAACGGTAACATGCTTGAAATAAACGGATCTAAATTCATCAGAAAAAACTGACAGTATTACCCGAAAATAATTTACTTTTTTATGAAGAAATTTAACATCAAATGTAAGAAATAAAAAATTGTTGCGGGTAATATTGTATATATTAGAAATTTAATTTATTCTTAATCATTTCTCTTCTTGAAACTTAATACTATGTATGGTACAGTTTTAAAAAAAGATGTAGATGTAAAGGTAACACAATGACTGATAGCATTAAACAGAAAGACTTTAAATTGCCCGGAGTTATTTACATTGCTCTGTGTATAATATATATGGAAGTTCTCGTGAAGTTATTCACACACAACACGTTTTTCAACATAGGACTTTTGTTCATGCCGATATTTTCGTTTGCAACTTCATTTATCATATACGGATTTTCATTCCTTTTTAAAGAAAAAAACAGGCGCCTGTTTGTCGGCGGTTGCATTTGCCTTTTGCTGGTACTTTTTGCAACACAGACGATATACCACCGTTTTTTCAACAGGTATCTTATCGTTTATTCCATAACCGGCGGCGGCATAGGTCAGGTGCTTTCGGGAGATATTGCAAGAAATACTCTCAGCGCCGTTTTGATATCAACACCGCTTGTGCTCGCACTTGCCGTACCAACGGTCATTACATTTATTTTTTATGACAAAATAACAGTATGTAAGGTGCCGAACAAAAAATGGTACATTTATCTTGTACCAACGGTAATATTACATATTACAGCTTTGAGCGTAATATCCCTGATTCCGTCAACATCGGTAATTCATTCGGGGCTTTTTGACCCCAATCACTCCATTGAAAGCTTCGGTGTACTTTATACCGAGGTGCTCGATATTAAATACAACATATTGAACTTCCCCCAAAAGCTTGTTATAGAAGACGAGGATGACTCGCAACTTGTGCAGTCCTCCGCATACAATATTTCAAATTTCGACTTTGAAAAGCTTTATGAAAATGAAGAAGACGAAACGCTGAAGACCATGCATAAATATTTCAGCGAAAAATCGCCCACGCATCAGAATGAATATACGGGAATGTACAAGGGGTATAACCTCATAACCGTTGTAGCCGAAGCCTTTTCACCGTATGCTATAAGCGAGGAGCTTACACCTACGCTGTATAAAATGAAGACTGACGGTTTTGATTTTACAAGCTTCTACACACCCATCTGGGGTGTTTCAACGTCAGACGGTGAGTATATAGTGTCAACAGGGCTTATACCGAAGTCGGGGGTATGGAGCTTTTACGAATCCTCCGAAAATTATATGCCGTACTGTCTTGGCAATATGTTCCGTGCTGATGGGGTAAAAAACGTTTATGCTTACCATAACAACAGCTATACATATTACCGCCGTGACCTTTCGCATACTAATATAGGATATAACTACAAGGCATTGGGCAACGGTGTCGAAAAATACGTTGAAAACGTTTGGCCGCAATCCGATCTCGAAATGGTAAGCGGCTCTGTATCGGATTACATAAGTTCCAATGAGCGTTTTCATGCCTACTATATGACCGTAAGCGGTCATCTTGAATATGAAAAAGACAAAAATGCAATGGCATCAAAAAACTGGGAGTATGTCAAGGATCTGAAGTGCAGTGAGCAGCTTAAAGGATACTACGCCTGTAACATAGAGCTTGACCGTGCAATGGAAAAGCTGCTTTCCGAGTTAGAAAAAGCCGGAGTCGCCGACAAGACCGTAATTATGATAACCCCTGACCACTATCCATACGGACTTGAGGCGGATATTGGTGATGAATATTCAGTATGGCGTGAGATATTAGGACGTGATGTGGAAACGGAATTCGAGCTATACAAGAGCTGTCTTTTGCTCTACTGTCCTTCGACAAAAAATGCGCCGACGGTTGAGAAGCCCTGTTATTCAGCGGATATTTTGCCGACGCTTTTGAACCTTTTCGGATTTGAATACGATTCACGCTTGCTTATGGGAAGTGATATTCTTTCTCAAAGCGAAGGACTTGCCGTAATGTCAAATCACTCGTTTATAAGCGAGCTCGGAAGGTATAATGCAACGACCGAGGAATTTATTCCGAATGACGAAAACACCTTCGTATCAGAGGAAGAAAAGGAAGAATACATACAGGACATGAACTCAAGAATAAATAATATTTTCAAAATATCCGCAAAAATACTTGAAACCGATTATTACGGATATGTTTTGAGGGATAATAATGCAAATTAACCTACTTTTTACGATAGATGAAAAGTACATATCACCGCTTGTAGGTGCACTCGATTCATTTTACAAGGCTCACAAGGGTATAAAAACGAAGGTATTTATTGCACACTCTTCAATACCGAACGGTGAATTTGACAAACTGCAAGAAAGATTTTCTCCGTTCGATGCGGAAATAATAAGTGTAAAAATAACAGAAAGATGGTTTTCGGATACACCGGTATTGGAACGGTTGCCCGAAGAATCGTTCTACAGACTTTTATCCTTTGACTATTTACCGAAGGACATTGACAAATGCCTTTACCTTGATCCGGATATTTTCATAAATAAACCCGTCACAGAGCTTTATAATATGAATCTTGACGGCAAGTATCTTGCCGCGGCAAGCCATACATACGGAATAAAAAGCACCCTTAACAGGATAAGATTGGGTATAAAGCACCGATATTTCAACTCAGGTGTCATGCTTATGAATCTCGATGAAATAAGACGTGATTTCACCGTACAAAAAGTTATTGACTGCTTAAATGATAATATGCAGAAGCTCATCATGGGAGATCAAGACCTTGCAAATATTCTGTTCGGTGAAAAATCTGTATCTTTAGACGAGATGATATACAATCTTGACGAGCGTACGTTTAAGCATAACAGAAAGAAATACAGTCTCGACTGGGTTAAAGAAAATACCGCTGTAATACACTATAACGGAAAATTCAAGCCATGGCTTGACGGATATGAGGGTGAGCTTGATGTTCTCTATCCGAATGTGCCGTCAAAGGGTGCGGCTCCTAAAACAGATCCCAAAAAAAGAATAAAAACGATTCAAACAATAATCAAGCTCAAGCCACGCCAAAAAATAGTTATAGCAGGATTTCTTTTTGTTGTCATTTTGTGCATTGTGAGCTATCTGACTGTAGGAAAGGAGCTTATCAAGATCGTTTCCGATCCTGTCATTTTCCGTTCTTGGCTCGACAGATTCGGAAGCTTTGATGAGCTTGTATTCATTGCCATTCGTTCCGTGCAAACCATTATAAAGTTTATACCCGCCGAGCCGCTTGAGATAGGTTCAGGATACGCTTGGGGAGCTGTTCCGGGAATGTTATACTGTGTTTTTGCAAATATGATAGGCACGGTATTCATATGGGTATTTACGAAAAAATACGGAAGAAAGTTTGTTGAATTTTTCATACCCATAAAACACATCGAAGCATTTTTTACGTTTAAAAATTCTTCTCATATATATCTTCTGTTATTTCTTTTCTACCTGATTCCCGGTTCACCCAAGGACGGCTTTACTTATATTGCAGGTCTTCTGCCGATAAAGTTCGTACCATTTATGATAGTGACAAACATTGCAAGAATGCCGTCTGTGCTTTCCTCAACAATGTGCGGTGCAACGCTTGCAAATAAAAATTATCTCATATCGGGGCTTATACTGTTACTTACCGCTGTATTGGCTGTTTTGGGAAGTGTAGCATACGTTTTTTACATTAAGAGAAACAAGAACAAACAAACAGCAACAGACAGCAAGGTTTTGCAAAAGCTTTGAAAACACGAAATCAAAAGCACTTATGATAGTCGTCATCATAAGTGCTTTTTCATTACTTTATTTTCCGTACACGGATATCTCGTATATTGAGAAGAAGCCGCCCTCTTTGCCTTCCACTTTTACAAATCTTGCGTTTGTGTCTTTACATTCGTTGATCGTGATGGCACTATACGCAACTTTGTCAAGAGTCTTCCAGCTTTCGCCGTCATCAGATACCTTAACGGCAAAATTGCCTTTTGCGTTTGATTCCCAATTTATCTTCACCGTCGAAATTTCTTTGATCTCTCCAAGGTCTACTGTTATCCAATACGGTCCTGACGGTGTGCCCAAAGCACTCCATCTTGTTCCGGTGGAACCGTCTACAGCATATACGGCTTCGCATCCGGCTTCCTCGCCGCTTACACTCACCTGCTTGTCAAGTGCAAGATTTTCGCCCAAAGCCTCTACCTTTTTAGGTGTTTCCTTGGTGATGATATCAAAGCTTTCCAAAGGTACGCAAGCGTTCTCCGTATCAAAAACAAGAGCTTCCTCTGACTTTGTTACCGTCTTATCAAATTTGATATCATCCACAGATGCTCCGACAGAAAATCTGTAATCACCCTTTTCAACGATCCAAGCAGAATCACTTGTAACATACGTCATAAGCTCTTTATCCGTGACCTTGACGGTGATAATTTCTTCGCTTCCCGCTTCAAGGACTGCTGTTTTTCCATATCCGACAAGCTCTGAAACAGGATGCTCATTTTTACCGTCGGGCTTTGTGACATAGAACTGTACTACTTCACTTCCCGCCGTATCTCCCGTGTTTTTGATTTTGACGGAAAGTGTTATGGCGTCGTCACCCTCTGTAACGGAAAAATCGGAATATTCAAATGTTGTATATGAAAGTCCGTAACCGAATTCATACGCTGTATCGATATTGAACGTTTTATAATAACGGTAGCCTACGTATATATCATCATAATAAACCGTTTCGGTCGTATTTCCGGGGAAATATTCAGAACACGGTGTATCCGAATACAACATAGGCCAAGTTGATGTGAGCTTACCCGACGGATTTACTCTGCCTGTCAAAATATCCGCTGCCGAGTTACCTATCTGCTCCCCTGCAAGACCTATATAAAGAATTGCGTCTGCCATATCTCTCCACGATGCAACCTCAATGGGATTACCCGTGTTTATAAGAACGATAACCCTTTTGCCCTTTGCGTGAAATTCCTCGGAAATATATTTAAGAGTATCTTCTTCCACCTTATTAAGTCTGAAGTCGCCTCGTCTGTCCGTATGGTCAGCACCCTCCATCGTCATTCTCGACACGGTGAAGACAGCATATTCCGATTCTTCTGCCGCTTTCTTGGCGATATCACGTGTAATTACCACCTCAAGCTTATCGTCCGTGGGATTCGCTTCGGGAGTGAGCACGTGCGGATGTCTTTTACACTTTGAATAAAGCGATGCAACATCATCATTTACCGTTATACCGTCAGCATTTTTGAGTCCGTTGTAAACGGTTGTCACACCTGCTATCTTAACAGAGCCTGCGCCATATCCTCCGTGCTCCGTAACGTAAGAAGCATTTCCGAATACCGCAACAGACGTGTTGTTTATGGGCAATGTTTTTCCGTCATTCTTAAGAAGCACCATTCCCTCAGCACCTGCTCCTCTTACAGCGGTTATTTTCTCGCTTCTCTTTCTGGGCTGACCGGGGAATCTTTCATCGGAAAAGTCGGCACCCGTTTTTACAATAAGCTCAAGAACGTTTTTACAACAGCTGTTGAGATTTTCCGTCTTGATATTTCTTGATCTTACAAGCGCTATAATTTCCTTTACATCTGCTTTAACGTCTTTTGAACCGCAGTACATATCATTGCCTGCGTTTATCATTCCGTCTCTTGAGCCGCCTGCTTCCCAGTCGCTGAGAACACAGCCGTCAAAGCCGAATTCATTTCTGAGTATGGACAAAAGATCTTTACAAGTAGATGTATACTTACCGTTTATTTTATTATACGACGTCATCACCGTATACGGATCTGAATTTTCAACAGCATAGCCAAACGCTTTCAAATACATCTCACGAAGGGCACGCTCCGTCACCTTTGACGATACCGAGCCTCTTGCCGTTTCCTGATTGTTTGCTGCAAAATGCTTTAAAGAAACGCCGACACCCTTGGACTGAATACCAAGTGTATATGCGCTTGCCATCATACCCGTGAGGTACGGATCCTCGGAGAAATACTCGAAATTACGTCCGCCGAAAACCTCTTTTTGTATATTCATACCCGGTGCAAGCAATATTTCAACGCCGAAGCAATCGGCATCATCACCGAGATACTCTGCTATCTTATTTACCGTTGCATCATTCCAGGTAGATGCAAGTGACGTGCCCGTGGGATATCCTATCGTTGCTATGTCAAGGCGAACACCTGCAGGGCCGTCCGCAAACTGAATAGACGGAACACCGAGACGTTTAATTTCATACGTATTTGCCGCCATTGCCCTTTCAGCAGGCAAAGATACGAGAAGTGCTGCCTTTTCTTCAAGCGTCATAGCATTTACTACAAGCTGAACGGAATCCTCAGAAAGCTGAACAAGACCGTTTTTGAACTGTATCTTCACTTCATCGTCTTCCCCGCCGTTGGGCTTTGATGAAAGTGTCATTGTAAAGTCTGAGGAAAGGAATGATGCCTCCCCCGTAAACTCAAAAACATCTCCGTTTTTCAAGGATACCTGCTTTGAATCCGTAAATGTATCCGTGCCGTTTGTCAGGGAAAGTGAGATTTCACCGTCAAAATCGCCCTCTGCAGCAAATTTCGATGAAAATGCACCGTCGTTTACAGTAAACTCTTTTGCCGAAAATACAGCATCGGAGGTTATATTCTCGACACCTGCATCAGTTACCTGCTCCGTCGCGGAAATGCTTTCGATATCCGTTGTGACATCATCACCACCCGTACACGATGTAAGCAAAAGCAACGCCATGGCTATAGAAATCAATCTGTGCTTTTTCTTTATCTGCATTATAAAATCTCCTTATTTGGATAATACCGACGGTCTTTTATGCTTTGTTTTTCTTTATTACCTTGTTATATACCAGCAGGAATACACCTGTGGCAAGCGACAATACGAGAGCCGCCGCAAATATATTGCTGTTGGGAATAAATGACGTTGTTCCGTCATTATTCGTAATGATCTCTGCATTTGCAAGCACGGTCTTACCTATAAACGGGCCTACGATACCGGGAATAAGAACCTGAGAAAAGATTCGTACGCCCTGAAGCATACCCGCTTTACCCTCAGGGATATAGCTTCTTATCTTTGCACCGAATACAGCCATACCGGAAAGATAACCGCACATCATAAGCAGTGAACCTACAAAAACCAACGCTGTAGATTTAAAGGCGAACAGAAGTATGTATCCGGCAGAAAGCCATACGAGTGAAAATACAGCTGAAATACCGAAGCCTTTTTTATCGTAAAATCTTCCCCAGAAGGCTGTAACGACAGATGCAAGAATTATTGCGGGTGCCATTATAAGAACGTAGTCCTTCATTCCGAGTGATACTTCGTAATAAATTATAAGGTAGGGCATAAATATCTGTATTGATATATTGAACAGAATAAATGCCGCAAGGTAAACGTAAAGCGCAGGATTTGCTTTGATTGTCGAAGGACGGAAGCCGTATATAACCGTTTTAAAGTATTTTTCATCGGTTTTGACCGTCTTACTGTCATCTATCGTAAATATACCGATGATGCCCATAAGAGTTACGCATACACCGATAATGATGAATATAAGCGTCCAGCTTTCGCTTTTGTCAAGATCAAATGCCATAAAACCGCCGAACACGGCAAGGATCGCCACAAGCGGCATCATTGCGTTTACACCCTCTGCCGCACCGCGGTTGAGGTCGTTGGCGCTTTCTGTAAGCCAAGCGTTGAATGCGGCATCGTTGGCTGTAGAGCCGAAAAACGTCATAACGCAGTCAAGCACGACAGTCAGAGTGACACACACCGCAGCGGCTGACGTCACGAATGGGAAAGCTGATAAAATAAGATCTTCTTTTAAGAAAATAAAAGAAAATATCGATGCACCCCAGAGAATATATCCTCCGCAGATGAACATTTTTCTTTTGCCTATCTTATCGGAAAGCGCACCCATAAACACAGTTGTCAGCGTTGCGCACACAGCGCTTGCCGCAACCATAAGCGAGATATCCGAGGCACTTGCCGAAAACATCTTGTATATAAATACGTTGAAATACATATTTTCGATGACCCATGCGATCTGTCCCATAAGTCCGAAAAGTATAAGCGATATCCAAAAACGCCCTGAAAGTTTTTTTGTCATATTAATATCCTCCTTGTTAATATAGCAATTATACAGCATATTTCGTGATATTGCAATAAAAAAAATCAATTTTAATATATTTTTTCATCAAATTATTGAAAAGAAAAAAGAACTATGATATAATGACACATATATATTCAATAACGGAGTAAAATTATGAGCATTAAAATAGGCATTTACGGTTACGGAAATCTGGGTAAAGGTGTTGAATGCGCCATCAAGAATTCCCCTGATATGGAGCTTGTTGCGGTATTTACACGCCGTGATCCCGAAACGGTAAAAATAAACACAAAAACAGCCCTTGTATGTTCGGACGATAAAATTCCCGAATACAAGGACAAAATAGACGTTATGATACTTTGCGGAGGAAGTGCTAAGGACCTTCCGTTGCAGTCACCCGAAATTGCAAAAAGCTTCTGTCTTGTTGACAGCTTTGACACACACACAAACATCCCCGTGCATTTTGCAAATGTCGATGCCGAGGCGCAAAAATCGGGTAAGGTCGCAATAATATCGGCAGGATGGGACCCCGGAATGTTTTCCGTCAACCGCCTTTATGCCGAAGCGGTGCTTCCCTGCGGTGCTGATTACACCTTTTGGGGAAAGGGCGTAAGTCAGGGACATTCAGATGCAATAAGAAGAATTGACGGTGTTGTTGATGCAAGACAGTATACAATACCGATAGATGAGGCACTTAATGCTGTAAGAAGCGGTGCGTGTCCTTCTCTTTCAACGGGTGAAAAACACAGACGTGAGTGCTTTGTAGTAGCCGAAGACGGCGCCGATAAGCAAAGAATAGAAAAAGAAATCAAAGAAATGCCCAATTATTTTGCGGATTATGAAACGACCGTGCATTTTATATCACTTGAAGAGCTTAAGCGTGACCACAGCAAAATCCCCCACGGCGGATTTGTTATCAGAAGCGGAAAAACGGGATTTGATCTCGAGAACAGCCATATCATAGAATACAGCCTCAAGCTCGATTCAAACCCCGAATTTACAGCATCTGTTATAGTATCATTTGCACGTGCGGCTCACCGTATGTACAACGAAGGCTTCAAGGGATGCAAAACGGTATTTGACATACCACCCGCATATTTAAGCCCCGAATCACACAGTGACATTATAAAGCGTCTTCTTTAAGCTCAATCAGTTCAAAGAATAACCTTCAAGCGCATCATCAAGCGCTTGTTGGTTAAGACGTTCGACGTAATCGATAAACTCACTGAACATTTTTTTACCTATTTCCCGGTAATCTATTGTGAGTATTCTTGCTATCGCATCTTGACGCTCATTCTTTGGAATTTCATATAATTTCAAAAGCGAATCAACCGTCAGTGTTATTTTATCTTCAAGCGGATATGCCTCTGAGCAAGGCTCTGTCAAGGCACTCATTTCAATGTGAGATGCAACATTTTCAACCAATTGGAAGCGTTCGGTTGTCCAATCGGGAACCTTATCGGAAAGCAAAGCCTCGTTTTTTACCGCTGTCCAATTTTTTATGTAGGAAAGCGTTGACGGATGTGAATATATCGCACGGTAAAAATCTTTTGCCTGCGGATGCTCCTCACACATTGCTATCTGCGCCGTTACTTCCCAACAGTATGCAAGCAGATTGTTAAGTCCCTCTGATTTTGCAATGTTGATCTCTCTTGTGTGGAATTTCACAAGGTATTTCGTAAGCTCAAGAAGCAAATGCTCCTTTGTGGGAAAATGGAATGTAAAGTTTCCTTTGCTTATTTCAAGTTCCTCACTTATCGCCTGAACAGATGTTTCGGTAAAACCCTTTTCCAAAAACATACGTGTTCCGACCTGCATTATCTCAATTCGTGTTGTATTTGCACGGAATCTTTTTGTCACGGCACAAACCCCCTTTATATCCGAAATTACGAACATCACGTAATATATTAGACCAAAAAACGCTGTTTGTCAAGCAATTTCGTGTAAATTCTGTAATTAATTTTTACGTTAAATTAAAATTGTTGTTATTAAAAATCATTTTTCACAGCCGCACTGCGGCAGATTGGAGTAAATGTGCAAAAAACATCGAAAATTATCAAAAAAATTTGTATTATCACGATAATTATACTTTTAGCATTAATAATTCTTCTTTTAGGCGGTCTTAATATCGCAAAATATTTTATATATTCGGATTATTATTCCTTGAAAACTAACATTTGCAAAAACCCGGGACTTGGTGACGGATTTGTTTGCCAGGGCATCTGCGCAGATGAAGCTGACAACAAAATATTCGTTTCAGGATATATGAATGACAACAGCGCATCACGTATATACGTAACGGATACGGACAACAATTCTTATTATGTTACACTTTCATCAAACGGAAATGAATTCAACGGACACGCAGGCGGAATTTCGTTGTATAAAGATACCGTATATCTTGCGAACGATGAACGCCTTTATACTTTTCCCCTTTCTTCGCTCACCGAATCGGCAAATGCTGACACCGTTGATATTGGCGAGGGCATTTCCGTGAACAATCAGGCATCGTTCTGCTATGCTGACGAAAATTACGTTTACGTTGGCGAATTTCACGACGGCGGTGCATACATTACAAATCACCCCTATGAAACATCAGACGGCACTTATTACGCAATAGTGTCGAGATATAAACACGATGATCTCGAACACCCCGACAAAATTTATTCAATAAGAAATAAGGTTCAAGGTATATGCTTTACACCCGACGGAAAGGTCGTGCTTTCAACCTCATACGGTCTTACAGACAGCGTATATTACGTTTACAACGAAAGCAAAGCTGTTGACTCCGGAAAAACTTTTTATGATGCTCCCGTATATTACCTCACCGAATGTATACAGGAAATAAAAGGTCCTGCAATGGCTGAAGGACTTGACTATTATGATGGTAAGGTTATAACGCTTACAGAAAGCGCATCAGATAAATACATATTCGGCAAATTCTTCTTTGCGAATAAGATAATAGGCTTTGATATATAAATACGAACAGCACGGAATAAATGAATTCCGTGCTGTTTTTCAATGTTTAAATACGTAAAAGCTTGTATATACAGCAAACTTATGCCCTCCCCTCCCCTACAGTTGACATACGAAACAGCAGTTCGCCTCCTGCGAAAATATAATGTGAAATTTCAAATGTTTCATCCGATTAAAAAATCGTTATATACACAAATCCCCACAGCACGTTAATGCTGTGGGGATTATTATTATACCATTAAGCTACAGCTTAGTGTGTGCCTCTCTTAACGTATGTTGTGTGGAGAAGCTCGTGAGCCTTGTGCTTACCGGGTGCTTCAAAATACTCATCATAGAGCATCTTGATAACAGGGCTTTCGTGTGACTTTCTGAGGGTCATAGCAGCATCTGCATCGTAAAGCGCCTTTGCTCTCAACGTCTTGAGATCAACTGTGTTACGAACAGCATCGCTCTGTGTAGGCTGACCGCCGCCGTTGATACAACCGCCGGGACAAGCCATAACCTCTACCATGTGATAGTTCTTTTCGCCTGCGTTGATAGCATCGATAACCTTTCTTGCATTTGCAAGACCTGAAACAACTGCGATATTGAGCTCAATTCCTGCAATCGTATACGTTGCTTCCTTGATGCCCTGTGTTCCTCTGACTTCCTTGAATTCGATAGCATCAGCCGTACCGTCGAGCTTGTAAGCTGCTGTACGGAGAGCCGCTTCCATAACACCGCCTGTTGCGCCGAATATAGCCGCACCGCCGGAAGCTGTTTCAAAGGGATCGTCGAACTTTTCGTCAGCAAGCTCTGTGAAGTTGATGCCTGCTTCCTTGATCATTCTTGCAAGCTCACGTGTTGTGAGTGCTACATCGACATCGTCGAATTCCTGTGTTCTCTGCTCTTCTCTTGTAACCTCAAACTTCTTTGCTGTACAAGGAATTACGCTGACAACGAAGAGATCCTTGGGATCGATTCCGTTCTTCTGGCAGTAATAGCTCTTAAGAACAGCGCCGAACATCTGCTGAGGAGACTTGCAGGATGAGATGTGAGAGAGGAAATCGGGATAGTAATGCTCACAGAACTTAACCCAACCAGGGCAGCAGGACGTGAACATAGGAAGTGTCTTCTTCTCTGTGATACGTTCAATAAGCTCGTTTGCTTCTTCAACGATAGTGAGGTCAGCAGTTACGTCCATATTGAATACGTTGTCAACACCGAGGCCTCTGATAGCGCTTACCATCTTTCCTTCAACGTTTGTACCGATAGGCATATCAAACGCTTCGCCGAGTGTTGCACGGATAGAAGGAGCTGTGAATACAACGACCTTCTTGTTAGGATCTGCGATAGCATCCCAAACCTTTGCAGTCTGGCTGTTTTCTGTAAGTGCACCAACGGGGCACGCAACGATACACTGACCGCATCCTACGCAAGGAGATTCTGCAAGGTCCTTATCAAAAGCGCAGCCAACGTGAACGTTGAAGCCTCTCTTGATAGCGCCGATGCAGGAAACGCTCTGCATATTCTTACAAGCGGCAACGCAACGCATACAGTTTACACACTTGTTGTTATCTCTTACTACATAGGGTGAAGACTTGTCTATTTCATAGTCCTTGCCTTCGCCTGAGAATCTGTCTTCGTCTACGCCGTAGTCGTGTGCAAGCTTCTGAAGCTCACAGTTGTCGCTTCTTACGCAGGAAAGACACTTTTTGTTATGAGCTGAAAGGATGAGTTCGAGAGTTGTTTTTCTCGAAGCTCTGATCTTGGGTGTGTTTGTAAGAACCTCCATACCCTCGGATACGGGATATACACAAGCGGCAACGGGGCCTCTTGCGCCCTTAACTTCAACAAGGCATATACGGCAAGCGCCGATGCAGTTGATGTCCTTGAGGTAGCAGAGTGTGGGTATTGTGATGTTTGCAGCTCTGGCAGCCTCAAGAATAGTTGAACCTGCAGGAACTGAAACTGATACGCCGTTAATTTTAAGATTTACCATTTCCATTACCTGATACCTCCTTATTTCTTCACTATTGCCTTGAACTTACAGCTTGATTCGCAAAGTCCGCACTTGATACACTTGGACTGATCAATTGTGTGAACCTGCTTAACTGTACCTGCAATAGCACCAACGGGACACTTCTTAGCGCAAAGCGTACAACCCTTACAGAGATCCGCCTCGATCTCATATCTGAGCATACTCTTACATACGCCTGCAGAACACTTCTTGTCAACGATGTGCTCAATATATTCATCCTTGAAGTACTTGAGTGTTGACAAAACAGGGTTAGGCGCAGACTGACCGAGAGCGCAAAGTGAAGATGTCTTCATGTGGTTAGCAAGCTCCTCGATCTTTTCGAGGTCTGCCATTTCGCCGTTACCTTCAGTGATCTTTTCAAGAAGCTGAATAAGTCTCTTTGTACCGATACGGCAAGGTGTACATTTACCGCAGGATTCATCAACGGTAAAGTCAAGGTAGAACTTGGAAATATCAACCATACATGTATCTTCGTCCATGATGATAAGACCGCCGGAGCCCATCATTGAGCCGAGAGCTGTCAAGTGCTCATAGTCGATAGGTGTGTCGATATGTTCTGCGGGAATACAACCGCCGGAAGGACCACCCGTCTGAGCAGCCTTGAACTTCTTGCCGTTAGGAATACCGCCGCCGATCTCCTCAACGATCTCACGGAGTGTTGTACCCATGGGAATTTCAACAAGACCTACGTTTGTGATCTTACCGCCGAGAGCAAATACCTTTGTTCCCTTGGATGTTTCAGTACCCATTGCAGAGTACCACTTTGCACCCTTGCGGATGATCTGAGGAATGTTGGAAAGTGTTTCAACGTTGTTAAGAACCGTAGGTTTGCCGAACAAACCCTTAACTGCAGGGAACGGAGGACGGGGTCTGGGTTCGCCTCTGTTACCTTCGATAGATGTCATAAGCGCTGTTTCTTCGCCGCATACGAATGCGCCTGCGCCAAGACGGATCTCTATATCAAATTCGAAATCTGTTCCGAAAATGTTCTTACCGAGAACTCCAATCTCTTTAGCCTGTGCAATAGCAATGTTAAGTCTTTCAACAGCAACGGGATACTCAGCACGTACGTAAACGTAACCCTGCTTAGCGCCTATTGTGTAACCTGCAATTGCCATAGCCTCGATGATAGCGTGGGGGTCGCCTTCGAGGATTGAACGGTCCATAAACGCACCGGGGTCACCCTCGTCTGCGTTACAGCAGACATACTTGATGTCGCCGGGAGTTGCCTTTGCAAACGCCCACTTCTTACCTGTGGGGAAGCCTGCGCCGCCGCGTCCTCTGATACCGGATTCAAGAAGCTCGTTAATAACATCATCGGGAGTCATAGATGTAACGACCTTAGCAAGAGCCTGGTAACCGTCTGTTGCTATGTATTCGTTGATGTTTTCGGGGTCTATAACACCGCAGTTGCGGAGAGAGATTCTGAGCTGCTTCTTGTAGAAGTTTGTTTCGTAAAGTGAAATGATAGAGCCGTCTGCGTGCACTGTTTCCTGATAAAGAAGGTCTTTAACGATGTTACCCTCTTTGAGGTGTTCCTTAACGACTCTCTTGACGCTTTCGGGAGTTGCCTGTGCATAGAACGCACCCTCGGGATATACGATCATGATAGGACCGAGTGCGCAAAGACCGAAGCAACCTGTTCTTACAACAAGTATTTCCTCTTCAAGTCCTTCTGCCTTCAGCTCTTCGTCAAGTGCTGCAAGCACCTTTTTACTGCCTGAGGAATTACAGCCCGTACTTCCGCAAACGAGCACCTGTTTACGGTAGCCTGTTACTTTTGCGAGCTTTTCGCCTTCCTCTGCAACTATTTTTCTGACCTTAACAAGATCAGCGTACTTATCTTTGATTTGATTAAGCTGTTCGAGAGTCATTATTTATCCCCTCCTTCATTGCGGTAAGAATCAAGTATTGCGGGAACCTGTGCTGTTGTTACCTTACCGTAAACATCCTCGTCTACGAGCATAACAGGTGCAAGACCGCATGCACCTACGCAACGGCAGGCATCGATTGAGAACAGACCGTCTTCTGTGCATTCGCCCGACTTAATGCCGAGACGTGCTTCGATAGCCTCAAGTATTTTATCGGAACCCTTAACGTAGCAAGCGGTACCGAGGCATACACTTATCTTGTGCTTGCCCTTGGGTGTAAGTGAAAACTGGGAATAGAATGTAGCAACGCCGTAAACCTCCGACAAGGAAATGCCAAGACCGTCAGCGATCATTGTCTGCACTTCAATGGGAAGATAACCGTAGATGCCCTGCGCCTCCTGAAGCACGGGCATGAGACCGCCCTTCTGATCACGGTGTTTGGCGATGACTTCTTTGAGTTGCTCCTCCTGAACGACTGTTCCCTTGAAAGGAATCAAGGTTTTTTCATTCATGATATAACCTCCTCATAAAAATAGTGTTATTTAGCGCACCAAAATGCACCCATAACGTGGCGTGCAAAAATCGCCGCACGAGCAAAACCAACGTGACGGCAGGGCACAAGCTATGCGCTTTATTTTTTATTGATATTATTATACTATATAATATTGAATAATTCAAGTCATTTTAATGATTTTTATATTAGTTTTTTAAATTTTGACGAAAAAAGCAACATCCACAAGAAGATTATGGATGTTGCATAAAACAAACAATATTTTTTTGTCTAAAGTAAACCTTTTTTGTTTATTTTCTCCAAACCATTTTGTCAACGACACCTGTATATGATTGGATAATTTTAACCACTTTCGTTGACACGTTTTCATCAACATAATCGGGAACGGGCATACCTATATCATCCTCAAGATTCATCGAAACTGCCGTTTCAACAGCCTGAAGAAGATTCTTTTCGTCAATTCCCGCAAGTATAAAACAAGCCTTATCAAGCGCCTCAGGGCGTTCTGTTGACGTTCTTATACACACGGCAGGAAAAGGATTTCCGATTGATGTGAAGAACGAGCTTTCCTCGGGAAGCGTTCCGCTGTCAGACACGACCGCAAAGGCATTCATCTGCAGCTTGTTATAGTCGCAAAAGCCCATGGGCTCGTGCATTATTACCCTTCTGTCAAGCGGAAAATGCGATGCGTCAAGGCGTTTTTTACTTCTCGGATGACAGGAATAAAGCACGGGCATATCGTATTTTTCAGCCATTTTATTGATAGCCGAAAAGAGCGACCTGAAGTTGTTTTCGGTATCTATATTTTCCTCTCTGTGAGCGGAAAGTAAGATATATTTGCGGGGTTGCAGCTTCAGTCTTTCAAGTATATCGGATGCAGTTATCTTATCGATGTTTTTATGAAGCACCTCAGCCATAGGCGAGCCTGTAACGTACGTTCTTTCCTTTGGCAGACCGCATTCGTGCAGATACTTTCTTGCGTGCTCCGAATAAGCAAGGTTTACGTCTGAAATTATATCAACTATACGGCGGTTCGTTTCCTCGGGAAGACATTCATCCTTGCATCTGTTGCCTGCTTCCATGTGGAATATCGGTATATGCAGACGCTTTGCGGAAATTGCCGAAAGACAGCTGTTTGTGTCGCCGAGTATCAAAAGCGCATCCGGGCGGGTATGCGACATAAGCTTATACGAAGCGTTTATGATATTACCGACCGTTGCACCGAGGTCATCACCGACAGCATCCATATACACCTCAGGCTCATCAATATCAAGATCCTTGAAGAAAATGCCGTTGAGGTTGTAGTCATAATTCTGTCCTGTATGCGCAAGTATACAGTCAAAATACTTACGGCACTTTGCAATAACTGATGAAAGGCGTATTATTTCAGGTCTTGTTCCGACGATTATCAGAAGCTTCAGCTTACCGTTATGCTTAAAATTTACATTTGAGTAATCAAAATTCATATTACTTTTCCTCCGTATTATCGACAGGATCAAAAAACGTATCGGGCTTTGACGGATCAAACTGCTCATTTGCCCACATAAGCGTTATAAGAGGCTCTGTTTGTGAAAGATTTATAATATTGTGCGTATAGCCCGGAAGCATATGTATCGCTTCGATCTTGTCACCGTTTACCTCAAAATCAAGTATCTCGCCGTCGCCGACACATCTTTGTCTTATAAGACCGTGGCCTGACACAACGATGAAAAATTCCCATTTTGTATTATGCCAATGCTCTCCCTTTGTTATGCCGGGATTTGATATATTAACGCTGAACTGACCGCATTTTTCCGTTTTGAGAAGCTCAGTAAAGCTTCCTCTGGCATCAGTATTCATTTTAAGCGGAAAGCTTACCTTTTCCTTCGGAAGATATGAAAGATACGTTGAATAAAGCTTCTTTGCAAAGCTTCCGTCGGGTATTTCGGGCATTACAAGCGTGCTCGGCTGTCGGCTGAATTCTTCAAGCAGATCAGCAATTTCGCCGAGCGTTACCTTATGCGAAGCAGGAACGGTGCAGAATTTCCCTCTCGGTGTCAAAACCGTGTTTATACCGTCAAATTCGCATCTTTCTACCTTGCCGTTCAATGCGTTTATCATAGATAAAACGAGGTCATCTATATAAAGAAGCTCAAGCATCGTTTGTCTGTCGTTGACGGTTATCGGTAAGCCGTTTGCGGTATTGTAGCAGAATGTGGCAACGGCTGAATTATAATTCGGACGGCACCACTTTCCGAAAAGGTTGGGGAATCTGTAAACGAAAACGGGCGCATTTGTTTTTTCGGAATACGAAAACAAGAGGTCTTCCCCTGCTTTTTTGCTCTTTCCGTATTCGCCGTCAGCATATCTTCCGACGAGTGTTGCCTGTATAGAGCTTGCGTAAACTATCGGACATTTGTTTTCGTACTTTGCAAGCTTATCAAGCACGGCTTCTGCAAATATGCAGTTACCCTTCATAAATTCCTCTGCATTTTGCGGTCTGTTTACACCTGCAAAATGGAATACAAAATCTGCATTTTTGCAGTATTCATCAAGCTCTTCCTCGCTTGATGAAATATCGTATTCAAATATCTCATCGATCATAAGTTCGGGGTGCGTTCTGTCTTTTCCGTCTTTAATATTGCGTAAAGCGCACACAAGGTTTTTTCCGACAAAACCACAGGAACCCGTTACAAGTATTTTCATTTTAAATCACCGTTCTTTTTATTTCGTGCATCGGGATCAAGTCCGACGTATTTAAGCGACATTTCGTATGAATTTATGGTTTCGGGAGAAATAAGCTCCATCGTTTCTTTCATCTGTTTTCTTTTTGATGGGAAGAAAACAAACGAAAATGCTCTTCTTACCCACATAATGGGAAGAAGTATCGGGTGTTTTTCAAGTACAGGGTATGAATAACACATACTTTTGTAGTTTGGAAACAGCTTTGACCATAAGCGAGATGAAAAACTGTATTTTGGCGACGGACTGTTTTCGTCCGACAGCGTTTGCATGGCTATCTGCGCTTTTTCCCACGATCCGTATGCACCGCCCGAAAATACATTTTCGGTTATATAATCGATAAGCTCATTACTTTTTTCATCATCAAACCAGACGTCGATAACATCCAGAATGTTTTTATAAAAAGAATCCAAGCCCATCTTTTTAAATTCTTTTATTATATACGCCTCATCAAGAACTGCCGCTTTTTGTCTGACAAGCCATAGATCTATAAAATGCTTTACACCCACACCGCCGTCACGGTAGTGCTTTGCCATGTGTGCAAAATTGTATATATAATTGTCTTCATCAGACATTTCATAAATATGCTCTTTACCGTCTTTTTTACGTGACAGCTCCCAGACATTTTCGTAATAAGCATAGAGGTCTTTATTGTAAGACGGAACAAGCATTTTATGAAATTCTATGCTTACAGTTCCCTTTTTGAAGATATATTCGTGGTTGCTTTCTTTATCAAAAGCGAATCCCGCATTTTCCATTACGGATTTGATACGGTCATATTGAAAAGGCTTTATAAGTATGTCGGAATCGCTCATTTCTCTCATATCGGGCTTCGGATACAATTCTTTTAAAAGCGTTCCTTTAAGCGGCATACAATCAATGCCTTCTTTTTCAAATGCATCGAGTATACACGATACCTCATACATCTGATTTTCGCTTTGCATCAGCCGTTTGATGTACCACGACATCAGTTTTGTCATTTCTGCCGACTTATCGTCATATCCGCATATCAGAGCGCCGTTATAGACAAGGCTTGTAAGATGATGCGATTTTACAATTTCCAAGGCATCGGACAGAACAAAGAGAGCCGGCAAGGTGCATTTTTCTTGCGTAAGCGCAGACTTGACCAATTTCAGTATGCCTTCATACTGTATGTTCATTTATTTTCCTTTCTCTTTTCCAATTCCTCTCTGATGTAGGCAAGGGCGAGAAGCTTTTCCTTTACCTGCTCCTTATTAAGCAGGTCTGTGTTGTTGGAATTAAATTCAGTCAGATGCTTTCTTTCGGAATTACCGTGGCTTATGTATTTATCATAATTTAGATTGCGTTTATCTGCGGGAACACGGTAGAAATCACCGAGGTCGACAGCGTGCGCACATTCCTCATTTGTAAGCAATGTTTCATACATTTTTTCGCCGTGTCTTATACCGATGACCTTTATTTCGGTTTCCGGTGCAAACAAATCCTTGACAGCCTCTGCAAGCACCTCGATAGTACAAGCGGGTGCCTTTTGAACGAATATATCACCGTTTTCTCCGTTGTTGAATGCGAAAAGCACAAGGTCCACAGCCTCATCAAGCGACATTATAAAGCGTGTCATAGACGGCTCTGTTATGGTTATGGGTTTTCCTGCTTTTATCTGATCTATCCACAAAGGTATTACCGAGCCTCTGCTGCACATAACATTTCCGTATCTTGTACAGCAAATTTTCATCTTATCGGGGGAAACTGTGCGTGATTTTGCAACGACGACCTTTTCCATCATCGCTTTACTTGTTCCCATTGCATTTACGGGATATGCCGCTTTGTCGGTTGAAAGACAAATTACGGACTTCACCCCTGCTTCAATAGCGGCTGTAAGCACATTATCCGTACCGAGAACATTTGTTTTTACCGCCTCAACAGGAAAAAATTCGCACGACGGCACCTGCTTGAGCGCTGCTGCGTGGAACACATAGTCAACACCGTGCATTGCATTCTTGATGCTATGCAGATCTCTTACATCGCCTATATAAAATTTTATTTTTTCGGAGATTTCGGGCATTGTCGCCTGAAACTCGTGACGCATATCATCCTGCTTTTTTTCATCACGTGAAAAAATGCGTATTTCCTTAATATCAGTTTTCAGAAAGCGGTTAAGAACAGCATTTCCGAACGAGCCTGTTCCGCCCGTAATAAGCAGTGTTTTGTTTGTAAAATCACTCATTATTAAATCCTCTTTTAATTTATTATTAATATAATTTATTTCTTTTTATATATAGTTTATTTTTTCAAGGGTAACAAGTTCAGTATATCTTTAAATGTAACGTGCTTAAACAAAATTCCGTTTATAGTGAATTTTGTAAATCCTCTTGTTTCCTTGAACAATAAAGGAAGTATAACATTTTTGAATATCTGTGTCATAACCATTGTAAACGCCGCACCGTTTATACCCCATAAAGGAATGAATATAAAATTAAGTGCTATGCTGAACGCAGCGCCGAGAAATGCAAAAAGGAAGACGTATCTTTTCTGTTTTTCGCATACAAACCAAAAGCTGAGCGCACCGCCGAGATATGAAAAAGCACTATACCAGACAGCTATTCTTAAGCAATTAACAGCACCCATAAATGCCGTTCCGTACATTATGTAGATAATAAGCTCGGCGAAGATACTTACGACCGCAGAATACAAAAGCAATATCCATATAAGTGCGCAAAGAAGCTGTGAAAAGCGAGCCTGATATAACTGTTCACTTTCTGCTTTTGCACGTGCGATAAACGGGCGTGCCGAATCCAGAATAGCAAGCGGAATAAACGATACCATCGTACATATCGTCATCGCAGAATAATACAGACCTACATTGTCTGTTGTATTGTCAAGCAGATGCTTTATCAGTATTCGGTCACTTTGAGAAGATACAACGACCATAAGCTCCGAAAATATAAACGGAATACAGTTTTTCATAATTCTTTTTGCGATTTCAAATGAAAAACCGAGCTTTTGCTCCTTATGTCTGTTATAAATGAACATATAAAGCAAGCCGAGCATAATATAGTCTATCGATACAGCGAGAGCAAACCAAACAACGCTTTTTTCCATAATCAGCAAAACGATCTTGTATAAAGCACTTGCAACATATGCAATAGTCTGTATCACAACTACATATTTTGATTTTGATTTATATTGATACCAATAATTTATGGTATCAAAGCAGAGAAACGGAAGCTGTAATGACTGCATAAGCGCAACGGTCATTATGGTTTTATCATATCCGTCTACAGCAAAAACGATTACAAGAAATGCGGGAACAGATATAAGTCCCACAATGAACCGCATAAAGATCGCTGTGCCGAGTATTTTTCCTTCCGAATCACTGTGATTTACAAATTCGTGAACAACAATACCGTTAAGTCCAAACCCTATCAATGCTGTAAAAAAAGCAATATAGGATGCAACGTAATCTATTGTGCCAAGATTTGTAGTTCCGAGAAAACGGGCGGTTATTATACCGACAAAGAATGACAAAATGAGTCGTAACACCTGACCGAGCATAAGCCAGGATGTGTTTTGCAAAAATCGGTTATTGCCCATTCACCCTATCTCCTTTAAATTTATAGTTCCTTGTATAATGCGATATATTTTTCATAATTAAGATCTTTATCAAACATTTGTGCCCTTAAAAGGCATTTTTCTTCAGATTTGGGTTCAGTCTTGAATTCGTATATTTTGTTAAGAAGTCCGTTAACGTCTTCACATTCAACAACAGCACCGCACGTTTCGTCGGGTATCTCAACACTCCCGCCCGTGTTGAACGTAATGACAGGAGTTCCGCAGGCAAGCGCTTCGGCATTTACCAATCCAAAAACTTCTTCTCTGGTAGGATTCACAAATACATCACACGCAGTGTATATTTCCGCAAGCTCCTTTTGATCCGCCGTCCTGTGGATAGATATGATATTGTCGGGCAACTGCTTATCTATCTCGTCTGTAGTTCCGACAAGAACTATTGCAAATTCATCGCCGAGCATGCCTGCAAGCTTCAAAAAGACATCAAGCCCTTTTCTTATCCCCCAATCAAATGCTATACCAAGTATAACAAACTTGTCCTCGAGACTGTATTTTTTTCGAAAATCACTTTCTGTCGGCTTGAACACGGAAAGATCTATTCCGTTATTTATAACTCGAACGGGATATTCCTTTAAAAACGACTGTTTTACGAGTTTTGACAGCCATACAGACGGTGTAACAAGTGTCATATTGTCAACACCCGTGAACCACTTCTTTTTAAGCTTCCACATCTTCTTCGTATTGTCATAGCACGTAGCGGGATATTGCTTATATAACGAACAACCGTAGCAGCCATCCTTCCATTTTTCACACCCTTCAAGTGTGAAATGCGGACATTGCCCTGTGAAAGCCCAACAATCGTGAAGCGTCCATACGGTTTTTATTCCATTTTTTTTTATAAACTTGAACAACTGTGGCAAATTTATATAGCAGTTATGTAAATTGTGCAAATGGATAACATCGGGTTTGAATTTTTTTACCTTACGCAAAAAAACACTTGTTGTTATGCGTGAAAAACAACCGTTATATCCCGTAATACGAGCAAGCCACAAATGTATATTTCTGTCATATCTGTTTGAGATAATTATCTTATTGTCTACTTTTTTCTTGAAATTGTCTCTGCTTGCGGGGTATGTAACTACACCTACTATTCCCAGATCGTTGGCGACCTGTGTTATTTCAAGCATAATTTTTCCCGTGCTTCCAACATTTCCACTGTTTACAGAAAGAAGTTTCATATCAGTTATCATTTTCAATACAGTCAACAAATGCTGACGGTGTATTCAAATAAAATTCCTTTTCTATGCTTGAGGTATCTGCCTTTTTCCCTTTCATCGAATGGGCAAAAGCTTCAATCATTTCAGCATTATCTTCAAAAGACAATTTTTCATTCATCGCAAAATAAAACGGATATTTTTCAATATACCGCAGCGATGGCTCATTTTCTACAGAAAAAGTCGTAATGATAGGATTGCCCGTTGACATATATTCAAATATTTTGCTTGGTGTCATATTTGATAAATTATTTCCGAAATTCACCAATATATCAGCTTTATTCATAGCCGACAATGCAGAATCGTGGTCAATGAACGGAAGTACACGTATTCTGTCATCAGATTTTACAGCACTTTCGATGTAAGCCTCACAAGTACTTGTTCCTATAATTGTCAGTCTGAATGTGCTGTCTTTGGTAAGTTTGAATGCTTCGATAAACGGCTTTGGGTCTCTTATATGCGCAGGTATAGTACCAATAAAAAGAAAATTAAAGAATGCAGAATCGATAATTTCGGTATCATTTGATGAATCATTCGGTATAAAAAGCGGAAGATCAAGAAATTTTATCCTGCTAAAATAAGAAGTTTCGCAGCTATACTTTTCATAATGCGGCTTCGCTGAGCTCATCATAATTATTTTGTCAGCAGTCGGAAGTAACTTTTTCTCCCATTTTAGTCCTCTTTTAACAGTCCACTCGTGTGAAAAAATTTTAGGACCGTACCCACCTGAAAAAGAATCAAGAAAATACGGAACATACTTTATCTGCGGCATCTTGTTTTTTATTTTCTTTGCCGCTATAAGTGTATCTACTTGTGTATATATCGGAACGATTATATCTATATGTTCATTTTCGCAAACACTTATCGCTTTTTTATATATTCTGTACGAATAAAGCGGTGAAATCAGCGGCCACGAAAAAACAGACAGTAGCAATTTTGATTTACTCAAAATATTATGTATCCACACAAGTATTTTTCGTTTTATCCCAAAAACACCTGAATTTTGCAAATACGAGGAAATACGATATACTAAGCGTGGCTTAATACAAGTATATTTTATATCACTTATTTCAAAAGAAATACCGTCGTTGTACTCTCTGTTTGTAATACAAAAAACATCGTATCCTCTTTGCACCATTTTTTCCATCACAGCCTTGGCACATACTCCATTTGCAGAATTCCGTTCAGTTACTAACAGCAAGACTTTTTTCATTATTTTTTCTCATTAGAGTTGAATCCAAGGAATATCAAAATATATACAAACGAAATAAGCAAGAAGTTTTCTGTAGAAAAAAGTAATATGGAAAAAAACATCAATATAAACTTTGATGCAGATGCCTGTTTTCTATTTAAAAAGTATCTCGCACACCCAACCACAGGAACAATACTGCCTACTATACCAAAAGTCATAAGCCAGTTCATATGAGTAAAAGTAGCCAAATCGTTGCAATAATCGTGCTGCACAACCAAATATTCATTAATCCCCACACCAAACACCGGAGATGTTATAAATGATTGAAACGGATATTTAAACGAATCCAAGCGTACCGAAAGAGAATTGTTCATTTCTCCGCTCGCAGTTTCGGAAAATTTGCCAAAAACATGAAAAATGAAATCATCGCCTCGCAGCAACAAAACA
>JAFXFN010000019.1 GCA_017520505.1 Clostridia bacterium
CCCATACCCCTAAAGATGCTCGAATGCGTCCAAAGGCTCCCTCCGGGAGGGAGCTGTCAGCGAAGCTGACTGAAGGAGAGTGCGTTACTAAGAATGCAGAGAGAACGGCAAGGTGTTTTTATTACCAGATAAAAGGTATCATACGGTATTTTACTTTCCTTTTGTACTCTATGTATCCGACAAGCTCCTTTTCTAAAAATGCTTCCTCATATTTGATGCGTTTCGCAATTATAAATGGATATATAAGAAAAATTAAAAATGAATATACAGAGCCTAAAATAAGCGGAATGGACAAAAACAAAAGAACGGTTGCAAAGTACATAGGATGACGGACTATTCCGTAAAGTCCGGTATTGATGACCTTTTGATTTTCCTGAACTTTAATAGTACGGCTCAGATATGCATTTTCACGAAGTACCTCGGCATAAATAATATAAGAAACAATAAAGATAACAGAGGCGCCGATAACGATGTAATTCGGCACCGTATACCAACTGAATCGGTATCCGAGTCCTGCTATAATAAATCCCGCTATAAACATTAAACCGCTTAATTTGATAATAATGCTTTGTTTTGAATGTTTTTCTTTAGCATCAAGTCGTTTTTTAAGCAGTTCGGGTGATTTTATCAACATCACAATTCCTGCAAAAAACATCGGTATAAATAAAATACCGATAAACAACCAACCGTTTGGAAAATAAATTGTCCCTGCAGGTAAAAATATTAGTAGCGCAACTAAAATAAATCCGAGTAAAAATTTTGTTATTGCGCTTATAAATAATTTTGTGTCCATAAAAAATTCCTTATAACAACTTTTCTAATTCTGTTATCAATTTTGTTTTCATTAATTTTAATTCATTTTCAGAAGGGCGGTTATCAGGACTGTACATCTTCTCCATAGGATACCACCACACGGGTCCTTTTCCATTATTACCGTGATCACCTAAATCTCCGTTTTTTCTCGGAAACAAGTGCCAATGCAGGTGGGTGTCTCCATTACCTAATAATTCGTAATTCATTTTTTCGGCACAAAATGCTTTTGATACAGCTTCCGCAACAATGGACATTTCTTCTAAAAATTTCATTTTTAGTGGATGATCTAATTGAAATAATTCTGTTTTATGTTCTTTACAAAGAAACAGCGTATATCCTTTGAAATGCTGATTGTCACCAATCACTACATAACCCGTTTTTAATTCTTTTACAAACCAAGGATTGTTGTTTTTCTTTATCATATCTATTCTGTCACATATTAAGCACATAATGATATCTCCTAATATCACAATTTCAAAAAACATCTTTAATCGCTGATACGATATAATATGCAGAAGGGCATAGCCTGCGGCTTGGATAAAAAAGAAGTAACTTTTGGTAGACAAAAGTTACTTCTTTTTTGGCCTACCCTATGGGATTTGAACCCATAACCGTCAGAATCGGAATCTGATACTCTATCCAATTGAGCTAAGGGTAGATGAGTGACATAAAAATTATATCACTTAATATTCATCAAGAAAATTTGTATGCTTTCCGTCTTTGCTATAGCCGATGACCGTATTTAAATTTACGTTGTGCGTGCTTTTGAAAATATTCGCTTCAACCTGCGGATATTCTTCTTTCATACTGTTTATAAGCCGTTTCATTTCTTGACGCTTTGACTCCATAACCGCATTTTCATCAGCAATTTTTTCTGTAAAACGACAAGCGCACTGTAAAAATTCAAGCTCGTTATAATTTCGCCAAGCAATTATATCATCCTCGCCTACACAGTACATAGGACGTATAAGCTCCATACCGGGGAAGTTTGTAGAATGAAGCTTCGGCATCATTGTCTGATACTGTCCGCCGTACAAAAGTCCCATAAGTACAGTTTCAATAACATCATTATAATGGTGTCCCAAAGCAATTTTGTTACATCCAAGCTCCCTGGCGAATCGGTACAAATAACCTCGTCTCATTCTTGCACATATATAGCAAGGGGATTTTTCAATGTGCTCAACAGATGTAAAAATATTAGTGTCGTATATGCGAATAGGGACACGTAAAAGCTCAGCGTTTGAAATTATTTTTTCACGGTTTTTAGGGCTGTAGCCGGGATCCATTACTACAAATTCAAGCTCAAAGGGAATATCGCTGTGCCGCTTCAATTCCTGCATAAGCTTTGCCAAAAGCATCGAATCCTTACCGCCTGACATGCACACGGCGATCTTGTCATTCGGCTGTATAAGCTCGTAATTTCTTACGCCCTCAATAAACTTATTCCATATTCCTTTGCGGAATTTTTTATTTATACTGCGTTCAACAAGACCGCATTTATCAAGCTCTTTTATTAAAATTTAAATTTCAATGCACCCGGAACTATGTCAAGATTTATAGATTTATTTTTATCTTTAACATATTCGATCTCGCCGTCTACGCAGTAATAACCAACTTGAGATATTTCCACATGTCTACATTTGATATATGTAAAATAATCGCGGAACTTTTCAATTATTTTTCCGTCTTTTACGTGTTGACCTTTTTTATAAACGCCTATAAGGGATATAAATTTAAGCCTCGACATTTTTTTGACCATGATAAGCTCCATCACGCCGTCTGTAACATCAGATTCCGGTGATGAATGAAAACCACCGCCGTAGTATGAACCGTTGGCGATAAGGCAGAGCAGATATTCACCTTCAAAAACATGCTCTTTACCATCTGAATCTACAGCTTTTACGGACATAAATTGTCCGAATTTTTTGAAAAACCGCGCCGCAACACTCAAAATATAAGCCATACTTCCGGAGATCAACGGCTTTTTCTTCATATCTGCCGTTTTTATTACAACATCGCAGTCAAAACCTATATTAAACATATTAACATAGTATCTGTCGTTGTACTTTACTACATCACAGCTTACGGTCTTATCCTTTGCGATGCGCAAAAAGTCATTTCCTGTTCCTGCGGGGAATGCGGAAAGGATAGCGCTGTCAGCGTATTTACTTCTGAGAATACCGTTAACAGCTTCGTTTATAGTACCGTCTCCGCCATATACTGTCAGATGAACATTTTCTTTTTCGTTACAGATATCAAATGCTATGCGCTCAGCATCTCCGATACCTTTTGTTGTGCATACCTCAGCACCGTCCGAGATATATTTTTCGGCAAGGCCCTGACCTGCTTTCGGGTTGATAATATTTATATTATACATACTTTTTCCCCACACTTACAGAATAAAGGGGGCGTTAGGTGCACCCCCTTAATTTATTACGATTATTCTTCTACAGCCGAAGTATCTTCGGGTGTTTCTGTGTTTTCTTCAATTTCCTTCAAGTCAAAGGAAACATTGTCTCCGTTATTAAGTACCAATTCAGAAAGGGGAACTGTAACGAGCTCGTCATTTACATAAACAACCCACTTCTTTGCTTCGCTTTCAGCAGAGTCACCGATCTTAACGATAGATGTCTTATCCTCGGAAAGCTCGATTTTCATTTCACTGACGCTTGCACCTTCAGCGAGAAGCTCTGTCTTACCTTCTTTCTTTGCAGCGGAGTTGAACGCTGAAATGTTAAAGAAGTTGTAAAGCGTGAGGTCTGTCTTGTCACCGCTGAATGTAACTGATTCTTCATCTATAAGCTTCTTTGCACCATCTGTTGCATTGAATGTCAAAGAGATCGTTCTGTAGGTGTTTTCTTCGATCTTAAATTCAACAAGGTCGTAATTTTTAAGAACACAGTCCTTGGAATCTTCAACCTTTTTACCGTTTACGTAAACATACCAGAGATAGGGAAGTCCATCTTCACTTGTACCTGCATTGAATGTTGCAATGCTGTCTACGGTAACGTTTTTACCTATATCTGTTGAAATCTTGAAATCTTTCTTTTTGCTTGTGCAAAGCGCCTGCAAAGCAAGGTAAGGTGTTGCACTCTTTTCCCAGTCGTTTTCAGCACTTTCGTTAGGCTGAACACGAACTGCGTCAAGATACAGGAACTTTTTACCGGCTGTATTGTAAACATAGACCGATACGTATGTCGTATTTTCCGTAGGATCTTCGGTGTTGCCGGAGCATGCCGCAAGCACGGAAGAAAGCATCAAAACGGAAAGAATAAGTGAAATGAGCTTAGTAATTTTCATATCAGGTAATTAAACCTCCTTTAATTAAAGACATCTACTTTTTGATTATACTACAAATAATCTGTATTGTCAAGTAAATAAATTATTATTTAACTATAATTGACAATATTTTATATTAATGTCGAGTACAAAGTGAGTTTGCAGCTTTTTTGTCTGTTCTTGTTATACCTATATATTTTCCCGATTGTATTGCATTCTGGAATACAGGGTATCTGTCAGATGAGTATGGCAGAGATGCTCCAAGCGGTCTGTAAATATACTGTGCGTCAACCACATAAGTGAACACAGGGAAGGAACGCTTTGTTTCAAGAACAAGCGCCTGCTTTATCTTGTTGGGACAAGAGTCATTTGCAATACACTTATAATCGGCGCAGAAGTCTACAAGTATATGCTTGTTACAATATTCTGTAGGCTGTGTACCGGGTGCATAATAAAGCGTTTCGCATTGATTATGTCTTGGATCAAGTCCGCAAGTGTCCGGATTATAAAGAAGACCTGAGCTTGCACAAATATCAACTTGTATAAGATCGTCATCTTCATAGAATGATTTCGGCGAAAGGCTTCCGTTTTCAAGTCCTTCGATTATATTCTCATGAAGTTTCATCATAACATTGTCAAATGCGAATACGGCAGGTGCTGATCCTGTATTAGGTAATGTTTTAGGATCTTCAAAGCCATACCAGGTAGCCGCAACGTAATACGGTGTAAATCCGCAGAACCACATATCATGTGAAAACATCGAAGTACCTGTTTTTCCTGCAATAGGCATATATTTACCTATTTTCATTGACTTATCTTTCGCAACCGCTTCCATCATCTTCGTCATTGTATTTACGGTTTCCTCGCTGAATACAGACGTGCTGACCTGCTTGTTATTCAGCACAGTATTTCCGTTGGCATCAGTCACAAGTGAATATGTGCGTGACTTTGTATGGATACCGTTATTTCTGAACGTTGTATATGCACTTGCCATTTCACGGACGGTAACACCGAGTGTTGTAGCACCCATAGCAAGCGGCGCCTGACCGAGGTCGGTCATTTCAGCACCGGATGATGTTATATATTTTTCCTCAAGACTTTCAAGTCCGAGTTTTTGGGTAAATTCGTACGAGCGTTCTATTCCCACAAGGTCAAGTACACGGATTGCTGATGTGTTGAGTGACACCCTGACTGCGTATGCAACGGTTTTAAGTCCTTGATATGTCTTGGTTACGTTCTTCGGCCAGTCATTATAATTCTTGTCAAAGGAGTAGGGAATATCATCAACTATTGTTCCCGGGGTTATAAGTCCAAGCTCAAGCGCAGGGCCGTAAACCGAAAGCGGTTTAATTGACGAACCGGGGGAACGTTTCGTTTGTGTTGCGTAGTTAAGCCCTCTGTTAAGAAGCTTTTCTCCTCGTCCGCCTACAATACCGAGACAGTCGCCTTTAGGATCGCAAACGACCATCGCAGACTGTGGCTTTATTATCAGATTATGGTCTGATTTTGAGAATGTATTTTCATCTGTATATGCCTTTTCCATAATATTCTGGACTTCGGGATCCATACAGAGGTAAATATTAAGGCCTCCCGAATAGAGCATATTGGAAGCGATCTCGCGTCCGACGCCCTTTTCTTCCATAAGATCTGCGATTATATCTTCAATAGCAGCATCAACGTAATATGAACTTACCGAATTTGAATTGTTCGTCTGATCTTTTTGCAGATTGATAACAAGCTCTTGGTCGAATGCTTCGTCGAATTCACGCTGATTTATAAGACCGTACCTAAGCATTGTTTTCAGAACTGTATTTCGTCTGTCAGTATTATTATCGGGATTCTGAACGGGATCAAACTTTGTGGGATATTTTGTAATAGAAGCAAGGGCAGCACATTCAACAAGCGACAATTCTGAAACATCCTTGCCGAAATATGTGTATGCTGCTGTTTTTACTCCCGAACAGCCTTGAGAAAGGTAGATCGTGTTCAGATAAAGCTCAAGTATCTCGTCCTTGCTCATTTTCTTTTCAAGGTAAAGCGCTCTGAAAATTTCCTGAACCTTTCGCTGAATAGTTACCTCATCTTCGCCTGTGAGGTTCTTAATCAGCTGCTGTGTTATGGTAGAACCGCCGAATGAACCGCCCGACGGCAAGAAGAAATTTTTAACAGCACCGAGCGTTCTGTACCAGTCAACACCGCTGTGATCACGGAATCTGTGGTCTTCAATAGCAATGAAAGCATCCTTCAGATGCTCAGGCATCTGGTCAATAGACACCCAGATTCTGTTTTCGGAGCCGTGAATACGTTCTTCTTCGATTTCGACAGGCTCGCCCTGTTTATCGTAATAATAAAACTTTGATGTTGCATTTTGTTCTGTTTTCAATACATTTATATCTATTTCTGGATCGATATTCGATTTCAGATAGAAAATGAATATAGTTCCTGAAATAATACCTGTAATGATGCATACCAAAAGTATGGTTGCAACTATATTGAACATATATGAAACAACACGTGCAATCACACGGAATATTATTGAAATACTGCGTTTAAACGCTTTTTTCCAGTTTACTTCCTGCCCTTGATCACGGTAATACTGTTCATAAGCATCTTTTTTATTTTTTATAAAATTATAGATCTTTTTGAAAAATCCGACTACAGCGGATTTTGTTTTTAAAAGAAATTCTTTAATTTGAAACACCTCTTGTGAAAAAGTTACTTATAATATTTTTATCATTATACCGCATAAATTTCAAGAGATGAATTTAAATTTATTGTTAATACATATTTATATGTCATTTTCGCTTCTTGGCTTTCTCGCATCGTTGATATATATCGGTTACTTTTACAAGGATTATATCATCACCTATACGCTCGATACATTCCCAAGGGATCAGTATATCATCTCCTCGGCTTATGCCGAGAAAATTACATTCTCCCGGAACTATGATCGACAAAAGCTTTCCTTGAACAATATCTATCTGACCGTCAACTACATATCCGAGTCGTCTTCCGTCACAAATGTTTATAACCTCTTTGTTTTTCATAGCATCAAGTGTACTTATACAACAGCTCATATCCTTCCTCCGTTTTGTTTAACTTATTATCATCTTTATTCAGCGGATGATGCAATTAGATATATCACGATAAAAATTTACAAATACAGCAGGATAATTTTTATATGTACATCACAAATTTGAAAATCAGCGATAGTATATTAACTAACAATTATCCAAGGAGTCAATTAATGAACCTAAAAATACTTAAAAAGGCATTTTCATTTGTTTTTTCTCTGTTTTTAATTATTTCTTTTGTTTCTTGCAGCAAAGGTGATTGAAATACTGATGCTTGTTATATCAACTTATACACAAGCAACGTCACGAGAAGAGTAAATTACGACAACGCTTGAATCCGATACGATTGCCGAAAAGATATAATTCGGCGGCGGAAAGCTCGAATATGAAGCTGATAAATCCCTTACTTAACGGCTATGAAGAATTTATAGATGTTGACAGTCTTATAGATTTTTTGATAATTACGGAATTTACAAATTCGGTCCCGTATGGGGTTTTGATATGGCATTCGGAAACCATACATCCGATGTACGTGGGTATAACGGATGGTGCGGTGTTGACAACACATTTTCCTATCTCGGAAAAAACGGAAAAACGTGGTATCATTTTCTGTTTAAGGATCCGAGCTTTACATCAAGGTTTGCCGAACGCTGGGATGAAGCAAAGGACACGCTTTTACAGACAGCTCTTGACACTATTGATACGCAGTATAAGGCGGTGCTGGGCGCACAGAAAAGGAACTTTGATCGATGGGATATTTTGAATAAAAAAATAGGGGCGGGGAATGTTGACCACCGCACCTATAATACATTTGATCTTCAGGTTGAATATCTGCGTGAATTTATAAACACCAGATATAATTGGATAGACGAAAATATTTCAGAATTCAGACTTCAGTGAACGTAAAAACAGATTTTTAACTGTCTTGTCGGGATCGGCATTTTCAAAAAGAATACTGTACAGCGCAGATGTGATAGGCATATCTGTGCTGTATTTTTTTGCTAAAACCATAAGAGCTTTCGTTGTTGAATATCCCTCTGCGAGATATTTATAATTTTCTTTTTTGGCAAATGCCTCACCGAATGCACGGTTGTGAGAATGGTGTGAAAAAAGTGTTGCTTCATAGTCACCGATATGCGAAAGACCGTATACTGACATTATATCACCGCCCATTTTCTCAACAAGACGTGATATTTCTCTCGGACCTCTTGCCATAAGCGGTCCTTTTAAGGTGGAAAGGGAATAACCGTCGAGCATTCCTGCGCAGATTCCCATTACGTTTTTACTTGCCGCACCTATTTCAGTACCAATTAAATCATCAGAGTGATAAAAACGTATAATATCCGAGGAAAAATCCTTGCAAAGACCTTGTGACAGCTCAATATCCGATGATGAAATTACCATACAGCTCGGTATTTTCTTTGTGAAATTTTCAACGTGGCCGGGACCAACCCAAACGGCAACTCTCGAAGTGTAATCGAGTCTTTCGGTGGCAACCTCGGAAAGACGTTTGCCGTCAGACTCTATCAATCCTTTCATACAAAGAACGTATATCTTGTTTTTTACATTCGTTTTTGCGATCTCATCGAACAGAGAAACTGTGTTTTGTGCGGCAATAGATACTATTATAACGTCACTTCTTGTAAGTGCTTCGGTAAGATCGGATGTGAACCTTACATTTGCAGGCATTGTAAGATATTCATTTTTGTAAGTTTGTGATAATTCTTTATAGCTTTCTGAATCTTTTCTGCCATACATCAG
This sequence comes from Clostridia bacterium, assembly GCA_017520505.1. Lineage (GTDB taxonomy): Bacteria > Bacillota > Clostridia > Oscillospirales > CAG-272 > RGIG7213. The sequence goes on from JAFXFN010000019.1 coordinate 8,928, forward strand.
AACATCATGACCCGATGTTGAAAAATACCAAGCGAGGCAAGAACCCCATCTTCCGCATCCTATTACGGTTATATTCATTTTACTTTACCTTAATCTTCCATTATAAATTCTGTTTTCTTGCCGTGAAGCCGTTTCATATATGTTTTTACCTCTGAATGAGTACGCTTTGAAGCATCAAGCGCCTGCCTTATTTTGAACATTTCAATCAGAGTAAGCGCACTTTCGTGATTTAACTGACGTAACATCAACGGCAACTCCTCGACCACAAAAATATTTTCGCCTTCAAAGAGAAGCTCGACATTTTTTTCGGTAAAAACCACTATGTTATAAAGAGGGATATTATTAAGTCTGTTGCTTTTCAGAATATCGTAAACGATTTTTTTGTTTGCTTCATTTTTTATTGACGGATTTTCAAATTCAATTATATTATCGTTAAGGCTTTGAACCCATATATCTGTTTTCGAGTTGTCTATACGTCCTGATTTATCACATATTGACAGTACAGCGACACCGCCCTTTGTAATAAGCACAGAATCAAGTCTTTCGTATTTACGTATTATTCCGTTTGAATCCTTTACAGCAGGGAAGAAATAGCCTGTGAAGACGTTCTTTCGGAAAAATTCAGAACACAACGTTTCGTGCAGTAATGCGTGGCGTGACAGCTTTTTGCCCTGAATCTGTTTGTATCTGCTTTTTTTCAAGAATATACTGCATATATATATAGCACCTATAAGGCAAGAAAGCGTTATTGCGATAATTATAAGTACCTTTAATAATGTCATATAGATCCTCCAATTTAGTTCTAAACAAAGTCATTATATCATATTTCAGCTTCTTTTACAATAATCAAAACAGATATTTTTATAAAATTTAATTTTATATTAAAATTAAAAAATAATTTATAAATAAGTGTTGCAAGTTATTACTTATAGTATTAAAATGATATAATAAATAAAATAGTTAGGAAATGGATCATGAAATTTAGAAAAACAGCTTCAATAATTATTCTTTCGCTTTTGATAGTATCTTCTGTGGTATTATCCTCGTGCAGCTCTTGCGTTTCCGATAAGACCACAACGGGAACAAAATATAATATTATGATGATAGGCGACATTACAGCTAAGGAAGGCTCAACACATCTTTCGGATATAACGTGGTCTGCTGTAAAAAAATATACCGAAGGCACGGATATGAAATATAAATCATTCGCACCGTCTGAGGCTGAGGCTATGAACAGGGTAGAAACAGACCAGGTTCAGCAAAGTGTCGCAAAGCGCTTGTCATACAATACGCAGATAGAGCTTGCGGCATCACAGAAAGCACCCGATAAAGCAATTATTGTTTTACCCGGTGAAGAATATGTTGATGCATATCTTGAAAACGTATTAAAAGATTCAAGCTATGATAAAAAATATTCGGGCGTTTGGTTCTTACTTACAGGTGTTTCATCCGTTCATCAGTCGGCTGATGTTGCAAATATCGGAACTCGTGCAATTACGCTCGTTATAAATGAAAATGAATGCGGTCAGCTTTACGGATATACAGCTGTAAAGCTCGGATATAAAAATATAGGATATCTTGGTTCGGATTCTGAATATTCGACAAGCTTCAAAGCAGGAATTCAAGAGGGAATCAATAAAGCAAAAACAGAGCTTTCGATTACAGATGTTACATTTACCGATAATACAGATTATTCTTCTGAAAATTCAGCACGTGTAGCTTCACTTTATGACTCTTGTGACATTGTTATACCTGAAAACGAATCATTTTCTGAAATTCTTAAAAATAACGCAAGCGGAAAAGCCTATGCGACAATGGGAATCGATGACAGCTCTGTATTCGGATATGATTTCAATACAGATAAGCTCCGTGAGGTAATACAGAACAATATAACAGCGCTTTCCAACAAGGGCGAAAACAAGGATGTCAAATTTACCGGCTGTGCTGACGGTATCTGGAATTACAACGGAAAGGATAATTCCGATTTTACCGTTGACGATGCAAAGGCATTTATGAAAACATTTGAGGATTGATCAGTCGAAAAACTTGCAGTGAGTGTTGCAAAGGCATAACTCACTGCATTTTTTACTTAAACAGAGAATTATCAATAATTACACAAAATACAAGTTTTGTGTAATTATTGATAGGTTTTTAAGCTAAAAAGCTCTTCTGTATGCTTTTTTATATTTTGTGATGCTTTATTCGTACCGATGAGTTTTTTATGCTTTATAAATCTCTTTATGTTATATTAAATTTATTCAGTCAGTCTTGTATGCTTTTTTATCTGTCACTAAATTATTTTATTCCAAATCCCAACGATTGAATTTCTAATTTAGATTTTAATAATTATATTCGCTTCACAAATGCAAAAATTTTCAAATACATTATTCTGTGTCGCTCTGCACGCTACGCTCTCGATGATCTGTACATCGGGAGCGTTTCTATTTGAATTCACAGCTGAATTGCAATATCAAAATTTATTGAATTACTGTGTGTGGTTTCAGTAACATAAATTCATTTAAACTCTGCGTTAACCATATAAAATATGCCTGTGACTGAATTTAAACTGTAATTATGTATTGGTCGCCTATGGCGGTTATCGGATAAGACAATAGAAAAAACATAAAGCATATTTTATAAACTCTTAAAGTTATAAGTATATATGCCGAAGATTCCAAGAAATGATATATATGAACAATATGTGTACACAGAGGAATACAAAAATATAATGCTGTCAAATAACTGACAGCATTATACAAAATTTTTTAATCCATAAACGAAAACATTGAAATCTGGTTCGTTTCTGAAAGTCCGTCAAGGACTCCGTTTTGCTGTAATATTTCAATAACAGCCTTTGAAATCTTGGCTTTTTGTGACAATTCTTCAACAGAAAAGATTTTTGTGCCCTTGCAGGCTTCTGCGATTTTAACTGCCGCTGTGTCACCAAGACCGGGCAAGCACGAAAACGGCAGTCTTATTTTACCGTTTTCAGGCAAAAATGCGTGTGAATCAGAGTGTTCAAGGCTTACAGGCAGGAATTTAATACCTCTGCAAACAGCTTCAAGTGCAAGCTGGCAAGCTGAATATTGTTCATCTTCCTTCTGGCTTTTGTCAGCCTTGTTTTCAATTTCGGATATAATTTCTTTGAGAGCCGCTTTTCCTTTAAGTGCGGCAACACCGTCAAATCCGCCGGGGGCTACAGTAAAGAATGCGGCGTAGAATTCAAGCGGATAATAGACTTTATACCATCCGAGGCGAAGTGCAGAAATAATATAAGCCGCTGCGTGTGCTTTCGGGAACATGTACTTAATTTTAAGACACGATTCGATGTACCATTCGGGAACACCGTGCTCACGCATTGCTGTAAAATGCTCTTCTTTGAGAATTTTAGGCGGCTTGTTTCCCTTTCTGACTATTTCCATTATATTGAATGCCATTGACGGTTCAAGCCCCTTATGAAGCAAATAAACCATAATATCGTCACGTGTACCGATAACGTCTGAAATCGTACACGTTCCGTTTTTGATAAGCTCTTGTGCATTTCCGAGCCATACGTCTGTGCCGTGCGAAAGTCCCGATATCTGCAAAAGGTCGGAAAAGTTCTTCGGCTTTGTATCAACAAGCATCTGTCTGACGAATTTTGTGCCAAGCTCAGGCAATCCGAATGTGCCGACCGGAGATCCTATATCCTCGGGTGTTATACCGAGAGGTTCTGTAGACAAAAGCAATCCGAGAACGTTTTTATCATTCATAGGTACGTCAAGCACACATGTATTTGTATACTTTTCAAGCATTTTGTACTTTGTCGGTACATCATGGCCGAGTATATCAAGCTTGAGGATCGTATCGTGCAAATATTCAAACGCAAAGTGCGTCGTTACAATTGTCGATTTCGGATCATCTGCTGGATGCTGTACAGGTGTAAAATCATATACGTCATATTCTCTCGGTACAACTATAATGCCTCCGGGGTGCTGTCCTGTTGTACGCTTTACGCCGACGCACTTATTTACGAGATGCTGTATTTCAGCCTTTGTTACATCGAAGTTATTTTCTTCCATATACTTCATAACATAAAGACCGTAAGCCGTTTTCGAGGCAAGTGTACCGATAGTACCCGCTCTGAAGACGTTTTCTTCGCCGAAAAGAACTTCCGTATATTTGTGTGCATCGGCTTGCACATCACCCGAAAAGTTAAGGTCTATATCGGGAGATTTGTCGCCGTAAAATCCCAAAAACGTTTCAAAAGGTATGTCGTGACCGTCACCTTTCATCTGTGTACCGCATTCGGGACAATTTTTATCGGGCAAGTCAAATCCCGAGCTTACAGAACCGTCCTCGATAAATTCACTGTGCTTGCATTTTGGGCACAGATAATGAGGAGGAAGCGGATTTACTTCCGTTATATTTGCCATTGTAGCAACAAATGATGAGCCGACAGAGCCACGTGATCCGACAAGATATCCTTTTTCTTCGCTGTTCTTAACAAGCTTCTGTGCGATAATATAGAGGACTCCGAAGCCGTTGGAAATAATAGACGAGAGCTCTCGTTCAAGTCTTTTTTGAACAACGGGCGGAGGCGGATCGCCGTACATGCTTTTCATTTTGTTGTAACACATATCCGTCAGCTCTTGGTCAGCACCCTCGATTTTAGGAGGATAGCTTCCTTTGGGAATAGGACGGACATATTCTATCATATCTGCAATCTTATTGGGATTACTTATAACGACCTCATAAGCGACATCCTCTGACAAATACTCAAATTCCTTGAGCATTTCATCAGTCGTACGGAAATAAACGCCTATGTCATCGTCACTGTCTTTCATTTTTTTACCTGCAAGGATTATTTTTCTTGCAATTTCATCTTCCTTGTTAAGCACGTGCGCGTCACACGTTGCGCAAACAGGTATGTTAAGCTCACGGCCAAGCTCTATTATACGCTTGTTAATGTCAATGAGTGTTTGTTCGCTCTTGACCTTTTCGCCTCTTACAAGGTAACCGTTGTTACAAAGAGGCTGTATTTCAAGATAATCATAGTAAGATGCGTGTTGTTTAATATCTTCGTCACTTCTTCCGTCAAGTATCATGGAATACAAATTACCCGACGAACAAGCAGAACCGACGATAATTCCCTCTCGCAATTCATCAAGAAGGGTTTTAGGTATAAGAGGCTTTCTGTAAAAATATTTTAAGTTTGAGGCAGAAATAATCTTATAAAGATTTTTAAGACCGACATTGTTTTTTACAAGCAAAATAATGTGATGCGGACGTCCTTTAAGCTGAGTCGAGGAAGACGATATAGCTTCATCAAGATCCGCAACGGTGTTAATTCCCTCTTTGTGAAGCTTCTCAACCATCTTTATAAAAATATAGGCAAGCATCTCTGCATCGTCACAGGCGCGGTGGTGATTGAAGTCACCGAGTCCCATGTGTGCCGCAATTCTGTCAAGAGTGTGACGCTTCAGCTCGGGGTTAACATATCTTGAAAGTGCAACTGTATCAATATATCTGTTATTGAAAACAAGATCATGATTTTTTGCTGCACGTGAAATAAAGCTTGTGTCAAACGTTGCATTGTGGGCAATCAGAATATCATCACCGCAGAATTCAAGAAACTGACTGACAGCTGTTTTTACATCGGGTGCGCCTTCAATCATAGAGTCGTCAATTCCTGTAAGCTCCGTTATATTCGGAGGTATTTTCATACCGGGATCAACGAATGTATTGAATTTATCTATAACCTCGCCGTTTGATATTTTGACAGCACCGATTTCTATAATGCCGCAGTCTATAGAGCTAAGTCCTGTTGTTTCTATGTCAAATACAACAAATTCACCCGACAGCTCACCAACAGCTTCGCCAAAAATTACAGATGATGAGTCATCGATAAAATACCCTTCAAGTCCGTAAATTACCTTAAAAGGTTCCTCTCCCTCTGCTTTCGATTTATTAAGTCTTTCCGCCGCCAACATCGCTTCGGGAAAGCCTTGTACATTTCCGTGGTCTGTGATTGCAACAGCTTTATGTCCCCAGCTTGCCGCTGTTTTTACAGCTTCATCGGGTGGGATAGTTGCATCGAGTGATGACATTTGCGTGTGCAAATGAAGCTCTACACGTTTTTCTCCCGCAGTATCACGTCTGCCTTTTTTCTTGACTTTAACTATGTTTTTAGGCGATATTGCAAGCTCACCATCAAATTTATCAAGCTTTACAGCACCTGAAATAGCAACAGCGACACCGTTTTTAACAGAACATATAGGGCTGTCTTTTTCTTCAGAAGGCAAAACAAGCTTACAAGTAAGCGCTGAATCACCATCGGTTATGTAAAAAGAAATGATTATTTTTGCTTTATTTCTTGTTTCTCTTTGGTCAATTCCGAAAATTTCTCCGAATACGCAGATATTTTTATATTCACCCTTTATATTTCGAAGCGGTACGGGATCGCTCGGCGTGAATTCTTCGCCGTATATAACCTCAGTTGATGAAGCATCGAAAAACATTTTTCCTATAGAAAAATTATCTCCGTCCTTTTCACAGAAAGGCTCATCATCATAAAGAGTCGTCATTTTGTTTTTGTATTCATCAAGCAGCTCGTCCTTGTTTTTAGGGGAAGGCGCATTTGCCGCCGCTTCAGCATCGGAAATTGCACGTCTTGCAATTTCTCTTTGCTCGTTAAGCCACTTTTTCTGATGTTCATCATACAAAGATGCGGCGGCATCGGAATAAGAATCACGCTGTATCGTTATTGCGTAGCGCAGACCGAACTGTTCAAATATTATATCACTTATGATATAAGGCGCTTCGCTTAAATATATAAGATCAATTCCGCCGTTGGTGGTGGAAATGGTGACATCTATTTCGTGTTCACTTATTTTAACTGTATATTCATTGAAAAATCCTCGGGTTATAGCTCCTTTCAGACTTGCTTCAAAAAATATACTGTCCATAACCTTTTGCGAAAACCATTCCTTTTTATACTGTGGCTTGATCTTCACAAAGTTTACCTGATAAGCGTTTTTTATGTCATCACAAAGATTGAACAGCTCACGTGCGGAAACAAATTCGCACATTTCAGCAGTTACTTCTATGTATCTGCTTTCCCTGTCTACCCTTGTTCTTACAGAAAAAGAGGATGACAAAATACGCCTCTGAAAATCATTCTTCGGCGTATATTTTGAAAATACATCTTGTAAGGTTTTTGAGTTACTCATATCTTGTTTATCTCATCGCATAACACATCAAGTATTATGTCCTCTTTGTATTTACCTACGATCGTTCCTTTTTTGAAAAGCAAAGCCTCACCGACACCACCTGCAATTCCTATATCAGCTTCTTTTGCTTCACCGGGGCCATTAACGACACAACCCATTATAGCTACATTTAAACTGCGTGACGGAGTGAGTAACGGAATTCTTTTTTCAAATTCTTCGCAGAGCGTTATCAAATCTATCTTTGTTCTTCCGCAGGTCGGGCACGAAATAAGATTTATCTTCTTTTCAAACATTCCGAGGCTGAACAGTATTTCTCTTGCCGCACGAATTTCTTCGACGGGATCAGCGGTTAAGGAAACACGTACTGTATCACCGATACCTCGGCTTAAAAGTGCGCCGATACCAACTGAATTTTTAACTATTCCCGCATATCTCGTTCCGGCTTCCGTGACACCGAGATGAATTGGATAATTACACTTATCCGCAATTATCTCAACAGCCTTTATCATCTTAATTGTATCGGAGGATTTGACGGATAAAACTATATCGTCAAAATCATACTTTTCAAGAAGTCCTGCGTGAAACATTGCAGATTCCGCAAGTGCTTCGGCTGTAGGCGAGCCATATTTTGCAAGTATCTCCTTTTCAAGAGATCCGCCGTTAACACCTATTCTTATCGGAACATTAGCCGCCTTCGCCGCCTGTGCTACTTGCTTAACACGATCTTCATCTCCGATATTTCCGGGGTTTATCCGTATCTTATCGATTCCGAGTGAGATACATTCAAGTGCTATTTTATAATCAAAGTGGATATCTGCAACAAGCGGAAGATTAGGAAATTCACACTTCAGCTTATATATATTTTTAGCTTCGGAAATATCGGGGGCAGAAACTCTCAAAATATCACAGCCTGCATTTACAAGCCGTTTTGTCTGCTCATAAAGCGCCACATAATCACCCGAGGGGGTATTTGTCATTGACTGTATTGCGATTTTTTCTTCACCGCCGATGATAATATCACCGATCTTTACTTTCTTTGCATTTCTTCTCATTTTACAAACGAAATAATATCCTTAAAAGTTATTAATATCATAAACATCATAAGTATGACTATACCTGCAAAGTGCACATAGCCCTCGTATTTCGGCGGTACAGGCTTTCTTCTTATCATTTCAATGAGAATGAAAACCAGTCTTCCGCCGTCAAGTGCAGGTAACGGCAAAAGATTGAAAATGCCGAGGTTCATACTTATAAATATACACATATAAACAAGGTCAGGCAGACCGTTTTTCGCTGTTTGCGCAACAGCTGACGTTGCCCCTACAGGCCCCGAAAGCTGTGCCATACCGTATTTTCCCGTAACAAGTCCCGTGAGTGAATCCCAAATTATTTCAATGGTGTTAAACGCTGAGGAAAAGCCGTATGAAATTACATTTGAAAAATTCTTTTCAAGCGGTGCAACGCTGAAAAACATTTCACCGTATGTCAGTCCGTCCTGCTCCTTTGTCGGGAATACGACGTCATTCAAAATAATTTCTTCACCGTTTCGTATAACGGTAATATCAACAGGCTCTGCACACTTATCAAAAACAGTGTACAATAGATCTTGTGTGTAACGTACACCCTTACCGTCTATTTCCTTGATCGTATCACCGATCATAAATCCAGACGAATCGGCAAATTCTTTGTAATTATCATTAAACTTCGATACCGTTGTTCCGCCTATATTGAAAGCTACAGCAACAAGAATAACCATAAGAATTATGCCTGTGATTATGTTTGTAAGCGCACCTGCAGAAACGATTATGAATCTTTGCCATGCCGGCTTTTTATTCAAAGCATTTTCGTCGTCGGATTCTTCGTCTTCTCCGACCATACTTACAAATCCACCGATAGGCAAAAGCCGAAGTGAATAAAGTATCTCTGTCTTTTTGCTTCTGTAATTTACAATTTTAGGCCCCATTCCTATTGAAAACTCATTGATAGAAACGTGGAAAATACGTGCGGTTATATAGTGTCCGAACTCATGTATGAAAATGAGTATTCCGAATACAAGAATCGCAAGAAGAATATAAAGAATATTAGATAAAATGTTTATAGTAATTACCAAGCCTTTCTGTCATACAGATCCATTGTCAGATCTCTTGCATCTTTATCACACGAAAGAATGTCATCAAGTGTGGGGTTCTCGATATTTTTATAATTATTAACTACTGCGCTGACGAGTCTCGGAATATCTGTGAATCTTATCTTTTCCTTAAGGAAAAGTCCTGCGGCAATTTCATTTGATGCGTTGTAAACACAAGGCATAACACCGCCTTTTTGCGCAGCAAATTCAGCAAGCGGAAGCATAGTAAACACATCTTTATCGGGCTTGGCAAACGTAAGTGAGCGAAGAGACGTAAAATCTATAGGCTTTACGACACCGTCAACCCTATCGGGATATGTCAGCGCATATTTAGCAGGATACCGCATATCGGGAACGCCAAGCTGTGCGATAACGCTGTTATCTTTATATTCCACCATCGAGTGAATTATGCTCTGACGGTGAATTATTACTTCAATTTCATCAAGACTTACGTCAAACAGCTTCATCGCCTCGATTATTTCAAGTCCCTTATTTGCAAGGCTTGCAGAATCCACAGTTATTTTCTTGCCCATATTCCAAGTTGGATGAGCAAGTGCATCTGAAAGCGTTACGTTTTCAAGCTGTTCTTTTGTGTAGCCGAAAAAAGGACCTCCCGAAGCCGTCAGAAGTATTCTTTTAACTTCCCTTTTTTCACCGTTATTCAAACATTGATGAATTGCACAGTGCTCGCTGTCAACGGGCAGTATCTTACCGCCGTGTTTTTTTGCAGTTTCGTTAACAATATCACCTGCACACACCATGCTTTCCTTGTTGGCAAGCGCAAGCGTTTTTCCTGCTCTCAAAGCGTAAATCGTTGGAAGCAAACCGTTTTTTCCCGATATTGAATTAAAAACAATATCGCAACTTGTGTCAGCTGCGATATTGCAAACACTTTCATACCCGGAAACAATTTTGCAGTTTGTGTCAGCGACAGATACCGTCAGACTTTTTGCCGCATCCTCGTTTACAACAGCGCAAACGGTGGGTGAAAACCTTCTTATCTGTTCTTCAAGAAGCTTCACGTTTCCGAATGCCGCCAAAGCCTTTACTCTGACACCGAAATGATCTGCCACCTCTGCCGTCTGTGTTCCGACAGAGCCGGTAGATCCAAGTATTACAATGCTTTTTTCGTTTATATTCATATCAAACTCATTACTCCGCATACTATGCTCAAAAACAGAGATACAGCGATAATACTGTCAAATCTGTCAAGTATGCCGCCATGTCCGGGCAAAAGCTTTCCAAAATCCTTTATTCCGAATTTTCTCTTCACAAGCGACATAAGTAAATCGCCTATCTGTGATACGATTGAAGCAAACGGCGCCATAACAATTAAAAATATGTACTGAGTTGCGGTAAGCTCCAATACTAACACGCTGTAAAGCACGAAGCATACAATATTTCCCACCGTTCCGCCGATAGCGCCTTCAACCGTCTTTTTAGGTGACACATCCGGTATGAGCTTATGCTTACCGAAAAGCATACCGCTGAAATACGCAAATATATCGGTTGACCAAGCGGCAACGAATATAAGCGGATAAAATACAGCACCGTCGTTCATATCTCTTATAAGAATGACAGAAGACAGTCCGCACACCGCATATACACACATAAGTGATGAAAACGATGCTTTTATTATATCAATTTTTCCCTTTGAAAATACAGATATAACAAATGATACAAAAATATATATCAAGACTATGCAAACGCAAAGCTTTACGCTGTCAACCGATAAATTAAACAGCTTTTCTGCCCTTATTGCAAAAGGAATCAAAGCCGCCATTATATACGCAGGAACAGCGACGGCATTATTCTTCAGTTCATCTGTACACTTGAGAAACTCATACACCGCAACGACGGAAAGAGCCGCCATAAATATATTGAATACGACCGTATCCGAATATATGAGTATCGGCAATATCAATATAAGTCCGATAATTGCAGTAATTATTCTTGTACGCAAAAGAAATTCTCCCAATCAAACTCCGCCATAGCGGCGGTTTCTATTTTTAAATGCATTTACGGCATCATCTACATCCTTCGGCGAAAGATCGGGCCACAGAATATCTGTAAAATAAAGCTCCGAATAAGCACTCTGCCACATCAGAAAATTAGATATTCTGTATTCTCCTCCCGTTCTCACGATAAGATCAGGCATAGGAGAATCCTTTGTATAAAGTCTTGCAGATATATCATCCTCTGTTATGGTTGTGATTCCGTCTTTTATGCATTCGTTTACAGCGTTCACTATTTCGTCACGGCCGCCGTAATTGATACCAATGTTAAGAATATACTTGTTGTTCTTCGAATCATTCTCTGTTTTTTCCATCCTCTCACGAAGCTCGGGCGGAAAAACACTTTTATTTCCGAGAAAAATTATTCTTATGTCCTTTTCCATCATCTCTTTGATAGCAAAATCAAGATACTGATTAAACAAGGACATAATAGCTTTTACTTCATTCTCAGGTCTTTTCCAGTTTTCTGTAGAAAAGGCATAAACGGTAACAGCCTCGACCTCAAGCTCACGGCAGTATTCAACGATCTTTCGAAACGTCTCAGCACCGACCTTGTGCCCGTATTCACGAGGCATCAGGCGCTTTTTAGCCCATCTGCCGTTACCGTCCATAATAAAAGCAATATGTTTGAGTTGTTTTGCTTTATCAGCCATCAGATCTCCATAATTTCCTTGGATTTAGCGTTTGTAATAACGTCGATCTCTTTGATATATTTATCTGTGAGATCCTGAATAGCCTTATCAGACTGCTTGAGCTCGTCTTCTGTCATTTCGTTGTTCTTCTTCATTGCCTTGCTCTTGTCGTTTGCATCACGGCGGATGTTACGGATAGCAACCTTTGCATCCTCACCCATTTTTGCAACCTGTTTTGTAAGAGCCTTTCTTGATTCCTCTGTAAGCGCAGGGAAAACAAGACGGATGCACTTACCGTCATTCTGGGGGTTGATACCGATATCAGCTACCTGAATAGCCTTTTCAATGTTCTTGAGTGTGGAAGCATCCCAAGGAGAGATAGTGATAGTTCTTGCATCAATGCACTTTACTTCTGCCATTGACTGGATCTGTGTGGGTGAGCCGTAGTAATCAACCGTTACCTTATCAAGAACGGCGGGAGTTGCTCTGCCTGCTCTTACAGTTGTAAGCTCATAGTTATAAGCTGCCAAAGACTTTTTCATTCTTTCTTCATATTCTTTTACTTCGAGTTTCATTTTTCTTTCTCCTTAATCAGTTGTTTATTATTGTGCCTATGTCTTCTCCACAAGCAGCTTTTATTATATTTTGGGGATCATCAAGTGCGAAAAGTAATATGGGAAGATCGTTTTCCATTGCAAGACAAGTGGATGCAGGGTCTGTCGCTTTAAGATTCTTTTCAAGAACCTCGGCAAATGTCAGCTTGTCATACTTCTTCGCAGTTTTATCAATTCTCGGATCGGCTGTATATATACCGTCGATATTCTTTGCCAAAAATGCAATGTCCGCTTTAATTTCAAGTGCACGGAGTATTGCGCCTGTATCCGTTGTGAAGAACGGATTTCCTGTTCCCCCGCCTAAAATAACAGCAGAACCGCTTTCAAGAGCTGCTATTGCATCACGTGATGTAAAGAGCTTTGCAAGCTTATTCATTTCAAACGCAGACATAACCACGGAGTTAACACCCTCTTTTTTAAGTGACTGCTCAAATGCGATACAGTTCATCATCGTGGCGAGCATTCCCATATCATCTGCTCTTGTTCTGTCGAAGCTTACACCGTTTTTAGCACCTCTCCAGATGTTACCGCCGCCGATAAGTACAGCAACCTGAACGCCTGAATCAACGAGCTGCTTTACAACACCGCTGATGTTGGCAAGCACGTCAAAATTGAGTATTCCGTCGTTCTCTGCTCCGTTGCCGAGCGCTTCGCCCGATAGCTTGATAAGTATTCTTTTATAAACAGGTTTCATAATAGACACTTTTTCCCTTATAATTTTATTTTATATTCTAACTCAAAGATTTTAACCTGTATTGATAAAATTGTAAACAGAGTAAAAATGAGCAAAAGAAAACACGGCATACACATAATGTGTACACCGTGTTGATTTCATAAGATTAACCCTTAACGAGCTTTTCGATCTCAGCTGCGAAGTCATCTTCGCGCTTAGCAATACCTTCGCCTTTTTCGTACTTAACGAAAGCAGCAACGGAAAGATCAGCGCCGATTTCCTTTGCAACGGATTCTACGTACTTACCTACTGTGAAGGAATCGTCCTTAACGTAAGCCTGGAACAACAAGCAGTTGTTGTCATAGAACTTACCGAGCTTACCTGCAGCCATCTTATCAAGGATAGCTTCGGGCTTGGAAGCGTTCTTGGGATCGTTCTTGATCTGTGTAAGAATGATTTCCTTTTCGTTTTCGATAACGGATTCGGGAACATCTTCCTTAGCAAGATATGAAGGAGACATAGCTGCGATCTGAAGTGCAACGTTCTTTGCACATTCTGCAACTGCATCTTTCTTTGCAACGTCGTCAGCGCAATCCATCTTAACGATAACGCCTGTAGCGCCCTTACCGTGGATGTATGTTGTTACGTTGCCTTCAACAACTACGAAACGGCGGATGTTCATGTTTTCGCCGATAGTGAAGATCTTGTCCTTGAGGGAAGCTTCGACTGTGAATTCGGAACCAACCATAGGAAGAGCGAGAAGTTCTTCGATAGTTGCGGGCTTGTTAGCGAGAATTGTCTTTTCGATGTCCTTAACGAAAGCAACGAATGTTTCGTTCTTAGCAACGAAGTCTGTTTCTGCGTTAACTTCGATCATAACAGCAGTCTTTCCGTCTTCGCTTACCATGATATCAACGATACCTTCAGCAGCTATACGGTCTGCCTTCTTTGCAGCAACAGCAAGTCCCTTTTCACGGAGATACTTGATAGCGCCTTCAACATCACCGTCGGCAGCGTCAAGTGCCTTTTTGCACTCCATCATGCCGCAGTTTGTCTTTGCTCTGAGGTCTGCAACGTCTTTAGCTGTAAATTTAGCCATTATATTATCCTCCGAATTATTCGTTTGTTTCTTCTACTTCAACAGCTGCTTCTTCAGCGGGAGCTTCAGCTTCGAAAGCTTCGCCCTGCTTGCCTTCGATAACAGCATCAGCGAGTACCGAGCTTATAAGCTTGATAGCTCTGATAGCGTCGTCGTTACCGGGAATGATGTAATCTGCATCATCGGGATCGCAGTTAGTGTCTACGATAGCAACAACGGGGATGCCGAGGTTCTTAGCTTCTGCAACAGCGTTCTTTTCCTTCTTGGGGTCAACTATGAAAATGGCATCGGGAAGCTCTGTCATTTCCTTGATACCGCCGTAGTTGCGTTCAAGGTCAGCAATTTCCTTGTTGAGAGCAGCTGCTTCCTTCTTGGGAAGAAGATCAAATGTGCCGTCAGCTCTCATCTTTTCGAGGCTGATAAGACGGTTGATGCTCTTCTTGATTGTTTTGAAGTTTGTAAGCATACCGCCGGGCCAACGCTCGTTTACAAAGTACATACCGCATCTGGATGCTTCTTCCTTGATGGCGTCAGCAGCCTGCTTCTTTGTACCTACGAAAAGGATGTTCTTTCCTTCTTCAGAGAGTGAACGTACGTACATATACGCTTCTTCAAACTTCTTAACGGTCTTCTGCAAGTCGATGATGTAGATACCGTTTCTTTCTGTGAAGATGTACTCAGCCATTTTGGGGTTCCATCTTCTTGTGTGGTGTCCGAAGTGAACACCTGCTTCAAGCAACTGCTTGATTGTGATAACAGACATAATGTCCTCCTTGGTTTTTTCCTCCATCTCAAAACCCCTGTGCGAGTGCCGAAGCACCACCGGGCACAGCTTATGAGATGTGCGGATTTTTATAGTCGCATTTCAATGCGCCGAATAATAATAGCATAAAATACATATATTGTCAACTGACAATGCAGAATTTTATTTAAATGTTTATTAAAAATTAACAATTACTATCATTTAAAAATGACATTTCCCTGTCCGATAAGCTTTTCAAGTCTGTCAACAAGAAGCTTTGTCGGGATAATTCTGATATTTGCACGGCTGTATTTTTTATCTTTTTCGGAATAAATCACAACCTCATATTCAGCCCCGTCAGCTTCATAGATCGACACGAGACTTACGGCACGCTTGTAGATTTCTCCCTCAAAATCGGGAAGCTTCACGTACATAGTCTTCTTATCAACTTTTGGCTCGGGCTTATATTCGGCATTATCACGCAGCTTGAGCACGGATGACGCAAGAATTTTCGCACCTTCTTCATCAAATGTCACTTCACCGTGAATGACCACAGCCGTATCGGGTAAAAGAAATGCTGATGACGAATTAAGAACCTTTGGAAAAATAACAGCCTCAATTTCCGAAAACCTGTCTTCAAGCGTTACAAATGCCATAAGATCGCCTTTTTTGGTGTTCTTGTTAACTCTTCGTCTTATTATACCGCATAAAGCAACACGTTGTTTTTCTGTGTATTTTCCGCTGTCGTTTTCAAACGATGAGATGATATCAGATATTTCATCGGGCTTTATATTCTCTATATTTTTGCTGAAATTGTCAAGCAGATGCCCCGAAAAATAAAGTCCCGATGCTTCTTTTTCAAAGTTCAATCTGTCCTTTAAAGAAAATTCCGGAATATCCGGATAAGAATAGTCTTGAGTTTTAACTGATACAGCATCTGCTATATCAAACATATCCATTTGTCCCGATATATTTTTTCGTTTGACATCAAGCTCAGCATCAAGCATTTCCTCGTATACGGCGAGCAATCTGCTTCTGAAAACACCCATTGAATCAAATGCACCGCATTTTATCAAAGATTCTATCTGCTTTTTATTGCTGTCGTATTTTGCCATACGTCTGATAAAATCATCAAATCCGGTAAACGGTGTCCTGCTTCGCTCTGTAATTATATTATCAACAAAAGCACCGCCGACGTTTTTGACTGCAAAAAGTCCGAAGCGTATAAAAGTCTTTCCCTCTTTTTTGACAACGCCGAAATATTTTCCGCTTTCGTTTACATCGGGCGGAAGAACGTCAATGCCGTTACGCTTACAATGCGTGATATACCACGATATTTTCGTGAAATTGCCAAGTTCGCTCGTAAGAAGCGATGCCATATATTCGGGGAAAAATCGGCTTTTGAGGTATGCGGTTCTGTACGTCAGAAAGGCATAAGATGCCGCATGTGATTTATTGAACGCATATTTTGCAAATCCTGCGAGATTGTCAAAAAGCTTATCGGCTTTTTTTTCATCCACTCCTCGTTCAACAGCACCTTTTACAAATATTCCACGGTGTTCTTCCATTTCATCCGCTTTTTTCTTTGACATAAGACGGCGCACAATATCGGCTTTGCCATAAGTGTAGCCTGCAAGCGTGCGGAATATCTCCATTACCTGCTCCTGATATACAACTACACCGTTTGTAATATCAAGAATATCTTTAAGAAGCGGCGTGGGGTATGATATTTTTTCGGGGTTCGCCCTGTTTTCGAGATATTTTGGAATAGAATCCATAGGCCCGGGACGGTAGAGGGCTATTGCCGCAATTATATCTTCAATACATCTTGGCTTTAATTGAGTTAAAAGCTTGCGCATACCTGCACTTTCAAGCTGAAAAAGTCCCTCGCTGTCACCTGCGGTTATCATTTTATATACGTCGTCACAGTCGGTAGGAATGGTATACACGTCAAAATCCGGGTATTCCTTTCGTATCTGATCAACAGTATTGTCAATTATCGTCAGATACTTTATTCCCAAAAGGTCGAATTTTACAAGTCCCAATTTTGATACTGCATCCATATCGTACTGTGTCAAAACGGCATCGCCGTTTGCCGCAAGCGGTACATACGAATCAACAGTATCCTTTGTTATTACCACGCCTGCGGCGTGCGTTGATATATTTCTCGGCATACCCTCGATGCTCATAGCGGTATCGAGTAATTCACGCACCTTTTCATCCGAATTGTAAAGCTTCAAAAGTCCTTCACCCTCAGGTGATTCAAGCGCATCTTTTATCGTTATTTTTAGTCTTTGCGGAATCAGTCTTGCGACGGCATCAACCTCGGAATATGACATTCCAAGAGCCCGTCCGCAGTCACGCACAGCCGCCTTGGCTGCAAGCGTGTTATACGTAATTATCTGACAAACGTGATCCCTGCCGTATTTTTGTGTCAGATATTCTATTACGAGATGACGTCTGTCATCTGCAAAATCAACGTCAATATCGGGCATACTGACACGCTCGGGGTTCAAAAATCTCTCGAACATAAGTCCGTACGTTATCGAGTCAATGTCTGTTATACCGATAAGATATGCAACGAGCGAGCCTGCGCCCGAGCCTCGTCCCGGTCCTACTGATATACCGTTATTTTTAGCGTATAAAACGTAATCAGAAACGATGAGAAAATACTCGGAAAAGCCCATCTTTTCTATCACCGAAAGCTCATAATCGATCCTTTCGGTGTATTCACTGCCACGAGGCTTTATAATTCCCTTTTCACATTTTTCATTGTATCCGTTATATGCAAGTGTCTTCAGATATTCACCTGCCGAAAGACCGTCCGGGGGTGTAAACGTAGGCAAATAAAGCTTTGAAAAATCAAAATCAAAATTGCACTTATCAGCAATTTTTTCCGTATTTTCAAGTGCTTCGGGAATACGGAAGAAAATTCGCTTCATTTCTTCCTCAGATTTTATATAAAACTCATTTGTTTCAAATCCGATAGGTCTGCCATTCGTTATAACTGTATTTGTCTGAACGCACATTAGAACAGCCTGTGTATCAGCATCGCCTCGTCTGATATAGTGAACGTCATTAGTTGCAACGATCGGAACGGACACCTCTTCTGCAAGTTCACAAAGTGAATAAAATGCTTCTTCTTCCTCTTCTGTGTTGTGATTCTGAAGCTCAATATAAAAATCTTCGCCGAACGCTTCCTTAAGCAAAACGGCATATTTGCGTGCAAGGTCCGGCAAGCCTTTTAAAAGCATAGAGGGAATGTATCCTGCAATACATCCCGAAAGACAAATAAGCCCCTCCTTGTGTTCAAGTAAAAGATCTGTATCTATTCTCGGTTTGGAATAAAAGCCTTCGGTGAATCCCGCAGATACAAGTTTAATAAGGTTTTTGTATCCTATCTCGTTTTTGCACAAAAGGACCATGTGATAGTATGCACCGTCAGCACCCTTCGTTTTGTCGAATCTTGAATGAGGTGCAACATACACCTCACATCCGATTATCGGCTTTACACCTTCTTTTTTACAGGCGTCGTAAAAAGCCACAGCGCCGTACATAGTTCCGTGGTCGGTTATAGCTATTGCATTTTGTCCAAGCTTTTTCGCCTGCTTTGCCATATCGGTAACACGGCACGCACCGTCAAGCAGACTGTATTCGCTGTGATTATGAAGATGTACAAATCCCAATTACTTTTTCATCCTTTCATTTGCAAAGGCGGTTATACGGCGAAGTCTGTGTGATAGCCCCGATTTTGAAATAGGGGGTTCAAATATTGCTGCAAGCTCCGAAAGACTTAACCCGGGATTATCATATCTTATATGAGCTGTTTTCTGAAGCTCGGCATCAAGCTGATTTATCTCTCCGGAATCAATAAGATACTTTATAAGATTGTTTATTTCATTGCATGCATTTACTGTTTTTTCAATATTTGCCGTTTCGAAATTCACACGTCGGTTTGCATTATTTCGGTATTCTTTCATTATTTTGCGGTTTATAACCTCGAATGCCGCATTTGTCGCACCGATAGCGTTCAAAAAATCTACTATCTGTTCGCTGTCCTTGTAGTATATGACATTGCTCGATTTTCTCACAGTTGTGCGAGGAGGAAAGCCCACCTCCTCTAACAGCTTCATAATATCCTTCGTAAGGTTGGTATACGGTGTTGATATTTCAAGATGATACGATGCTTTAGGGTCGGAAATCGTACCCGAAGCAAGAAATGCCCCTCTGATGAACATACGGCGACAGCTTTCACACTCGAATATGTTTTCGTTTATACGGTAAAATGAAGGCGCACCGCTTGGCACAAGCTCACGCAAGGGCTGAAGTCTTTTAGCGGAAACAGCTGTTATTTTATAACTGTTGTGTGTGATTCTTTCACCCTCGTCTGTTGTGTGCTTTTCGCTCACATATTCATTTGTATCTATATCGTAAAGCTCCTTTAAAAGCCCTGTATAAAGCTCTGCTGTATCTTTATTTTCTGTTATAAGCTTTATTTTATCCCATTGGAATATATTTGAAAACGCAAGCATTCCCGACAAAAGCGCACGCTTGCAACAGCTTTTATTTATTTCCGAATTACATAAAGCTGTTTTTGTTTCGCTTGAAAAAGACATTTTTCACCTATTTTATAAATCGTATCTCACATTCGATATCGATTCCTTCTTTATCCTTTATAACTGACTTTACCGTATCAACAAGCTCTTTAATGTCACGGCAAGTTGCATTTTTTCTGTTTATTATGAATCCTGCGTGCTTTTCTGAGATCTGCGCTCCGCCTACAGAATATCCCTTGAGTCCCGCCTCATCTATCATTTTTGCGGTATAACGTCCGGGATATCGCTTGAATGCTGAGCCTGCGCTCGGATAATTAAGCGGTTGTTTATCACGTCTTTTACCGATAATTTCGCTCATTTCACGCTTTATTTCATTTTTGTCGCCGTACGAAAGCTCAAAATCAGCCCCCACAATGATGAGGCCGTTATCTTCAAATGCAGAGTGTCTGTACGAAAAATCACATTCCTCTTTTGTGAGCTTTATGAGCTTCGATGTTTCTGGATCAAAACAGGTCACATCCACGATACAATCCTTTATTTCGCCGTCGTAAGCACCTGCATTCATAAACACAGCGCCGCCGACAGTTCCGGGAATTCCATAGGCGAACTGCAATCCTGCAAGGGATGCGCCCGATGCTGCGGTACAGAGGGTGTGAAGCGGTACACCGCATTCAGCGGAAATTCTGTTTTCTGATACTACAAGCTGTTTAAGCTCGGTAGTTACAACAACTATTCCGTCGTATCCGTCATCGTCGAACAGAATGTTCGAGCCGTTTCCTATAACAATAAATTTTGCATCGTTTTTCTTAAGAATTTCAATACACGATATAAAAGCATCAACTGTGCTCGGAAAAACAGCCGTACAGTATCCGCCAACCTTGAAGGTCGTCAACTGCTTGCAGGAAGTGTTTTCTGAAATCGTGAGATTTTGAACGTCGTGCAAAAGATCGATTATTTTTTTCATAAGCATATCACATCTATAAATTTATTTTTTTATGCGCAAAAGTGTAATTTGTGCAACTTGACGAATGAATAAATATACATGTATAATTATTCACATCGGCTACATAAGGGGTGCAAAGGCGCGCACAACGGCATAAAACAGCTTTTTTATCCCCGTTTTTCTTATTACAAAATCCCTCGGTATCTCTTCGCACACGTCAAGCGTCTTTACAATATCATTTTCTATATCTTTTATGCACTCGCAATGTGCGAGCCAAAGACCGCATTCAAAATGCAGATAAAGACTTCTGTAATCAAGATTCACCGTACCGACGGTTGCATATTTACCGTCAACATCAAACATTTTGGCGTGTATAAATCCCGGTGAAAATTCAAATATACGCACACCTGCACGGAGCAATTCCGAATAATTTGAGCGTGTAACCTGAAAAACAAGCTTCTTATCGGGAACACCCGGAGTTATAATAACAACTGTAACACCCGATTTTGCGGCATTACAAAGTGCCGTGCGTATTACGTTATCAATTATAAGATAAGGCGTAGTTATCAGTATATATTTCTTTGCTGAATTTATCATATTCAGATATACGTTCTGCCCTACCGCTTCCCTGTCAGTCGGATTGTCGCAGTACGGCTGTACGTACCCATCGTTTTTATCGCAAGACGATTCCGTTAAACCTTCAGAATGGAATTTTTCAAGCGGCTCATCCTCATTTGTGATATATCTCCACATTCCGAGAAACATTGCCGTGAGGCTGAATGATGCCTCACCCTTTATCATAACGGCTGTATCTTTCCAATAGCCGAATCTTTCCTTTTTATTGATATATTCATCTCCGAAATTTATTCCGCCTGTAAAAGCCACTTTCCCGTCGATAACGCATATTTTTCTATGGTCACGGTTATTAAGCTTCGGAGAAAGCACGGGCTTCAGTTTATTGAATATACAGCATTTTATGCCGTATTTTTTCAGTTCATCGGGGTACTTCTTCGGAAGTCCCATTGCACATCCGAAATCATCGTAAATAATACGAACGTCAAGCCCCTCGGATGCTTTGCGTTTAAGTACATCAAGTGTACGCTCCCACATATCGCCGTCGTGTATTATAAAATATTCCATAAATATATACTTCTCTGCTTTTTCAAGCTCACAAAGAAGCGCTGAGAGCTTTTTCTCACCCGACGATAAGTATTCTGCATAAGTATTTTTGTAAAGCGGGCTGTAAGCATATTTTTCCATATATAGTGATTGCTTATTTCCCACGGCATCATCCATAACGGTATGCGGATTATAATTGCTTTTGCAAAGCTCCTCTTGCTTTTCGTTGACGATAGTCATTTTATTTATCTGACGTTTGGAAAGATTATCCTTACCGAATATCAGATAAATGAGTACGCCGAGCATAGGAAATACGATCAGTGGGAGTATCCAAGCGGTTTTATAAGCAGGATTGCTGTCATTATTTATTATATGCAAAGCACAAAGTGTGGCAACAATAATGGAAAGTGTACTATATTGAACGTAATAATCATTCAGATCAACAATAAACAGAACGAGTAACAAAAACTGAAATATAAGAAGTAGTGAAAGTATTACAAGTCTGTGTGTTAAAAAACGAAGTATCTTTTTCATAATTATAATAAAAGTGGGCGTGCACCGCACGGCACGGGATTGCCGCAAAGGACGGCGCACGCCCTTAAAGGTTTATTTAACGAATGTTATTATTCGTAAAGCTTAGCCATATTAACAAGCTTTCTGTATTTTTCCTTAGCCTGTTTTTCAGCAATAGCGAAGAGTTCTTCTGCTCTTTCAGGGAATGCTCTTACAAGTGAGTTGTAACGAACTTCTGTCATAATGAAGTCGCGGTAGGAAAGTGTGGGTTCCTTGGAATCAAGTGTAAAGGGCTGTTCCTTGTCGGGGTTGAAGCGGAATGTGTGCCAGTAACCGGACTGAACTGCATTCTTTGTTTCCTGCATACTTGTTGCAAGACCCTTCTTGATACCGTGGTTGATACAAGGAGCGTATGCAATGATGAGTGACGGACCCTTGTATGCTTCAGCTTCAATAATTGCCTTCAAGCACTGGTTATAGTCAGCACCCATAGCGATCTGTGCTGTGTATACGTAGCCGTAAGACATAGCGATCTGTGCAAGATCCTTCTTCTTTGTGGGCTTACCGGATGCTGCAAACTGTGCAACGGAGCCTGTAGGTGTAGACTTGGAAGCCTGACCGCCTGTGTTGGAGTAAACTTCTGTATCGAATACGAAGATGTTGATGTCTTCGCCGGAAGCGATAGCGTGGTCAAGACCGCCGAAGCCGATGTCATAAGCCCAACCGTCACCGCCGAAGATCCAGATGGACTTCTTAACGAAGAGATCCTTCATAGCAAGAGCCTGCTTGCAGAGGTCGCACTTGTCAGCGCAAGGTGTCAAAGCTGCTTCAAGCTGAGCTGCGGCAAACTTGGAAGCTGTGCCGTCATCCTTAGCTTCGAGCCATGCCTTGGAAGCTTCTGCAATAGCTGCATCGTCGGAAGCTGCGAGCTTTTCAACGATTTCTGTAAGAAGCGCACGGCGCTGTCTTGTAGCTGTTGCCATACCAAGACCGTATTCTGCGTTATCTTCAAACAAGGAGTTAGCCCAAGCGGGACCCTTGTCTTCTTTGTTTGTTGTATAAGGTGTGGAAGGTGCAGAGCCGCCCCAGATTGAAGAACAACCTGTTGCATTTGCAATGAACATTCTGTCACCGAAGAGCTGTGTTACGAGCTTAGCGTAAGGTGTTTCACCACAGCCGGGGCAAGCACCGGAGAACTCGAGAAGGGGCTGCTTGAACTGTGAACCCTTAACTGTTTCGGGCTTGAACTTAGCAAGAACATCTGCATCGTCTGTATACTTGTATGCAAGATCAAAGTTCTTCTGCTTTGCTACCTGTGTATCAAGGGGCTTCATTGTGAGAGCCTTAGCGCCCTTCTTACCGGGACATACCTGAGCACAAGAGCCGCAGCCTGTACAGTCAAGAGCAGATACAACGATAGCAAACTTGTATCCTGCAAGACCTGTCATAGGAAGTGTCTTCATGTCGCCTGTGTCATCGCCCTCGGGGATAGCAACAGGACGGATAACAGCGTGAGGACAAACGTAAGAACAGAAGTTACACTGGATACAGTTTTCGGGATTCCATTCGGGAACGTCAACCGCAATACCTCTCTTTTCGAAAGCGGCGAGACCCTGCGGGAATGTACCGTCTGCTTCCTTAACGAATGTGGAAACAGGGAGATCATCACCCTTCTGTGCGTTAACGGGTGTAAGGATTTCTTTTTCAAATCTTGCGAGCATATCGCCGTCATCTGCCTTTGCAGAGCCTGTGCAAGCATCATCGGATGCGTTTGCCCATTCAGCGGGAACGTCGATCTTAACGAGGTTTGCAATACCGAGGTCGATAGCACTCTGGTTCATTCTTACGATGTCGTCACCCTTCTTGGAGAAGGACTTAACAACTGCATCCTTCATGTATGCAACTGCTTCATCTATCGGAATGATGTTAGCGAGCTTGAAGAAAGCTGCCTGAAGTACCATACTGAAACGGTTGCCCAGACCAAGCTCACGGGCGATCTTAACACCGTCAACTGTATAGAAGTTTACGTTCTTGTTAGCGAGGTCACGCTTAACGTTTGCGGGAAGTCTTTCGTTGAGTTCTTCGGCTGTCCAACCTGTGTTAAGAAGGAATGTACCGCCGTTCTTAACGTCCTTTGTCATATCGTACTTTGTAAGATATGCTACGTTGTGGCAAGCAAC
>JAFXFN010000020.1 GCA_017520505.1 Clostridia bacterium
AATAAAAGACCGCCCCACGTGTGGGGCAGCCTGTAAAAATTATGCGGTTGGCAAACCGTTTCGGCGCGCCTTGAGGCGTCGCCAACATAATAGCCTTATAGGCTAAGTGCATGCCACCCGTTTTACGGGTGGTCATGACTCCGAAGAA
The DNA here is from genome assembly GCA_017520505.1 of Clostridia bacterium. Classification (GTDB taxonomy): domain Bacteria; phylum Bacillota; class Clostridia; order Oscillospirales; family CAG-272; genus RGIG7213. Next base: position 149 of record JAFXFN010000020.1, read on the forward strand.
GAAAAATTATAAGCCGTACAAGAACAGACCGCTGTACATGCTGAAATATCTGTATTATCAAAGCGATGAAGAACGTACCGCAATTATAACGGATATTCTCCATATCTCGAAGGATACGGAAAGACAGGCTGTTTGTACGATGACGGCATTTTATCATAAAGTGCTTTATGTGCCGAAGTTTTACAAAAATCATAATTATTGGGTGTAAGCTATTGCAAACGTTCTTTTTTGTGTTATAATGAATCATAATTAAAGGTGCGGAGGTGTTTATATGTCAATTGCATACGGAATTATCGCAGTTATTTCACTGTGTATGGTTGGAACGTGTGTGATCCTGGATAAAAAACGTGATATATGGCTTCTTCTTGTGTTTGCATCTGTATCGCTGTGCGACCTCGGATACTTTATGATATCGATTTCCAAGGTTCTTGACGATGCATTGAACTCAAACCGAATATCTTATCTCGGCAGTGTTTTTTTGCCGTTCTTTTTAATGATGATGGTGCTTCGCTTTTGCGGTATCAGGCACAACAGCAAGCTGACCGTGGCTTTGGCGGTATTGGGTATCGCAATGCTAACCATCACGACAAGCCCCGGTATTCTGCCCATATATTACAGCACGGTTGATATAGAATTCGTAAACGGCACGACGAAGCTCGTACGTGAATACGGCCCGCTTCATCTGCTTTACTACGTTTATCTTATCGGATATATGCTTTCTATGATCGGAGTTGCGCTGTATGCCATTGCAAAGCGTAAGATCAAATCACGAAGTCATACGGTACTGCTTTTGTGCGCCGTGTTCTGTAATATTATAATTTGGCTTGTGGAGCAGTTTTTGCCCCGAGGCTTTGAATGGCTGTCTGTATCGTACATCATCACCGAATGTCTGATGCTTGTGATCTACCGTTCTATGCAAAAGCAAGGACTTCTGAACCACGAAGAAAAGACTCAATCGTATACCGTCAATATACTGTTATCGGTGTTCCTTTTGCTTTTTGCGAACTTTGCACGTATTGCAACAAAGGAAACCACAGAGGCGATGTACATAGCGGCGCAGGTCGTTGTAATTGCAATATATATCGGTATTCTTGTGTTTTGGTCATCGTCTGTATATGACCGCATCGTAAACACGACCATCCGACGTTACCTTATTACGCTTGCGGGCTTGATGATAATATGGATGCTTATGCGCACGCTCAGACACACGGTATTTCTTCACATTTTTCCTATCGGACAATGGTGCTGGTATGCTTATTATATCGGTATGATACTTATTCCGCAGGTCAGTCTTATGGCGGCAAAGTATATAGGCAAGCCGGAGGATTACCGTCTGTCTAAAAAATGGTATTTTATGTACGTACCTTCTTTTGTGTTGCTTATAGGAATTCTTACTAACGACCTGCACCAATGGGCATTCCGATTTCATCTCGGCTATGAGGCGGGATGGGATGACTATCAGCGTGGATTTCTGTATTATGCCGCCGTTGCGTGGATATTCACCTGCATTGCGCTTATGATCGCACAAATAGTCAAAAACTGCCGTGTGCCGGGGGCAAAGAAAATGATATGGCTTCCGATAGCGATGCTCGGCATAGGTACTCTTTATACGGTACTTTATTTGGTTGACAGCGATCTGTTCAGCTTCATCGAGGTCACCGCCGCACTTTGCTTCACGGTCGTTGCCATCTGGGAAAGCTGTATCAAAACGGGACTTCTTCCGTCAAACAGCCACTACGAGGAGCTTTTGAAATGCTCGGAATTGGGCGTGTCGGTCGTTGACAGAGATTTTAACGTGCATTACCGTTCCGACGACGCCGTTACCCTGACAAAGGATGAAATGAAAGAAGCCGCACAGAAACCGATAATGGTCGAAAACGGTATCCGTGTATCGGGATCGGCTATAAAAGGCGGATATACGATATATCAGGAAGATATTTCCGAATTGCTCGACATTCTTGACGAGCTTAAAGAGCTGCGTGAAGAGCTGAAGGATTCCAATGCAGTAACTATGCATAATTATCAGATAAACAAGCGTATACGCACGCTTGCCGAAAAGAACCGATTGCACGATGAACTGCATAAGCAGACGTCATTGCAGATAAATCTTCTCAACGATTGGCTTATAAAGCTGTCGCAAACCGAAAACGCAGACGAAAAGAAGGAGCTGCTTCGCAGAATAGTCATAGTCGATGCTTATCTCAAACGCCGTAACAATCTCGTTCTGATAAGCGAGCAGGACGGATCGATCAAGGACAGCGAACTGAATCTCAGCATAGATGAAATGATGACCAATCTGCGTATTGCAGGCGTAAACTGTGCCGCATCGGTATTATTTGACGTTAATATTCCGTCTGATGTTGCAATGCAGCTTTTCGATTTTTACGAATACGTGGTAGAATATGCCTTTGACGGACTTTCATCCTTGCTTGTGCGTTTCTTTAACCGAGGCAACAGCTTTTACTGCTGCATTGATGCCGTGTGCAGTCTTGATCTGATGTCACTTGCTACCGATAAAGTATCGGTGAGTGTGGCGGATGAAGGCTTCTATACGCTTTCATTCAAAACGGAATGGAGGGTGGCGAAATGATGAGATATTTTTGTGAGGTCGGAACGCTGTCGCAGATAATTCTGCTCGTGCTCAGCCTTCTTACCGTTATGATCCTTGTGGGAAGCTGTACGCTTTCTTTCAGATATAACCAAGGTATAAGAAAGCAATTACGGCAGGTCGCATTGTTTCTGCTCAATTCCGTCGTGTACATAATGATGCAGGTTGACAGCCGCATCACGGGCGCCGGGCATAAGCTCCATCTGCCTTACGTGCTTGTTTTTCTGATAACGGCTGTGTCGCTTGCCGTCGGCGTGTGGCTGGTTTTGCTTGAAACCAAAAACAGAAAAACGATAAACAATACTTCTATCAAGGAAGCGTTTGATAATTTGCCAACGGGCGTTTGCTTCTTTAATAAAGCGGGACTTCCCGTGCTTTGCAATCTGACGATGCACCGATTTTTGTTCGCCGTCTGCGGTAATGATATACAGTTTATCACAGATTTACAAAAATGTCTTGAAGACGATTTTACCCCCATAGACGGTGTTGTAAGGGACGGAAAAATATTCACCTTGAAAAGCGGAAAAGCGTGGCAGCTTGAACGGCGGTGGGTAACCGATGAATACGGAGAAGCATTTACGCAGTTTGTGGTTTTTGACGTTACAGACCTGCAGGCGAACCGTATTGAGCTTACCGAAGAAAACGAACAGCTCCGCCATACGCAGGCAGAGCTTCAAAGACTTTCCGCAAACGTGGTCACCGTAACACGTGAGGAGGAAATACTGAACACGAAAATGCGTGTGCACGATGAAATGGGCAGATGTCTTGTCGAAGCACGTAAATATCTCTGTGATAACAGCGAGAGTATTCCCGAGGGAGTGGTACATTCGTGGAAAAGAGCCGTGTCGATGCTTAAATACAACAACGAAACGGACGAGGAGGATATGATGTGTCAGATACGCAAAACGTGTCAGTCGCTGGGCATTGAGCTTATTCAGTCGGGAGAGCTTCCGAAAAACGACGACACGGCGTATCTTCTTACCTGCGCCGTGCGTGAATGTGTGACGAACGCCGTGCGGTATGCGCAGGCAAGTGAGCTTTATGCGGAATTTACCGAGGATGAAGACCGTGCGGAGGTTTCCGTTATGAATAACGGAAACGGGCCCGAAAAGCCGATATCAGAGGGCGGAGGACTTTCAACGCTGCGTAAAAGAATTGAACGCTCGGGCGGAGTGATGACGGTGCAGTCATTTCCGAGGTTTAAACTTACGGTAAGCGTTCCGAAGAAAAAAGGAGGGATATTATGATAAGGGTACTCATTGTTGAAGACCAGAGAATGGCACAGGAAAATATGGAAGCCATAATAAATGCAAGTGAAAATTATACCCTTGTAGGCAGTATTCCGAACGCCGCAGATGCAGAGCTTTTCTGTATGCGTGAGGCGATCGACCTTATACTTATGGACGTATGTACCGCACGTGACGAAAACGGAATTGAGGCTTGCTCGGTCATTAAAAAGAAATGGCAGAGAATTAAAGTCATCGTAGTAACGTCTATGGCTGAGCATACTTTTCTTGAAAAAGCAAAGGAAGCAGATGCCGACAGCTTCTGGTACAAGGACACGAGCGCTGAGGAGCTTATTTCCGTAATGGACCGCACAATGGCAGGCGAGCATATCTTCCCCGATAAAACGCCCGAGGTAAAGCTCGGACTTACAACGTCGTACGACTTGACTCGGTTTCAGCTTGACGTTCTGCGTGCCTTGATGCAAAGCACGTCGGACGAGGATGCCTCGGAGCTGCTCGGCTGTACAAAATCCAACATACGGTGGCATATCGGAAAAATTCTTGAAAAAACGGGTTACCGAACGAGAATGGAGCTTCTGATAGCCGTAGCGCAAAAAAATCTCATTATCGTTACACCCGATAAGAAGATAGAAAAGGAAAACTCATAGAGCTGAAATTTGAAAGCCTTTCACACCGAAAGGCTTTTTTTTATATCTATAAGCTTAATTTTTTTCAAAAAAAATCAAAAAACTGTTACTTGTACTAGTGACTTATCGGTTACGGTAGTGTATAATTACTGTGATGATCGGAATTTTACATCATTGCCGATATATCTATCAGCGGATTTATGATGAAAGGATTTGTTTGATATGATTAAGTTTTTGATGGGAAATATTTTATACGTGTTGTTGGCTGTCGGTGTTGTTTTCAATTTGTTCTGGCTCGGAGGAAACAAGTCAAAGCTGAAAATGAACACCGCAGGCGTCGTATTATTCTCAGTTATACATACCGTGGTGGGTGTGCTTTTCGTAAAGACTTTTGCTTTTCTTGAATCGGGCACGTTCAACGGAATGAGCATTTTTGGCGCCGTGTTCTTTATGCCGCTTGCATATTTTTTAGGTGCAAAGCTTTTTAAACGTAATATAGCTGACGTTTTTGACGTTTTTACCGTTTGTATGGTCTTCACGTTGCTTCTTGCAAGGCTTAACTGCATTTTCGAGGGCTGCTGTCTCGGTTTACCGATACCGTTCATCGAGGGGGCAAGATGGCCGACAAGAGAAGCGGAGATCGTTTTATATATAGCCTTCCTTATTCTCTTTGCAAATAAAGCGACCAAAAAAGTCAGTACAGGGGTGCTGTATCCGATCTATATGATATGGTACGGCGTGTTTCGCTTTACGATTGAGTGGTTCAGGGAGGCAAAGTATTTTGTCGGTTTCTTCCATATTTCGCATATATGGGCGATACTTTCAACCGTGGTGGGTGTTTGCATTTACCTGTATATCACGAAGAAAAACAAAGGCAATTCAAAGAAAATCAAAAAGAAAGCATTAAAATAAAAATAAAATTTTGAAAGGAGATTTAAAATGTTTTCGAAAGTAATGAAAAAAATGCTTGCGCTTACTCTTACGTTGGCACTTGTGTGTTCACTTGCCATCACGACGGTAAATGCTGAGGGCGGCACGAATGCTCAGCTGAGAGAGGGAATGCTGTCACTTATCAGCGACTATGACGACGATGCAACGGGGGAGATCGCATCGGTAAGTGTTGAAAATGCCAATGCTGACGATGTTTCCGTAACGATGAATGTATGGACGCAGAGCGACGGATGCTTTTCTATTTATTCCGATGCAGCTATGATACTGAAAAACATCAGCGAAGACGGCTTGACGGTCAAATTCGATTTTGATTTGAATGGCTACTATGAAAAGGTAAAAATAGGAGACTTTTCCTTTACCACGGACGGTACTGCCGAAATTTCTCTCGGTGTCGACGAAGAAATCACTATCGTACTGTATTCCGATAACAGTAATGAGAATAGTGAATCTTATGAATGGGGTAAAGCAACGCTGACACTCAGCAACTTCGTTCTTACACCGTTCCACATCTGTTCAGCTGACTCTCACGTTATGGGCGAGGAGCCATCCTGCTTTGATGACGGCTGGAAAGATTACTATATGTGTCGGTGCGAAGAAACATTTTACGCTGACGAGGATGGCGCACAGCAGATCACGGATCTTGAAGCGTGGAAGCAGGGCGACGGTAAGCTTACGGCATCACACAATTACGGTGAACTCATTGAGCAAAACGACGGAACGCACACCGCCGACACACTGGAAAACGGTATGAAGGCGCACTACTTCTGTGACGTGTGTGAAACGTATTTCACAGAAGAAAAGGTTGCAACGACGAAGGATGATCTTGTGATAGAGGTCGATCACAATTACGGTGAACTCATTGAGCAGAACGACGGAACGCATACTGCCGATACACTTGAAAACGGTATGAAGGCGCACTACTTCTGCGACGTGTGCGAAACGTATTTCACAGAAGAAAAGGTTGCAACGACGAAGGATGATCTTGTGATAGAGGTCGATCACAATTACGGTGAACTTGTTGAGCAGAACGACGGAACGCACACTGCCGATACATTGGAAAACGGTATGAAGGCGCACTACTTCTGCGACGTGTGTGAAACGTATTTTACAGAAGAAAAGGTTGCAACGACGAAGGATGACCTTATAATAGAAGTTGCTCACGACTACACGGTTGAAAACGGATATATCGGGGATGACGGCCACGCAAACACTTGTGAGTGCGGTGCGCGCGGCACACTCTACGATCATATACCTGACATTCCGGCACCCACTGAAACGGAAGATCAGAAGTGCTTCGTGTGCGATCATATATTAGAGCCTGCAACGGGACACCTGTGCGTAAATCACTTGACGAAGGTAGGCGAAAAGCCTGCTGATTGTGATGAAGACGGCAACACGGAATATTATGAATGTTCCTGCGGTAAATACTTTGAGGATGAAACAGCAACGGTGGAGATAACCGACAAGGAAAGCGTTATCATTCCGTCAGGCCATAGCCACGGTGAGGAATGGAAACGTGACGATACGAATCACTGGAATGAATGTGCGTGCGGTGACAAGGCAAATACAGCTCCCCACGCAGATGAAAACAACGACGAAGAATGTGACGTTTGCGGTTTTGAAATGAAAAAGCCCGAGGCGGAAAACCCCGAAACATCAGACGTTAATATTACGTTCGTCAGCATTATGATGCTCGCCGCACTTGGCATATTTACAGTAGTACGCAAGAAAAGATACACCGCTTGATCTTAATATTACGGCTTGACGTAAAGGGCAGCTTGCTTTGGAATTTGTTTCCAAGGCAAGCTGCCCTCTTGTGTTTGCTTGGTAATTTTGCCGTGAGCAGGTGTTTTTATAAAACACCGTTATCCGCCGGATGACTTGAATTTGCAAAAAAAAGTGAAATTTTTTTCGAAAAAATCAAAAAACTGTTACTTGTAATAGTGACATATCGATAAAAATAAGTATAATTATGATAAAGAAGTATTTACATATATTAAAAATCGCAAAGGAGAAATGAAAATGAAAAAACGATTATTAAGCTTATTGCTCGTGCTGGTGATGCTCGTCGGTATGATCCCGATGACAAGTTTGACGGCATTTGCGGCAAAGTATACTGCGGTCGGTGTTTCGGTGCAGTCTGACGGTGTCGTATGTGATGACGGGTTGTACTATTTGGATGACCCAAGTATATACCTGCTCTATAGTGATAATGGCAGTACGTTTGCTTCTTCTGTTTCTTCACTTTGTACCGACGAAGAATGCTTAGATTATCTTTCCAAGGCTCCGGTATTGGGTGAACAATATTATTTCCAAGTATTTGCCTATGCGTACAACGATACGGACTATTCCGTCACAAATTCCAAATCATCTATCGATGTTGAGGGCTTCTGCAGTGGCAGAGTAGAGGATGCCTATAAGGATGGCGCTGTGTATACTGTTACTTGCTCCATCATTTATGGTGAACTGACCGGCGGTGTGAAAGCCGTTGCTTCAGGTGTGGCATACGATAGTGCAAAGGGCGGCTATGCTCCCAACTTCACTACCCTGAAAGCTGTTTCCACCGAAGGCAAGGAACTGGAGCACACCATGGTGGACGGTAAGTACTCCTACTACGAGGCTAGATTCGGTTGCCTCTATAAGACTAACGAAACCACCAGTTTCAGCAACATGCTGACCACCGAACCGCAGGATGGTGAGACCTATTACTCCTATTTCCGGCTGGACAGCATTGACGGCAACCTTAATATTAAAAAAGACCTGGTGGATATCCGGATTCCCGGCTATGAAGTAGAGTACCTTGCTTCTTATGAAAGAGACATGGGATTTACATCTCTGGTTGTATATTCCCTCACAAAGAAGGCTGCGCCCGCAGGAACAATTGCCCAAGTGTGGGGATTCGGTCGCGAAGTTATCTATGACAGTGCAAAGGGAGGCTATGTCCCGGGATTTAGTAATGTAGAGATATTACGAGAAGATAATTTTTTGCACCAAAACTATGCTGAACATACAGCTCTTTATAAGAGTTCAACATTGTCTGCAAGTGGAATTGTGACAACTGAACCGAAAGTGGGAGATACCTGTTATTTTGGAATTTATGCAAAGCTTATCGGTACGCAGAATACCTATACGTACGATTTAAATTCCATTAAAAACAATTCTAAGATTGGGATTGCAGGCTATGACGTGAAGTTCCATAGTGCGGAAGAATGTGACGGCGGTGTTCGCCTGAGAATCGTCTATTCTGCAAAAAAACTGGATAAAGCCGTTTTCATAGGCGACGTTAAAATGACAAACGGCACATATCTTGCCAATGGCGCAAGCAAAACGACTACGTCAAAGCCTTCAGGCGGTTATGCCCATTATAAAGACGGCGTTTTGACGCTCAATAACTTCAAATATGAGGGTGCCGGTTATAAGTACAGACCCGGGTACACTATTTCTACCGCCATTTACAGTGCAGATGATCTTACGCTTTCTCTTCAGGGCGAAAATACACTTCGTCTGACAGGAAGCGACACTTGGTACAAATGTTTCTCGTATGGAAAGCTGACTGTAAACGGCAACGGTAAGCTTAAAACGATCGGTGCATACGGATTATACGCATATAAAAACATTGTTATTGACAACGGTGTGATAGATGCTGAGGGAGGTGCCCTCGCATCGAACGGTGATTTGACCATCAACGGTGGTACGCTGAATTTTAAAGCAGAGAGCAACACTCCCAGTGTTCATACAAAAGGAAGCATTACGATCAACGGTGGAAACGTTACGATGTCGTCGGGATGGTACTGTATTAATGGTGATACAAAAATGCTGACCGTAAACGGCGGCAGCGTTACGCTCATAGGCACAAAAGCAGCCGTTGGTGCAAAATCAATTACGGTGAAGAACGGTTTGATCATCAAGGCATCTACAACGACTGACGGTGCTTTGGATACGTATAAAGCATCTGATCTTTCAGGGTACAAGAAGATCACGATTCACAGCCACGATTTCGGTACTGCTTGGAAATACAAGGAAGCTGACGGTCACGCACACGTTTGCTCATTTTGTGGAGAACACGATACCGTTATAAAGCACACACCCAATATTTCAGCACCCACGGAAAAACAGGATCAGAAATGTACTGTGTGCGGTTACGTTATCGCTCCCAGCCTCGGACATATTCACAAAGACAATCTGACGAAAGTTACAGCTAAGCCTGCAACGTGTACGTCTGACGGTAATAGTGAGTATTATTCGTGCTCCTGCGGTAAATATTTCAAGGATGCTTCGGCTTCCTCTGAAATAAAGGATAAAAACAGCGTTATAATCAAAGCATCTCACAGCTTCGGCACGGATTGGGGCTATCAGGACGAAAACGGACACGCACACGCTTGCGTATGCGGTGCTCACGATGAGCTTATTCCTCATACACCGGGTGCGGAAGCCACGGAAACAACACCCCAGAAGTGTACTGAATGTGCATACATTATAACTCCTGCACTTAACCACGTTCATAACCTTACGAAAATATCGGCAAAGCCTGCAACCTGCACGGAAGAGGGTAATGCTGAATTCTACATATGTGACGGTTGCTCCGATTGGTTTGAGGATGCCGAGGGTAATGTGAAGATAGAAGACAAAGCAAGCGTTAAGCTCATTGCAACGGGACACGCTTTCGGTGATGAATTCAAATCAGACGAAAACGAGCATTGGTACGAATGTGCTTGCGGCGAAAAGAAAGACGCTTTCGCACATAATGATGAAAATAACGACGGCAAGTGCGATGTTTGCGGATATTCGAGTGCTTCCGCTGAAACGGAGCCCGCTGTGACTGAAAGCAAGCCTGCCGAAACAACAGCACCCGACAAGACGGACGATGAAAACAATGGCGGTATGCCCTGGTGGGCAATTCTGCTTATAGTTGTTGCCGTTGCAGGAGTCAGCGTCGGTGTGACAGTAATCGTTCTTAAGAAAAAGAAATAAACGTACGTAAAAAAAGATATCATTTATAACAAGGCTTCGGGTTGACGGGCTGAATCTTTCAGCCCGTAGCCCGGGATATTTCTGCAAAGCGCAAAGCTATAAAAACAAAACGATCCACGGAGTTGATATTATGAAAAAAATCATAGGCGTTATTTTATGCGCCGTGTTTATTTTGTCACTTGCCACCGCTGTATTTGCATCTGCAGGCGAAGCGATAGCGTTTACATCTGACAGTATATTTACCGCAGGCGGTACTGTAAAGGTAGATATACAAAAAACGGGTGCAAACATTTCGGCAAACGGAACTTCTGCCGAAAAGACAGCTTTTTCAGAAAACAAAGTACAGTATTACTGGATGCGCAATGACTGCTATTATGCCGACGGCACAAGCATTACACTTACCGAAAAGGACAAAGCCTGTCAGTTTTACTGCGTTGCCGCTTTATACAGCGATGATGACCACACACAGCAATGCGGCACGGTAACAAGTGCAAAATTCAGCGTTGTCAACACGGACAATGCTCCGAATTTCCCCGAAATCACCACGAAATACTTGTTAAACGGAGAAATCGGAGAGGAATATTATCAAAAGCTTGAATGTACGGATCCCGATGTGGTCTATTCGCTTTTCCGTTCAAGCTTGCCTGACGGTCTTACGTTAAGTGAAAACGGTGAGATAAAGGGAACACCGACAAAAACCGGTTTTTGGTACGTTGTTATTATGGTAACACCGAAAAGCGGTGAGGAATATGCAAACACAGCAGAGTTTGAGATCAACGTTTTTGAGCCAAGCGGGGATTATTCCATTGAAATTGAGAAATTACCCAAGAAGCTGACGTATACACAAGGCGAAAAGCTTGATATGACGGGACTAAAGGTGCGTATTTACACTCCTGACGGATTCATTGATTCATACAACGGCGAGCGACTTACGTATTCCCAAAAAGAGCTTGTTACCCTCGGCGAGCAAAAGATAAAAATATCTTACGAGGATGCATTTGAATTTTTTATAGTAACCGTAATTGCACCGCCCGATGCGGAGAGTGACGCCGTCACAAGCGGCGATAATTCAGATGCAGTAACCGGTGATGAATCATCACCGACTGAAACAAACGGCATTACAAGCACCTTTGCGGAACAAACAGAGGATATCACAGATAAATCTGACATTACAGACACCTCTTCTGAAACAGACGGCAACAGCGAAAACAACACACGATCAGACGGTATGCCTTGGTGGGGAATTGTACTGATAGCACTTGCATCAGCAGGCGTCGGCGTCGGTTTAACTGTAATTATTATTAAGAAAAATAAATAAATATCAGATTTAATATTTGGAAAGGAATAAAAATATGTCTATTTTTGATAAGCTCAACGGTAATGCAACAACGAATACGAACTCAAATGCAGGTACAAAAACATTTACGTTCGCAAGACTTCCCGAAAGTCTTGCGGAAATGCAGTCGCTGCCGGAGGCGGTGCTGAATGATCCTTTTCAGACAGCGGCTTTGACTGTGTGCGCTCTTTGCGTTTATGCCGCAGACAAAAATATCGGTGCTGAAATGCTCAACTGGCTCAGAGGTCCCAGACCGCTCAGCAATCACGACATTTCATTTTTAAACGACCGTTTCCGTGACGGACATCACGTTGCATTTTCCTATTTTGAGGGCGCTGTTCCCGAAAATGATTATACACCTGCACAGCCGTTCAAGCTGACAATAGAAGCAGGCCCTTACGCAGATGCCAACGAAGGATATAAAAAGCTTCACATCAGAAGCGGAGGCGCAGACAATGCACGTGAGATCGTACTTCGTAAAAAGGCAGACGGACAATGGCTTTTGTGGGATCAGTTCCTGCTTGTAAGCATCCGCCCTCCGAAATCCGCAGATCCGTGGGCGTGATCTGACAGGTGGACATCTTGACAAATTTTATAATACCCACGGTTGCCGTTGTATTAACAGCAGTGATCTGTGTATTATACCTTTGCCGTAAGCGGTACATTCTTGACGGTGACGGAATGATAAATCCCAAAAGCTGGGATTCGTTCACTGTATCGAGATCGGACAGCTACGCACAGCACAATTTCAACATCAGAATCGACATTAAAAACGAAGGCCTTACCGTGACGGGCGACCTTCGTGGGGACGACGGAACGGAATACGAGGAAAACGAGGGCATACTCATTTCCAAAAAACAATCGAAAGCGATATATGATCTTCACCCCGAGGGACTTCCCGACGTTACGAAAAACGATAATTCAGATAATTCTTTCTTTGACGGTGTTGAGATGCTTGATGCGCCAACTGTAAAAATTGAGGTGTTTTGCACCGACGGCAGAATACTTGAAAAGGCAGATGTTGACGGCTTTTCAATAAGCGTTTATCAGATCGTGGTGGGAAGCTTTAAAAAGAAACACGGTCGGTAAAGCAGAACTAATTAAGATGAAAGAAGGTGATGCTGTGAGGCGAATTGCGATAAATATGCAGAATTCCTTATTTTGTAATGCGATCGCAGATACTCTCCGCAGTTCGGAAAACGGTCTTCAGCCATATACGATAGATTCACCCGACAAGGTTGTGGACGAATGTAAATGGATCTTTCCTTATGCGCTGTTGCTGGAGGTGACGGGGTATACACCGTGGCTTCTGCACGAGCGAATGAAAATACGCAATGCTGTAAAAGAGAAAAACCCTGATTGTAAGATCGTTTTCATCGTTGACAAAAATGCGGAAAAGGAGCTTGCCAAGCAGGTCAGACAAGCAAAAAAGGACGGACTTATAGATCAGTTTATCTACGGTTCAATATCTGCTACGTATCTTGCGGATATTGTAGATGCTCTTTGATATGTTTTTTCGATGATACTTCGGAAATATCATAAATTTTATTGTATTATTTTTGAAAGGAGATTTTAATTATGAAAAAAAGAATGATAAGCTTATGGCTTGCAATCGCAGTGCTTGTCGGAATGCTTCCGTCATCGACGTTTGCGGCAGACGGTTTGTTACGTGCTTTTGCAGTCAATGCTGTGAATGCAACTGTCTACAATGAAGACGGCGAAGTAATAAAAGCTGCTTATCCCGGGGATACAGTACGTGTTGTCGGTACGCCTCCTGTAACCTCGGCACAGACATTCAACGGCTGGACGGTTGAAACAGCAGACGTTCAGTATACGGAAAACGGACAGGAGCTTACGTTCGTAATGCCCTCAAAGGCAGTGAATATCACGGCAAACTACCTTGACTGGTGTGTGGATTCCGTTTGTTTTGATATCGATGTATTTATTGCGGGGGACAGCATCCCGTTTGATATTTCAATATCGGATAACGGCGTTGATACGATCGGTTATACCCTCGGTGTTCCCGACGGTATAGATACGTCTGTTACGTACAACAATATAAGATGGTATGATAATACACAAAAGTCATACTGCCGACCGGGCGATGTCTTCCAGAAAGAACATGAATACACGGTTTACATCGGTATTATGGCTGAGGAAAACTGCTGTTTTGAAAGCGGTGCGAATCTTACCGTTGATTTCGGATATTACGGAACAAAGTCAGGCTTGGGAAGCGAATATTCAAGCTTTGACAGCACAAAATGGCTTATGGTTTCAATGAGCAATATCAAGCCCGCCGCAGGCATTTTTGACATCGAACTCAAAAACGCCGTTGCTTATGATTCTGACGGAAACAGCATCACAAAAGCACTTTCGGGTGAAGCTGTAACGGTTTCAATCAGCAAGCCGCTTAACGGATGCGGTGATTTTGATAAATGGATAGTTGAGCCGTCTTCTCTTGAATATACGTTCAAAAACGGTATTTTAAGCTTTGTAATGCCGGAATGTGACGTAAGCATTACGGCAGATTTCAAATCACTTGAAATTTCAAACGTTTACATATACATCGGCGGTCCGTTTTCTGCAGGGGATGAAATACCGTTCACGTTCTCCACGGTAGACGGGCAGATGTGGCACATAGGCTACGGTGCAGGCACTCCCCCGACAGCTGACACGACGAACTTCTACAATAATATGAGCTGGTTTGATGCAACTGCAGAAGAATACAAGAAGCCGGGCGATGTATTTGAAGACGGTCACGAATATAATCTGACCGTCAACATCAAAGCTAACGAATACTGCCATTTTGCCGATGCTCTTCAGATGACTGTTTCATTTGGAAAATACGGTATTTCCGACTATACTCCCGGTACATACGCAGGTGAGGATGAGTCAAAGTATATTTACGTACAGCTTGACGGTGTAAAGACGTATAAAGAATATTCAATAGCACTGAAAAACTGTATTGCGAGAAACGATGCAGGTGAGAGCATAACGTCAGCGCTTCCCGGCGAAAGCGTAAACGTCGTGCTTAATGCGCCGTTACAGTGCGGTGATTTTCTCGGTTGGATCATTTCACCCGACATTGAATATACGATAGAATACGGTATTCTCAAGTTCACAATGCCTTACGATGACGTTGAAATCACAGCTGATTTCGATACTATGGTATGTAATAAAATATATCTTGATATCGGCAAGGACTATATGTCAGGTGACGAAATACCTTTCACGGCATATTTTATGGACGGTCAGATATACTACTCGGGATACGATCTGAAAGCCCCCACGGGAATTGATAGTTCTGTCATTTATAACGGAATAAGCTGGCTTGATACAACGACGGGCGAATATGCAAAGCCCGGTGACAAGTTCAAGGCGGATCACGTTTACAAGGCTATAATCCACCTTGCGGCTGAAGAATACAGACATTTCGATGTGCTTGAAAATATGGAGCTTAAAATTGCTTATCTTCAGAATATAAGCGCCGAGCTTCACGAATACGACAATGCCGATCCTTCTCGTTGGCTTTATGCTACGGTCGATAATATTACGCCCGTTTCACTTCCGAAGAAGCAGATCAACATAACGAACGGTGTAGCGTATAACGCCGACGGAGAAGTTATCACGTCTGCATGCGCAGGAGATGTTATCACCATAACGGCTGTAGACACCACGGGTGTTTGTACGTTCAGATGGTGGTACGATACAGACTACGTCGGAGATATCACTTTTGAGGATAAAAATGCACAAACGACCACGTTTGTAATGCCCGACCGTGACGTTAATATATACGCATCATTCAATCCGCGTGAAATCAAAGACATCAGCTTTGAGCTTAACGGATTCTACCAGTTGAATAATTCCGACAGAATGGAGCTTTCCGTTATCAGCGACCATGAAGGCTTCAACGTTGTTAATAACAACGGAAGAAACTACAAGCTCCACACGGACGACGGTAACGGTAAACCCACGACGTACGAATACAGCGGTGCGCTTTACGGTTACGTTTATTGGCTCAGTGTTGAGATTACGGCAAACGAAGGCTATGCGCTCGTTACACAGGGCGGAACGGTCACCCTGACGGTAAACGGCCAAACGCTTCACAGCTCGATGACAACATATTATCCCGATTACAGCAGAACCATCTATAACTTCAAGCTTAACGAGCCAATCGCTGTTGAAAAATACGATATTTACGTGAACGGCGGTTTTGCAACGCAGTACGGATATGAAACAACGTCTGCTCCTGCAGGCACGAAGGTATATCTTACTCCCAACGAAAATACGGACGAAGCCGTATTTGATAAATGGGTAGTAAGCTACGGAGACGTTGAGCTGCTTACGGATGAAGACGGTAAGACGTACTTCATTATGCCTGAGAATTACGTTGGCTTTGAGGCAATATTCAAGGGTGCTATCTATACGGTATACATAAACGATATTGATATTCCCACAGTAGGTGCTACACCCGACTATACGGCAACGCTTTTTGAAAATTGCGGTTACAGCATAGTTCAGCGCAGTGACTGGTTAAACGGTATTTCCTGGTGGGAATGTCCCGATAGATACACCGCACTCAAGCTCGATCCCGAAACGGACTTGTTCGAAGAAGGCAAGACGTATATGATGATTTTGCGGCTTGAAGCCGAAAGCGGATATTGGTTCGGTGTTTCCGAGCTGGGTGACAGTACCGTGAGTGCATATGTAAGCGGTTATCCCGCAACCGCAACTGCGTATGACGGTGATACGACACAATACGTTACAGTTACGATAGAATTTACAGTTCCGAAGTCTTACAGCATCACGGTTGACGGCGGTAATGCGTACGATCCCAGAGGAAGCGCATCAGGTTCTCCCGTAGAAACAGACGGTGAGCCCATAACGAAAGCTATGCCCGGTACATACGTAAAAGCTGTTGCTGACATTCCCGAAGGATATGAATTCGTTTGTTGGGAAATTGTTGAAGGACAATTTAAAATTGACGAATCCGCTCTTTATGAAAGTACGCTGTGGTTTGATATGCCTGAATGTGACGTACATCTTGTAGCCCACATCAAGCATACACAGCACGAGCTTGATGTGTACGGATATAACAACGATATTCACTGGCAGATATGTACTTGCGGTGAGATAATTCCGAATTCCGAATCTGAACACAATTGGAACGAGGAAAAATACTGTATCTGCGGTGCAAAGGGATATGACGTGCAGTTCTTCTTCGAGGGTGACGAGTATCCTATATTCGGTGTAACGGTTATAGAAAATATGACTGTATCTGAGCCTGCAAAACCTGAGCAGGAAGATAAGATATTCATCGGATGGTTTACGGAAAACGGCGATAAATACGACTTTGGTGTTCCTGTTACAACGGATCTCAAGCTTTACGCAAGATTTGTTTCCGATATTTCAGTTATAAGTGTCGGTCTGATAAATTATGAAATAGACGGTCGTGTGATAACGGTAGATCACGATGCTCCGTGTAAGGTTCTCTGCATCACAGATAACGGATATATGTCTGTTGCAGCGGTCGATAACGGCGACGGTACTTACTCATTTGAAATACCGGTAGAAATTAAGAAAATTATGCTCAGAATGAGCTGTGACGGAAACGGCGATGCTGTTGTTAACGGAAAAGACCTTATCAGACTCAAAAAGCAATTGCTTAACGGCGACGCTGTGATAAACGATGCGATCTTTGATTATAATTGCGACGGAGAAGTTAACGAAGCAGATGCTGAGTATCTCGTATCTTTTCTGTAATTATCAAATAAAATACTGCATTCCGATAATATGACGAACGGGCTTGTTCATCCTGATCAAGGGTTGAACAAGCCCGTTTTTGGCCTTCAAAATAAAGCGGATTAGCCGTGGCCAAGCGGTAGATTTCGAGGTAGTTTCGAATGAATTTAAAAGTACCGAAAAACCGCATAAAATAAGGGTTTTCGCTCAAAGGGAAAAAATTGACCAATGGGTGAAAGCCGGTACGGGACAAGAGAAAACCCGATCATCGAAAAGATGGTCGGATTTTTCTTTATATACAGATGAAAACAGCTCCGAGGTCACAACGATCTCCGAGCTGTTTGGCTTTTATGAGTTC
>JAFXFN010000021.1 GCA_017520505.1 Clostridia bacterium
CATACACCGTACAGGTACTTCACTTTTGAACTGCCTGTACGGTGTTCTTTTTTTAATAACAACAGCAATTACGCCGCAGTCATTCACGTTTTGTTTACAATGTATATATATATACATATATATATGCGTGTTAAAATATGTCAATAAACATCACAAATGTAATTATTAAGGAGGATTTATGAATTTCAAAAAATTATTACCAATCATTATCTGCATTACGATGTTATTGACAATTATGGTATCAGCATATAGCGATGAAGATGGTGACATAATACAGAGGACGGAGTGCGGTAAAAATTTACAATGGAAAATAAGCGGGGACACACTTATAATATCCGGCACAGGAGAAATGTATTCTTTTAATCAGCATGGCAGCAATATAGTATTGCCGCCGTGGTACAAACAAAAGTATGAACATATCATTATAGAAAATGGCGTTGAAGACATTTCATCGTTTGCATTCTCTTATGAAGTTTTCACTTCAATTACAATTCCTAATAGCGTTAAAGAAATAGGAGATTATGCTTTTTACGATAGCTGTGATTTGTCAGATGTATACTACCAGGGAACAGAAGCTGAATGGAAAAAAATAAAAATCTATAGCGAAAACATTTATCTCGAAACAGCAACCATTCATTTTTTGCCCGAACCAGATACAACCGTTCCAGTGACAACCGAGGAGGTAACTACCGTTCCAACGACTACTGCGCCGACAACCGACGCACCGGTGACAACTACTGCACCGGTAACAACTGTGCCGGTAACGACGGCGCCCGTCACTACTCCGTCTGTAACGACATCACAAGATAAAGGTACGACAGCGGATACTGATGTTGCTACCGGCGATACGGAAGATCTCACAACGGATTCCGAGATAAGCTCCGCCCCCGAAATAACGTCACCCGACACAGACATGCCCGTTGAAGACACAGAAGAAATACAAGACACAACGAAAGACGATTCTGCACCTTCCGCCGAATCGAAAAAAGATACATCAGATGAAAACGCATCCGTCAGCACAAGCGACGACACTTCGGACAGCGAAGGCACATCGACCGGTATTATCGTAGCGGCAGCAGCAGGTACTGTTGCACTTGCAGGCGGCGCAGGCGCATTTATCTTCTTTAAAAAGTACAAATAAAATAATGCCTCTCTCAACGTGTTTCCACACGTTCAATCACCGACAGCTTAAATGCTGTCGGTGATTTTTTTATGAATATTCTGCCCTGTTACAATTTCATCTCTCCGATAAAATATCATAAACCGCATCAAGACATTCATCAAGAGAATACGGTGTTACAGTATTTTTGTGCACCATCATAAATATATTTTCAGCTTCCTCTTTACAGCGTGAAATATCAAACACAAAGCGTTCATCTGTAAGCTCACCGTTTTCGATAAGCTCCACGCACAGGGAAAACACAATTTCGCCGTTGTTTTGAGAACTAAACAAACGGTATGAAATGTTTACGTCACCCGCATTTTGACAAATACACTTTTCGCACTCAAAATCTACGTTTTTCATATTTACTCCTATTGGATAATTTGTAATTAATTTGTTTATATGGTAATTATAGTTTATACAGATATCGAAATTCCATATCAGATTTATAAACAAATTACGTTTTATAAATGTATAAATTTATAGTGTGAATACATCGGAAATATATCATTAATAACTGCGCTTGATTTATATCACATATTTAATAATCAGTTCATAGATTTTACCATAATTTTACTTTACAGGCACAAAGTCTCTTTTTTGATATTATAAATACAATTTTTTAAAGACACAAAAAAAAGCCTCATTTGAGGCTTTTAAAATTTATCGACAGAAGAGCTTTCCTTGGTATGTGTCTCTTTTGTAAAGCTCCTTATCTATTTCATTTATTACGCATGTTTTTTTGAGGCTCCAAGTGGGAGCGATAAGCGCATTTTTATCGCCGTCACCGGTAACTCTCGCCACGACTGTTTCAGGCGGCAACCTTTCTATTTGGCAGGCCGTTATATCAACATATTCCTCCAAAGAAAGAATATTAAATTTGCCGTCAATATACATTTTTTCAAGCGGTGTGCCTTTCAGCACGTGGAGAGAATGTATTTTTACAAATTCAGGTTCAAGCCGTGCGACGAATTCCGCAGTTTCGATCATCATATCATACGTTTCGTACGGCAAACCGTTTATTATATGAACGCATATATTTATTTTACCGCTTGCTTTTCTCAGCTTCTGATACCCTTTTAAAAAATCCTCTGTTGTGTGGCATCGGTTTATAAGCTTTGCCGTACCGTCGTGTACAGTCTGAAGTCCAAGCTCAACAGTAAGGACTGTCCGCTCTGCTATTTCGCCGAGATATTCACACACGTCGTCAGGAAGCGCATCAGCACGTGTTGCAATGTTAAGTCCTGCAACGTCGGGATAAGAAAGCGCTTCTTCATATTTTTCCTTCAAAACATCAAGCGGCGCATAAGTATTCGTATGTGCTTGAAAATACGGAATTAAGCCGCAGTTTTTCCACTTGTGTTCCATTACGGTACGTGTTTTATCGATCTGTTCTTTGACTGACAAGCTTGACTCTGCGGCAAAATCCCCTGATCCTCTGTCGGAACAATATATGCAGCCGCCATATCCTGCCGTGCCGTCTATGTTCGGGCAAGTAAATCCGCAGTCAAGCGGAATTTTTGCACACTTCTTACCGAACTTATGTTTTATGTAATAATCGTAGGTATGAAATCTTTTATTTGAATCGGAATATACAAACGGATTTTTATCTTTTTGCGTTAATTTCATCTTATAACCTATAAATTTAAAATTTAGATATAATAACTTAACCGTTAAAACGAAATTAAGGTATATAATATCATTTAATGAACAATTAAATTAAGAAAGCGTGATAATTATGTCAAATGAAGAATGCACGCATGACTGTTCGACTTGCTCTGCAAACTGTTCATCCAAGGCGGCAAAGCCTCAATTCGAACCGCAGAACAAGCACTCTCATGTAAAAAAAGTAATCGGCATCGTCAGCGGTAAGGGCGGTGTCGGAAAATCACTTGTGACCTCTATGCTTGCAACTGTTATGCAGCGCAGAGGCTTCCGCACGGCGATACTTGACGCTGACATCACAGGTCCGTCGATACCGAAGGCTTTCGGTCTTCACGGAATTTGCGACGGAGACGGAGAAAACATATTCCCGTTTGTAACAAAAATGGGAACGGAAGTAATGTCCGTAAACCTTTTACTTGAAGACGAAAGAACACCCGTTATCTGGAGAGGCCCTGTTATTGCAGGAACCGTTAAGCAGTTCTGGTCTGACGTTCTCTGGGGCGAGGTAGACTTTATGTTCGTCGATATGCCTCCGGGTACCGGTGACGTACCGTTGACTGTCTTCCAGTCGCTTCCCGTTGACGGTATTGTAATTGTAACTTCCCCACAGGAGCTTGTTTCCGTCATCGTTGGCAAGGCTGCCACAATGGCTAAGATGATGAACATTCCGATTATAGGACTTGTTGAAAACTTCAGTTATCTCAACTGTCCTGATTGCGGAAAGCACATCGAAATATACGGTGAGAGCCGTGTGGACAAGGAAGCTGAGGCTCTTGGTGTTCCCACACTTGCAAAAATACCGATAGATCCTTCACTTGCAAAGCTTTGCGACCTCGGCACCATTGAGCTTTTTGAAGGCGACTATATGGAAAAAGCTGCAGATCTCATTGAGAAAATATAATTTATACGGAACGGTCACCCGTTCCGTATTTTTTATTTTTTGAGTTTCTTTTTAAGACTGTCTATTCTTTCGTCACCGAATATTTTTCTTACAGCCTTATTTGGTAAATATCTCAATTTTTCAAGAGTTCTGTACCACTTTGTCCGATGTCTTTTCACTCTTGCGAACGTCTTTTTTTCACTTTCTTTTCTCCATGTCATCGCCCAATGATGTATTGAAACTGTGTCATCACTTATATAACTTTTTGGGTCAACACATGATGTGGGACAGAAATAAGTTCTCGGATATATATGTATGTCTGATATTACTTGATATTCATTGTTTTGCTTGAGTCCGTTTTTTAAAAGAATTTGTGTGAATATATCGGTATTGGGTTTTGTATCAATTACATCACCTTGGATAAAAGATTTGTTTTCATATGAATCAAGAAATTCTTTTATTATGCTATTATGTTTTTCAGCACCCATAACACCGCAACTTATATCGGTATTATCTATAAATCCTAAAAAAGCTTTGTGTCTCATAAACGCATAAAGCGGCTTTATTAACTCCTGATCTGTGTCAAGATAAACACCGCCATATTCATACAGAACCTTAAGTCTTACATAATCTGCCACAAATGCATATTTTTTAGCTTCATATGCCTGCTTTGTCCAAAGCGTGGAATTCACATCAAAGTTGTCCTCATTCCACTCTATTATCTCATAATCGGGGCAGTATTTTTTCCAGCTTTTCAGACACTTTTTCATCAACGGCTTCATTTCGCCTTTGCCAAACCAGCAATAATGTATCTTCTTTTCAATCATTTTATAATCATCCTACCTTTTTTTAATAATTTTCTTTATTAGCTCTTTAATTTCATATTTTCTGATATACGAAGAAGATAAAAGCACGGAATTTTTAAATATAACTTTTCTTTGTTTTTTGGTTGTTCTTCCCATTAAAACTGTTTTCAGATCTGCATCAAGCAGATCGACATCGTAAAAGAGTGTCTTGCGGTTAGCTTCGGATATTTTACAAAACGCCTTGTGTAAGCCGTCAAGCTCTTCGTCAGTACACCTGAAATTGCCTGTGGCAAAGCTTAAAAATGCACTCAACTCATTTTCGGAAAGTTCAGCTCCAATCTGTTCAAGCTGTCTTTTTTTCAGCTCCTTTTGAGCATTTTTAACGCTTTCAGAAGGCTTTTTGGGAACTTGTCCTTCATGAACACGGTATTCAAACAAAACTTCACCCACAGATGCTATCTTATGTTTTTCAATAACTCGGCACCAAAGCTCATAATCTTCGAGTCCGTTATAATCTGGTGCATATCCACCGAGAGAATTTATTACTTCCCTGCGCATCATAACCGTCGGATGAGCCAGTACGCACGAGAAGAACAGATCTTTTTTTATTTTTTCAGGATCAATACTCGTCCAACCGCTCTCTGATATGGTTTTATCTCCACAGAAGGTTCTGACACCGCACGTAACAACGGCAACATCGGGATGCGATTGCAAAAATGCGAGCTGCTTTTCAAAACGATCGGGATGTGAAATATCATCTGAATCCATTCTTGCAATATACTCGCCGTGGCACAGCTTCAGCCCTCTGTTAAGAGTTACGGCAACACCGGAGTTTTGCTCATTTTTTGAAAAAACGATACGTTCATCACTATAACTTTCAATTATCGATACAGACGAATCACTTGAACAGTCGTCAATAATTACAAATTCAAAGTAAGAATAAGTTTGCGAAAGTATACTGTCGATAGCACCCTTAAGGTATTTTTCGGCATTGTATACGGGCATCAAAACACTTATCTTATGCATTTTTAACCTCGCTTATTATATGGCCGTAAACTGTTAAATGCCATTTTCATCATTTTCATTACACATAGCACCGTGCGCTAACTTAAAAAAGCCATTAGAATTCAATATTTTTTCGTATTCGTTTTTTTCAAAAGCATCATTAAGATGTTGTGACAACAACCAAATATTTTTATTATTTGGTTCAACAGAATCGATAGTTTCCTTTATTTGCGAAAAATTATTATACCCTACTTTTATTATATAATCAAAGAAAACATAGTCAACTACTCGATCATGTTTTTGCCACCAAAACAAAAGGCTATCGTATACAAAATCAAAAAGTTGAAGATTTGCTTTTCCGCAAAGGAAAAAGCCGCACCATTTGCCCATACATGCTTCATGAGGACATTCTTCGGCAAATTCATATTTTTGCGTGTAAAACTCTCTGTTCAAAAAATCGAAATTGAAATTATCGGATAAAAAAAACGTACTGTCTATCACATTCCGCCATAAGTTTTCAATAATGAAAAACGCAAAACATCAGAAAAATGTGCTCTTGATATAGTTCCATTTTTATGCTTTTCTACAACGTATTCGGGCAACTCTACATAATCAGAATAATTTTCATATGTAATCAAATGCAGTTGCGCATAATCGCAAGGTATCTTTTTCTTCATTCTTTCAACGCAAGCAGAAACGAGCGGCGGCATTTTTTCTTCCCCTTGCCACCAGCATACAAATACCGGTATTTTTCCGTTCATATCAAAAAGCTTTTGGGTATTTTCGGGAACATATCCGCTTTTGTATTTTTCGGTAAGCGGTGACAGCTCTTTTTCCATATAGTCCGACAAAGCATTTATGTATGCCTTTGTTTTAGGTCTCGGAAACAGAAAGTCAATAGCACGGTAGAATGCAACCTTAAATCCAAATTCTTTTACATCCGGGAAGAATGCCTTTATTTCTTTTCCTGATCTTTGAAACAAATGTTTTATTTTACTCATCATATCATCCTCTTCAAATAATATTAAAGTAGAAATAAATTATTTTTCATTTGATATTATTCTGTCGCACTCGTCGTAAAGTGCCTTTTCGGGGTCGATTCCCTTTGATTTTGCGTATGAAGTCACAAGATACAGAAGTTTTCCGATGTCTTCTTCTGTTTTGAGCGACGAGGATGCTGAAATTATGTCATCCTCTGTTGCAAATCCGTGGCCGTATTTATTGAGCTTGGAGGATATTTTTTCAGCTCTCATCAACGACGGAAGTGACCTTGAAACACCGTCAAGTGCCTCTTTGGCTGTTTTCTGACCCTTGGTTTGCATTTTTATTGCATTCCAATTATCCAGCACCTGCTCTGTAGTATCGGCTTTAACATCAGCAAATACGTGCGGATGACGAATTATAAGCTTTTTGCAGATGTCGGTCAAAACATCATCAAGGAAATACTCGCTGTTATCCTCCGCTATACGTGCATGGAAAACGACCTGCAAGAGCACGTCGCCAAGCTCCTCACGCATAATAGCATTGTCATCGTTATCGATTCCCTCGATAAATTCATACACCTCTTCGATAAAATTGCCTCTTATCGTTTTATGTGTTTGCTCCGCATCCCAGGGACATCCGCCCGGAGCACGTAGTATTTTAACGATATCGCAAAGGTCCTCGAAGGTGTATGTATTTTTCTGTATGAGTTCTGTTTTTTTATCCATTTCAAACTCCGTTATTTTATAAATTTTATCCTTTTTAATATAGTGCAAAGCTTTTCGCCCTTCGGAAGCTGTATAATATCATCTGCATCTATTGTACCGCTTTTGAAAATAGAAAGCGCATAGACCAAAACAGCTGCAACTATCGGTACGAACACCGAAAAAGATGTATTTGGCATTATACCGTTCACGGTATATGCGGCAACACCGCACAAAGCGGCACACAAGGCGGGCTTTACAAATACTTGAAGCATATTCGGCACGGTCTTTGTTTTTCTGCACATAAATGTGAAATTCAGCGTTATCGCCGTCAGGTAACAAAGGCACGTTCCTGCAGGAATTCCGAATCTTCCGATACCGTCAACACCGATAAGTATGTACGATGAAAGGAATTTGACCAAAACACCTGCGATCATTGATATTATCGGAAGCTTTTCATTTCCCGATGCTTGCAAAATGCTGTTGGTGATACCGAGCACGGCACAGAAGAATACAGACGGCGCAAGCATTGTAAGCATAGGCGATGCAAGAAGTGCCGAGTTTTCGGGGAATATGAGGTCAAGTATCGGCAAAGACAGCACGCCAAGTCCGACAGCGCACGGGAGTGAAATAACAGACGTTGTTTTGATCGATGATGTTATAATCCCACGACCGTCTTTTCCAAGCGTAAGTATTTCCGTGAGTTTAGGAACGACAGCGTATGCTATTGGGTATACCAGCACTGTCGGCATATTGAACAGCGACACGGCAAGCGTTGTATAATTGCCGTATATTTCAGTTGCCTGCGTTGCTGTATAACCTATATCCTGAAGACGTGACGGTGCAATTACCGTATCTATAACATTCATAAGTCCCATAACGGATGATGATACGGTTATCGGCAAGGCTATTGATACAAGCTTTTTCAAAACACTGCTTCTTCTGATATTGCTTTCTGTCGTTGCTTTCGGTGACAGCACTCCCTTTGATACAAGGCAATATATCATAGAAGCAAACGTGCCTATGGAAACACCGCTGATAGCAAAAGCCGCTGTCACATAAAGCGGGTGTCCTTGTGATACCGAATATGACGCAAGCAAAAGCCCGAACGCCATTTTGCCGACAGATTCAATGACCTGCGATGCGGCCGTTACAGTCATTATACCGAGACCTTGAAAATACCCTCTTACAGCCGATGATATACAGATGAAAAACAAAGTCGGTGAAATGGCAAGTGCGCACAGATACGCATTCTCCACCTCAACAAAAGCTGCAATATCACGTGCAAATATCATCATTGATAAAGCACCGACGGCACCTATAAGCGCAAATACACTCAACGCCGTACTGAATACAGTACGTGTGTTTCCAAGCTCACCTTTTGCACGCTCACCGCTTATCATAACGGAAAGCGCAACGGGAAGTCCTGCAGTTGACAGAAGATAAAGCCAAGAATATATGGTATACGCAACATTGAAATACCCCATCCCCTCGTCGTGTATAAGCCCTTGTATCGGTATTTTGAAAACAAGTCCTATAACCTTGACGAGAAGATTTGCCGCCGTCAGAACGATGACTCCGTACGTCAATGTGTTTTTTGTTTGGTTTTTCAATTAAGCCTCCGAAAATCAGAATTTAAATCTTTTCATATCTCCTGAAAGCTTTTCAACGTCTATCGTTTTAAATTCTCCGTTTTCGTAGAGCGTGACACCGTCACATACCGTCATCGTGACATCTGTGGGATATACCGTATAAATAAGCGTATTTACGGGTGAAAACGACGGAATGTTATGCACGAACGTCGTATCGATAAGTGCAAAATCCGCACGGAAGCCTTCCTTTATGCGTCCGCAGTCAACTCTGCCCTGTGACACCGCACCGTTGATCGTTGCCATTGGAACGATTGACGAAACCGGCGGAAAATCAGCCTTACCTGTCACACCTCTGTGAAGAAGTGCCGTCATATTCATCTCATTTATTACGTTCAGACGGTTATTTGACGCTGCACCGTCTGTACCAAGAACCACGTTCACCCCGGCTTTAACGAGCTTTTCAAGCGGCATAACGCCCGAACCAAGCTTCAGATTGCTTATGGGGTTATGTGCGGCAGATACACCGTGTTTTGCAAAAATTTCAATGTCTTTATCCTCAAGCCATACGCAGTGTGCGGCTGTTGTACGGCTATCAAACATTCCCGTTTTTTCGAAAAATTCCGTCGGTGTCATACCACGGCGAGCCTTGCCCTCGTTGTGCTCCTTTTCCGTTTCGGACAAGTGGAGCTGAACACCGCAGTTATACTTTTTGGCAAGAGATGCCACGTATTCACACGTGTGGGCTGTATTTGAATATTCGGCGTGCACCGACATATCAACCTTGATTCTTCCGTCAAAGCTGTTATTGTAATTTTCAAACAGATAAACGCCCTCATAAACTCTTTCATCCTTTGTGACATCCGAATTTTCATCAAATGAAACAACAGAGCGTGAAAGGTTTGCCTTGATGCCCGTAGTACCTATTGCTTCAGCCAAAGCGGGACAGAAGAAATACATATCGGACATTGAAACGACACCGCCCGATATCATTTCGGCACAGGAAAGAAGCGCACCTATTGCCGCAGACTCATCGCAAAGCTTATCCTCTGCGGGGAATATTGCCTCGTTTAACCATCGGTCAAGCGGAAGGTCCTCTGCCATTCCTCTGAAATGTGTCATGGGTGTGTGGGTATGGCAGTTGTAAAGACCGGGAATCATTATTTTGCCTTGCCCGTTTATTTTCCTGTCATACTGTCCTTCAGGGGCAGTATCACCGATATAAGTAAAGACCTTATCCTCATATGCGACGTATATATTTTCTTTATACGTTCCGTCTTCAAATATGACGGTTATATTTTCAATAAGTGTTTTCATTGATTCTCCCTTATGTATGTTATATATTCCATACAATATTCGTCACGTCCTGCAATTACCTCTGCAGCCTTTATTGTCATTTCGTATACTGCATTAGTGTTATCCATTATTGCACTGTCAAGACCGTTATAAACAGCGCACGTAAGGTATGCTGAATTGATATTTACACGCTTGGGAAGTCCGAAAGAGGCATTTGAAAGTCCGCAGGTGGTTTTAACACCCGTGAATTTTTCCTTTACCGCTTTGATAGTGGCAAGGGAAAGAAGCGCACTTTCGCTATCCATTGCGGAGGACTGTACTGCTATGTCGAAAAAGAGCTTTTCACGTGAAATCCCCTCTTTATCGGCAATTTCAACAAGCTTTGAAGCAAAATCAATTCTTTCATCAAGCGTGGAATGTGAAAGCATACAAATACAGCTTGCTTCCCTTTCCTTGAGCACGGGAAGCAAAAGCATCATATCTTCCTCGCTGTTTATCGAATTGAGCATAATTTTTCTGTCTGATTCAACATACAATGCACATTCCTTCAAAACCGCAACGTCGGGGGAGTCAATGACAACACCCGCATCGGAATTTGCACAAACGAGGTCTATCATTTTTTTCATTGATGCTGTTTCATCTTCGCAAAGCGCTGTGTTGATGTCGATATAATCAGCATTATGCTCCGACATACTTTTTATAAGCGACAAAAGATATTCTTCATCGTTTGCTTCATACGCTCTCATAGTTTTGGGTATGGAGCTGTTTAATTTTTCACCTATTATTATCATTTTAAAACACCTTAAATTCTCTTAAGAACGTTGACGATGAGATTTACGAAATGGTCACGCGCTTTGCGTGCATTCACAACAACCTCGTCTTCGTCGGGGTTTTCGTCGGAAATTCCCGCCGCCATATTTGTACATACGGAAATGCAAAGACCTCTCATTCCGCAGTGTGATGCGGCGATCATTTCGGGAACCGTTGACATACCGACAACGTCAGCACCGAGTGTTTTCAGCATTTTTATTTCCGCTGTTGTTTCATACTGCGGTCCTGTCATATATGCGTAAACTGCATCCTTAAGCTCAAACCCAAGCTCCTTTGCACATTCCTTTGCAATTTTAATATATTCTTTATCATATACGCTCTGCATTTCGAAGAAACGCTTACCAAGCTCGGGAATGTTTTCGCCTCTTACGGGAGATTCTGCGCAAAGCTTGATGTGGTCATAAACTGCTGTGATCTGACCGACTGAGAAATCACGATTTATAGCACCCGATGCATTGGAAACGATTATCTTGTCAATTCCCATAAGCTTGAAAACGTATATGGGATACACTATCTTGTTCATATCCCAGCCTTCGTAAAAATGGAATCTTCCGTTCATAAGAAGAACCGTTTTGCCCTCTATTTCACCGCACCAGAGCTCACCCTTCTGATATGATACAGTTGATGTGGGAAATCCCGGTATCTCGCCGTACTTTATTTTTACGGGGTTATCTATTTTTTCACCTATGGTATCAAGTCCCGAGCCTGCGATGATAACTACCTCGGGGCGGCGTGCGCCTATTTTTTCTGAAATAAATTCCGCACTCCTTTTGTAATCTTCGTACTTTGCCATTTTATTTTTCCTCTCCTATAAACTCCCTGAAAAATGAGCCTTGCGGTACATATTCGTGGCTGATTTCGGGAATATTTTTATACCTTTGCAATATATTTTCCGCAAGATGCGAATATTTTGAATCCTTCGGCATATCACCGAGTATTTTTTTAACAAACGGTGCTAAAACGTTTACCTCATAAGGCACAAACGAATTGAGCTTTATGTCGGCATCGTCTGCGTACGGCATAATGTTTACGTCTTCATTTTCAACAACACCGTCCCAAAGCTTGAATGTAAGCTCCGGCGATGCGCCTCTGAAAAGAAAATCTCTTACAAGTCTTCGGCTGAAGCGCAAGCGTCTTTTTGAAAAGGACTGTCCGTATGCCGTAATATCGGTATTTACCGAAATGAATATCTTTTTGCTTTCCTCATGGAAAAGCGAGGTTATTTCGGGATATACAGCCTGTATTCCTTCAAAAATTATAATTGTATTATCATCGGGATCGAGCACACGCTCACCGTTTCTCATACCTTTCACAAAGTCAAATATCGGAATACTCGTTGCATTTCCCTTTTTAAGGCTTTCCGTACACTTGCAAAACAGCTCATAATCAATAGCATTGATGGATTCAAAATCCACCTTACCGTCTGTGTTTTTAAGGTGCGCTGAATCCTTGAAGAAATCGTCTATTGAAACGCTCACGACCTTTTTGCCGTCTTTGATAAGCGTTTTTGTAAGAACATTTGTAGCAGATGTTTTGCCCGAGCAGGTCGGCCCTGCCAAAAGTATAAATCTTATGTTTTTATCATCGGCAATATCGTCAGCCGCACTTTCTATTTTACTGAAAAACTGTCTGTCACATTCGTTTACAAAGTCATATTTTTCTTTTTCTGAAGAGAAAACACGGTCATAATAATACATTCATCATCATCCTTTCACAAAGAATCCGTCCATTATCTTCCTTGTTTCTTCAAAAGCCTTTTCTCTGTCCTGCTCTAAATATTCATATGGATATTTCGGGTTGAATATTCGCTCTATTTTAACATTTCTCTCGCCTACAAATTTTGTGACAGCTCCCGCACCTGCGGCAAATATGGAGTGTATCTCCTCCATCATCAGTATATTGTAAAGTCCCTCTGTGCCCTTTTTACAGTATCCGACATTTTCAAGGTTTGCCTTTGCATTTTTCTGTCGGTACATATAATAAGGTATATATCCCGATTTTTTCGTCATTATCTGCGTGTAGTCCACACACTTTGATACCTCGAAGTTTTCTCTTGCGAAAATATCGCGGCCGCCCTTTAAAATATCAGCGCTTCTCTTTACGCAAAACGTGTGCGCCGTGATATTTTCAGGTGCAAGGTCGATTATCTTTTCAAGAGTATCGGAATAAGATTCTATATCATCAGCGGGAAGCCCTATTATAAGGTCGGTATTTATGCAAGGAACACCGACACGCCTTGCCGTTTCAAACGCTTTGAAAAACATCTCGGCTGTGTGACAGCGGTCAATTTCCTGAAGCACGTAATTGTTAAGCGACTGTGGGTTTATGCTTATTCTCGTAACGTTATGGTTAACAGCGCTTTGCAGTTTTTTCTCCGTTATGGTGTCGGGGCGACCTGCCTCGAGTGTAAACTCATCAAGCGTTGAAGTATCGAAAAGCTTGTCTATATAAGACAAAAGATCCTCAAGCTGATTCTCGTTAAGAGTTGTCGGCGTACCTCCGCCTATGTATATCGTTTTGAGCTTGAAGCCTGTTTCCTTTATCTGCTTTGCAATAAGTGAAAGCTCAAGCTTAAGCGCTTCAAGATATGCGGGGATAAGCGCCAGAAGCTTTTTCGTCGTAAAGCTTACAAATGAGCAATACGAGCATCTTGTCGGGCAAAACGGGATTGAAATGTAAATTGAGCAGGTATCAAGCGGATACCTTTTTATTATCTTCGATTCATTTCTTGCAATATCCGTTGCAAGTATTGCTTTTTTGGGATAAAGAAGATATCTTTTGCGAAGCTCCTTTACAGTCTGGTCCTTCGTCATTCCCTCGTTAAGATAGTCGAGAACTATTTTCGTAGGACGGACGCCCGTCAGTATTCCCCACGGCGGAGTATATCCGAAAAAGGCTTCGGCGGCACTAAAAAACGCTTTATTCGCCGCCATATTTTCCGTTTTGTTTTTCGGAAGATGGTCGTACATTTCTTTATGCGTTCTGCTTACAGACTTGTCGCCGATAGTGACGGTTGCCGTACACACAGCACCGTCGTCCTCATTTTTAAGCGTCACCTCTACAACGGGTGTATCGGGAGTTACGACCTCTGTTTCCGAAAATTTAGCACCCGGGAAAAACAAAAGGCACAAGGTTTGCAAGTAATATTTACTTATATTCTTATCAAGTATCAGTTTCATAATTATTTCAGCATTTCCGTATCAAGATAAATTGTAAACGGTCCGTCGTTTTCAAGACTCACCTGCATGCACGCACCGAATATTCCCGTTTCCACCCTCGGAACAAGTGTCCTTGCGTAGCTTACGAAATATTCGTAAAGTCGGTTTGCTTCATCCGGCGACGCCGATGCGAAAAATTCGGGACGGTTGCCGTGAGAGCAGTTTGCATAAAGCGTAAACTGTGACACGACGAGCATTTCTCCGCCTACCTGTAGAAGCGAAAGATTTATCTTTCCGTTTTCATCGTTAAAAATACGCATTTTGACGATCTTATCGCACAGCTTGCGTGCCGTCATCTCATCGTCACCCTTGCCTATACCGAGCAATACGAGATAGCCTTTTTTACATTCTCCCGTAATATTTCCGTCAACGCTTACAGATGCGTTATTCACTCTTTGAATTATTGCTCTCATAAAGATCCTTATCTTGTCACCGTTTCAACGTCTCTTATAGAGCGTATACGTGACATTATCTGCTGTAAGTGCTCCGTGTTGCGGCAGCCAACAGTTAATGATATTGCTATTTCACTGCCTAACGTCTGCATATTTATTGCAAGAAGCGATACACGCATATCGGCAACCACCGCTGTCAGATCTGCAACGATCGTGAAGCTGTTGTGAGCCGTTACGTTAAGCGTTGCTTCGAACATTTCACGGCTGAAGGTGTCGCCTGCCCATTCCGCACTTACTATTCTGTCTTTGTTTTCGGGATTTTCTATCTGCATTTTAACGTTCGGACAATCTGCCTTATGCACCGACACGCCGAAGCCCTTTGTTATAAAGCCGATTATGCTGTCACCCGGTATCGGACTGCAACACTTGGAGAACTTGACAACACAGCCGTCAACACCGTCGATGATAACACCGCCGTTCGATTTTTTGACCTTTTTCTTGCCTGCTTCCGCCATATCGTCAAGCGTGGGCTTGTCGGTTTTGACGGGTTTTACAACACGCTCAAATTCATCCTTGAGCTTCTGCGATATTTTCGACACGGTAAGTCCGCCGTAGCCGATAATATTGTAAGCGTCGTCGACGTCCTGAATGCCGACACGGCGAGCAACGTTAAGAAGCACCTCGTTTTTCTGTGCTTCCGTACAAGCAAAGCCGAACTTGTTGAATTCTTTATCGATTTCAGCCTTACCCATTGCGATATTTTCAGAACGCTGTTCTTTTTTGAACCATTGGCGTATCTTGTTTCTTGCTTCGCCCGTCTTTACTATCTTCAGCCAATCACGGCTGGGGCCTTTTGTCTGCGATGAGGTAAGCACCTCAACGATCTCACCGTTTGAAAGTATATGGTCAATAGGCACTATCATACCGTTGACCTTTGCACCTGTCATCTTGTTACCGACGGCGGAATGTATAGAATAAGCAAAGTCAATGACAGTTGCACCGTTGGGAAGTGCGATAACGTCACCCTTTGGTGTGAACGCAAAGACTTCGTCCTGGAAAATGTCTATTTTAAGTGCGTTAAGAAATTCGTCAGGGTCCTTTGTGTCGTTTTCCGTTTCGACGAATTCCGATATCCATTTCAGCTTTTTGTCTATGTCAGCTGATGCCGTTGCACCCGTCTTGTATTTCCAGTTTGCGGCAATACCGTATTCTGCAACGTGGTGCATTTCGTACGTTCTTATCTGAACCTCAAACGGTATACCGTCACGTCCGATGACAGTTGTGTGAAGGCTTCGGTACATATTCGGCTTCGGAGTTGATATATAATCCTTGAATCTTCCGGGGATAGACTTGAACAGATCGTGGATTATACCGAGAACGGTATAACACTCAAGCTCTGTTTCAACAATTATGCGTATTGCGTAAAAGTCGTATATTTCATCAAAGCTCTTGTTCTGGTTATACATCTTTTTGTAGATGCTGTATACCGATTTTACTCTGCCCTCAAGCGTGAATTCAAGATTGTTTTCCTTCAGCTTTTCTGAAACGTAATCCTTTGCACGCTGTAAAAAGTCCTTGTTTTCGCCGAACTTCTTCTGGATGTCACGGCGCACCTCCTCATATCCTATAGGGTCAAGATATGAAAGAGAAAGTTTTTCAAGCTCCTGCTTTATCTTCTGCATACCGAGACGGTGAGCAAGAGGTGCGTAAACATACATCGTTTCAAGTGCTATGACTCTGCGTTTTTCCTCGGGCTTTGCATCGAGAGTGCGCATATTATGTACTCTGTCACAAAGCTTTACAAAGAGAACTCGTATATCCTTTGACATTGCAAGGAACATTTTACGCAGATTTTCTATGTGCGCTTCCTCTTTGTCTTCAAACGGAAATTCAACGAGCTTCGTAAGACCGTCAACTATGCGTGCGACAGGCTCGCCAAACTCCTTTTTTATAACGTCGAGGTCTGTTTTGTCGGCGCAGTCCTCTACCGTATCGTGAAGAAGCGCCGAGCATACGGAATCCGTATCAAGCTCCATTCCCAGAACTATCTGAGCAACGGAAACGGGGTGTGATATATACGGCTCTCCGCTTTGGCGGAATTGTCCCTCGTGAAGCATCGCCGCATATTCGTACGCTTTTATTATCTTTTGTTTGTCGTAATTCTTACCCGTGGCATCGATATCGAGCAAAAGCTGCTCAATCGTTGCGGGCTTTGTAACGTTTATTTCACTCATAAAACTACACTTTCTTATACCGAATATGTACACATTTCGCTGAGCCATTTAAAAAGCTCATTATTTTCAAGCGGCTTTTTCTCTTTTTGGGGTATCAGATCAAACGAAAGCTCAATGGGGCTGTTATAGCTGCAATCAATAAAGCCCATATCTTTGAATATTTTTATTATAAGCAAAATCTTTACGTATTCAAGTCTGAGCTTGCGCACGGCGGTGCTTATAAGCAATCGGTTATTTCCGAGCTGTGAAAGGTCTTTGAGATATCTGAAAACAGCCGTACAGTCTGCTTTGTCGGGTATATATTTATTTTCGGGGAATATTCTTTTGTCAGCAATATCCTCCGACAGCATATACTGCGAGGTTATATCCTCGCAAAGCGCACGTGAAAAGTCAATATCTCTTATTATCATCTGGCGGCTTCTTGTTCCCCTGAACTCATTTACACCGAGATTAAACACGATATCCGTTGTGTCCCCCTCTGCAAATCCAAGCTCATCGGGTGCTTTACCGAATATCATACAGCGGTACTGCTCACCGTATCTTTCAAGTGTGATACGGGAATGCTTGTTTGTGGCAGT
Source organism: Clostridia bacterium (assembly GCA_017520505.1). Lineage (GTDB taxonomy): Bacteria > Bacillota > Clostridia > Oscillospirales > CAG-272 > RGIG7213. The sequence goes on from JAFXFN010000021.1 coordinate 17,342, forward strand.
TGAATTCACCGCCGTCACGGCACAGTCACGCATTAAGAACAGCGGTGAGGGATTTGATGCGCCGTAAGGCTCAAGGCGTGAAAGCTCCTCTGCAAGCTCAAGCGTTGCATCTTCTTCCCTGAACTCAAAATCTATTTCTATTTTCTTTACCGTATCCTCTTCGCTTATATTGTTTTTTGCATATTCCTGAAGCTTTTTTCTGAATTCGGGCAATTTTTCCTTTGAGCAGGTAAGACCTGCGGCAAGTGCATGACCGCCGAATCTTTCAAGCGAATCGGAGCATTCCGAAAGCGCTGTATGAAGATTAAAGCCGTCAATGCTTCTGCCAGAGCCCTTGCCTTCGGATACACCGTCTTCAAACGATATAAGTATGCACGGCAGATTATATTTTTCCGTAAGCTTTGATGCCACGATACCTATAACACCGTGGTGCCAGCCATCGTGATGAAGAACGAGTATTTTCTCGTTTTTATCAAGATTTTCAGAGCGTATTATTTCTTCGGCTTCCTGCATTATATGCAGCTCCTCGCTTTGTCTTTGCACGTTTGACTGACAAAGTATTTCGGCAATTTCTTCCGCTTCTTCTTTATTTTCCGTAAGCAAAAGCTTCACGGCAATATCGGCAGAGCCCATTCTGCCTGCGGCATTTATCCTCGGTGCAAGTGTGAAGCTGATAACGGATGACGTCACCTTTTTCATTCCCGTATCCGCACCGCTTGCCGCCATAAGTGCATTGAGCCCTGTGTTTTTAGAAAGCGAAAGCCTGTCAAGCCCATAGCTTACAATAAGTCGGTTTTCATCTGCAAGAGGCATAACGTCTGCTATAGTTCCTATCGCCGTAAGGTCAGCATAGCTTTTGCAAACGTCAATGATCGCCGAAATATTAAGCTCCATATCATCGGGATCCGTATACGTTTTTCCCGTTGTCAGATACTGCTCACAGGCACAGATTATCTTGAAAACGACACCGACACCCGCAAGCTCCTTAAAGGGATATTCCGAATCACGTCTTTTGGGATCTATAACGGCAACAGCCGATGGTAATACCTCAGAGCACTCGTGGTGGTCTGTTATGACTGTATCAACACCGTACTGCGATGCAAATTTGACTTCATCAACTGCGGTAATACCCGTATCTACCGTTATAATAAGTCTTGTTCCGTTTTCTATCAGCCTCATAACGGCATCGGTATTAAGACCGTAGCCCTCATTCCCTCTGTTCGGGATATAATAATCAACGTCGCCGCCTATGGACTTTATATATTTATAAAGATTGCACACGCTCGTTATTCCGTCAACGTCATAATCTCCGTAAACGGTTATCTTTTCGCAGTTATCAATCGCTGAAAGTATACGCAAAACGCCCTTGTCCATATCCTTTAAAAGGTAAGGATCGTACAGCACGGCGCAGTCTTTTTTCAGAAAATGAGCAGCGCTTTCCGCATCGCTGTAGCCTCTTGCACAAAGAAGCGATGCTGTGGGATATTTTATTTTAAGCGCTTTTGATATCTCTTCTGCGGCATACTCATCAAAATCCTTGAGCAGCCATTTATTTTTACTCAGCATTCTCCGTACCGTCCGATTTTTCATTTATGATCTTCACGATCTTCATCTTGTTTCTTTTATTTTTTGCGGTTTTTTCAAGGGCGAATATTACGGCATACGAAAGTATGACACCGCCCAGAGCACCAAACGGTGCATATTCAGCCGAAAGCAAGTACACCGCACCGTAGCACAAAGCCGCAACAGCTATTGGCAACAAGAACAATAGTGCTGCCGCCCCTATTACGTAGCCCGACGGTGATTCAACAATCACGTTGTCGCCTGTCTTTGCGCCTATCGAATTATCCGCCTCGGCTGTAAATTTATCATCACCGAGGAAAATATCACACGCACCGCACGATTTTCCGCCGTTTGCGTGACATTCGGCGCATGCGCTTTTTCTTTCGGCACAAACTATTGCCGTTTTACTGTTCTTTATACTAACAACAGTGCATTTCGCTGTCATAAATAAACCTCTTTATGCGTTTTCCATTACGGCACGTGCCGCCCTCATTCCGTCAATTGCGGCACTCGTTATACCGCCCGCATAGCCTGCACCCTCACCGCAGGGATAAACACCCGTCATATACGGTGTCTGCATGCTTTCATCTCTCGTTATTCTTACAGGCGACGACGTCCTTGTTTCAGGTGCTGTAAGCGGTGTTTTGTCTTTGGCAAAGCCGTGAATTTTTCTGTCGAATGACAAAAGTCCTTCTTTGAGCGTTTCCGTGATAAATGACGGGAATATGTCAGAAAGATCGCAAAGTGTATACTTGCCGTTCATATACGACGGAGTATACGCAGGCTCACTTTCCCGCTTGCCACGGAGCAAGTCACCGACCGTCATAACGGGTGCCGAATAATCACCGCCCGCTTTCCCGAACGCTGTTTTCTCGATATTACGCTGAAATTCTATTGCACCTGTCGGTGTATTGCCGTAATCCTCCGGAAGAACCGAAACACAAACGGCAGAATTGGCATAGGGACCGCTTCGGCTGCTATAGCTCATTCCGTTTGTACAGATCTCATCTGCATCCGAAGATGACGGAACGACGACTCCGCCGGGGCACATACAAAACGTATATGCACCTCTGCCCCCTGCGCCTCTGTCGGAAAGCGCATATTCTCCCTGCGGAAGTATATCCGCATATTTTTCACAAAGCTCACCGTAAAGACTGCGGTTTATGTCGCTTTGCAAATGCTCTATCCTTACGCCTACGGAATATGCCTTCGGCGTAAGTATCACACCGTTTTTCATAAGCATACCGTAAGTATCACGTGCGCTGTGACCTACGGCAAGTATAACGGCATCAAATATTTCTTCATCGCCCGACGATGTTTTGACACAAACACCGCCGTTTTTATTTGATATGGAATCAACCCTTGTGCGGTAGCGGATATCGCCGCCGTTTTTTACGACCTCGTCGGATATTCCCTTTACAACGTCACGCAAAATGTCAGTTCCTATATGCGGTTTTGCAAGTGTCAGCACGCTTTTCGGCGCACCGAACTTCACAAGCATTTTCAAAACGTATCCGCAAGCGGGATCGTTTATTCTCGTATACAGCTTGCCGTCTGAAAACGTACCTGCGCCGCCTGCGCCGAACTGAACATTTGATTCTGTATCGAGCGCACCGCCCGATATAAAGCGTTCTACATTCTGCGTACGCTCCTGCACCTCTGCCCCTCTTTCGTATACAACAGGCGAGAAGCCGTATTGTGACAGCAAAAGAGATGCAAACATTCCCGCAGGACCGAAGCCGATAACACACACACGCTTTTTCTTTCGAGGCGTGACCTCAAAGGAAGATTCTTCATATACGTCAGCACCGTTTATTTTGGGGATTTTTCCGTTTTCAAGCTCTGCAAGTACAGAGTAAACGAACACGGGATTATCACGTTTTCTCATATCGAGGGATTTTTTGTAAACGGAAAATACTCCCCCGTTTATTTTTCCGACACGCTTGCGTGCTTCAAAAAGCACCTCATCTTCAGATGACGTTATCGGAAGCTTTATATCTTTAATCAGCAGTTTTTTCATTGAAGCTCACAGGTAAATAATAATTTTCCAAAAGATATGCGCCGTTATTCGACGGAATGTTCAGCTTGACATCTGCCTCGACATTATACCGTCCGTCAAATGACTGTATTGACGAAAGGTCAACTGTAACCGATATGTTATCAGCATTTAAAGTATGTAAATATTCGCTGTCGTTATTCACACGCACGTAAACCTTTACCGTGGATGTAACAACGTCACATTCAATGTTGTCGGGAAGATTTTTGAATATAACATTTTCCTTCGGCACGGCTATACTTTTGACAGTTGAACCTATATGCTTTATCTGAACGTCAACGTCCTCTGTTCCGCTTATATTTTCAACTCCTTCAGGAAGCGTTACCGCTGCTTTTATAACGGTGTCCGCCGTTATCGCAGTTTCGTCAACAACAAGCACGCTTATCTGATCTATACCGTCAACCGCCTCACGGTCACCTCTTATGATAATGCTTGGCGGTGTCAGTGTTATTTCGGTATTTCTCTCATTGTAATATCCGTATTTTGTTTTAACAACAAGCGGTATTTCCTTTTCCTTGAGCACACTTGCCTTTACTGTTATTTCACTGACAGACGCCTTGACATAAGGACTTGTAAACACCTCGTCATCTGCGGTGTACATCTGTACAGGCGATACGATAGTAACAGAATCCGTTATTACACCGGGAGAAACGGTCGCCTGAGCATACGATATCTTTTCAAGGACATCAACAGGGCCTTCAACGGTTATGTAATTTGTTCCCAGTATCTCGGAGTGAAGCGTACAGCCCGACGGTATCTGATAGTCGGTTGCTTTCACTTTAACGGGTATTTGCTTTTTCTGATTTGCGGAAATATATACCGTTATCTGTTCGGGATATACACTTACAAGCGTAATGCCGTTATCGACCTTCACAGATACAGGAAGTGTGTACTGTCCGGCTTCCGTTACAGCGCCGGCATCTACGTACACGTCAATATCATCTGTATCGATATTGATAACATCCGAATATCTGCCCTTCACAGTAACGTCTGCTGTTTCACCGTTTCCGTAGATCACTGAAAATCCGCTTCCGACACCGACAACGTCTATGAGATTTCCGTTTACGTTTCTTTCCTGAAGACGGCTGTCAGTACCGACAGCGTAAAACCATATAAAGAACGCAACGACTACGGCAAGAACCTTAGCCGCAAAGCTTATTATTTTTTCTTTTTTGCCCGATGAAGGCTTTACAGCCTCATCATCTGTATATTCTTCTTTAATGTTTTCGTTTTCTGTCATTTAAACCACCACATCAATCGTTTTTCTTTTTTATTCCCATAATGGTCTTTGCGCCTTGCATTGACTTTTTAGGTACTACAAGGAGAGATACAAGCTGATTATAAAGTGAACGGTAATCGAAATTTCGCATCAATTCACCGTTAAGTGCAATGGATATCGTACCTGTTTCCTCACTGACGGAAATTATTACAGCATCGCTGTTTTCGCTCATACCTATAGCGGCTCTGTGGCGAGTACCCAAAGAGGCATCGACCTCATCGCTCGTTGTAAGAGGTAAATAACATCCTGCGGCATAAAGTCTTGTGCCCGTGATTATTGCCGCTCCGTCGTGCAGAGGAGAGTTTTTAAAAAATATGTTCTTGATAAGCAAAGCGCTGACATTTGCATTGACTACCGTTCCGGTTTTAATTATATCACCGAGCTTTGTCGTTCTTTCAATGACAATAAGTGCGCCTGTTTTTGTTTTTGACATATCGCACACAGCGTCACATATACCGGTTATTGCCGCTGATATTTCAGCACTACTCTTTTGCTCGCCTATATTACGCAAGCTTTTAAGCGGCTCACCGCCAACCTTTTCGAGAGCTGAACGAAGCTCGGGCTGAAACAGCACGATGATCGATACGATACCGACTTGGAATATATTCGACAAAAGAAAGCGAAGCGCATGCATCTGTGCAAATTCACTTACAATAAAAATAAGTGCAAGGAACAAAACGCCTGCCGCAAGCTTACCTGCACGTCTGTCCCTGATGAATTTATAAAGCTGATAAAGCAAAAAAGCGACAATTACAATATCTATATAATCAATTATTCCCATCGACCTTATTTGTGAGCCGAAATCGGAAAGAATATTACCCACACCGTCAAAAAATCCAGACATACTATCCCCCATTAATATATTACTTATATATCATAACATATCCCAAAATTTAAATCTTCAATAAATCATAAACTATTTTATAATAAATTACGAAAGGAGATACTTTAAAAAACTGTTTTCCCTTTCAAATTATTCATTCAAACTTAAGATTCGAAGATAAAATTTACAAAAAATTAATGCTTGTGGAAATTTTATCATTGCAAATAATATGGATTTTATGATATAATGATTGATAATTCGATGGTTTGCGGTGGTTTTTATGAATTTTTGTTCAAAGCTTCTTATTGTGACGGGGCATTTCGGCTCAGGAAAAACGAATATTGCTGTTAATATTGCGCTGTCTCTCGCTGAACGCGGCGAAAAAGTAACGGTCGTTGACTTTGACACAGTCAATCCTTATTTCCGTTCAAAGGATTCAGAGGAGCTTATGAAAAGCTGCGGCGTGCAAGTTATTGCGCCCGAATTTGCAAATTCCAACGTTGATATACCGTCTATCCCCGCAGAGGTATATTCGGTTTTCGAGAAGGTAAAGCACGGTGAAACGTGTATTTTAGATGTCGGAGGCGACGGTCTTGGGGCAACGGCTCTCGGCTTTTTCAACAAGGAAATAACAGAGTTCGGTTACGAAATGATGTACGTCATAAATATGTACCGTCCGATAACGGAAACACCGCAGGACGCATATACGATAATGCGTGAAATCGAAAACAGAAGCAGACTGAAATGCACTTGCTTCATCAACAATTCAAATCTTGGAAAATTCACTCGGAAAGAGGATATTGAGGATTCTTTCGCTTACGCCGAAAAGTTCTCCTCTCTCTCCGGTCTGAATATAAAATTCACCTCGGTAACAGATGAAATTCCGTTTTCATCAGACGGGGTGTTCAAAATGAAAAATATAACGAAAAAGTTATTTTAGGAGGAATTATGAACAGAGTAACCTTCAACACTGAAAGGTGTAAGGGCTGCGGACTTTGTGTTGTGGCATGCCCTAAAAAAATCGTATCTCTCGACACCTCCGTGCTCAACGCAAAGGGTTATCACCCTGCGCAAGTTACGGACATGGCTTCCTGCATCGCATGTGCGATGTGTGCAACTATGTGTCCCGACGCTGTGATCACGGTTGAAAAAGATGTAGAAAAGGAACAGGAGGCTTAAGTATGGCAAAGGTACTTATGAAAGGTAATGAAGCTATTGCCGAGGCTGCTATAAAAGCAGGCTGTCTTCATTATTTCGGTTATCCCATAACCCCCCAGACGGAAATTGCCGAATATATGGCAAAGAGAATGCCCAAGGTAGGCGGTCTTTGTCTTCAGGCAGAATCCGAGGTTTCGGCTATTAATATGATCTACGGTGCTGCTGCTTCCGGCACACGCTGTATGACGTCATCCTCTTCGCCCGGTATCAGCCTTAAGAGCGAGGGTATAAGCTACATAGTCGGATGCGACCTTCCCTGCGTTATCCTTAACGTACAGAGAGGCGGCCCCGGTCTCGGCGGTATCCAGCCCTCACAGGCAGACTATTATCAGGCAACGAAGGCTCTCGGCCACGGTGATATGCACCTTTTCGTGCTTGCTCCCGCTTCCGTTCAGGAAATGGCAGAGCTTACATGTGAAGCATTTGACATTGCCGATATGTACCGTGTTCCCGTTCTCATTCTTGCAGACGGTGCGCTCGGTCAGATGATGGAGCCCGTTGATTTTGATACAATCAAAAAGAGAGATATCCCCGAAAAGGATTGGGCTGCTTGCGGTCACGGCGGTAAGCGTAAGAAGAATATTCTTACGTCCCTCTTCCTCAATCCCGAAGAGCTTGAAAATTCAGTTCTCGCAAGATATGAGAAATATAAAAAGATAGACGAAAACGAAGTCAGATGCGAGCAGTTTATGACAGAGGATGCCGATATCGTTGTTGTTGCATACGGTATCACCTCACGTATCTGTAAGAGTGCCGTAACAGCGGCAAGAGCAAAGGGTATAAAGGTCGGTATGCTCCGTCCCATCACTCTTTCTCCGTTCCCTGCAAAGGAACTCAAGGCACTTTCCGAAACAGCAAGCAAGTTCCTCACAGTTGAGCTTAACATGGGCCAGATGATAACTGACGTTAAGCTTGCAATCGAATGCTCACGTCCCGTTGAATTTCTCGGAAGAACGGGCGGTTCTATGATGACGGTTGAAGACGTGCTTGCAAAGATCGAAGAAATGGGAGGTAATAAATAATGTCGGTTGTATTCAAGAAACCTAACGCAATGTCCGATGTTCCCATGCACTATTGCCCCGGCTGTACACACGGTATCGTGCACAGACTCGTTGCAGAAGTTCTCGATGAGCTCGGTATAGAAGGTCAGGCTGTAGGTGTTGCGCCCGTTGGTTGCGCAGTATTTGCATATAATTACTTCGAATGTGATATGATAGAAGCAGCGCATGGACGTGCTCCCGCAGTTGCTACAGGTGTTAAGCGCACACATCCAGACAACGTGGTATTCACATACCAGGGCGACGGTGACTTAGCGGCTATCGGTACTGCCGAAACGGTACACGTAGGCGCAAGAGGCGAAAACATCACGATCATCTTTATAAACAACGCAAACTACGGTATGACAGGCGGTCAGATGGCTCCTACGACGATGCTCGGCCAGGTAACGACAACATCCCCCTACGGACGTGACAAGAACATCCAGGGACATCCCATACACGTATGTGAGCTTATGGCAACTCTTGACGGTGTTGCTTACGCTGAACGTGTTGCCGTAAACGATGTCAAGGGCGTAAGAGCAACAAAGAAAGCCATCAAGAAGGCTTTCCAGGCACAGATAGACAAGAAGGGACTTTCGATCGTCGAGATCCTCTCCACATGTCCTACAAACTGGGGACTTTCACCCGTTGAAGCTCTCAAGTTCGTTGAAGAAAAAATGAAACCCGTATATCCTCTCGGTGTTTACAAAGACACCACAGGATATTGATACAGGAGGTTAATATGACAAGCAGAATTTTATTCGCAGGCTTTGGCGGACAAGGTATTCTCTTCTCCGGCAAACAGTGTGCAAAAACAGGTATGCAGCTCGGAAAATGCGTAACCTGGCTTCCCTCCTACGGTCCCGAACAGCGTGGCGGTACGTGTAACTGCAGCGTTATCATCTCCGACGAGGATATAGGCTCTCCCCTTGTAAACACTCCCGATATTCTTATCGCCTTCAACGCGCCCTCGTTCGATAAATTCGAACCGAAGGTAGTAGCGGGCGGCGCTGTATTTTCCGACAGCACACTCATTTCCAAAAAATCCGAAAGAAGCGATATTTCCGCATACACTATCCCTGCAACTGAGCTTGCAAATGAGATGAACGCTCCCAAGCTTGCAAACGTTATTATGCTCGGATACGTTATAGCAAAGACAAATATATTTGATTTTGATTACTTTGCTGAAAAACTCACTGCATCTGTTCCCGAATCAAAGGCAGAGCTTCGTGAGCTTAACAAGAAGGCGCTTCTTCTCGGCTACAACTACGCAGAATGAAAGAAAAGAAAAAAATAAGTATTTTCAAAAAGCTTTTCGGCGGCGAACGTGACGATTATTTCAACAGTGCAATAATCGTCGCCGCCGGAAGCGGCTCACGCATGAAGTCCGACAAGACGAAACAGCTTATGGATATTTGCGGTGTGCCGGTTCTTGCCCGCACCGTACAGCAATTTGAGGATTGCAAGCACATAAGCGAAATAATACTCGTCTGCCGTAAGGAAGAATTTGACGATATAGCAAGCATTATAAAAACGTACAAATTCAAGAAGATAACCCACGTGGTATCGGGCGGCTCGACACGTCAGCAGTCTGTTATGAACGGCCTTTCACGTGTAGATAAAAAAAGTGAATTCGTATCTATTCACGACGGTGCACGCTGTCTTGTGACACCCGAAATGATAAGCGAGGTTTGCAAAGCCGCTTACCGTTTCGGCTCAGCGACAGCCTCCGCACAGGCAAAGGATACGATGAAAATTGCCGATAACGGCGGTTTTATCAAGTCTGATGCGGATCGAAGCACAATGCGCCACGCACAGACACCGCAGATATTCAAAACGGATATTTACCGTGCGGCATCATATTCTGCAAAGGAAGACGGATTTGAGGCAACCGATGACAATTCCCTTGTGTCAAGGCTCGGCTTCAAGGTGTTTTTATGTGACACAGGACACGAAAACATCAAGATAACTACACCCGAGGACATACGAATTGCAGAGGGAATACTGAAATTCAGGCAGGAAAACGGCAAATGATAAGAATAGGACACGGTTACGATGTACACGCAACGTCACCTGAAAGAAAGCTTGTTTTGGGCGGTGTTTTCATTGATTGCGGATTCGGTCTTGTCGGTCATTCCGATGCCGACGTGCTGACACACGCTGTATGCGATGCGCTGATAGGTGCTATCGGTCAAGGCGACATAGGCAAGCATTTTCCCGATACAGATGAAAAGTATAAAGGAATATACAGTATGCTTTTACTCGAAGAAGTAAAAGGACTGCTGAAAAAACATTCTTATTCGGTTTCCAACATCGATGCAACGGTAATTGCACAGGCTCCGAAGCTTGCACCGCACATTCCGATGATGAAGAAAAATATTGCTTCCGTTCTCGGCATTTCCCCGTCACAGGTAAATGTCAAGGCAACAACGGAGGAGCATCTCGGATTTACAGGAAGCGGTGAAGGTATAGCGGCACACGCTGTATGCATTGTAACAAAAGAAAAATAAGCAGTAGAAATACACATTCGAAACGAGACGGTTTTGAGTGTGTATTTTTTGCATAAAGATATATATTTTACAAAATGCACACAGGAATTACCCTGATTGTTCTTGAATTCAATAATTTAATATGATATAATATAGGAGGTGTGCTGTCACCATTTATATATGTACGAAATAATTCGGAGGTTATAATGAATTCTACGATAAGCAGGCAGGAAATTTCTGCTTTGAAACAGAAGGCTTTTACAAAATTATATTCATCGCTCAATGATATGCAGAGAAAGGCGGTCTGCCATACAACAGGTCCGCTTTTGGTGCTTGCCGGTGCGGGCACAGGTAAAACAACGGTTCTTGTAAACAGAATCGCTCATATTATGTCTTTCGGCTGTGCGTGTGAGGTTGATGATATACCCAAAAACGTTACCTCTGAGGATATAGAAAAACTGCACAACTACAATCTTCTTGAAAAAAATGAGCTGCGTGAGCTTCTTAAAAAATTTGCGGTCGATCCCTGCCCCTCTTACAACATACTCGCCATAACCTTTACCAATAAGGCGGCGAACGAAATGAAGACACGTCTTTCTAATATTCTCGGCGAGGCGGCAGACGATCTCTGGGTGGGAACGTTCCACTCGATATGCGTCCGTATACTTCGTGCACACGCTGACAAGCTCGGATATACACGTTCATTCACTATATACGATGCCGACGACAGCAAGCGTCTTGTTTCGCAGTGTATGAAGCAGCTCAACGTAGACGAAAAAGCGATAGCTCCGAAATATGCGCAGAACTGCATAAGCCGTGCAAAGGATGAGCTTATCACGCCCGAGGTATTCACAGACAATGCCCCAAAATCGAGAGATCCCCGCACATCAAGCGTTGCAACGGTATATGAGCTTTACCAGCACACGATGAGAGAAAACAACGCAATGGACTTTGATGACCTTATATTCAACACCGTAACGCTTCTTAAAAACTTCCCTGAGGTCAGAAAATACTACACGAACAGATTCAAATACATTTCCGTTGACGAATATCAGGACACGAACATCGCACAGTTCACGCTTACCTACATACTTTCAACGGGACATCACAACATTATGGCTGTTGGTGATGACGACCAGAGTATATACAAATTCCGCGGTGCGACAGTTAAAAATATCCTTGGATTTGACAAATATTTCGATGCGGCTCAAGTTATAAAGCTTGAACAGAATTACCGTTCGACGGCAAATATTCTTGCGGCGGCAAACTCTGTCATTCGCAACAACGTCGCAAGACGAGGCAAGGAGCTCTGGACACAGGCACCCGACGGTGCAAAGGTGCGTGTCAAGCGTGTATATACACAGAACGACGAGGCAAAATTCATCATCAGCACCATACGTGACCTTGTAAACACGCAGGGACTTAAATTCTCTGATTGCGCCGTGCTTTACAGAATAAACGCACAGTCAAACGCACTTGAAAATATGTTTGCAAAAAGCGGAATTCCTTACAGAATTCTCGGCGGTCTTCGTTTCTATGAAAGAAAAGAGATCAAGGATATGCTTGCATATCTCACGGTCATCAATAACCCCCGTGACGATCTTCGTTTAAAGAGAATAATCAATGAGCCGAAGCGTAAAATAGGCGATTCCACCATTGCCGTTGTCGAGGGTATAGCAACAGACTACGGAATATCCATCTTTGACGTTATGATGAGATGCGACGAATTTCCCGTGCTTGCAAAGGTTTCCGCAAAGCTTTCGGGATTTACAAGAATAATATCACAGCTTCTCGAAATTGCCAATACACGTCCGCTTGAGGAGCTGTTTGAACCGCTTCTTGAGCTTACGGGCTACCGTGAGATGCTTATAAATTCGGGACTTGACGAGGACCGTGACAGACTCCGCAACATTGAAGAACTTTTCTCCAACATCAAGGCTTACTGCGAGGAAAACGAAAACGCAACGCTTGAAGGATTTTTGCAGGATATAGCGCTTATAACAGACGTAGATGCTTACGACAAGGATGCCGATGCCGTTGTTATGATGACGGTGCACAGCGCAAAGGGACTTGAATTCCCCGCTGTTTTCCTCCCCGGTCTTGAAGACGGAATATTCCCCGGAATGTCATCACTTACAGATGCGGCTGAGCTTGAGGAAGAACGCAGACTTGCATACGTTGCGATGACACGCGCAGAAAAGTATCTTTATATGATACACACCGATGAACGTATGCTGTTTGGCAAGACACAGCGCAATCCTAAGAGCACGTTTTTAAATGAGATCCCCGACACATACATCGAAACGGATGCTGTTAAACGCACATTCACAAAGACGGCAGAGCCTGAACCGACAGTAGGAAGAAAACGTCATATAATATCTACTGAGCTTACGAAAGACACTAACAAAATTACATCTCTCGGTAAGACAACGGGATATGACAGATTTACAGCAGGCGACCGTGTACGCCACATGACGTTTGGCCAGGGCGTTATACAGTCGGTAACCGAAATGGGTGCGGATATGCTTTACGAGGTAGTATTTGACAATTTCGGAACGAAGAAGCTTATGGCAACGTATGCAAAATTGACAAAGATAAACTAATACCCAAACCGACTCAAGCTTTTATTGAGTCGGTTTTGTGTTTTACATATCATATCTTATCAAATGAACGAAAAACGATTTCGGGATGTCGAGGCGCCATCCCCTACCGCATCACTTCGAATATTCACTCATTGGTATAAAATAAGGTAAAATATCGAATATTAAAAATAAATATTTCATTTTTGACAAATATTCACATTTTATTATTGAAAGACGGTGGGATTTATGATATAATCACATCGTTATATTAAAATATTTTTTTGAGGTGTATTATGTACAACAAGAAAACAGTTGAAGATATCGAAGTCAAGGGCAAAAAAGTCCTTGCAAGATGTGATTTTAACGTTCCGCTTGACGGAAAGACAATCACAGATGCAAAGCGTATCAGAGAAGCGCTTCCCACTATCAAGTACCTTTCCGACAACGGTGCTAAGGTAATTCTCTGCTCCCACCTCGGTCGTCCGAAGGGTGAATTCAATCCCAAGTACTCACTCGCTCCCGTAGCTGAAAAGCTTTCCGAGCTTCTCGGCAAGCCTGTTGTTTTCGCAAACGATGTTATCGGCGAAGATGCAAAGACAAAGGCAGCAGCACTTAAAGACGGCGACGTTATGCTTATTGAAAACGTTCGTTACCACAAGGAAGAAGAAAAGAACGATCCCGAATTTGCAAAGGAGCTTGCTTCCTTGGCTGAGATCTATGTAAACGATGCGTTCGGTACAGCTCACAGAGCACACGCTTCAACAGAAGGCGTAAGCCACTACCTGCCCTCCGTTTGCGGTTACCTCATTCAGAAAGAGATCTCCATCATGGGCGGCGCACTTACACAGCCCAAGCATCCCTTCGTTGCTATTCTCGGCGGCGCAAAGGTTTCCGACAAGATCGGTGTTATCAACAACCTCATTGAAAAGGTTGACACACTTATCATCGGCGGTGCTATGGCATACACATTCCACAAGGCAAACAACTACTCTATAGGCGATTCACTTTGCGAGGATGACAAGATTGAGCTTGCAAAAGAGCTTATGGCAAAGGCAAAGGCTAAGGGTGTAAATCTTCTTCTCCCCGTTGACAACCGTGCAGGTGACAAGTACGATCCCGATTGTAACTTCTTGCTCGTAAACTCCGACAACATTCCCGATGGTTATATGGGTCTTGACATCGGTCCCGCTACAGAAAAGATCTTCGCAGACGCTATCAAGGGTGCTGCAACAGTTATCTGGAACGGTCCTATGGGCGTTTCCGAATGGGAAAAGTTCGCATCCGGTACACGCAGTGTTGCTCAGGCAGTTGCTGACAGCGGCGCTATCTCCATCATCGGCGGCGGTGACTCCGCAGCAGCTATTGAAAAGCTCGGCTTTGCTGACAAGGTAACACACATTTCCACAGGCGGCGGCGCATCTCTTGAATTCCTCGAAGGACTCGTTCTTCCCGGTATTGCTTGCCTCCAGGACAAATAATAAGGAAGCGTTGGTGTAGATATGAGAAAAACAGTTATCGCAGGAAACTGGAAGATGAATATGACACCTTCCAAAACAACAGAATTTATAAAGGCTCTCGCACCCGAGGTTGCCGCTTATAACAAGGCTGACATCGTTCTTTGCGTTCCTTTTGTTAACATACCCGCTGCTGTTGAAGCCGCAAATGGTACAAACATCGCTATAGGTGCTGAAAACGTACACTTTGAGCCCAAGGGTGCTTACACAGGCGAAATAAGCGCAGAAATGCTTGTTGAGTGCGGTGTTAAGTACGCAATCGTAGGACACAGCGAACGCCGTCAGTATTTCGGTGAAACAGATGAAACGGTAAATCTCCGTGCAAAGGCTGCTATCGCATCAGGCCTTACAGCTATCATCTGCGTTGGCGAAACACTTGAAATGCGTGAAAGCGGTATCACAGCTGAGATAGTTGCTATTCAGACAAAGAAGGCTCTTGCAGGTATTTCCAAGGAAGACCTTGCAAAGGTCATCATCGCATACGAACCCGTTTGGGCTATCGGTACAGGCAAGGTTGCAACAACAGAGCAGGCAAACGAGGTTTGCGCTATCATCCGTGACGTTGTTGCGGGTCTTTACGATAAGGCTTCTGCTGACGAGCTTACAATTCAGTACGGCGGTTCTATGAACGCCGCAAACGCAGCTGACCTTCTTGCAATGTCCGATGTTGACGGCGGTCTTATCGGCGGTGCTTCTCTCAAGGTTGCTGACTTTACAACTATTGTAAAAGCCGCACAGTAAAATGAAATTTAAAGACATATTGAAACAAATACTGTCTTTGGTACTTTTATTAACCGTTATTCTTCCCTCTTCCGCAATTGCCGCAGCAGATACTGCTGCGGCAGAGGGTGGGATAACGGTTGTTTTATCCGAAGACGGTAAACATCTTGATATTTCCTGCGAATCACCGTCAAGTGAGTATTATCTCGTTATGACCTCCCCCGACGGTACATTTCTGCCTTTGCAAAAGCTTTCCGAGGGCAAGAATGAAATATCGGTCAAATGTGAAAATGACACCTACCTTTATTCAAAGTACAGCATTTGCAAATTTGAAAATGAAGCTTATACACCGATATTTGACGGCGCATATATAACAAACTGTGATATATTGGCGCAAAACAGATACGATATGCCCAAGCCGTTTTCCAAAAAAGGGCTGCGTGTCAGACTTATGAGCGATGCCCAACAGCTTGGAATTGCACACACCGTCATCGATATTGCTTTAAATGAAATGATAACAGATGATGCAAGCTCATCGCAGATGATAAATATAGACGGCAGATCATACTTTTTCAACAGCTCATACGTCAATTTGCTTGACCACAAAATAAAGGTGCTTACCGACAGTAATATTAATGTATACGCACAGATAGTTTTATCATCTCCGTCAAACACAAAATCCGAAAGCGCAAAAAAGCTTTATTATAAAACAGACGTATCATCGGCAAAATATTACGGTGTGAATCCAAACGGTGAAAAAGCATCGGAATATTATTATGCCGCACTTAAATTTATAGCTTCACGTTATACCGTAGAAAACGGAAAATACGGTTTTGTGGGTAATTATATTATCGGCAATACCGTCAATTCAAACAGATACGGCAATTATGCAGGACAAATGGCTTTGTCTGACTATGTAAGCGATTACACAAAAATATTCAGAACGGCTTACGCTGCTATAAAAGGCACTTACTCAAACGCTGTTTTGTACACCTCCGTCAACGGATGCTTCAACGCACCGACACGTGACGGTACACCCGATTTTTCACTTGACTATACCGCATACGATTTTCTGTCATCATTCAACTCACAGATAAACAAAGGCGGAAGTATTCCGTGGCATCTGTGTGCTGAAATCGACACAGCAGACATTTCAAAAAGTGATTTCTGGAATGAATCTGTTTTCAGCTCATCCGACACGCCGTATGTAACAATGAAGAATCCCGATGTGCTGACATCGCTGATAAACAGCGGAGATTTTGAGTGCGGATACACACGTTATCTCACCGTATCGGGCTGTGCCTTTACAGGCGGTGACAACAGCAAGCAAGCGCAAAAAAAGCAAGCGGCGGCTTATTCGCTCGCTTATTACACAGCGGAAGCAGATCCGCTTATAAACGCTTTTATCTATTCCTCGCACGTTGATTTAAAGACCGATGAATATATAAATTCGGGACTTTATACAAGGCGTGAGGACACATTTCAGCTTGCTGACAAAACAAAGGAAATATATGAAGTATTCAAATATATAGATACAGCCTCATCATCTATATATACTGCTGATTATAAGAATATAATAGGTGCATTTTATTCGGATATAATAGACGGTCATACCTCCGAACAAGAAAAACGCATCGTTATGTCAGGACTTTTCAAAAGTGTTTCGGGCAGAAAGGTACTTCACACGTTTGATTTCAGTAAAGGCGTATCGGGATTTTATCCGTCAGACAATGCATATTCGGCATCTGTCAGGACAGACGGCGAGGAAAAGCATCTTTACTGTGTGACATATAATTCCGATCTTTGCGAATACCGAGGCGTTTGCCGTATGCTTCACGATATACCGCTTGACGGTGCGGGATATATAAAATTCGACATAACCCCCGAATGTCCCGACGGTGTGGAAACAGTTGACGTTATGTGCAGACTGTGGGGCAGAGATGAAAACGGCAAAAGTGTAGTATATGAGGGGGTATCGCAGATACCGTCTGAGGGATGCACCACCCTTTCGTACTATATAAAAGACTTCGTTTCGCTTACAAAGGAAAATACAGACGGAATGAAAATATGGATCCGCCCACACTCAGATAAAGACGGCGGAGAATACAATATGTGCATATCAAACGTTTCATTTCTGAGTTCATCATTTTCATTCAAAATAATTTTAACGGTATTACTTGTCATATTGGCAATAGGTGCTGTGGCATTTGCTGTATACTTTTTTGTATTCAAACGACCGAAAAAAGAGCCTGCCGTGTTCAGAGGCTTCGACAGACGTAAATTAAAGAAATAAAGAGGATCTATTCAAAATGGCACTTGAACATATAGAGAAAATCAAATGTAAGGACTGCTCGTGCGAATTCGACGTAACCGTTTACGAATCGGTTAACGGTGCATTCGACGACGAGGCGCAGAAAAAGCTTTTATCAGGTGAGCTTTTCACGCACACCTGCCCTGAATGCGGCTGTGTGGTGGCACTTTCCTATCCGATGCTGTATCACGATATGGATAAGAAATTTATGATACACCTTTGTCCCGATGGCGAAAATGTTGATGAATGTATCAAAAACATTAAAGATGCACAGAAAAAAATAGACAAGCAGTTTCCCGAAAAGCGTATGGAAAAGCCTTATAAAATGAGGATAGTATCAAACGAAAACTCCATGCGTGAAAAAATAACGATATTTGAAAACGGGCTTGATGACAGGATAATTGAGCTTTTAAAGCTGTTTTTCGCTTCAAGACTTCAGGCAACAAACAAAGATGCCGCAATATCCGACATTTTGTTCTTTGTCGGACATCGCGGCGAATATGCGTTTCAGATAATGCTTGCAAACGGTGAAAATCTCGTTTCGGAAGTACCGAAGCATTTTTACACTCTGTTTACCGAACAGTATATGGCAAAATGCGAGCTTGCATCACGTGACAATTTCATCATTGATGCTGATTTTGCAATACTTGTTTTAAACGGAAAATAAGTTATTTTACATAGTCTTTGAACCTTGAGTATGCTTCATTGAGCATCATTTGCTTTGTAAATACGCTTGATGAGCCTGCAACGAACATATCGGCACCTGCTTTTTTCATAAGCACGCCGTTTTCAAAGCTTACGTTTCCGTCAACCTCGATAAAGACATTTTCATATCCTGCGCCATCTAAAAGGTGGCGCATTTCTTTTATTTTTTCGAGTGACCCCTCGACGAGCTTCTGACCTGCATATCCGGGATTTACCGTCATAACGAGCACACCTTTTATTTTATCAAGATATGGAATGACAACATCACACGGTGTTTTCGGGTTTATCGCAAGAATAGCCCCTGCGCCCTTTGAATTGATATAGTCAAGACATTTTGAAATATCGTTTGATGCTTCAAAATGAACGCTTACAAGGTCATTTTCCTTTATATCAAATCTTTCGAGCTTATCAGAAGGATCGGTTATCATCAAATGGATATCAAGCGGAATATCCGTAAACGAATGGAGATTTTTTATATAATCCGTGCCAAGCGTATAATTCTGAACAAACACACCGTCCATTATATCTATATGAAGATAGTCAACACCGCATTTTTCAAGTGCTTTTACAGCTTCGCCGAGGCAGAACATATCGGCGCACATCATTGAGGGGCAAATATATGATCTTTTCATTTGGCAAATATAGCAATAACGGTATTTTCACGCATCATTTCAAGCGCTTTCACCATATATTCTTCGGGTATAACGACACAGCCTGCGGATGAAGTTGAACCGGGTGATGGGATATGCAAAAATATTGCAGAGCCTTTATTCGGTACTGCCGGGGAAACGTTGTAATTTATCATTGCGGCATATTTATATGAGTTAGTGTATCTTATAAGATGCTCATATTCTCCCTTTTCAAGCCATTCCTTTCCCATTTTACTTCCACGCACGTGGGTATTATAGGAAGGAGAGCTGCTGTCGCCGTCCCAGTAATCATCTTCATCAATAACGGTATACGGCACTTTCATCTCACATGGCGGCAGTGTATTGCCAAAGCATTCACCTATAGTATAAACACCCTCGGGGGTTTTTCCGTCACCCTCAAATTTTTCACTTGCAGGATGTATTCCTCCGCGTCCTATGTAACCGTCAGTTTCGAAGACAAGCGTATATCCGTCATTTTCTTTCTTGTACGCATAGAAGCGGCACGCTGTGCCCTCATTTCCGACACACACGAATGCGGTTTCGGCATTTTTAAGATCAATACTTGATATATCCATAACCTTATAACCTTTCATAATCAGTAAGGCAATTATATACGTGTTGTTTATATGTTAATTTATCCCGTTGTAAAATTATCGTTAATTTCTTTCCTCGCTAATAGTTAACACCGAAATTTTAACAACTTTCTACCGACTTTTATTAAAAATTAATAAATATGTAATGAAGTTTATTATAAATAGTGGTATCATAATATATTGGGTTGATGTGTTATAAATTTCATACTTTAATTTACACAAAGGAACAACAGCTTATGAAAAACCGCAAAAATACCGCTATGCTTTTACTTGCTGTGTCTTTATTGCTTTCATCCTGCACGGGTGATACCGCCGTTGGCAGTGACAGCAATACGACGTCTGCCGAAACATCGGTAGTTACCGACGAGAGCACGGCTGACATTCAGGCAGATCCCGAAGAGTCAAAATATGTAAATGCTGATTTTTCACTCCCCGGCGGATTTTATTCAAAGGGACAGATGCTTACACTGACTCTTCCCTCAAATGCTCCCGACGGTGCGTATATCACGTATACGCTTGACGGAAACGAGCCTGACAAAAATTCAGAAAAATACACGGGCGAAATTACCGTTGCAAACGACGGCACATCAGTTGTGCGTGCCGCTTGCTTTGACAAAGACGGAAACAATATCGGAAGAATAAAAACGAATACGTATATAAAATCCGATAAAGGAATAACAACTGCTCCTTATACAGTATCGCTCGTTACGGATAACGAAAATCTTTACGGAGATACGGGAATTATTACGAACTATAAAGGCTCCGGAAAAGCTTGGGAACGTGTTTGCCACGTTGAAATATTCTCGCCTGACGGCACCGAGGTCATATCCCAGGATGCGGGAATCCGTATTTTCGGCGGTTCTTCACGTTCCGTTGAGCAAAAGTCATTCAGACTTGTGGCAAGAAAAACGGGATATTACGACGAAATGCTTTATAACGGAAGCGGTTCGTTTGATTATACGCTTTTTTCAAACAGAACACTTGAAAACGGTGACGCTCTTGCAAGATTTGACAGGATCGTGCTTCGCAACGGCGGAAACGATTCCCTTCTCAGCCGTGCGCAGGATGGTGACAACGCATCGATGATACGTGATGCGGCAGTAAACAATTTTGCTGTTAAATACGCCCCTGCCGTAGCATCGCAGGCATCTGTATTTGCCGCAGTTTACCTTAACGGCGAGTATTACGGTATACTCGATATGAAAGAGGATATCGACGAGGATTACATTTCCAACCTCTACGGCATAGAGGATAAAGAAAACGTGACCGTTGTGAAGTCTGAGCTTGACACAGAAAAATGGTGTGAGGGCGGACACGATGAAAACATTCCCTGCGGAAGATTTTGCGGTGCGTGGTTTTACTATGAGGTCGATTCGGGTGTTGAAACAGCACTTGATGACTTCACCGCATTTTGCAAGAAGGTCATAAACGCCGAGCCTTCACAGTATGATGCTCTTTATGAGGAAGTAAAATCAAAAATAGACATCGAAAACTTCATTCAGTACACTGCCTTGAATCTTTACTTCTGTAATACTGACTGGGCACACAACAATCTCAAGCTGTGGTGCTATACAGGTACACCCGAATCAGGAACGTACAAGGACGGAAAGTGGCGCTTTGCGATGCGTGACTGCGACTTTACAATGGGCAGATATGAATCACGTGCTTTGCCTGAGCTTTACACGCTTGCAAATATGAACACGTTTGATTTTGTCCTTGAAAACTATTACAGCGGTAAATTTGAATACGTAAAGGACTACGCCGATCCGCTTTATCTGAAAGGACTTCTCGCCTTCTGTTTAAGAAACGATGAATTCAGAAATGAATTCAAGGCTTACTGTGATGTTTTGACATCTGATGAAGCACATTCATTTTTGCAAAAAACTGTATCGGGGCTTTCCGATACGCTCAATCCGCTTATGAAGGAGCATATTGCAGTTTGGAGCTATGAGCTTCCCGACAGATACAGCATCCGCACGTGGACACGTGAAATAAACGATATCAATAACTGGATAACAAAGAGAAATTCATATTTCAACAATTATATGGAAGCTTCTCTTGCTAATTTTGAATAAATTTAATTTAAAGAGGTATAAAAATGGAAAGACTTACGGGAACAATTTCAAGAGGTGTAAGAGCACCTATCATCCGTCAAGGTGACGACATTGCACACATCGTCGCAAAAAGCGTGCTTGATGCGGCAAAGGCAGACGGATTTGAGATAAGAAACAAGGACGTAATTGCAGTTACAGAGGCAGTTGTGGCAAGAGCACAGGGTAACTATGCAACTGTTGAGCAGATTGCTGCTGACGTTAAAGCAAAATTCCCCGAAGGACATATCGGTCTTATTTTCCCCATACTTTCAAGAAACCGCTTTGCAATATGCCTTAAGGGTATTGCAATGGGTGTTAAGAAAATTACTCTTATGCTCAGCTATCCCGCTGACGAGGTGGGCAACCACTTGTTTGACGACGATATGCTTGACGAAAAGGACGTTGATCCTTGGCGTGACGTGCTTGATGAAAAGAAATACCGTGAGCTGTTTGGTTATATAAAGCACACATTCACGGGTGTTGACTACGTTGAATACTACAAGAATCTTATCGAAGAATGCGGCTGTGAAGCTGAAATAATCCTCGCAAACGACTGCCGTGCTATTCTTCCCTATGCAAAAAATGTTCTCAACTGTGACATTCATACAAGAGCGAGAACAAAGCGCCGTTTGCTCAAGGCCGGTGCTGAAAAGGTCTGCTCGCTTGATGAAATACTTACAGAAAGCGTTAACGGAAGCGGTTACAACGAAAACTACGGTCTTCTCGGCTCAAACAAGGCAACAGAAACAACAGTAAAGCTGTTCCCCAGAGATTGCCAGCCTGTAGTTGACAAGATAAAGGCTGAGATCGATGCGGCAACAGGTAAGAACGTTGAGGTCATGATATACGGTGACGGTGCATTCAAAGATCCCGTAGGTAAAATTTGGGAGCTTGCTGACCCGGTTGTTTCTCCCGCACACACAGACGGCCTTATCGGTCAGCCCAACGAAGTAAAGCTTAAATACCTCGCAGACAATGATTTTGCAGACCTTTCGGGCGATGCGCTCAAGGAAGCAATTTCCGAATATATCAAGAAGAAGGATTCAAACCTCGTAGGTCAGATGGTATCCCAGGGTACAACACCCAGACGTCTTACAGACCTTATCGGTTCACTCTGCGACCTTACATCGGGAAGCGGTGACAAGGGTACACCTATCGTTCTTGTTCAGGGTTATTTCGATAACTATACGAACTAATCAATATCGATTTTAAAATACCGACTCGTCAGAGTCGGTATTTTTTTATCATTTTTACAAAATGGCAAAGGTCGTTATATAGGCGCCATGCCTGCGCCCCCCACAGTCCGCAGGACTGCCCGCAGGCAAATGGCGCAGATTTCCTGCGGAAATCTATTTGCAAAATTTAAAGCGAAACAAATTATGAAATAATTTTCCCAAAAGGTATTGACAAACAACTGTACTATGTGTATAATACAGTTAAACCGTATTACAAGGATAATACAGTTTGGAGGTGTTTATTTGATTTCATTTGAAGATTTTATATCGGTTGACGGCATACCTATATATTTACAGATACTGCGTCACATAAAAAGAGGAGTTGTCGCAGGTGCCATACAAAATGGAGATGAGCTTCCGTCAAGACGTGTTTTGTCGGCGCTTCTCGGCATAAACCCGAACACGATACAAAAGGCATACAAAGCGCTTGAGGATGAGGGACTTATCGAATCACGTGCGGGAGCAAAAAGCTATATGTCGCTCGATGTTGATAAAACGGAGAAAATACGCATACAGCTTCTTGAAAACGACGTCGGCAGTATTGTGTCCTCACTTAAGCAAATGGGGCTTTCAAAGGAAGATGCCGTATCACTTATTGAAAAACATTGGGAGAATTGATGATGAAGAAATTTGTGTCCGTTTTCGGACTTTTCGCAAAAATGTCATTTTACAAAATCATTTTACTTTTTGTTATTTTATCCGTTTTACAGCTTTCACTCTACGGTATTCGTCTTAACGGTGTTCTGACAGAGGAAATTAATAACATACCGATGCTTGAAGAAACGTTTAATTTCATTTATCCTCTTTCATTTTTGGCTTGTCTTTGCATGGTCTGCAAGGTGCTTATATCCTCTTCTAACCATTCAGAAAAGACGGCATATACGGTAGGAAGATTGCAAATCGGTGAAAAAGCATTTTTCTACATACAGACAGTTTACAATTTTCTTATACTTTTTGCGCTGTTTGCCGTTCAGGCAATGCTGTTATTTGCGATGTGCAAATATTATATAAACAATGCGCCGAGCGAGCTTATAAGCGACCAATCGCTGTTTTTAGCATTTTACAGAGTTGACTTTTTACACAGCGTCTTACCGCTTGATGAAACATTTATGGTCGTCGGTAATTTATCTATAATAATAGGTCTTTCATTTTCGTGTGCACTGTTTTCCTTTAAAAGCAGACACGGAAAATTCTCGTATTCGATAATATGGCTTTTAGCCGTGGTGTGCTTGTCATTTACAAGAAGTATGGGAACTATATCAAGCGATATAAATTTTCAGGTATTGACTTTATTAATTGTGCTTAAGGGATTGTATACGGTACATATAAAGGAGGAAGAAGATGAAGAAACTAATTAAAAAATATTCCCCTCCGGGACTTGACCTTTTCCCCGAAATATGTGTTTTGATCATAGGTAGTATTCTTGCACTTTTGATACTTATAGTATCGTTTGCTTCAAAATACAAATACGAGCTTAACTGGGCAAAGGAATCCCCCGGCGGCAGGACAATACCTTACTTCAGCGATATAACAGACAAAGGAACGATCGGTTTTTCTGTGTTATACGTAATTATGATATGCTTCATAATTTACAGATATATGTATCTTATAAAAAGCAAAAGTATATATCTGACAAAGCGTTTGCCTGTATGGCGTGCAACGGAAAAGCTTTACATTATAGTCCCATTTGGATATATGGTTTTCTGTATGCTTTTAGAAAAGCTGACACTTATAATTTTGTTTATACTCTACTATATCCTTACACCTGATATATACTTAAAGCACAATATACTGTTTGATTTTATTACGGAGAGTTTATTATGATAGAAATTAAGAATTTAACGAAAAAATACGGAAGCAAGACAGCGCTTGACGATGTCAACCTCACAATACCGCAAGGACAGATAATCGGTCTTTTCGGCGAAAACGGTGCGGGAAAGACCACGCTTATGAAGTGCATTTTGGGCTATATCCGCCACAAGGGTGAAATAACGCTTGACGGCGAAAAAATAACGCACAAAAACATTGCAAGAATATCGTTTGCAACGGCTGAAAATTCTACGTTCCCTACCCTTTCCCCCGATGCGCACCGTGATTTTTACAAGGAGCATTTTGAAAAATTCTCCGACAAGCGTTATGACGGGCTTATGAATTTCTTTAAGCTTCCGAGAAATAAAGCGGTGAAGCATTTTTCAAAAGGCCAGAAAGATCAGTTTGAGGTCATTTTATCCCTCTGTCAGGGTGCTGATTATATCTTTATGGATGAACCGTTTACGGGAAATGATATTTTTAACCGTGAGGATTTTTACAAGGTTTTGCTTGGTATTTTGGAGCCAAACGAAACGGTTATGCTCTCAACACATTTAATTGAAGAAGTGTCGGGCTTTATCAGCCGTGCCGTGCTTATTAAAGGCGGTAAGATAATTGCTGATTTTGAAACAGACACACTTGAAGATGAGGGCAAAACGCTTGTTGAGTTCATAAAGGAATCATATAGCTACCAAAGCGACAGAGTAAGCCTTGCGCTTGACAGTATGACGGAGGATGAAGAATGAAGAAATTAACCGTTATAATTTTGCTTTTTGCCGTTTTATTCGGCATCTCCACAGCATATATATCAGCCGAGGTAAATTCGGGCAAAGACAAGGTATCGTTTGAGGAAAACGTACTCTTGGGTGACAAAATATACGCAAACGGCGTGACGTTTTCACTTGAATCAAGCTATGAATATAAGTTAAACTGGAAAACAGACTATACAATCGGTTTTACCCCGAAATGTACAACTGATTACAAATTCAGCCCAAGTGGGCTTTATCCGCAAGATGATGAATATAGTGCTATACACCTATCAACCGAAATATCACACATCAAAACCATTTCAGATACATACAGCGAGGTAATCAGCGAGGCAAAAAAAGAAAACAAAAACGTTTCACGTACATTAATGCTTCGTGACATTGTTGAATATTTTCCCATAACGGTTGATATTTCACTGCCAAACTTCACGTTAAGTGAGGAAAACAGAAAAGCTTTAACGGAAAAAGTAAACGAATTTTTCAAAACTCCCGTACCCGATGATTTCGAAGTAGTTATCTCTGCGGAGGCAGGCGGTGAATATTCAAGTATATCATGCCGTGACCTTTATTACAGCGCATCCGGGGTATATACCGACGACACGATATTTTTCAGCTTATATGATAAAGGAACCACAGCTTTCAAAGATTATGATAAAATATACTCCCTAAACTACGATGAAAATACGGTTTATGAAGATACGCTGAAGGTTGCATACGATCCCGGAGAAAATTTCATAGAATCAAACAAATTTGTCACAGAGAAAACACTCGTCATTTTAGGCGAGGATAGTGACTGTAAAAAAACCTTTCTGCGTGTACTTGACTTAAAGACGATGCAATGTATACAAGACATAAAGCTATTTGACGAAGGACACATAAATTCAATCTTCAAAAATGATTTTATTGAAGTAGAAACATACGATGATAACATGAATTATGAAATATATTTTTATAAAGCCTTGCCTGACGGAACTTATGAATATGGTATGACAGTATACGAAAGCAAATATTTTTTCGGTAATGATATAACGGCGATAGATTTTGACGGTAAGCGTGCTGTATTTGCACAAGCTACATTTCCCCATCTGGCCGGTGGCAGAGATTTTTACAACGTCACCGTAAGCGTGTATGATGAAAGCGGGGTTCTTTATATAGGCGAATATAAATGTAATCTTACAAAGCACAACAAAGGCGATCATTGGATGGCGCAGTACGGTTATTCGCTTGACGTTAATATAGGATAAAAAAAGTGCCGACATAATGCTCGGTGGTCGTAAAACAGTAATATTTGAATTTCTTGGAACAGGCATGATTTCGGTCATGCCTGTTCCGCTTTTATCAGTTCATCCACGGGAATGTAGCCAACGAGGTCATATTCGATATGTACCTTCTGCTTGCGCTTACCGCTGGACTTGTCGGGTGCCTCCACATAAACCGCCTTCACAAGCTCTCTGAGGGCGTATGGCGTGAGTTCTGTGAGTGTGGTGTATCTGCGTACCCGCTGAATAAACTGTTCAAGGTTTTCTATCTGTCGTTCCTGTACTTCGACTTCTTTTTGCAGATTTGTGATTTCAACTTTAAGCTGCGCCTGCTCGTCCTCGTAGGTCTTGCTCATCATAGCAAAGCGTTCGTCGCTCAGATTACCCTTGGCGTTGTCCTCGTAGATTTTGATAAACAGGCGGTCAAGCTCCCCTATACGCTTTTCTGCCTGTGCCAGACGCTTCTTATATACCTTTATGGTTTCCTCGCTTTGCAGACGGAGCTTTTGCTCCATTTCCACCCTAAAATGTGCTTCGTACTGGCTCACGAAAGAGATAACTTCTTTCATGTGTTTCCAGACCACATCCTCCAAAACGACGGCACGAATATAGTGTCCGCTGCACTTGTCCTTGTTGGCTCTGTGCGTGGAGCAGATGAAAAAGTCCTGCCGCTTTTCAAAGTAGTTGGTAGTGGAGTAGTAGAGCTTCTGTCTGCAATCGGCGCAGAACACCAAACCCGAAAACGGACTGCTCTTGCCCGTTGCCGTTCTCCTGTGTCGCTGCTGTCTGATTTCCTGCACCTTGTCAAAGACTTCCTGTTTGATAATCGCAGGATGGGTGTTGTAGAAAATCTTTTGATTTTCTTCGGGATTCTCCCTCTGCTTCTTATCCCAAATGGAGTTGGTGTAGGTTTTGAAATTGACCGTAGCACCGATATACTCTTTACGTTCAAGAATATTGACAACGGTGCTTTCGTGCCAGCGGTAAGGATTCTCCGGCTCGGTGTGCGGTGTCTTTACGCCCTGCTTGGTTTTGTACGCGGTGGGCGTGAGTATCTTTTCTCGTTCAAGCTGTTCTGCGATTTGGCTCGGTCCACGTCCGTTCATGCAGAGCGTAAAAATCTTTTTGACTACCTGTGCCGCTTCTTCGTCGATGATCCACTTGGTTTTGTCCTCCGGATCTTTGCAATAACCATACGGCACATGGACGGTCAACCTCTCACCACGCTCGCCCTTTGCCTTTTGCACCGCACGAATTTTGCGGCTCGTGTCCTTGGCAAAAAATTCGTTGAACCAGTTTTTAATACCGGCAATGTCGCTGTCGGTGCTATTGGGATTGATACTGTCAAAGTGGTCGTTGATAGCGATGTAGCGAACATCATTCTGTGGGAATGTGTAGTTGATGTACAAGCCTGTCAGCGAGGAATTTCGTCCAAGTCTTGAAAGGTCTTTCGTGATAACTGTGCCAACATTTCCTGCTTCAATCTCCGCAAGCATTTTCTGAAAGCCTGGGCGGTTAGCAAAGTCCACACCACTGTATCCGTCGTCGATGAAAAACGTCGGGTGGGGGAAGCGGTGGTCTCGTGCATATTGAAGCAGAATGGCTTTTTGATTTTGGATAGAGTTCGACA
Source organism: Clostridia bacterium (assembly GCA_017520505.1). Taxonomy (GTDB): domain Bacteria; phylum Bacillota; class Clostridia; order Oscillospirales; family CAG-272; genus RGIG7213. Next base: position 45,675 of record JAFXFN010000021.1, read on the forward strand.
AATCTTCTTTGCCGTTCTTCTTATCCTCTTTGGTGTCCTCGACGGACAATCTGCAATAAAGTGCTGTGATTCTATCTGTTGCCCTTAACATTTTGTTATCCTCCTTCGGTTGGGCAACTGTCTGTACAGGATTGGATTCTTGGATTATATCAAAAGAGGTGTCGTTGTTCATTCGCCATCCTCCGTGATACCTAATTCATCATCGGCAGCGTTCTGCTCCATAATGCGGTGGAGCTTCTTATCGAGAGTTTCTGTACCCTCATAGCTGCCTGTAACTGTGTATTCTGTGCCGCCGATCTCGTCCACGATTTTTACATCGGGAAGCCAAAAGGCAGACAGATTCTTGACAACGATGTTGCCCTTTTCATCGAAAGTAAACTCACGCTTGGGGGCATCATCGGGACGAGGCTCGACCTTTGCATACGGGTCGGGATTGGAGAAATAGTATTCGGGAACTTCCTCGTCATACTCTCCGCTTGCAAGCTGTTCCTCAAACACAAGCTCGTCTATTTCGTCGGCAGTAAGCTCAAGGGCTTCTTCCTCTTTGCGTTTTTCATCCATGGTGTCGAACCTCCTTTTCTTTCATTCGCTTCGATTCGTTTCTTTCAAAATATCATGTGGGTAGCAAAACGGACAAACGCTGTCAATGGTCAAGATGAACGGCTACGCCGCCATTGACAGCATCCGTCCGTTTCGCTTTTGGGCAGACAAGGCGGCGGTTGCCGCCGATTTCCATTTAGGGAAATGGCGCTTGCTATCATGGGAAACAGAGAATAGCAAGCACAGCAGGTGTAGCTACACTCTGCATTTTGATGCCGGCAAGCACAGCCGATGTCCGTACACACCGACTTGGCAAGCAGGGCACGGCGGTACCCACTTTGCATATTTGCCATTATGTTAAAAACATACTTGGCAAGCAATGCACGTGTGGACACACATCGTGCGTTTTGCAAATTTCAGCGGTGCTGCCTTTTGCAAAAACTTGTTGGGCAACATCCCAAACCCTTTAACGATTTTTTCAAAATCGGCTACGCTCCTGCGGAGCTGAACATCACTCTATCTTTGAAAGTGAAGTGAGAATTTTTCGGATGCCCTCATAAATTTCTTCTTGGTTCTTCTTGATTTCTTCAATATCCGTTGCGTAGATGTTGCCGGTGGCATTGACTCGTTTGGCGATTTGATTTTCGCTGTTGGAGATACTTTTCATCTTGAGTGTCAGCTCACGAAGTTCGGGCATATCCAATTTTACAACGTATCCGTCGATTACCATTTTGCGGATATAGGCACTCATGTTCTCAATGCCCGCCTGCTCCATTTTCTTTTTTATCAGAGCTTGCTCTTTTTCATCTACGAAGAACTTTACCTGTATCGGTCGCTTACGATTTCTGTTATCTGGCATAAATTATCTGTCCTTTTTATGATGCTAATAATGACAACACATAACCTCGGTCAAATATAAAATCAATCAATAATCAACAATCAATTTAAGCGTACATGCCCATCCAATATACTCATTTTGCTGTGCTGCTTCGATGTATGCACCTTGCCAATTTACAACAAATCCTACGTAGTATTCTCCTGCATCTAACGTGGACAGATCAGAAACATTCATTAGAGTATCTAACTGATTGAAATTTCCGTCATACAACAATATGCGTTGAAGTGTTACACTATCTTCAAGTAATATTTTGAAATCATCTGAATAATGGCTTTGAGGAATTACGCCATCTGTTTTAAGTTGCGGCAGTTTTGATAACAAATCAACCCCATCGGCACAAAGAAAACCATTTCCGTCCCAGCTTCCACTGTATAAAAAGTGGCGATATGGGATTATGCTTTCATCGTTTGCTGTAATTGTGATTGGGTGCTCTGGTGCTATAATTTTATCTGATTGCTCGGGAATATCAGTAACTACATTACCACCAAGCGTTCCATATTTTTCGAGTAAAGAATTAAAAGTTTCTCGTTCTACATTATTCAAGACAAGGCAACGATGAGCATCTATATCGTTAATGATTCCATCAGTAGATAAATATTTCAGACATCTTCCATCGGCAGCACTTAGCGTAACATCGGATACGCAGTCCATCAAATCATCAATCCACAGTTCCGACAAAAGCATTTCCTCTAACGCTTTGGCATCGTCTGTAGATAAGGAGATGTTATTATCCGAATTGCCGTCTGCAAAATCGACACCCCATATTCCGACTCGTACTTCATTGTCTGTTCCATTGTTCGGATTCTCTACTTGAATGGAACTTCCCGTGCCGGTATTCATCAGTTCGTTTGCATAGCTATCGCTGAGTTTTCCGTTAATCCACACATCATCATTGCTCTTAATAACATCTCCCATCTGGACTTCAAGAAACAGATGCCATTGAGCCATATCGTCTGTACATACTTCGGGAACAATGCAGTCGATGGTTATATTCCAACCAAGTGAATGACCATTTTCGTCCCAACGATTACGAACATCCGTAATTTCATGCCGAATAGAGCCACTACCTTCTTCAAGAACAATCAACACCAAATTCTGCCTCTCAAAATAGGTGGCATCATATTTGTCGCAGGCATCCAGAAACCCTATCGTGGTGTCCGAGTACACTTTATCTTTGCGTTCCAAGTCAAAAAGTCCTTTGTTAGCTTCATAGTAGGCATCAAGTTCTTCTTTTGAATTGATTACTACATGATACGGATAGCTTCTTTCCTCGGAATATCCGTTCGTGCGGATATACTGTGCTTCAAACGCATAGGCTTCTGGTGCTGTAGGTGGGACATCGTTTGAGTCACAACTACAAGAAGTAGGTGGATTTGACGGATTAGTAACAGCGAACCAATTTCCCTCAGGATTAAGAAGATAGCAATCGTTCTCTCCGTTGATAACATAGGAAAAACCGAGCCATTCTCCTCCTGTAAAATCAAAGGTGTAAACTTCATTCCCATTGACATCACCAGGAGTCTGTCCGTCTTCAACCTCAATATGTTTGTAGTTAAGTTTGTTAAACCACTCTCTCAGAGGGTCAATTTCTGTTCCCTCTATACTCCAATTTGTAGTCTCTGTCCCGATACGATGAGTGATGTCAACTTTGGTTACATTTTCACTAAATACAGTAGCGACAGCCTTTTGGGAGTTCCATCCACAACTGCACAAAGACACGAGGGAGAGCAATGCTAAAACTAATGCTATGTATTTTCTCATATAAACTACCTCCTTGTAGATTAGTTTCTTATTCATATAGACGGGAAAACACAGAAAAAGTTCCAATTTGTTCATGTGTGTACACACTTATTATACACGTTTTTCGCCGTTTTTTCAAGATGGCAGGGCACAATTTATCGCATTAAAGTGTAACATTTTTGAAAACACGCCCCAAGATGACCTTGGGGCGTGAGAAAATCAATCAAGCGGTTTGTATTCTGTTACTGCCTTTAGGTAGGCTTGGGGATTGCCGTTGAGTATCAGATCGGCGTATGCAATTGGGTCATTGTAGATAAGATAGTCAAGCTCTGACCGCTGATAAATATTGTCTGCCACCTCATTTTCAACCGCAATGGTATCAATGGCAATCATAGTGCCGTCTGAGAACTTCAACTCCACACAGACCGTATCAAAGTTAAACTCGCAAGATAATAGGCGTTTCATGGTAAAACCTCCGTAATTTCAATGATTTTGAGATAGAAAAAGAACGATGTTAAGTCTTTCGACTCGACATCGTTCTTTTCGTTGTTGTTTCCAACCCTGTCAGACAGATGCCGTAAAATAGTAATTTTTTTAGAATTACTGTCTTACGAGCACCCGTCTAATGTCGGCACGTTTTTTTTGATTAAGCGTTTTGATTAAAGCGAGTTAATCTTAAGAGTAAACTGGCTCTTTTTTCTTGCAGCTGCGTTCTTGTGGATGATACCCTTAGCAACTGCCTGGTCGATCTTCTTAACAGCAGCCTTGTAAGCTTCGGAAGCCTTAGCCTTATCGCCTTCAGCGATAGCAGCGTCATACTTCTTTATAACTGTTTTGAGAGAAGACTTGAACATTTTGTTCTGAAGTGTCTTCTTTTCGATTACCTTAACACGCTTTTTTGCAGACTTGATATTCGGCAAGTCGTTCACCTCCTGAAAAATTTTGTGCATCAACACGTGACCTGAGAGGGCGTCACGCTGTTGATATTTTGAAGCACCGTAAAAGGAACTTAATACAATTCGTATTGTATCACACTTTTTTCAAATAATCAATACCTTTTTACAATTTTTTTCAGGGATTTTTAATTTTTTTTCGAGTTTTTTCAGTTAAATTTAACGTGAACAGCGCCCATGTTGTTTTCACCGACGATCCTCAGCTTCTTTGCGCCCTCGATAGGTGTATTATCGTCAACCTTAACAGACCCCATATGATTGTCGATCTTTGCATCAACATCCCAATCAGCAGGCACACATACAACTATACTTCCCATATTGCAGTTAAGCTTGAGTGTGGCATCACCCTCATATTCGGAAGCGTTTGAAAAGAACACCTTAGACGATCCCATGTTGCATTCAACCGTTTCGTGTACGAAGTCGTGGCAGTTTATGTATTTCACGGAAGCAGATACGTTATTTTTTGTTGCTTTAACCTCTTCTGAATCTTCATCATTGTGATCGTAGAAGAATGTTATAAACGCAAGACCTATAAATATAAGAATTGCAGCAAGTATAACTATCCAGTTTGATATAAGATCTCCGCTGTCAACCCCTGCGCATTTTGCAATGTTTTCTTCAAAAAGCAAGAACAGAACTGTAAGCGGTATCGGAATAGTATAAAATCTTTTGCCTATAATTCCCTTTACAACTATATGGGCAACAAACGGAATTGCAATTACCGCTTTATAAAGCGGAAAATCTACCAGGCCCGCACTTGATATAATTGCGGAGATGAGCATAAGTACACCGCAGACAACAAGCGTTATCGGCCATAAATATTTTCTTTTCATTTTCATAACCTCATTTCTTTGATCTTATCCGTCAGCATTTTCAGATACGAGCGTGAGCAATATACGATCTTATTCGTTTTAACAAACGATATCTCGCTTGCCCCCGTTATGTTTCTGCTTATGCTGTCGATTTTCATAATGTTTGCAATGCAGGACTTTGATATTCTGACGAAGTACTGCGGCAGCCTTCCCTCAAGCTCATAGAGCTTCAGCTGTGTTTCGTACATATTTTCATCAGTATGTGCGAATATTTTTCCGCCGTCGGTTTCAAAAAACAAAATGTTTTGAGGGGATACATAATATTCTTTGTTTCCGATGGTAAGAAGCAACTCGCCGTGTGAAAGGAGATTTTGTATCTCATACGCAAGGCGGAAAACATCGCCGTCCTGCTTTTTACAGCGTATAACTATTTCGTCGTTTTCCGATTCTTCTATACGTACCTTCACACCCTCACCGCCTTTGAGTGCATTATATAACATTTGTCGGAAAATGTAAATAGTTTTTCCCCAAGAGGTAAAAAAAACGGTGCAAGACGTAAAAAAGAGCTGTTTTCTTAAAAACAACTCTTTACTAAAGGAAAAAAATATTGACTTTTAAAGAATTTTAATGTATAATAGTCCGCAAATGAAAGGGGATGCAATATGGAGCTTTTATATTTGGGAACGGCAGCAGCCGAGGCAATACCCGGTATGTTCTGCGACTGCAGATTTTGTAAGACCGCAAAGGCGCTCGGAGGCAAGGAATACCGTATGAGAAGCGGAGCTGTTATAAACGGTGAGCTTATGATAGACTTTTCACCCGACGTTCATATTTCGTCAGAAAAGGCGGGCATTGAGCTTCGCAAAATCAAAAACATAATATTCACCCATTCACACCCCGACCATTGCAACGCCGCTGACTTGCAATACAGAGGCTACGGATACTGTTATTTTGACGGTCAGCTTGATGACAAGCTACACACATACGGCAACCGTGCCGTCGAAGCGGTCGTCACACGTGCGCTTAAAGAAAAATATGACAAATACAGCGTTGACTTTACTTATATTGAGCCGTACGTTCCGCAGGACATAGGCGGATATACGGTCACTCCGCTGTCCGTTTTTCACGCAAATGAGGATGCTTATATATACCTTATTGAAAAAGACGGCAAGCGTATGCTTTACGGCCACGACACGGGTATATTCATCGACAAGACGTTTGAATATCTTGCGGGTAAGCGTTGCGACCTCATTTCCCTTGACTGTACAATGGGATATCAGAGCGCCGAAACGGGACATATGGGCTTCCCTGCTAACCTGAAAGTAAAAGAACGGCTGATGAATCTCGGTGCGGCTGATAAAAGAACGATATTTGTAAGCCACCATTTCAGCCACAACGGCTTGCGTGCACCCGACTGTGACTTAACGTATGACAAATTTATGGAAATGGCAAAGCCGCACGGATTTATTATGAGCTACGACGGAATGAAGATCGAATTTTAAGGAAGCGTTACGTCCTTTTCAAATCCGTGAAGAAATCCGTTAACATCGGCTGAGCATATATCTCCGCCTATAACTTTGTTTTTATATACGATTATATTTGCAAGGACCTTACCGTCATAATCGGAATAATTCGTTATTTCGTATGTGTAGCGTGTAACGTCCTTGTTTTTGTATTTTTCAAGATTCAAGCCCTGCTTTGTCTGAAGTGTATTGTATGACTCGTAAACGGTATCAAATTTTACGGGAATCTTCACTTCCGCCTCATCTACGGGCGCTTCGGCAGTTTGCCACCCGAACTGCGAGAGAAAATTCCGTCTGTCTTCATTGGTCAGTATCTTGCTGTAATTTACCTTTTGATTTTCGGTGTAAACAGACGTAGGCTCATATTTGGGAATCAGAGCAACCAGTGTAATGATTGCTGCCACACTTAAAACTATAATTGCAAAAAAACGTATTGTTGATGCCTTGAACGAATAAATAAACATAAGATAATTCCTCCTTACAATATCACTAAATATCTATTCGCTCAAAAGCTCTAATATGCTTTATGAAAATGTGCGGCATGCAAAAATTATTCTTAAAAGTATTGACTTCAAGGTTTTTTTGTGATATACTGTTTAAGTAATTTAATTTTGGGATATAGCCAAGCTGGTAAAGGCACAAGACTTTGACTCTTGCATTACGCTGGTTCGAATCCAGCTATCCCAGCCATCGATGGGCAATGAAAAAGATATTGCCCAAGAAACCCCCGATTTTATCGGGGGTTTCGCCGTTTCTACGGTCAGAAAAAAATTTGCGATTTTGCGAATGCGAAAATGGTGCATTTTCCTTTGTAGCAGGTTGTGAAC